>CANJQN010000087.1 GCA_947476465.1 Comamonadaceae bacterium | reverse complement strand
TGAGGATCAAGCGCCGCCACAGCAGCAAACTGATCGTGCCGCCGGTGGGCGCGGTATCCGAGAAAGTGACGTCCTCGTTCGATCTGCCCGTGATCCGCACCCTGGGCAAGGCGTTCTACTGGCAGAAGGTCATCGACGCCGGGGAGATGGCCAACGCCAGCGAGTCGAAGTGGTGGAGAGGAGGAGGATCGAACTCCCGACCTTCGCATTGCGAACGCGACGCTCTCCCAGCTGAGCTACCCCCCCACGAGTCGCAAATTCTACGCGAAGCTGCGATGGACCCAGGTCGGTGCTCGCGCCCACCAAAGGCCCGCTACAGGGCCTGAGACCCGCGCTACCCGCGCGTTTGCCGCAGCAGTTTCCCCGAAGTCCGTCCCGGCGCCACGCCCGGCTGCGGCAGCAACGCGCCATTGACGATCACCGCCATCACACCACTCGCGCGGCTGATCAGCCGATCCTCGCCCGCCGGCAGGTCATGTACCCGCTCCAGCGGACCGGCGCCCACAGTGGCGGGATCAAACACCACGACATCGGCCGGCAGGCCGATAGCCAGACGCCCGCGGTCGGTCAGGCCAAAGATGTCGGCCGGGCGCTGCGTCAGTTGATGCACCGCTTGTTCCAGCGTGATCGCCTTGTCGTCGCGCACCCAGTGGCCCAGGAGGTGGGTTGCATAGCAGGCGTCGCACAGCTGGCTCATGTGCGCGCCGCCGTCGCCCAGGCCGATCAGCACGTTCGGGTCTTGCACGATCTCGCGCACTTCGTCTTCGACAAAGTTCAGCAGCGAGGCGCGAAAACGCGGGTTCGCGGAAACGGCCAGGTCGAGCATCAGGTCGACCGGGTCGACCCCGCGCTCGCGCGCCAGATCGGCCAGCTTGCGCTCCATCAGCGACGCGTCGGGCGCCCAGGAAATCGTGAGGTCGTGGAACATCGCGCGGCGCGTGTCGCCTTCGGGTTCCTTGCCGGCGAACCACTGGTCATCGGGCCCGCGGCCGGCCACCTGGCGCTTGACGCGGGCGCGAAAGGCCGGGTCCGCATACACCGTGTGGCGCGCGGCCTGGTCGGCCGCTTCACGCACGCGCTCGAACGATGCCCAGGTGTCAAACGCGACCGGCGAGCGGAAATCAAACTCGATCTGAATCGGCCGGCAGGCGCCCTGCGCGTAGATCGGCAGCCCTCGGGCAAGCTGCGCGTTGGACTTGTCCAGATGCTCGCGGTGCGAGCCGGGCCCGAGCGAACCGGCCAGCAAGGCTGTCCAGATGACCGGCCGGCCCGACCTGGCGTGCAGCGCTTCGTACTCGCTCCAGCGCGGCTCGCGGCCCACGTTGTAATGAATGATGCCGTGCCCCGACTGGCCGACCGCATCGGCGATTTCCAGCATTTCATCAAAATCGGCCAGCCGGCTCGGCACCGGGCGGCCCGAATAGCCGATATGCACCTTCGACACCGAAGTGGCAAAGCCCACGGCCCCCACGTCCATCGCTTCGGCCACGATGGCCTTCATCTTGGCCACTTCGGCCGGCGTGGCGGCCCGCTTGGTGGCGTCGTCGCCCATCACCGACAGGCGCACCGGCGTGTGGCCCACCATCACCGCCACGTTGATGCCCAACGGCCGGCTGTCGAGCGCGTCCATGTACTCGGGAAAGCTCTCGAAAGGCCAGTCGGGGCCGATCCCGGCCCTCAGTGCGGCCAGGCTCATGCCCTCGACCCGCTCAAGCGTGCGCAGCACCAGATCGCGGTGCTCAGGCCGGGTGGGCGCGACGCCAAAGCCGCAGTTGCCCAGCACGACCGAGGTGACGCCGTGCCAGGGCGAGATGGTGAGCAGAGGGTCCCACAGCACCTGGGCGTCGTAGTGCGTGTGCACATCCACGAAGCCCGGTGATACCACCATGCCGGTGGCGTCGATGGTCTGGTGCGCGCTGCCGGGCGCGTCGCCCAGCGCCACGACGATGCCGTCTTTGATGCCGACGTCGCCGCGCCGGCGCGCGGCGCCGCTGCCGTCGACGATGTCGCCGCCGGCAATCTTGATGTCGTAATCCATGCCGCCCTTACTCCACCTTCACGCCAGTGAATTCGATCATCTGCTTCCAGTAGCCGAAGTCAGCCCTTTGCCGCGCCCCAAAGGCCTCGGGCGTGGTGCCGATGGGATCGAAGCCCAGGGTCTTCCAGCGTTCGAGCTGCTCGGGCTGCCTGAGCACGCGATTGATGTCGGCCGACAGTTTGTCAACGATGGGGCGTGGCGTCCCGGCCGGCGCAAAGATGCCGTACCAGCCTTCAATCGAAAACCCGGGAAAGCCCGCCTCGATCATGGTTTGCAGGTCGGGCGCCGAGGGCGAACGCACGGCGCAGGTCTGGGCAATCACTTTGACCTTTCCGCTGCGCGCCAGCGGCAGTGCCGAAGGCAAGTTGTCAAACATGAACGACACCCGGCCGCTGATCAGATCGGGGTGGGCGGCGGCGCTGCCCCGGTAGGGGATGTGCGTGGCCTTAACGTTGCCGCGTTTGACCAGCAACTCGCCCGCCACGTGCTGCGAACTGCCGGCCGACGCCGACGCATACGAGACACTCCCGCCCTGTTTGCCGATCCAGTCGACCAGCTCGCGCGGCGTGGCCGCGGGCACGGTCGGTGCGATGATCAGCCCGAGGCAGGCGGTGCCGATCAGCGTGAGCGGCTGAAAGTCTTTCACCGGGTCGAACGGCATGCTGGGGAAAAAGATCGCGTTGGAGGCGTGCGTGCTCTGCGTGCCCAGCACCACCGTGTAGCCATCGGGCGCGGCTTTGGCCGCGATGTCAGAGCCGATGGCGCCGGCGGCGCCGCCCTTGTTGTCCACCAGCACGGTCTGGCCCCACAGCTCGGTCAGCCGGGTGGCCAGCACCCGCGACAGCGTGTCCGTGGGCCCACCGGCCGGGAAGGGCACCACCCAGCGCACGGGGCGCGACGGATAGGCGTCCTGCGCCGCGCTGGGCAGGGAGGTGGCACATAGCATGATGGCCAGCGCGCTTTTTATGAACTTCATGAACGCCTCGTAGTGATGGTCCACGGTAGCCCGGCGTCTGAAGTTGGTCAAGGCCGGCTGCCCAAAACCCCAGAATGGGTCGCCCGCCAGATGACGGGTCACGCGTGCCCTCAGCCGAACCTTGTGCGCTGCTCGTGCTGGCTCGCCGCCGCCAACCCGGCCATCACATGGCCCACCACGATCACCGCCGGGCTGCCCAGGCCTTCGCGGGCGATGGTGGTCGAAAGCTGCGACAAGGTGGTGACGGCGTGGCGCTGCTGGGGCAGGCTGGCGTTCTGGATGATGCCCACCGGCGTGCTGGCGGGCAGCCCCGCCAGCAGGCCGGCTTCAATGGCGCGGGCGCCGCTCACGCCCATGTAGATGACCAGCGTCAGGCGCGCCTGGCGGGCGGTGGCGGCCAGGGCGGGCCAGTCGATGGCGCCTTCGCCGGGCTTGGCATGCCCAGTGACGAACACGACGCCGTGGGCATGCTCGCGGTGGGTCAATGGCACGCCCAGGGACGCGACGGCTGCGAGGCCAGCGGTGATGCCGTTGATCACGGTCACCTGAATGCCGGCTGCGCGCAGGTGTTCCACCTCCTCGCCGCCGCGGCCGAAGATGAAGGGATCGCCGCCCTTGAGGCGCACGACGCGCTCGCCATCGCGGGCGGCGGTGATCATGAGCTTTTCAATGAAGGTCTGCGGTGTGCTCTTGCAGCCGCCGCGCTTGCCCACGTGCACCACGCGCGCGGCGGGGTTGGCCAGGGCCACGATCTCGTCGCTGACCAGGTCGTCGACCATCAGCACGGT
>CANJQN010000086.1 GCA_947476465.1 Comamonadaceae bacterium | reverse complement strand
TGCTGGCGAACAGCCCCAGCTGCGCAGGCGTCAGGCCGAAGTCGTGTTGCAGCGCCGGCGCGACGATGGCCGGGACCGTGCGAAACGCCTGGCTCAGGGCAAAGCCGCAGATCAGCGCCAGCAGCATCGGCCAGGCGGCACGGGTGTCGTAGCGTGGGGGCGCGGACAAAGTGGAGGAAGCGGAGGAAGCGGTCACCTGCGTCGACTTTAGCCCACGCGCTGCGGCTAAGTGCCCTTGACCGGCGGCCGCCCGCGATCGCGGGCACATGCGCCCAGCACCATCGCCGCGTGCTGGTGCTGCGGCCCCCAGCCCTCGCCCGCCTCGGACGCGAAATGCGCGGCGACCTGGGTACGCAATTGTTCGTTGCGCTCCAACACCGCCGCCATCGACAGCTGCGCAGCCTGTGGCACCGCCGCAGCCCCCGACCACCCGTCGAGCATCGCCTGCAGCGCCTCGTTCTCGCGCATCAAGGCCAGCGGCGCTTCGTCCCAATCCACATCGCGCAGCGTGGCCAGCACCGATCGCACGCGGGCGCGCGCCAGATCCGACTGCAGCTCGGGCATCACCACATCGCGCAGGATGTTGCGGATGTTGCCGATCATCTGGTTGTTGGTGATTTTCATGGGCCGCCCTCGGCCGGTTCACCCAGGTCGCGCATCAGGGCGTCGATCAGCCGGTGCGGCGGCGGCGCCAGGCGCGCCTGGTCGCCGCCGGCGAGCGCACGCACTGAGTTGAAGGCCATGATCGCCAGCTTGTAGATCGTGAACACACCCCAAAAGCGCACCGCCGCCCGATCGAGCCGCGTGCCCGTGCCCTGCTCGTAGCGCGCCATGAACTGCTCAGGCGACCAGGCACCCTGGATGAAATGCTCGTGGCGGTACCAGCTCGACATGTACCAGCCGAGGTCCTCGGCCGGGTCGCCCCGGTGCGCCAACTCCCAGTCGAGCACGGCGCTGAGCTGGCCTTGATCGACCAGCACGTTGGCCGGCCGGTAGTCGCCGTGCACGAGGGTCTCGCACGCCGGCGCGACGGGCAGATGGGCGTGCAGCCAGCGCGCGGCCAGCACCAGCTCGGGCTCGCGCCCCAGGCCGTCGCGCTCGACAGCGGCCTCCAATTGATCCAGCTCGCGCAGCGCGGGTGGGCGCGCATCAGCGCGCAGATGCGGCACACGCTCGACATCGATCCGGTGAATGGCGATCAGCGCGTCCGTCATCTGCTGCGCGATGTGCAGGCGCGTGGCCTGGTCCAGCCCCAGCGTGTTGCGCTCGGTGAGCAAGGTGCGCTCGGTGCGCCCAGGCCGGCGCTCCAGCACCATCGCCAGGCGCTCGAAGCAGCCACCGCGCGGCTCCATCCAGAACGCGCGCGGGGCGGGTACGCCCTGACCGGCGATAGCCTGCAGCAACAGAAACTCGTCTTCTCGCCTGGTCTCGACGATCTCGTGGGCGTTGGCGCGGCGCAGCACCAGCGGCTGGGTCACTGGCCGGCCGGCTTCCGTCCAGCTCGCGTCGAACAGCCAGTTCTCGGTGGAGATGCCACCGGCAATCCGGCGCAGGCCCTGCACGCGCAGGCCTTGCGCCAGCGGTAGGTGACGCTGCAAAAAGTCGGTGAGCTTGTCCGCCATCGCGGCGGTATCAGGCACCCCCATCGCCTCAGGCCTTCTTGCGGCTCGGCGGCAGGGCCGGCGCGTAACGCTCGTGACCGCGGCGCACCAAGTATTCGATGATGCCGTAGCCCGTCTGGCCGTCGGCCTTGGCCTCGAACAGATGGTCGGCGGAGCTGATGGCGTAGCCATTGAGCTTGTCGGTCTCGGACAGGTCCCACACCTCGTGCTCCAGGCTTGATTCGCCCTTCCAGCGGCCATGGTCCACACCGTAGCCACCGCCCTTGAGGTACACGCGCGGGCCCAGCGCCTTGATGTCGATGCGCAGCCGCTTGCCGCTGAAAAAACGCAGCGTGATGTGGCCGCCCGACAGCGTCAGCACCGGCGCGCCCCGCACCCAATCGAAGTCGTGCTCGACCGCTTCGATCGGGTCGTCCTCCTCGCTGCCGTCCTTGCGAACGATCGAAGCCGACAGGTGCGTGGGCCGCCCGTACTGCTGCTCGAACAGGTAGAAGTGCACGCAAAAATCGGGGAACTGGATCGGGCAGAACGCCAGGAAGTTCCAGTCGACCGAGGCGGTGGGCGGCTGGCCCGCAAAAGGCGCCATCGGCCGAATGCCCCAGGAGTGATCGCGCTCGCCCCAGGTCGTCTCGGGGTCGAGGGCGAAGGCTTCACCGGCGATGGTCAGGCTGCCGGAAATGCGCCCCAGCTGCACATAGCGCACCAGATCATGCGAGATGCGCCCGCGGTTGATCTCGAAGTGCCGCCCTTCCAGCATCGAGGGCATCGCCGCGTGCCAGGTGAAGCTGCCTTCGATGCCCGACGGGTTGGGCGCGATGCTGAAGGCCAGCGTCTGCAGCGGCTCGATCACCTGGGCCGACAGGGGGCCCACTTCAATCTCATCACGCTGCGGCAGCAACTGGCGCGCGGCGCGCAGGTTGTACTGCTTGTCGCCCACCTGCGCCATGGCACAGCCCTCCATCACATCCTGGTTGGGGTACTTGCCAAAGCCGATGCTGAGAATGAAGCGCTGGTGCGCTACATCCTGAATGCTCACCCAGTAGCGCTCACGCCAGTTGGGGTCGCTGCTGCCCACCACGGCGTGGGGATACGGCATCTGGTGGTTGAGGTACTCGTCTGCCTTGCTCAGCGTCCAGCCCATGTGGCGTCCTCGTGTTGCGATGCAGGTCGTGTCTCCACCCTGCGCCGCGGATTGGTTTGCTGCCACTATATCGTATGGAACCATACCGTAAGATCGGGGCGATCGCCGACCCGACGCAAGGGAGGTGCCTGCATCTCGCTCCCGCCTGCGTCGCGTCCTCAGTCGGGCTTCACCCGGCCCTTATAATCGTTGGCTTCGGTCGCCGGAGTAGCTCAGTTGGTAGAGCAGCGCATTCGTAATGCGAAGGTCGGGGGTTCGATTCCTCTCTCCGGCACCACACACAAAAGGTACATACCTGAGACACGGTTAACGGTTTGTACCGGTCACATGGTTAACACTCTAGGCCCGAAGGGTGTTCGCGCCGATCCAAATCTGAGCCACCCTTGGAGTGAACCCCTGCAGCTGGACCAGTGGGCAAAGCAGCACTGATACGCTGACCGGGCCTTCAACCAGGAGAAGGTCATGTCATCAAGAGGTCCATACCGGCGCCACGCGCCGGAGTTCAAAATTCAGCTGTGCCAGGACATTCGCAGCGTGCCATCGGCCGGCGCGATGCGGCGAAGAAGTACACCCTGTCGACCAACCTGATTCAGCTCTGGCTGACGCAGTACGACCGGGGAGAGTTGAGCACTGAAGAGGCCGAGGCATCGGTCATCACCGAATACGAGGCCAAGATCGCGGCCCTCGAACGCAAGGTCGGCCAGCTCACCATGGAGCTTGACCTTGTCAAAAAAACTCCACGCCTTCGCCTCGTGAGCGACAACGAGAACTTATCAATCGTCACCGGCCCGAAGCCTGCTCCATTCGACGGGGGTGCCAAGTGATCGATCTTCCGCGCAGCACGTTCTACTACCGGTCGGCGGCAGTAGACGAAGATCTGGGAGACACCCGGCTCGCCGAGTTGATTGGGTCCATCCAGGACGAGGTGCCAGGCTACGGCTACCGGCGCGTAACACACGAATTGCGCCGCGGCGGCCACGTGGTCAATCACAAGCGGGTCGCACACGTGATGAGGGCCCAAGGCCTGGGCATCAAGCTTCGCAGGCGATTCGTTCGAACGACCGACAGCAAGCACGACTCGCCGATCTTCCCGAACCTTTATCGCAACGTCATCCCGACGCGGCCGAATGTGGTCTGGGTCGCCGACTTCACCT
>CANJQN010000085.1 GCA_947476465.1 Comamonadaceae bacterium | reverse complement strand
CATCAAGGCCTCCACCTCGGCGGGCCACACCTTGTAGCCGGCGGCGTTGATCATGCGTTTGAGGCGGTCGGTCATGAACAGGTAGCCGTCGGCGTCCACCCGCCCGAGATCACCGGTGCGCAGGAACTGCTTCCCGTCGAGCTCGATGAATGCAGCGCGCGTGGCTTCCGGCTGCCGCCAATAACCTTGCATGAGCTGCGGGCCATGCAGCACGATTTCGCCTGACTCCCCCTGTGGTAGTTCGCTCAGCGTGACCGGGTCGACCACTCGCGCGTCCACGTCGAAGGTCGGAATGCCAAGGCACTGCGGCTTGGGCCGGTGCGGCGGATTGACGGCGCCGCCAGCCATCGTTTCCGTCATGCCATAACCTTCGATGAAGTCCAGCCCGGTGGTGACCTTCAGCTTCTCGGCCACGGCAGCTGGCATTGCCGCGCCGCCACCCCGGATGCTGACCAGACTCGAGAGGTCGTATTCACCCAGGTTCGGGTTGGCCAGGAAGTCGATGACCATGGTCGTGGTCGTCTGCCAGGTCGTGATGCGGTAACGCGCAATGCATTGGGCGGCGGCCTCACGGTCCCAGCGCGGCAGCAACACGTTGGTCGCGCCAATGAACAACAAGGAGTTCATGCCACCCACCATGCCGGTGACATGGAACAGCGGCAGCACGGACAAGGCCACCGCATCCTGCGTGCGGTTCAGCCACTGGGCGCTGGTGACCGCCGTGCACATCACGTTTGCGTGTGTGTGCATGCAGCCCTTGGGCTGGCCGGTGGTGCCGGAGGTGTAGGGCATGACGGCCAGGTCCTGCGGTCCGGCGCACATCGGACCGGGCGCGAGGTCCGCCTGGATCACGTCTCGCCATGCGATGAGCCCCTCGCATGCGAGCTCAGCGGCCGGCGCTGAAACAAAGGCAGGAACCGCCAGATCGGTGGGCGCGCGCAACCAGTCACTGTAGGTCGCGACGACGATCCGGCGCAGGCCGGATCCGTCGCTCCCCAATTGACCCAGCAGCGGTTGCATCTCCGGCAGCAGCTCCTGCGCCACGAAGGCCACCGACGCCCCGGTATCGGCAACATAGTGACGGAGTTCTTCCGTGCGGTTCATCGGGTTGATCGGAACCACCACCGCGTCGGCGCGCAGGATGCCGTAATAGGCAAGCAGCCATTGCGGGCTGTTCTGCATGTCGAGCAGGACCCGGTCACCAGGCTGCACGTTCGCCTCGCGCTGCAGCCAGCCGGCGATGCGCTCGGCGTCGCGCCGGAATTCCGCGAACGTGAGCGGCGTGTCGTAGAAGATGACAAAGGGCTTGTCCGGGAAACGCGTCGCCGACACCTCCGCGTTGTAGAAGAGGTGGGTCTGCGGCAGCGTGAGGTGCCTCGGCAGCCCCGGCGGCCAGTGAGCGAAATGGACAGGGCCGACGTCGCGCATCTTCATTCCAGCTTGAGGTTGAGCTCCTGAACAAAACGCCGCTCGCGCTCGAAGGCCTCTGCGGCAAAGGTGGTGTACTCTGCACTGCTCATGTACACCACCGGTTGGCTGCTGGCGTCGAGGGCCTTGAGGAAGGCCGGGTCTGCCATGGACTTCCTGAAGGCGTCGTGCAGCACCTGCACCACCTGCTTGTCCATTCCTTTGGGACCCGCAATGCCGAACGGCGAACTGACAACCACGTCGTAGCCCAGTTCTTTCAGCGTCGGCGCGTTTGGCCAGCGGGCCGCCCGGGACTCGCCGGCGGTCGCAAGCAGCCGGAACTTGCCAGAGTCGAGACCCGGGCCAAAGCCCCCGTCAGCCCAGACGTCCAGGTGGCGTCCCAGCATCGCCTGCATCATGTCGGTCGCCCCCTTGTAGGGCACGAGATTGAACTGCACGCCAGCGGTGCGCGCCAACCTCTCGATCATGATGTGACCAATGGTGGCGCGGCCCGAGAAACCGGCGGAAACGCCCCCCGGATTCTTCTTGGCCCCGGCCATCAGCTCGTCAAGAGTCTTCCAGGGGGAATCGACCGAAACCGCGACCCCATAGGTATAACCCGTCAAACCAATGACATAGCTGAAGTCGTTGACCGGGTGGTAGTCGACCTTCTGCAGATGCGGCATCCTGAACATGCTACCGACCACCACCGAGAGGGTGTAGCCGTTGGGCGCGGCGTTGCGTGCCATGTTCGCCGGTCCCAGCGTGCCGCCAGCACCAGGCACGTTGTTGACAACAACCGGTTGTCCCAGTTCCTTGGAGGCCGCCACGGCGATGGCGCGCACTTGTACGTCGGTGGGACCACCGGCGGGGAAAGGAACGATCAGGGTGACCGGCCTGCTCGGGAAGCCTTGGGCCTGGGCAGCGGCGCCAGCCCAAGCGAGGCAACAGGCAAGGCCGACTTGGGCCAGCAAGCAACGCGCACGCGCGAAGCCGACAACAGGGTGATGGTCCATTGCAAAGTCTCCTTCTTGCCCGTCCGGGCCAGGTTCAACAGATCGCACTGCAAGATCTGATGGTTGCCGAAGAGCGGGCGTGCTGCCATCGCATCTGTGATGGTGTTGCCTGCGCAGCATCGTCAAACTATCAGGCACCCAAGGACATCCCATGCCAATCGACCAGCCACTTACAGGCGTTCAGCTCTTCTCACTGGTCAAGCCGAGTGGTGAACTGGAACTGTCGCTTCGGCAGGTCACTGTGGCACCGCCAGGTGCCGACGAGGTGACGGTGCGCATGGAAGCAGCGCCACTCAATCCGTCAGACCTCTGGCTGATGTTCGGAACCGCCGACCTGAGCGCCATCCGATCATCCGGTACGCCGGACCACCCCGTCGCCACGGCACCGATTCCCGATGCGGCAATGCGGGCGATGGCGGGTCGACTGGACACTCCGCTGGCCGCGGGCAATGAAGGCGCCGGGGTGGTCATCGCCGCGGGGGTGTCGACCGACGCGCAAGCGCTCCTGGGCAAGACGGTGGCCCTGCGTGGTGGTGCCATGTATGCACAGTTCCGCAATCTCGCCGCAGACCAGTGCCTTGTCTTGCCGGGTGACGCAACGCCGGCCGATGGGGCCTCCAGCTTCGTCAACCCCCTGACCGCACTGGGCATGGTCGAGACGATGCGGCGCGAAGGCCACTCGGCACTGGTGCACACGGCGGCCGCGTCCAACCTCGGCCAGATGCTCAACCGGATCTGCATGCAAGATAGCATCGCGCTCGTGAACATCGTGCGCAAGCCGGAGCAGGCGGACCTGCTCAGGGCAGCTGGCGCAACACATGTGTGCGACACCAGTTCCGCCACCTTTGCCGCGAACCTCACCGACGCGCTCGCGGCCACCGGAGCGACGATCGCGTTCGATGCCACCGGCGGCGGCACCCTCGCCGGCCAGATTCTGGGCTGCATGGAGGCCGCCCTGAACCGAAGCGCCAAAGAGTACAGCCGCTACGGGTCCACCACCCACAAACAGGTCTACCTTTATGGCGGGTTGGACACGCGCCCGACCGAGTTCGCCCGCAACTTCGGCATGGCGTGGGGGATGGGTGGCTGGTTGCTGACACCGTTCCTGCAGCGCATCGGGAACGATGCCGTGCAGCAACTGAAGCGGCGCGTTGCCGCAGAGCTCAAGACGACCTTTGCAAGCCACTACGCAGGCGAGTTGTCGTTGGCAGAAACACTTCAACCGGAATGGATCGCGGTCTACAGCCGGCGCTCCACGGGCTCGAAATACCTTATCAACCCGAACAAGGCTCTGAACTGAGCCGGAGATCACCGACATGGAATATCGCAAGCTGGGGCGCACCGGGCTGCTGGTGTCGAGGGCCTTCTTCGGCGGCACAGGCATCGGCGAGTTCGAGAGCGAGCAGTCGACGCAACGCCTCGTGGATGCCGCCTGGGACCGCGGCATCAACACCTTCTACTCGGCCGATACCTATTACAACGGTCGCGCTGAAGCATTGCTGGGTGCTGCCATCCGCTCGCGGCGCAATGAGGTCAATCTGGTGATCAAGGCCGGCATGCGGGTGGGAACCGCTGACGCCCCGAGCTCGAAAGGCGAGTGGACAGGAACACCCAGGCGCGTCGGCATCGACAACGCCATGTTCATGAAAAAGGGCAT
>CANJQN010000084.1 GCA_947476465.1 Comamonadaceae bacterium | reverse complement strand
GCCGAGTTCGTCGGGCGTGACCGCCACCGGGCTGAAGGCCGTGGCCGGTTTGCTCTGGAAAAAGCCGAAGCCCTTGGCCAGCTCGTCGGGGATGAGGTTGCGCAGGCTCACGTCGTTGGCCAGCATCAAAAGGCGAATGCCCTCCAGCGCGTCGTCGGGGCTGGCTCCCATCTTCACGTCGGCGGTGACCACCGCGATCTCGGCTTCGAAGTCGATGCCGTATTCCTCGCGCGGCACTCGCACCTGATCGCGGGGGCCGAGAAAGTCGTCGCTGCCGCCCTGGTACATCAGCGGATCGGTGTAGAAGCTTTCGGGCACTTGCGCGCCACGCGCGGCGCGCACCAGCTCCACATGGTTGAGGTAGGCCGAGCCGTCGGCCCATTGGTAGGCGCGCGGCAGCGGCGCCAGGCAGCGTGCGGGATCGAAGGGGAAGGCATGGCGCACCCGGCCGGCGTTCAGGGCGTCGTACAGATCCTGCAGCTGCGGCGACAGGAAGTTCCAGTCGTCCAGCACCTGCTGCAGGCGCTGGGCGATGCCGGTGGCGTAGTGGGCCGTGGCCAGATCGCGCGAGACGACCACCAGTTGGCCGTCGCGGGAACCGTCTTTGTAGGTGGCGAGTTTCATGAGGCGCTTGTTTGCGTCGCGGCGGGCGGTTAGAGTCGCCGCGCTTTGACACAGGGTGAAATGAACCGGAATTCTAAGGACGGGGGATGAGCAGGGGCACTGGCTTGCCCATGATGCCTCCTGCGCGGCGACGTACGGCCTTGGCCGCGCTGGCGACGGCCGTTGCGCTGGCGCACCTGTGGCTGTTGTCGGCGCCTCGGACGGGCTCGGGCGCGCGAACGGCCCAGGGTCCGCATACCCTGCGCTTGCCCGCGGCGCCTGTCCTGACCCTACGCACCTTGGCCCCGCCCGCCACAAACGCGCGCGAGGGTTCGCCTGCCCCGGCACCGACCGGGCCGGCCGCGCCCACAGCCGCACGGCAGACGGCCGCAGCTTCAACGATGCCCCGATCCGTGGGCGATGCAGCGCCAACACTGGTTCACGCCCCGCCCAACACGTCCGCCCCCGCCCTCCCGCGCGAGCTGCTGCCCGACCCACCCGCTGTCGCCGCCTTGCCAGGGCCCCTGACATTGCGCTTCCAACTGTCCGGCCGCAGCCGGGGACGTGATGTGAAAGGTCAAGCCCTGCTGCGCTTCCAGCACGACGGACAACGTTATGAAATTCGCCACGAGATCCAGGCCGATCCGCCAGGCGTTCGCCTGCAGACCAGCGAGGGCCTGTTGACCCCGCAGGGCCTGGCCCCGCGCCGCTTCGGCGAGCGCCGCCGAACGCAGGAGGCAGTGCATTTCGACCCGGTGCAGGGTCAGCTCGTCTTCAGCGCGGCCATGCCAACGGCGGCGTTGATGCCGGGTGCCCAGGACCGCCTGAGCGTGCTGCTGCAACTGGGCGCCTTGATCGCCGCCCAGCCCGGCGCCTTCGGCCCGGGCCGCAGCATCAGCTTGCAGGTCGCCAGTGCCCGCGAGGCGGCCGTCTGGCGCTTCACCGTGGTCGGCGAGGAAGACCTGGCCCTGCCAGGCGGGCCCCTGCGGGCGCTGCACCTGGTGCGGCCGCCGCAGCGCGAGTTCGAGCCTCGGTTGGACCTGTGGCTGGCGCCCGGACGAGCTTACGTCCCCGTGCGCCTGCGTCTGACAGGGCCGGACGGAGATTGGCTCGAACAGCTGGGGTTGCCCACCGACAAAGCCTGAGGCGCGCAAGGTCTATTGTGAAAGTGTGGAATTACCCGCAGAAAGCCGCCGTCACGGTCCACCTTGAAACCGGAAGAAACGTTGTTACCTGTACCGGCAAGAGGGGACTCACACCATGCAGATGCTTTATGACTCCGAATCGTTCGTCGTTGTCCACATGCAGGCCAATGCGCCAGCCGAGGGCGAGACCGAACCCGCCATCGCGCGGCACGGCTTCGAGATTGTCGACAAGCGCTCCAACAAGGAGCTGTACTTGGACGGCAGCTGGGCCGACACCTTCCAGCGGCAGATCAACGCCTGGAAGCTCAACACGCCCACCCAGGAGGAAGTCGAGGAAACCCTCGACGGCTACGCCGAACTGGCGCAAAACCCGATCGTCATGCACTAAAGGCGTCCGGGCCCAGGCGAATCAGCGCACCACGCGCAACCAGCGATACAAGGGCTCCACGAGCAGCAGCACAGCGACCAGACGGCACACCTGGAACGCGGTCACCACTGGAACACCGAGCGCCAGCACCTTGGCCGTGATGGCCATCTCGACAATCCCGCCCGGTGACGTACCGAGCACCAGAGTGGCCGGATGCAACCCTGTGGCAAGGCTGAGCAGCCACGCAAAAGCCGCACACAGCCCGATCATGCCCACCGTGCCCACCGTCACCGCCCCCAGCCAGCGCGGCGCGGTATGGATGAATTCGGCCCGGAACCGCACGCCCAGGCTGACTCCGATCACCAGTTGCGCGGCATTGCTCAGCGGTGTTGGCAAGGCCGACAGCTCGACCCCTGCCAAGGTCAGCACCATTGCCACCCCGAAGGCACCTATAAACCAGGGGTTGGCCGAGTTTGTACGCGACAACAGCCAGGCGCCGGCTAAGGTGGCCACCCCCAGCACGGCCAAGCCTGCCGGCACCACGGTGCGCGGCCCGGGCAGGCTGGGGTCCAGGCCGTGCAGTCCGCCGAACTGGAAGGCGAAAGGTATGCCGATGGTCACCACCAAAAGCCGCATGCTGTGCGCCGCCGCCACCAGGTCGGTGCGGCCACCGGCGCGTTCGGCCAGCAGGGTCATCTCGGAAGCGCCGCCAATGGCCCCCGCGAAATAACTCGTGGCTCGGCGCTGAGATGGCTCGCCCGGCATCTGCCGCACCAGGACGCGGTCCAGCCAGACGCCAAAGCCCCACCCCAACACCAGGGCCCAGACCAGGGCCAGCGCCACCGCCCACCACAGGCGCGTCACCAGTGCCAGCACCTGCGGCGTGAAATACAGGCCCAAGGCGGTGCCGATGATCCACTGAGCGGCGTTGCGCAGGCCAATCGAGCTTTGGGTGGGCGCCCCGGCCATCGAGCCCACGGCCGTGATCAGCAGCGGGCCGACCATCCAGGGCAGAGGCAGGTTGAAATGGCGCCAGACCAGGGCGGCGATCCAGCCGGCGGCGAGAGTGGCAAGAGTGCGAAAAAGGAAACTGCGGGACATGTTTTTCTGGTGCCGCGACCGCGCGGTCGGGGCGCTTAGTATGGCCGCATGCGCCACCCCCTCCCGATCCGACGCTTTGCGCTGCGCGCCTGGGGCGCACTGCAGGCGACGGTGTTGTCGGCGATGGCCCTGGCCGGATGCGCCGCCCTGCCAGATACCGAGCCTGCGGTGCTGCTTCTGGGCGAGCAGCACGATGCCGCCGACCACCAGCGCCGCCACCTTGAGACCGTGCAGCGTCTGACCAACCGCGGGCGCCTGGCGGCGCTGGCCATGGAGATGGCCGAGCAGGGCACCTCGACCGCGGGCCTGGCGGCCGATGCCAGCGAGGCGGCGGTGCGCACGGCGCTGCGCTGGAACGATGCCGCCTGGCCCTGGGCAGCATATGGCCCGGTGGTGATGGCGGCGGTACGCGCTGGCGTGCCAGTGATGGGCGCCAACCTGCCGCGCGAGCGCATGCGCGCCGCCATGGCCGATACGGCGCTCGATCAGACGCTCCCTGAAGAAGCCATGGCGCGCCAGCGCGCGGCGATTCGCGAGGGCCATTGCGCGATGCTGCCCGAGGCGCAGATCGGCCCCATGACGCGCATCCAGGTCGCCCGCGACCGCACGATGGCCGACACGCTGGCCGGCGCGGTGCGGCCGGGCAAGACGGTGGTGCTGGTGGCCGGCAGCGGCCATGTCGATCCGGCGCTGGGTGTGCCGCGGCACTTGCCGGGCACGATGGCGGTGCGGCAGGTGCGCTGGCCGGCGCCCGAGGCGCCGGGCAAGGACTACTGCGCGGACCTGCGGCTTCAGCTGGGCCCGCGCAGCTGAGCCGGTCCCCGCGCCTCAGCCTGCGGTCAAGCTTTCCGCCTTGATCTGACTACCCTGCGGCGTTTTGCGTCGCGCGCGCCATCCGGGTTGCGCGCCATGCGAAGCAAGGCGGGGAGGGGCGATGAGACAGTTGCGATGCGTCGCGGGCGCGGCTTGGGCCGGCGTCCTGCGGCGTCTGACCGCATTGCCGGCCGCGTCGCTGGCCGTGCTGCTTGCGCTGTGCCTGCCCGTTGC
>CANJQN010000083.1 GCA_947476465.1 Comamonadaceae bacterium | reverse complement strand
TTGACGGCGTCGCCGCAACACCTTTGCCACGCTCCATCTCGCAGGCGCGTGATGACTGTATGTCGCTTTGGTGCAAACCCGCGCCAGCCGTGGCTTTGCCGGCCTCGGCTCATACAGTGGTTCGAGTCGGCTGCGAACCGGGCACAGCTTTCCTGTTGCGCGATAACTACTTAGCGCAACCCGCCCGATTTATTCCGGACACCAGTGCGCCTGCGCGGGGATGACCCCGCCCGCGGGGCGGGGTCACTTGAAGATGACCGTCTTGTGGCCGTTGAGCAGCACGCGGTGCTCGCCATGCCACTTCACCGCACGCGCCAGCACCTGGCTTTCGGTGTCGCGGCCGATGGCGGTGAGGTCTTCCACTGTCTTGCTGTGGTCCACCCGGGCCACGTCCTGCTCGATGATCGGGCCCTCGTCGAGGTCGGCTGTCACGTAGTGGGCGGTCGCGCCGATCAGCTTCACGCCCCGGTCGTGCGCCTGGTAGTAGGGCTTGGCGCCCTTGAAGCTGGGCAGGAAGCTGTGGTGGATGTTGATCGCCCGGCCGGCCAGCTTGCGGCACAACTCGTCGGACAGCACCTGCATGTAGCGGGCCAGCACCACCAGTTCGGCGCCTTCGGCTTCGATGATTTCGTATTGCCGCGCCTCGGCCTGGGCCTTGGTCGCCGCCGTCACCGGGATGTGGTGGAAGGGCACGTTGTAGCTGGCCGCCAACTGGTAGAACTCGCGGTGGTTGGAGACGATGGCGCGGATGTCCAGCGGCAGCAGCCCGCTCTTCCAGCGAAACAGCAGGTCGTTCAGGCAGTGGCCTTCCTTGCTCACCATGATCACGGTGCGCATCGGCTCGCGGGTGGCGTGTAGCTTCCAGCCCATCTGGAACGGCTGGCCGAACTCGCCCAGCTGGGCCTTGAGTTCTTCATGCCCGAGCCGGTCGCAGGCGAAGCGCACCCGCATGAAGAACAGGCCGGTGTCGGGGTCGCTGGACTGGGCCGCCTCTTCGATGTTCCCGCCGCGCTCGAATAAAAAGCCCGAGACCGCATGGACGATGCCCGGCCGGTCGGGGCAAGACAGGGTGAGGATGTACGCGTGGCTCATAACCGGTCCATTGTCGCAGGGCACGGCTTGCCGCCCGCAGCCCGGGCGGGCATCATGGACACTGCTGTCTTGCTTTACTGGAAATGTCCATGCACCGCCGCCAGTTTCACGCCGCCCTGGCCACCCTTGCCCTGGGCTCATCGTTGTCGCCCGCCGCATTCGCGCAAGCGCTGAGCCTGGCCTCCATCAGCAACGCCGACGCCACCGGCGCGCTCAAGACCGCGCTGGAGACCGGCGCCATTGCGGCCATCCAGCTGCTGGGCGCGGCCGATGGCTTTCTGAGCAATCCGAAGGTGCGCATTCCCCTGCCCGGCTACCTGCAAGATGCCGCCAAGCTGATGCGCGCGTTGGGCCAGGGGCGCAGGGTCGACGAGCTGGAAACCGCCATGAACCGCGCTGCCGAATCGGCCGTGCCGCTGGCGCGCGACATGCTGGTGACGGCCGCGCGCTCGGTCACCGTGAGCGACGCCAAGAAGATCCTCACCGGCGGTGACACCTCGGTCACCGAGTTCTTCGCCGACCGTACCCGCGCCCCGCTGGCCACCCAGTTCCTGCCGGTGGTCAAGCGCGAGACCGCCCGGGTGGCGCTGGCGGAAAAATACGACCAGATCGCCAAGAAGGGCGTCAGCCTGGGCCTGGTCAAGCCCGACGACGCCAGCATCGATCACTACGTCACGCGCAAGGCGCTGGACGGCCTGTACCTGATCATCGGCGAACAAGAGCGCAAGATCCGCCAGGACCCGATCGGCACCGGCAGCGCGCTGCTCGGGCGCGTGTTCGGCGCCTTGCGATAACACCAACAGGAGATCCAGATGGCATTGCACGAATTCAACATGGACAGTCACTGGCTGCCCTTCACGCCGAACCGCCACTTCCGCAAGGAGCCGCGGGTGTTCGTGGCCGCCGACGGCATGCACTTCACCACCCACGACGGCCGCAAGGTCATCGACGGCATCTCCAGCCTGTGGTGTGTGGGCGCTGGCCACAACCGCGCGCCGATCAACGAAGCGATCAAGAAGCAGCTGGACACGCTGGACTACGCCACCGCCTTCCAGGTCTCAAATGACCGCGCCTTCGAGGCGGCTGAAATGATCGCCGCCATGGCCCCCGGCGATCTGAACAAGGTGCTGTTCTGCAACTCGGGCTCCGAGGCGGCCGACACCTCCCTCAAGGTGGCGCTGGCCTACCACCGCGCCCGTGGCGAAGGCCACCGCACGATGTTCATCGGCCGCGAGCGCGGCTACCACGGCGTGGGCTTTGGCGGCATGAGCGTGGGCGGCATCCCGGCCAACCGCAAGGCCTACGGCACGGCGCTATTGCCGCGGGTGGACCACATGCGCTTCATCCACGACCCGGTCAACCACGCCTACATCCACGACGAAGACCCGGTCTGGAAGGAAGACCCCCTGCTCGAGTTGGAGCAGCGCATCCTGCCCCTGCACGACCCCAGCAACGTGGCCGCCGTCATCGTCGAGCCGGTGGCCGGCAGCGCTGGCTGGTATCTGCCGCCCCAGGGGTACCTCAAGCGCCTGCGCGAGATCTGCGACAAGCACGGCATCTTGCTGATCTTCGACGAGGTCATCACCGGCTTCGGCCGCATGGGCACCAACTTCGGCGCTGACTTTTATGGCGTCGTGCCCGACATGCTCAACTTCGCCAAGTGCGTCACCAACGGCGTCATCCCGCTGGGCGGCGTGATCTGCCGCGACAAGATCTACGACCAGATGATGAAGACCGACGCGCCCGAGCACGTCATCGAGTTCTTCCACGGCTACACCTACTCCGGCCACCCGGTCGCCTGCGCCGCCGCTGTCGCCACGCTGCAGCTGTTCGAGCGCGAGAAATTGTTCGGCCGGGCCGGCGAGATGGGCAAGGTGTTGGGCGACGCCTTTCACAGCACCTTCAAGGGCCTGCCCAACGTCATCGGCATCCGCAGCCGCGGCTGCGCTGCGGCGGTCGAACTGGCGCCCCTGCCCGGTTCGCCTGGCAAGCGGGGCTACGACGTGTTTCTCGACTGTTTCAAGCACGGTACGCTGGTGCGGCCGGCCGGCGATGTGCTGGTGATCGCGCCACCGTACATCGTTGAGCGCGGGCATATCGACCAGATGGTGAATACGTTGGCGGATGCGATTGGGCGGGTGGCCTGAGTGGGCAGCTCAGAGGCCTTGAAATGATGCTGATCGCGGCATCTAGGGACGGGTAGGGCCATCACCCTTCAAGCGATCAAGCTCATCATGCAAGGGGCCGGCAGCGGCCACGGTGAGAGACCACGCGGGGTGTTCCGATACCATCTTCTTGGCCGCCGCAAGAGAAACGCCGTACGTCGTCATCACTGCTTTGATCGCCTCCATGATGGAGAGTCCCTCCGCTTTCCTTCCGGCGATGAATGCTGTTTCCTTCATGGCGTTACGTGGTGAGGGCGCAAACGTCTGACAATGTATTCGATCGGTCATTAGCGTCCCTCGACATCTCGCATGTGGTATTCGATGTGTCGAAACTCTTCTCTGATGTCCCCGAGGATTTCGCGTTTCAAGCGACCTTCCCCCGCATTGGCCAGTCCTTCAGGGAGCAAGCTTTCAAATACTCGGTCAATGCTCTCTTGCAAGTCAAAGATGGCATGGGCCCATGCCTCAGCATTCTCTTGATCACGGCCAGCCGCGGCGAGGAATGCCATCAGTTTGGGGATGTCGGTCTCTTGTAGTTTCATTTGATTTCGCACCAATCGCTTACCTTGAAAGGCCTTGGTCTCTGATGAATTGCTTGATCGTGTCTACCTGCTTACCGAACGTCCTAATCTCGCGTTCGACGGAACTCTTGAATTGCAGTGAGTCGAGCTTTTGAACGTGTTCGCTCAATCGGGCTTCGAGGGATTGAAGCGACTTGAATATGCTCGATTTTCCATCGGTTGCGAGTTGCAAGCTCAGCCGTTCGGCGAGTTTAGGGTCGGCGTATTGAAGAAATTTTTGACCGACAGCGCGGATGGCTCCCGGCCCGAGACAGATTGAAGGCCCTCCCCCCGTCTCGATGCAGCCATTCGAGTCCACTTCCGCCGAGCCAAGGTAGAACGAGTTGCCACCATCCTTGTAGCCTGCCCGCAGCATCGCTGCGCGACGGTCACCTTGATGCAGCAACTCGTTGAAGAGATACCCAAACGCCGCCGTCGTCGCCCCGTTCTCGAACTTGCCGCCGGCCAGGACAGAACCAACGCCGCCTGCCACAACGGTCGCAACACCCCTGGCGACAGTGCCGCTCAAAAGCTGGTTGTGGTTGATGTAGTTGCTGGTGAATTTTCCGAATGCCGCGCCCGCAGCGCCTTGGCCGCAATCGCCGCCTCCGGCCGCCGCGCCGACGCAGCCCGCTGCGGCGTGGGCCAAGTAGGTGGGCGCTGCGTTCGCGCCTGCGGCCGCGGCGATTTCCCCCGCACCGAAGAACAAGGCCGCGCTCAGCCCGCCTTGCAAGGCG
>CANJQN010000082.1 GCA_947476465.1 Comamonadaceae bacterium | reverse complement strand
GTTTGCCGGCCTGGGCTCATACAGTAGTTCGAATCGGCCGCGAACCAGGCGCAGCTTTCCCGTTGCGCGATAACTACTTAGCGCAACCCGCCCGATTTATTCCGGACACCAGTGCGCCTTCGCGGGAATGACGATCTGTTTGTCATCCCCGCGCAGGCGCACTGGTGTCCGGAATAGATTCAAGTAGTCGTCATCCCCGCGCAGGCGGGGATCCAGACGCGCGGTGTGTCCGGCGCTACGTAGCCTGACGCACCACGCCTGCCGCGATCAACCCGGCCACTTCGGCCTCACTGAACCCGAAACGCGCGAGAACCTGCGCGCTGTGCTCACCCACGCGTGGCGCAGTCTCGGGCGTGGCGGGGGCATGCCCGCCCGGCGTACGCGGCCTGGGCAGCGGGGGCAGGCCGGCGTTGTGGATCTCGCCGAACAGACCGGCGTGGCGCGCCTGCGGATGCGCGCAAAGGGCCTCATAGTCAAGCACCTGGGCGCCCAGGACGTCCGCATCGCGCAACCTGCGGGCGCAGTCTTCCATGCGCTCGCCCGCCAACCGCGCCGCAACCACCTGGTTGATCGCGTCGGCGTTGGCCAGACGGGACGGGTGGGTGGCAAAGCGCGGATCGGCCAGGCACTGCTGCAGATCAAGCGCGGTGCACAGCCGCGAAAACATCGCGTCGTCCAGGGCGGCCAGCGTGATGTAGCCATCTGCCACCTTGAACGTGCCGCTGGGCGCCGTTGACGTGCGCGGCACGGGCGCGCCGGCGCTCCATACCGCATCGACGATGTTGCTTGACTGCAGCGCGCAGCAGGCTTCGAACAAGCTCAGTTCGATGTGGCGCCCCTGGCCGGTGATGCTGCGCCGGTACAACGCCGCGCCGATGGCCTGCGCGGCATACATCGCGGTGGCCAGATCAGCCAGGTAGACGCCGATGCGGCGCGGCTGGTTGGCCGCATCCCGGTTGCCCCACATCAGGCCGCCCGCGGCCTGCATGACGGTGTCAGTGGCCGGCAGGGCGGCCAGCGGCCCGTCGGGGCCGAAGCCCGAGATCGAGGCGTAGATCAGCCGTGGGTTGACGGCGCGTAGCGCCTCATAGCCGATGTTCAACCGATCGGCCACGCCTGCTCGAAAGTTCTGGATCACCACATCCACCTGCGCCGCCATCCGCGTGAGCACAGCTTGTCCGGCCGCCGTGCCCGCGTCGATGCACAGGCCCGACTTGCCGGCGTTGTAGGCCAGCACGACGGCCGAGAAGCCCTCACGCGTCAGACCGGTCTTGCGGGCCCAGTCGCCGTGCGGGGGTTCGACCTTGACGACTTCGGCACCTTGCTGCTGCAGGATGGCCGCGCAGTAAGGCCCGGCGATGCCCTGGCCGAGGTCCAGCACACGCAGACCCGACAGCAGCGGTTCGTCTGCGGCCGCCGTCATGTTGCCCCCACGCTCGGCACTTCGTGTCCTTCGCTGCCCCCACAGGGGGCGCGAGCTTGCTTGAGGCGGCTCGGCGCTGCGCTCATTGCCCCGCCTGCTCGCCACCCACCTCGATCAGCGTGCGGCCTACGGCACGCCGACCGGTGACGCCATCGAAGGCCTCGGTAAGCCGCTCCATCGGGAAAACGTCGGCGGTGGGCGGCTTGAAGGTGCCCGCCAGCACGTGGCCGAACAGCGTGTCCATCATCTCGCACAGGCGTTCGCGGTAGAACTCGCGCTCGTCGGTCAGGCCCCAGCCGATGTACAGGCCGAAGTTGAAACCGATGATCTCGGCGTTTTTCACCAGCAGGATGTTGGCCGGAATCTGCGGCACCTTGCCGCTGGCAAAGCCGATGATCAGCACCCGGCCCTCGGGGCGCAGGCAGCGCAGCGCTTCGTCGAACAGGTTGCCGCCGACGGAATCGAACACCACATCGACGTTGCGCCCGCCATTGGCCTCGCGCACGCGCTGGCCGAGGTCGGCGCCATCGTTGTGGAGCAGGCCGATGTGCGCACCATGGTCGACGGCGTTTTGCACCCGCTGCGGGTTGCCGGCGACCGCGATCACTTTCGCACCGGCCAGGCGCCCTACTTCGACCGCCGGCACACCCACGCCGCCCGATGCGCCGAACACCAGCAAGGTTTCGCCGGGTGTAAGCCGGCCGCGCCAATGCAGAGCGGCCCAGGCGGTACCGTAGGTCAGCGGCACGGCAGCGGCCGTCTTGAGGCTTACGCCGGCTGGCACATGCCAAGTGGTGGCGGCGGTCGCGACGCACTCCTGCGCAAAGCCGCCCCAATCCAACGCTGCGGCGACACGGTCACCGGGCTTGAAGCCGGTGACGCCCGGCCCCACTTCGATCACCCGGCCAGAGATCTCGGTGCCGGGCACGAAGGGCAGCGGCGGCTTGCGCTGGTACTTGCCGGCCACCACCAGCGTCTGCCCGAAACCGGCGGTGCAATAGGCAACGGCGATACGCACCTGCCCGGCGCCAAGCTGCGGCGGCGGAACATCCGCGATCTTGAGTTCACTGTAGTGGGCGTACTTCTCGCACCAGATGGCCTTCATGCGTGCTCCTGCTTGGACCGAGGGATTCTTGCATGCCGGGCCGGCCCGCGGGCTGGACGCCGCGCAGGTCCATCGCGTCGATCACCTCGCGCCAGTCGCCCGGATCGCAATGGCCGCCGAAAGTGATCGGCGTGCCGCCGATGCCCAGCGCGCGGGCAAGCTTGCCACCCTGAGCGCTCAGCACGCTCAACGTGACCACCGGCTGGCGCGTGCGGTCGTCGGCATAGACGCGCTTGCTCACCTGCACGGGGACCAGCAGGCCGGGCACGGGCTCCGGGGGGATTTCTGTGAGGTAGACCGGACGGCCGCGAAGGTCGGCCATGTCGACGGCGATCACGGCGCGCTGCGCGCACAGCTGGTCGAACTGTGGCTTGGCGATCAGCTCATCGATGACTGGCAGGGGCAAGAAGGCAACGAAGACCACGGCGCTGAGCTCGATGCGAAGCGTGCTGTCGGTGAAGAGCGCGCCGACCTTGTGCGCCGTCCACGCGCACAGCAGAACCCAAGCCAGCAGAACCGCGGCAAGCGCCATGGCGCTCATGCAAGCGGCGCCCGGGGGCGCCGCGATGGGGACATGACGGCGGATGCCGGAACCGAGGCTGGGCGCATGTGCGAAGTGTTTGTACGAACGAACAACGCATATGCTAGCCTCGACTGAGTGCTTTCCGTCTACTGGCTGACTGACGCCGGGCCGACATTGCCGGTGGGCGTGCGCCCGGGTGAAGTCTGCTCGGGCGCAGCCTGGTCATCGCCCGGCTCTTGCGGCTCGTCGCCGACACCGGTCTTGCGTTCGGCCTTGACGCGCAGCTTTTCCTCCTTCTTCTGCTTTTTGGCCAGTTCCTTCTGTCGCTTTTCGTATCCGTAATTGGGCGTGGCCACATGGACTCCCGTTGCTTCAATCCGCGCACTGTACGTGATTCGCGCGGCGCAGACCATGTCCGTCGCTGAGCCGACGTGGACGCCAGTGCACCGCCCGGACCTCAGCCGGTCAATGCACCCAGGGCCTGCTCCAGATCGGCACGCAGATCGGCCACCTCCTCCAGCCCCACTGACAGCCGCACCAGCGTGCCCGCATGGGGCCAGACCGCCACCGCGGCGCTGCGCATGGCCGGCACCTTGTAGGGCACGACCAGGCTGGTCGGCCCGCCCCAGGAATGGCCGATGCGAAACAGGCGCAGGGCGTCGCAAAAGGCA
This sequence comes from Comamonadaceae bacterium, assembly GCA_947476465.1. Taxonomy (GTDB): domain Bacteria; phylum Pseudomonadota; class Gammaproteobacteria; order Burkholderiales; family Burkholderiaceae_C; genus Ramlibacter. The sequence goes on along the minus strand of CANJQN010000082.1, from coordinate 1,333 downwards.
TCGACCTGCTCGGGCGAATACCGTGGCTGGAAAACGATCGAAAAGAGTCCGGCCGCGAGGCCCCTCTCGCCGCACACGGCACGCCAGTGCGCGTGGCCGGGTGAGCCGTCCAGGGCCGGGTGCAGCACCTGGGCGAGCTCTGCGCGCGCCGCCAGCCAACGGGCCAGCTCGCGCGCGGCGGCGTCCTGCGCGCGGTAACGCAGGTGCAGGCTGGGCAGCGACCGCAGCACCGCCTCAGCGTCGTTGCCGCCCACGCCCCAACCCAGGCGCATGTGGCACAAAGCCAGCTTGAGGTGCAAGGCCTCTTCGCGGGTAACCACGCTGCCCATGAGCACGTCGCCGCCGCCGCTGGGGTACTTGGTCAGCGCCTGCACCACAATGTCGGCACCCTGCTCGAAGCCGTTGAAGGCCAGGCCCGCGCCCCAGGTGTTGTCCAGGGCGGTTGTGATGCCACGCGCGCGGCACACCGCCGCCAGCTGCGGCAGCGGCGGAAACTCCATCGTCACCGAGCCGGGCGCCTCCAGCCACACCAGGCGCGTGCCGGGTCCAATGCGGCGCTGCAAATCGGCGGGGTCCTGCGGGTTGTAGAACTGATGCGTGATGCCCCATTGCGCCAGCTCGCCCTCGGCCATGGCCTTGAGCGGGCCGTAGGCGTTGTCGGGGATCAGCACTTCGTCGCCGGTGGACAGCAAGGCCAGGCTCACGTTGGCCAGCGCGGCCAGGCCGCTGGGCAGCAGCAGACAGTGACGGCCGCCCTCCAGGGTGGCAATACGCTCTTCCAGCAGGAAAGTGGTGGGCGTGCCGAGCAGGCCATAGGTGTAGCCATGCCTGTGCTTCCAGTCGCGCGCACGCAGCGCGGCGACGTTCTTGAAAAACACCGTCGAGGCCTTGTGCACGCCCGGCTGCGGCGCTTCGAAACCGGGCGGCGGCGTGTAGGGGTGGGCAATGAGGTCGGTGGAAGATGGGCTCATGCGGCGATGTTAGCCGCCCCGTCCAAGCGCCTTGGCCGGGGCCGTCCGCCTCCGGGTGGAAACGCGCCGTCCACCTCCTCCGGGTGGGAACGCGCTGCGCGCCTGGGGCGGGCACGCTCCTCCCTGAACCCTTCGGGTTTTTAAAGGGAACCCTCCGCATGCCCGCCCCAGGCCCGCAGCGCTTTGGGCGTGCGGGCCGTCTCGCGCCGGGATGGTGCGGCCTTGCTGAAGCCCTTCACGCGCGAAGAATGACCGGTCCTGGTCCGGCGCGAAACCTTCACGAGTGTGTGCGCGAGGCGCGGGTGGGGCCGGCAGGCGGAGGGACCCGTCGGTCCGTGCGCGGGAGCGCACTGGACCATCGG
>CANJQN010000081.1 GCA_947476465.1 Comamonadaceae bacterium | reverse complement strand
TGCTGGTGGCGGTGCCGGTCTTGGTCGTGGTGCCGGTGACACACGAGGCGGTGTAGCCCGTAATGGCCGATCCACCATTGGAGCTGGGCGCAGTAAAGGCGATGCTCGCGCTGGCGTTGCCCGCTGTGGCCGCGCCTATGGTGGGGGCGGCCGGCACGGTTACCGCGCCAAAAGCACTGGCCGTCAGGCCAGCCAATGCAGAGAAACCTACTACAGTCAAAACCTTCTTGAAACTTAATATTTTTATATTCATTGAAATCTCTCAAAATTACCCTGCAAATTGACTAAATCTCCACATGCCGCTTAAGGATCCTGTTTAAAACCCGAGCCAAAGCTCTATTTTTGCCGAAAACGCCGTTGCAGTGAGCAGTCAATTTGCCACCGATGCGCGGGCAGGTGGGGAAACACATGGTCCACCAGGTGCGCCGCCGTCCGAGCCATGTGCCGCACCCCGCACGATGGGCAGAACCCGCGCGCCACACCAGGGGCAAAGCCCCCGGCGCTTGCAGCTGAAGGCGACCAGCTTGTCTTGGCCGCAATGCCGGCAGCGCAGCCTCAGGAACCCATGCGCCATGGATGCCGCATTTCACGAGGGCATCGAACTCGTCCTTGATGAAACCGGGCAGTTCACTGCCGGTACTGGCCTCAGTGTGCGCGATGAAACTGGCCGCATGGTGCTGCACCAGGCGGTACAGCGTGGTCTGCTCGGAACGGTGGCGCTCTTAGTGCACGGGGCCCGCCGCGACCGCGCGGCGCTCTGGCTGGCTCGGCCAAGGGGTGGTGTGCACGGCAAGGACATGGCGCAGGAACGGTTGCGCACGGTCTCACTTCTTCGTGCCTACCGTCATCGCCCATCGGTATGAGGCACGGAAGGCGGCTTGCGTCGGCGCCAGTTTTGTCACAGTGTTGTGCGGCGAGAACAACAGCCTGGCCGCGCTCAGTACCGCGCCATCGGGGGCGACAGCCCCTCTTCTCCTAATAGCACTCGACCTGCACCGTCGACTTTCGCACACGCTCAACCAGATCCGCCGTGTCCGCCGGCCGGGTGGCCGGTTGCGCGGTCTGGTAGGCGACCGAATGCGAGTCCAGGAAATTGCCTACCGTGGCCAGGCTGATGCCGAAGTTCACGTTCTGCGGATTGCCCGGCCCCGTTGGCAGCAGGCGCGAACGCACGATGCCCACCAGGCGGCCCTCGCGGTCGAGTATCGGACCGCCACTCGACCCCGGCTGCACCGTGGCGGATATCTGAAAGGCCGAAGTGTCGTCGCCCAGTCCGGTCAGGGCATTGACGATCCCGGCTGTGACCACCGTCCCCGAGGAAAGCACGCCCTTGAGCGGATAGCCCATCGCGACGACGTCTTCGCCGAGCCTCACATTGCGCCCCGCGCGCAACCGCACCGGCGGCAACCCCAGGCCCTCGCCGCGCAGCAATGCAAGGTCGTTGCGGGCGTCCTTCGCCACGACTTTCACCGCGACACCCGAGGGTCGTATGCGCACGCGCGCGCAGTTGTTGATGACGTGCTCGTTGGTCACGATGTCGCCGCCCTCGCTCACCACCACGCCGCTGCCGTACACGCCGGTGCGCGGCGAACCGGCCACCCCGGATCCGCCGCGACCCTGCGTGGCCACGACGTTCGCCATGTTCGTTACAACCACCGTTTTCGATTGCTTCTCGGCTTCGAGTAGTTCGGCGGCCGACAGCGTCTTCGCCAGGCGCTCCTTGCCGTCCGCGGCGGCCTTGAGGAGGGCCGCGGTGAGGGCGGCAGGTACCGCCGCGTACCACGCGTAGGCAAGCACGGGGTTCTTGCCGACGCCGCCGCGCCCGAATTCGTACACGCTCGCGATCCAGCCGAACGCTTCGCCGTTGTTCAGCGCGGCCGCACGGCGCAGCCAGCGCAGCGCTTCGGCCCCATCCGGGCTCACACCGCGCCCGAGCGCGTACATGCGCCCCGCGAAAACCATCGAGGCGGAATTGCCGAGCTCGCCGGCCTTCTTGTACCAGTCCAGCGCCACCAGGTTGTCCTGGGCGATGCCTGCACGCCCGGCTTCTGTGAAGGCGCCGATCCACATCATGGCCGCCGGGTACTTCTGGTCGGCGGCCAGCCTGAACCAGGCGAGCGCCTTGGCGTCATCCTTGGCGTAGCCGTTGGTGCCGTTGGCGAGCCATGCCCCCACGGCGCTCTGCGCCGCGGGCTCGCCCTTGTCCGCCGCCAGGCTCACGAGTTCGGCACCCTTTGCGCCATCGCGCTCGACCAGGTTGCCCGCCAGGTGCATGGTGCCCAGCAAATAGGTCGCGCGTGCATTGCCGGCCGCATGCGAGCGGGTGATGTAATCGCGCGCCTTGAGTTCGTCGCGCGACCCGCCCAGTCCGCGCATGAGCATCTCGCTCATGTACACCATCGCCTGCGAGTCGAATGCCTCTGCCGGGCCGGCGAGTTCCTTGCGTGCGTCGGCGTAGCGCGCCCGGCCGAATGCATCCACGCCCTCGGCCACATCGGCCCGGGCGGCACCGGGAAACACGAGAACGCACACGAACAGCATGCGTTGAAAGATGGCCACAAAGACTCCTGATGGTCGGGGTCGAACCTGCCCGCAAAGCATGCGCCGGAAAATGAATCGGCTGGCGCCCGGTACCTCGTGCGAATGGTAGCCGAAGAACCCGGCCCGCCCTACCCCTGCGCCAGCCGGTGCCCGTGCTCGCGCACGGCGTGGAACCCGACCTTCGGCGAGCGCTCCTGCGCGACCTGCAGCACGGGCTTGTTCGGCGCGAGGAACACGGGGTTGCCGTCGTTGTCCTTGGCGAGGCGCACGGCTTAAGTCGATGACTTCTTGTTGCACAGGTTGAGCGGGTTTAAGTTGGCACATTAGGGGGCTGGGTTCCCAGCAGCGACGCGTCCATGTTGATCAATCACCTTCGTGTTGATGATCAAACTGGCAACGCTGTCACCTCAATATCGCCCCCCCCACAGGCTCATTCCTCGTTGGAAATACAGGCACCCTACAGGCTCATTCCACGCGGGAAAGGGCTATCGCTGGCGCGAGTGCACAACATTTATCGGTCAGAAAATGATTCAAGCCAATAACGGTGGCCGAATAACAAATATTGCTTCGCCAGCTTCCAAGCGGGGTACCGAAAATGCAGCCGCCTATGTCGCATCAAAATTCGTATTGATTGGGTTGACGCAGGCTTTCGCGCTTGATCTGGCTCCACATAAAATCACCGTATATGCAGTTTGCCCCGGCATGGTGAACACCGACCGGCTAGTTTATTGGGAGGTTGCTCAAGCTAAGGCGACCGGCCAGACGTTAGAGGAATTTCGCGCCGAGATCGTATCCGCGGGCGATAAAGTGGTTCCCTTTGGGCGTGCTGGAGAGCCCGATGACGTGGCGAAGCTTGTCGCTTTCCTTGCCTCAGATGACGCCTCATTCATCAGTGGTCAAGCGCCTAACGTTAATGGCGGTACGCTATTTCACTGGTCGTTTGCAGGTCCGGGGCGTTGGGCGGCAGGAATGTCGCGGCAATCCGGAGGATATCGCTGAGCTGGCCGTCATCTTGTCGAGTGAGCGGTCGGCGTTCACGACGTGCGCAATCGTGCCGGTTAACGGTGGAGCATCGGCAATCTAGAGCAACGATCGCCAACGAAAAAGGGCCCTTGCGGGCCCTTTTTATTCACGGTGCTCTGAACGGGTCAGAGGCCGCCGTTCTGCTGGGCCACCATGCAGTAAAGCATCGGGATCGATAGCATGGTGTTAAAGCGCGAGGTCAGCATGGCCAACCGCGCGGCTTTTGCCTTGGCGTCGGCATCCACCTGAACGATGCCGAGCGCCTTCTTCTGGTTAGGCCAGATGATGAACCAAACGTTGAAGGCCATGATCAGCCCGAGCCACATGCCGATCGCTATGGCCGTGAACGGGCGGGCGAATGTCAACAGATTGCCGAGGTAGCCGTTCATGCCCGCCAGAAGCAGGCCGGTCACTACGGTTGCAAGTGCAGCCCATCTGAACCAGAACAGCGCGGTCGGGGCGATGACTTTCCCAATTGCCGGTTTCTGATCATCCGGAATCTTGGGCATTGACGGAATCTGCACGAAGTTGAAGTACCAGAGAAGGCCGATCCACATGACACCGGCCAGCACGTGGAACCAGCGCATCACAAAAGTGCCCCAAGCATAGTTGAACGCTATGCCCGATCCGGCGGCTGCGATGAGGATGACAACGAGTACGACACCGGCGGCTACCGTGCGTCCCAGCGATTGAAAAATTGCACCCATGACAAGATATCCTTCGTTTTGACTGGTTTTTTAAAGGTTTTTGACTGATGCGAAAGCATGTCTGTCGAGCCAGGGCAGTCTAGCACAAGCAGGGCAATTCTCATGCTCAGACAGGTAGTTCTCCCAGGGCCGGGGCATCAAGTCCCCTGCAGAGGGCGCGACTTGAGAAACTCAAAGACGTAGTCCGAATTCCAGGCGGCGGCCTTACGCTTCTTGGGCAAACTCTTCTTGTGATTCTGAACAGTGTCAGAGCGAAGTGGCGCCGCAAATCTGAACAGCGCTATAACTGGACACTCCGGGCATGAAGCCGGGCCGACGGAGGTCTGGCGAGAAGGAGTTGTTGATTTCCATTTAATCCTGACCCCCGGATTTTCAATCAATCTTGACCCCACCCTTGGTGGAGTAGCCGGGCGACTCGGTTGTGGATAAGTCTAATGTCGCGGGTATGGTTTCTCCTTTTGTGTCGGCCTTTCTGCCCCGCGGCTTGGTCGCCAGTGTCGTTGAGGTCGATGAATTCTTGAACCTCCAACTGTCGTTACCCGTCTCCACGATGTGGCAGTGATGGGTGAAGCGGTCCAGCAGCGCCGTGCTGGAGACCCGGGCGGGCACTTCCACGTAGCCGTCAAACGGCCTGGGGTTGGGCATCAGGCGAAGCTGCTCGTCCTGCAGCACGTCGGCTACTTTGAGGGCAGGCCACTCGGGGGGGTTCAACTCGGCCCAGGCGGCGCGGCATTCCTGGGCCAGCCAGGCGTTCAGTGTTTCCACTGTTGTCCCAGCGCAGCTTGACCGCCTTGTGCCAGATACTCGTTCGGCGATCGCGCGCATTCTTCTCCACGATGCCTTTCTCCCGGCCGCTGGCCACGTTGCAGAACTCCGGCTCGAACAGATAGTTGCCCGTCATCGCCTCGAAGCGCGCGTTGATGACGCGCTTTTTGCCCAGACCGACTTTGTCGATGGCGGTTTCATGTTGTCGTAGATACCGCGCTGGGGCACGCCACCGAAGGCGGCGAACGCCCTGGCATGGGCGTCCAACAGCATCTCGTGGCTTTGCGTGGGGTAGGCCACCAGCCAGAACGCACGGCTGGCGCACAGTTTGGTGTGCGCCACCGCCAGCCGCCGGCGCAGACCCCCCAACGAAGGCGTACTTGGTGCTCCAGTCGAACGGGAAGGCCTCGCCCAGTGCGAACCTTGATGGTGCTTCGCGCCAGTCCCGTGCGCCTCTCGATTTCCTTGATCGGCACGCCCTCTCGCAGGTCCAGCCGCCGGGTTTTGCCAATTTTCTCACTTCGATCACTTTTTGATCTCCATGCTTAAAAATTAGGCATGGGATTGTATTCAAGGGGTCACAAATTTCGATGAAAATCTCAGCTTAAACGGGTCAAGTTTGCTCGTAAATCACCAAAAGTGTAAAATCTGGCTATTTAGAAGCGGATCGCCGGTTTAAAACAGGATTTATAGAAGTTCCCTTAATGCTTTTTGCACTTCACGCGTACCTTCAGATGTGGCCCCGCTTGTTTGAACACCATTCCCCGATTCATAAGTGGACTGCGGGCGGTTTTCCGAAGGTGCAGAGTTTTCCACGGCGGCGGTCGGCGCTTGCGACGAACCGACCGACGCGGAGGGAAACTCGGGGCGCACCGGGATTTTCATCTTACGCGGCCAGCTTGAGTTGCGGCAGCCCGGCCAAGTACTTCTCG
>CANJQN010000080.1 GCA_947476465.1 Comamonadaceae bacterium | reverse complement strand
AGCTCACTCACCGTTCGGGCTGAGCCTGTCGAAGCCTCGCACTTGCACTCGCATGCCCTTCGACAGGCTCAGGGCGAACGGAAATTCCACCGAGGCCGCCCCTTTGTCTTTGTATCACCCGATCAATTTATTCCGGACACCAGTGCGCCGGCGCGGGGATGACGAAAAGTTATTCCGGACACCAGTGCGCCGGCGCGGGGATGACGAAAAGTTATTCCGGACACCAGTGCGCGAAGGCGGGGATCCAGAAGCGCTGGTCTGCCTGGCGTGTCTTGAGTGCGTCGGTCAACGCCTGCAGGGCCAGACCCCAATCGGTCTCGGCACTGGACATGGCCGGCGACACGGTCGATGAGGGCTGATGCCTGTTGGGCCGAACTGGGGGGACATCCGCGTACTCCTGATGTGCAGCACATGAGTACGAGTTGAGGCCGGCTGGTTCCGTTTGGCGGTGTCAAGCGCCGGGCATACCGCGCGACTGGTCCCCCGCCTTCGCGGGGGTGACGAGGTCCTTTTGCGGTCTGCTCAATCCCCCGCCATCAGCTTGTGCACCAGATCGGCGGTGGTGTTGGCCTTGTACTTTCGCATCAGCCGCGCCCGATAAATCTCGACCGTGCGGTGGCTGATGTCCAGCACCTTGCCGATTTCCTTGGAGGTCATGCCGTCGAGCAGCTTGGCCGCGACCTCGCGTTCGCGGGCCGTGAGGTCGGCCTTGACCGGGCGTCGCGAGCTGAGGTCCTCGAACGACCAGATGCCGGCCTCGTGCGGTGCGTCCCGGTTGAGCGCGCGGCCGGTGACATGGCACCAGAACACCTCGCCATTGGCGCGCTTCATGATGCGGTCGTCGGCGTAGTGACCCTTGGCATTGAGGATCGGCGCCATGCGCGCGCCCAGGCGCTCATACTCGGCGGCACTGGGATACAAGACCTGAAAAGACTGGCCGATCAACCCTTCGCGCGTATTGCCGAACATCTCGCACAAATGCCGGTTGCAGTCGACAATGCTGCGGTTGCGCGAGACGCACAGACCCACCGGGGCCAAGTCAAACGCGGTTCGGTAGTCAACGTCCATCGGGCAACTCTTTAAGGATTACTACGTAGCTTACTACGTAGTATCGTTGCACCTGCGGCCAGTGGCCGCGCTCGGCCCTATGAGGAGACATTTCTCGTGAACAAGATCTTCCCTTCCGCTGCGGCGGCCCTCGAAGGCGTGGTGCGCGACGGCCAGCTGCTGGCTGTTGGCGGCTTCGGCCTGTGCGGCATCCCGGAGGCGCTGATCGACGCGCTGCGCGACAGCGGCGTGCAGAACCTCACCGCCATCTCCAACAACGCGGGTGTCGACGGCTTCGGCCTGGGCAAGCTGCTCGAGACGCGGCAGATCAAGAAAATGATCTCCAGCTACGTCGGCGAGAACAAGGAGTTCGAGCGCCAGTACCTCGCGGGTGAGCTCGAGCTCGAGTTCACGCCCCAGGGCACGCTGGCCGAGAAGCTGCGTGCCGGTGGCGCCGGCATTCCCGCGTTCTTCACCAAGACCGGCGTGGGCACCCTGGTGGCCGAGGGCAAGGAGCTGCGCGAGTTCAACGGCGAGACCTACGTCATGGAACGCGCACTGTTCCCCGATGTGTCGCTGATCAAGGCCGACATCGCCGACCGCTCGGGCAACCTGCGCTTTAACCTCACGGCGCGCAACTTCAACCCGGCCGCCGCCACCGCCGGCAAGATCTGCATCGTCGAGGTCGAGCGCATCGTCGCCACCGGCGAGCTGGCACCCGACGACATCCACCTGCCGGGCATTTATGTGCACCGCATCGTGCTCAATGCCACGCCTGAAAAGCGCATTGAAAAAATCACGACGCGCCCCCGCAAAGTTTAAGGAGACCGACATGCCCTGGACCCAAGACCAAATGGCCGCACGCGCGGCCCAGGAACTGCAGGACGGCTTCTACGTCAACCTCGGGATCGGCATCCCGACGCTGGTGGCCAACCACGTGCCCGACCACGTCGAAGTCTGGCTGCAAAGCGAGAACGGCATGCTGGGCATCGGCCCGTTCCCGTACGAGGACGAGGTCGACGCCGACCTGATCAACGCCGGCAAGCAGACTGTGACCACCATCAAAGGATCGGCGATTTTTGGCAGCGACCAGTCTTTCGCCATGATCCGCGGCGGCAAGATCAACCTGTCGATCCTGGGCGCCATGCAGGTCAGCGAAAAGGGCGACCTGGCCAACTGGATGATCCCCGGCAAGATGATCAAGGGCATGGGCGGCGCCATGGACCTGGTGGCCGGCGTGCCGCGCGTGATCATCCTGATGGAACACGTGGCCAGGAATAAAGACGGCACCGAAGACCTGAAAATCTTGCCCCAGTGCACCCTGCCGCTCACCGGCGTGGGCGTGGTCGACTGCATCATCACCGACCTGGCCGTGATGAACGTCACGCCGCAGGGCCTGAAGGTGGTCGAGCTGGCGCCGGGTGTCACGATGGAGTTGCTGCAGTCGAAGACAGGGCCCAAGCTCATCGAATGAGGTGCTGCCGGGCTCGATAAAAAGCCGCCTTCGAGGCGGCTTTTTGCTTGTTCAGTGCCCCTGAGCTTGGGCTAACGCCGTGTTGCACAACTTACCTGCCGCCACACGTGGCGCGGGGGCCAAGCTTCAAGATGGGCCTTCAAACCGGCTTCAGCCGGTGCAGGGCGGCTCATGGCCATCAGCAACCGAATTTTCTTCGTGGCACTGTCGCTTGCGTCGGTGCAGGCCATGGCGCAGTGCTACACGGTCTATGACCGTGCTGAGCGCGTCGTCTACCAGGGGCGCGAGTCGCCGGTGGACATGACCCGGCCGCTGCGCGAGACGGTAGTGGGCCTGTTCCCCGGCGGGCATCTGGTGCTCGACAACGTCACCCAGGACTGCGGTGCCGTGCGCCCGACGATGGCGGTGGTGCCTGCTGCGGGCAAGATGACCGGCGTGCCGGACACGCGCACGATGGGGGCCGGGCCGCGGGGCGGCGCCCCGTCAGCGGCCCGCGCGACGGTGATCACCGAGTTGAAGAACCGGCCGATGCGCATTTCGCGCGAGGCGAACGGGCCGTTGTTGTTTGAGTCGATCGACCATTGAACGGCCGTTGAGCGCCCATTTGATCGGCCGCCTCGGCCGGGCGATCAGTTGCCTGTCGGCGCCTGTAGCCCGAGCGCGGCGGCCAGGGCCCCGGTGGGCAGCGAGCCTTCCTTGATCACCAGCTCACCGGTGGTGGCGTGCTTGCCGACGATCACCGGCACACCGCCGAAGCCATAGCGGCTCATCAGGGCCGTGTTGGAAACCACACTGGCCTTCTGCTCGGTGTTATCGCCCTGGGCGATGATGCCGCCTTTTTGGGCCGTCATTGACGCTTCGTGCTGGTCCATCGCGGCGATCGGATCGGCCGCCGCCAGAATGGCCGCGCCCTGGATGTTGCTGTTGGGGTTGAGGATGCCGACGGGGATCCAGATGAAGCGCGCCTGCGACTTCAATGGCTTGGCGGCCACCCACTGCGCCGAGCAGTGCTGGCATTGCGGGTCGAAAAACACGAACACGCGGCGCACCGACATCTCGGAGCCGACGGTAAAGCCCTTGGCCTGGGCGGCCAGTTCTTCGACCGACACCTTCGACGAGCCGCCTTTGGGCGCGGCGGCGGCCGGGCCCGAGGCCGAAGATGAAGGGGCCGGGCTGTCCTTGCAGGCGGCGAGGCCGACGCACAGCAGCAGGGCGGCGAGGATCTGGGAGGCAGTACGGATCATGGCGGAGTGGGGCGGAAATCGGTGACACGACCATACCAGAGTGCGCTACGCCTGACCCTGCGTCACCGGCCGGCCCAACACCATGAAGGCCGCGCAGGCGTCCATCACCTGACGGTCGGCGCAGTGGAACACCGTCACTCCGGCGGTGCCGCGCGCGCGCACCAGCAGGCGGGGCGCCATGAGAAAGGCCAGCGCGGGCGAACCGACCAGGCGGGCGTTGGTCACGTCGCGCCACAGCACCCGCTTGTTCCACATCCAGCTTTGGCCGATGCCCTGCGCATCGACCCAACTGCGGCTGCGCCAGATCCAGGACAGGCACCACAACACCAGCGCCAGCGCGGCCACCAGCAGCAGGGCCGCCGACAGCTGCCACTGCGCCACGGCCAGCTGTTCGCGTGCCTGCGCGCCCCAGTACAGCATGAAGGCGACCAGGCCGCTGGCGAGCAGCTTCACTGCCATCGGGAAGGCCGCGCCCTCGACGCGCTGCGCCATGGGCGTGCTGGCCGCGGCAGTGGCGTCGGCTGTCACTTCTTGTCGCCTTGCGCGCCCGGCGCCTGCTTCATCATCTCGTCGATGGCCTTCTGGTCGTCAGAGTTGCTGTCGGTTTGCGCCTTCTCGTTCTCGGCATCGGAGGGCATCTCGATCTTGACCTTGTCGAGGTCGACGACCTGGGGTTTGTCGAGCAGGGCCGTGACCGTCTGCGGCACGAAGATCACGATGGCCACCAGCAGCAGTTGCAGGAACACCCAGGGAATGGCGCCCAGATAGATGTCTTTCGACTCGATCTTGTGGGGCAGGGCGCCGGTCTTGTGGAGCGAATCGGCGATGCCGCGCAGGTAGAACAGAGCGAAGCCGAAGGGCGGATGCATGAAGCTGGTCTGCATGTTCACGCACAGCAGCACGCCGAACCAGATCATGTCGATGCCCATCTTGTCGGCCACCGGCCCCAGCATCGGCAAGATGATGAAGGCGATCTCGAAGAAGTCGAGGAAGAAGGCCAGGAAGAACACGAAGATGTTCACCGCGATCAGGAAGCCGATCTGGCCGCCGGGCAGGTGGGACAGCATGTGCTCGACCCAGATGCCGCCGTCGACCCCCTGGAACACCAGCGAGAACACGCGCGAGCCGATCAGGATGAACACCACCATGGCGGTGATGCGCATGGTGCCGGCCATGGCGTCTCGCACCAGGCCCAAGCTCAGGCGCCTGTGCAATGCCGCCAGCACCACGGCGCCCATCGCACCCATCGCGCCGGCCTCGGTGGGTGTGGCCACGGCGTGGTCGATGCCCGGCAGGCCGCCCATGCTGCCCAGCACCAGGAAAATCAGTACCGCCGACGGGATGATGCCGCGCAGGCATTTCTTCCACAGCGCCCAGCCGTCAAGTGTGCGGGCCTCGGGCGGCACGCCGGGAACCATGTCGGGCCGCACGCGTGCGAGCACGAAGGTGTAGGCCGCGAACAGCAGCACCTGCAGCACCGAGGGGCCCCAGGCGCCCTTGTACATGTCGCCGACCGAGCGGCCCAATTGGTCGGCCATGACCACCAGCACCAGCGAGGGCGGCACCAGTTGCGTGATGGTGCCCGAGGCCGCCAGCACGCCGGTGGCGTAGCGGATGTTGTAGCCGTAGCGCATCATCACCGGCAGCGAGATCATGGCCATGGCGATCACCTGGCCGGCCACGGTGCCGGTGATGGCGCCGAGGATGAAGCCGACGATGATCACCGAGTAGCCCAGGCCGCCCTTGATGGGGCCGAACAACTGCCCCATGGAGTCGAGCATGTCCTCGGCCAGGCCGCATTTTTCGAGCACGGCCCCCATCAACGTGAAGAAGGGAATGGCCAGCAACAACTCGTTGGACAGGATGCCAAACACGTTGAGCGGCAGGTTGGCCATGAAGCTGGCGGGAAACCAGCCCATGGTGATGGCATAGAAGCCGCACAGCAGGCCCAGGGCCGCCAGCGAGAAGGCCACGGGAAAGCCGATCAGCATGACGATGATCAGCCCCGCGAACATGAGGGGCGGGAAGCTCTCCATGCTCATTGGAGTGGCCTTTCGTAGTGGAAGTCCATCTCGTAGGTGTGGGTGAGCCAGCCCACGCGTTTGATCGCTTCGGCCACGCCTTGGAGCAGCACCATCGCAAAGCCCAGGGGCAGCATCAGCACGGCCGGCCAGCGGATCAGCCCGCCAGCGTTGCTGGACATCTCGCCGCTGGTCCAGGTGTTGAGGAAATACGGCCAGGCGTAATACAGCATCACCAGCATGGTCGGCAGCAGGAAGAGCACGATGCCCAGCAGGTCGAGCCAGACGCGGCCGCGGCTGGACAGCATGCCGTAGAAGATGTCGACCCGAACGTGCTCGTTGAGGCGCAGCACCTGCGAGGCGCCCAGCATCACGCAGGCGGAAAACAGGTACCACTGCACTTCGAGCCAGCCGTTGGAGCTGATGTCCAGCCCGTAGCGGATGAAGGCATTGCCGGCGCTGATGACGCAGGCGAGGGTGACGGCCCAGGCGGCCAAGGTGCCAAAGCGATCGTTGATCCAGTCGATGGCCCGGGCGATGGCGAGTAGCGGTTGCACTGCGTCTCCGTCGTGTGAATGAAGGCGGGAATGTATCGCGGGAGTGTCAGCCCCGCGAAAAAATTTGTAGAGGTTGTCCGCTTCTGTTGGGAATGGAGGCTGTAGGTACGATCACCTTGATCTGGCTCCCACGGGGGGCGGCTAGGCAATCGGGCGATACCCCAATTCCGCATCGTGGAAAAAGATCCAGGGCAGAGCGAGGCTTCCAAGAGAATTGCCCCGCCGGCGCACGTAGATGTGCGGGCAATGGCCCTGATCGGTACGGCGCGGACCCCATGCGTGCGCAGCGGTCGTGTGGATGCCACCGTGGTGGGCGAAGCGCGTCGGCGCGTTCGCCGGCCCAATTAGAGGCCTTAGTCCCCTCACTCGCGGGGCTGTCGTCCGGACCTCAAGCACGCGGCCACTTACGGCATTTCATATTGTCTTAATCCCCTCAATTTCGGGGCTGTCGTCCGGACGACAGCGTGGATCGACAAGGTGGAGAAGGGGTCTTAATCCCCTCAATTTCGGGGCTGTCGTCCGGACCGAGCGCATCCAGCAGTTTGAGCGGGCGTTGGTGTCTTAATCCCCTCAATTTCGGGGCTGTCGTCCGGACACTGAAAAGGCTCTGGCAAAGATCGCCGTGAAGTCTTAATCCCCTCAATTTCGGGGCTGTCGTCCGGACGTAAACACTATCCCTACGGACAATGCGACGTCTTAATCCCCTCAATTTCGGGGCT
>CANJQN010000079.1 GCA_947476465.1 Comamonadaceae bacterium | reverse complement strand
GCCCGACGTTCAACACTTGCCCTTGCGGGCAGAACGTCAACAAGGCCGACAGTAGGTTTGCAGTCTGTTCCTCGTTCAGCCACTCAGCGCAGCGCCGAACCGGAGATGGAAATCAATTGACAGCGTGGGAAGCCCCAGTAGGGATCCAGGAGCGAAGTTCGTCCGGGGAGTGCGGCCGGTCAAAAAAGCAGTGCCACGATATACAGACCGAGCATCATGAAGGCCAGCGCCACCTTGGCCACCATCCCCAACAAAGTGCCCAGCCAGGTCGCCACCCCCACGCGCAGCGCCTGCCCCTGATCGCGCCGGGCCAGCCACTCGCCGGCCAGCGCGCCCACGAAGGGCATGAACAGCACGCCGACCAGGCCCATGAATATGCCGGCCACCGTGCCCAACAATGCGCCAGTCACAGCCTGCCGGCTGGCCCCGGCGCGCTGGGCGCCCATCACGCCAGAAAGGTAGTCCACCACCCACGACAAAACGGCCAGCACCGCCACCGCGACCACCACCGGCACACCGACGCGGGTGAAGCCGTCGATCCACGCGCCCAGCACGACCCCGGCCAACACCAGCACCGCCCCCGGCAGCACCGGCAGGATGGCACCGGCCATACCGAGCACGATCAAGATTGTGCTGGCCACCCACAGCAGCAAGTCGTTCATGGGCCCATTGTGCTTGGGCGCCGCAATGGCACGACCGACTCGCGGTTCGGCTTCAGTCAGCCGCGGTAAACACCGTGAGCACCCCGGTATAGCCATACAGCTGGTGGTGCGCGATCTCGCCGCCCGCGAAAAAACCCACCAGGGGCACGTCGCCCAGGGCGTGGCGCACGATCTGCATTTCGGCGCTCGGGCCGCCGAAATGCGGGCCGCCGCGCCCGGCGCAGCTGACGTAGATGGCGCCGGCGATACGGCGGGCCGGGCTGGGCTCGGCCCGGGGATCGGCCGCCGCCAGCGCGGTGGCCAGGTGCAGGCTCATCTCTTCGGGCTCGAGCTCTTCGCGCACCTCGGCGCAGATGCGCATCAGGTCGGCGCGGGCGGCGCGGGCGTTGCGCTGGCAGAACGCCATGGGCATGCCTACCTCAACCTGGTCGGCGACGGCCACGCCGCGCCGGCCGGGGTCGAGCCCGATGATGTGGCGCACCCGCACGTCGGGGCCGAAGCTGCCGGTGCGGCCCACCGCCGCCCCGCCCGCCGAGGTGATGCCCACCAGCGTGGCGCGCAATGCGGCCATAGCGGCTTGGGGTTCTTCGAGCGAGATCTTCAGCTCGTCCAGCAGCACGTCGAGCGCGGGCTGCCCGTCCAGCGCCAGGATGACGTTGCCTTCGGCCTGGGTGATCTCGCGTTGCACCGACACGGGCAGGCAACCCTGGGTGACCCGCGAGACCAGCGCCACGTCTTCAGAAAACGCCACGCCCGAGAGCCCGCCACTGAACACACCGCCGGCCGCACCTTGGCCCTGGATGTTGCCGTTGCCGCCCACTGCGAACTGGACCGTCCGCTGGCGGCTGGAGGCCAGCCCGCCGAACAGGTAGCCGGTGGTGGTGCGGCCCGCCATCTCGGCGATGAGGTCGGGCAGGTCCGGTGTGGACGCGTCGGCGTGGATCAGGGCCGTCGCCGGCTCAAAGCCCATGCCCGCGCCGGTGCCCAGCGGCGCCACGCCAGAGAACACGCGGTACTGGTGGGCCGGCACGGCGCACAGCATGACGGCAAGCGCCGGCTCATCAAAATACTCGACGTTGCTCGAGCACACGCCGATGCCCACCGTGCCGCACCAGTCGGTTACCTCCGGCAGTTCGGCCGAGAAGTGGTCGAGGATGTCCTGCGCCTGGCCGGCGTAATGGTCGGTGATGTAAAGCAGGCCGAGTGTGGGCGCGCTGGCGTATTCCGGGCGCGTCATCTGCGCGCGTAGCTGGGCGAGCACCAGGCCCGCCGCCATGGGCCACTGCGGATGCGTGGCATGGCCGAAGGGAAACAGCGTCATGGCCGTCGCTTGCGTGTGAGCGGGCCGCGCTAGGACGGCGACCGGGGCGTCGCGGTCTTGCGGGGCGCCGTCTTGCGGGGCTTGGTGTTGGCCTTGGCCTCGGTTGTCTTGCTGCTCGCCTTCTTGGGCGCCGCGCCACGCTTGCCCGCCGCGCCGGCAGCCTCGGCCGCCGAGGTGGCCGCCTTCATGACCTGCTCCATGCCGCTGGCGAAATCACGCGTGGCCGCAGCCGGATCCTTGTGGGCGACGTCCTTGAGGGCGCCGGCCGCGATTTCCTGGAACTGCTGCGTGAGCGAGGACCACCACTGCAGCGGGTCCACCACGGGCGGCGCAGCGCCGTCGGCCGACTTGGCGCGTGCTTTGGCGGACCTGTCCTGGGCCGGATCCGCGGCGGGCTCGGCCCGCGCCTGGGCGGCTGGCGCCTTGTCAACGGGTGACTTGTCCGGGGCGGCAGGTGACGGCTTGACCTTCATCGCCTCGGCCAGGTCGGTCAGCGTGACGTCCATGCCCTTGAGGGTGGCCAGCGTCATGCGCTGCACTTCGAGTGCCTGCACCGTGGCGGCCAGGGCACGGCCGTTTTGCTCCAACCAGAACTGCACGGCGCGCAGCTCGGAAATGCGTTTGTCGATCTCCTCGATATCGAGGGTGGGGGCGATCCAGTTCGACACGCCCGGCATCTTCGGCATGGCATCGCTCGCGCCACGCGCCAGGTTCTGCAGGAAGTCGAAGCCGGGTACAAACCGGCCGAAACCGGAGTTGGGTGGGTCGCTCATTCGAAGACTCCGGGGGTGATTAAGGCCAGCTTATCAGGCCGCCGCCATGACGTCGACGGCGCGCGCGCGCCGGCTTCACGCCACCAGGCTCAGTGCTTGTGCATAGGTTCCGGCGTGTCGCTACGCATGCCGCCGGCCGGGCCTGGCGCGCGCAGGGCCACCGGCACCTGAACCTCAAGCTTGCGCTCGGCGCCACGGGCGTCGCGAAAGACCAGGGTCAGCGGCACCTGGCTGCCCGCGAGCAAGGGCGCCTTCAGATCCTGCAGCATCATGTGCAGGCCGCCGGGGCGCAACTCGACGGCTTTGCCCGTCGGCAAAGCCAGCTCGCGCAGCTGGCGCATGCGCATCACGTCGCCCTCGAGCTTCATTTCGTGGATCTCGACCTGGCCGGCTGCCGGTGTGCTGCCGCCGACCAGGCGCAGCGGCTCCGTGGCTTGCAGGCGCATGAACACGCCACCGGCCTGCTGGCCGACGACGCTGACACGGGCCCAGGCGTCCTGCACCACAACCGGTGCGGCGCCTTGTGCGAACGAAGTGATCGGCAGCAGCAGCGCCGAGGCAAGCGCCATCCGGCGCGGGAATGAAAATTCAAACATGGAGGACCTCAGCAGGCGGCCCTACGGACCGCTGAGCCGATTATCCCGGGACAGCGAAAACCGCTTCAGCGCTGGCGCTCGAAGACCTCTTTCAGCTCGGCCGACAACTGCATGTTCAAGCCCTTTTGCGAGGCGGGGTTCGGCTTGACGAACCAATGCCGGTACAAGGCTTCCAGGCGGCCGTCGCGTGCCAGACCCGCGAGAGTCTGGTCGACCACGCGCTGCAGGCCCGGATCGATCGGGTAAGCGATCGCAATCACCTCGCTGGACATCGCGTTGGGCAAGATCGTGAAGTCGGCCGCGTCAGGCTGGCGCTGGTGAATGCCCCGCAGCAGCACTTCGTCACGGGCCCAGGCGGCCACATGGCCCAGGCGCAGCTTGCCGAGCGCCGCGTCGGCGCCGACCACGCGGGAAATTTCGAGATCGAGGTTCTTGTGTTTGCTAAAGGACAGCACGGCCGATTCGGCCGTGGTGCGGCCCAGCACAGCGATGGGCTTGCCCTTGATGTCGGCGGCATCCTTGTAGCCGTCCTTGATGCGCACCATCATCTTGACCGACGAAATGAAGATCGGCTGCGAAAACGCCATGGACGCGCGGCGCTCGACCGTGTCCGAGGTGCCGGCGCACATCAAGTCGACGCCCGCCGAGCGAACGATGCGCACCATCTGGTCGGTGGGCACCGGCAGGAACTTCACGCGCAGGTCCAACTGGCCAGTCTCCTGCTTGATTCGCTCGGCCATCGCAAGGCACAGGTCGATGCTGTAGCCGATCGGTTCGCCGGCGCCACTTGCGCGCACCGAGAATGGCGGCGCATCCTCGTTGAAGCCGATGTTGATCTGGCCGCGATCGGCGATACGCTTGAGCGCATCCTGGGCCGCCAATGCGCCGACGGGCGATAAGGCCATGGATAGCAGCACCCAGGACAGGCTCGACACAAACGCGGCACGGCGACAGATATAAGAATAACGGATCATGATGAGTGCCAAATATGTACATGCCGATTGTTCAAGAACTCGGGCCGCTGTGCAAGCCCACCGGCTCGCTATCCTTTACTGATGACTTTGCTTTTCCCGCCTGCGTGTCGCGTCACGAATCCGCAGCAGGCCAGGCGATGCTGTCGCGGCTGCGCCGTAGGCGGCCTCCTACACCGGCCGGCGTCTGCAACTTCGCTGACTTTGCCGGTCGCCTAGTAGGGTGAGCCCCGATGAATCTTTCCGACTATCTCAAACCTGACTGCGCGCTCTTCCTGGACTTTGACGGCACGCTGGTGGACATCGCCCCGCGACCCGAGGCGGTGGTCGTACCGGTCGAGTTGATTGCCACGCTGCGGGCCCTGCAGACCTACCTGGGTGGAGCGGTCGCCGTGATCAGCGGCCGGCCCATCGATCAGATCGACGCCTTGCTCGCGCCGGCGCGTCTGCCTGTGGCGGGGGTGCACGGCGCCG
This sequence comes from Comamonadaceae bacterium, assembly GCA_947476465.1. Taxonomy (GTDB): domain Bacteria; phylum Pseudomonadota; class Gammaproteobacteria; order Burkholderiales; family Burkholderiaceae_C; genus Ramlibacter. The sequence goes on along the minus strand of CANJQN010000079.1, from coordinate 2,712 downwards.
AGCGGCGAAGCGCGAACGGCCACCTGGTCCTGACGGACGTTCCCTCTGCGGCGCGGGTCCACGCGGCCGCGCAGACGCTGGCAAGACAACACCCGGGCCTGCGGGTCGAACTCAAGCGCGGCTCGGTCGCACTGCACTATCGGCAGGCGCCCGCACTGGAGGCCGTCTGCCTGGCCGCCATGCGGGCGGCGGTGGACGCATCGCCGGGCCTGAGCTTGCTGCGCGGCAAGATGGTGCTGGAGGCCAAGCCCAGTGGCGTGAGCAAGGGGCACGCGATCGAGGCATTTCTGCGCGAGCCGCCGTTCATGGGGCGCACACCGATATTCATCGGCGACGATGTGACCGACGAGGCCGGCTTCGACGCGGTGCAGCGCCTGGGCGGCGCGGCCGTGAAAGTGGGCGAGGGCGTAACCGTGGCCACCCACCGCATGGCCCACCCGTCCGAGATGCGCGAGCAACTGCGGGCCGTCCTGGCCCACAGATCACAAGAAGACAGCGACACGGAGTCCCGCCCATGAACCAGGTCCCCCAACCCTCGCTCAACATGGGCGTCATCGGCAACTGCGCATTCAGCGCCCTGGTCGATTCGCGCGCCAACATCGTGTGGTGCTGCCTGCCGCGCTTTGACGGCGACCCGGTGTTCAACGCCCTGCTCGACCCCAGCACCAACGGCAGCTATTGGGGCTTCGAGCTGGAGAACTTCGAACGCAGCGAGCAGTCGTACGAGCCCAATACCGCCATCCTGCGCACACGCCTTTTCGACCGGCAGGGCCAGGGCGTGGAGATCGTCGACTTCGCGCCGCGCTTCCTCAACCGCGGTCGCACCTTCCGCCCGCTCACCATCGTGCGCCGGCTCATCGTGCTGGGCGGCTCGCCTCGCCTGCGCGTGCTGCTGCGTCCGCGCTTCGATTGGGGCCGGCAGTCGCCGCAGATCACGCAGGGCAGCACCCACATCCGCTACGTCAGCCCGCAGTCCACCCTGCGCCTGAACAGCGACGCGCCGCTGTCGTACCTGCTGTCCGAGTCGTTCTTTGTGGTCGACCGGCCGATGAACTTCATCCTCGGACCCGACGAGACCCTGCTGACCGGCATCGAGGACACCGCCCGCGGCTTCGAGCAGGAGACCAGCAGCTACTGGAAGCACTGGACACGCGCGCTGTCGCTGCCGCTGGAGTGGCAGGACGCGGTGATCCGCGCCGCCATCACCCTCAAGCTGTCGCTGTTCGAGGACACGGGCGCGATCGTCGCGGCCATGACCACCAGCATCCCCGAGGCACCCAACAGCGGCCGCACCTGGGACTATCGCTTTTGCTGGCTGCGCGATGCGTTCTTTGTGGTGCGCGCGCTCAACAGCCTGTCCGAAGTCGGGACCATGGAAGACTATCTGCGCTGGCTGAACAACGTGGTGGTGCGCTCGCGCGGCGGGCACATCCAGCCGCTGTACGGTATCGGCCAGGAGGGCCAGTTGTCCGAGACGATCCTCGAGCATCTTCCCGGCTACCGCGGCATGGGGCCGGTGCGGGTGGGCAACCAGGCCGCCGAGCATTTTCAGCACGATGTCTACGGCAACATCGTGCTGGGTGCGGCCCAGGCCTTTCACGACCACCGGCTGTTCCGCCGCGCCGGCCGCACCGAGTTCGGCGACCTCGAAGCCGTGGGCGAGCAGGCCTTTCGCCTGTACGACCAGCCCGATGCCGGCATGTGGGAGCTGCGCACCCGGGCGCGCGTCCACACCTCTTCAGCGCTCATGAGTTGGGCCGCCTGCGACCGGCTGGCCAAGGTGGCCGAGGCTCTGGCCTTGCCTGCGCGCGTGACCCACTGGCGTGAGCGGGCCGAGCTGATCCGCGAGCGCATCCTGCGCGAAGCCTGGAGCGAGGAGCGGGGCGCGTTCGTCGAGAGCTTCGGCGGGCGCGACCTCGACGCAAGCGCGCTGCTGATGGCCGAGGTGAACTTCATCGACCCGCGCGACCCGCGCTTCGTCTCGACCGTCGAGGCACTGGAGCGCAACCTGTGCGACGGCCCCTACATGCGACGCTACGAAGGGGCCGACGATTTCGGCAAGCCCGAGACCGCCTTCAACATCTGCACCTTCTGGCGCATCGACGCCCTGGCGCGGATCGGACGGCGCGACGATGCCCGCGCCATCTTCGAGCTGATGCTGGCCAGCCGCAATCCGCTGGGCCTCTTGTCCGAGGACACGCACGCGACGACCGGCGAGATGTGGGGCAACTTTCCGCAAACCTATTCGATGGTGGGCCTGATCAACGCGGCCACGCGTCTGTCAGCGCGCTGGGACACGGTGATATGAAATCACCCCGCGCACCGCCAGTCGCCCGCGCTGAGGCGGCCCTCGACCGTGAAGGGCCTTCCGCGCCGAAGGCCGTACGCCGCGCCGATTACGACGCCTGCTGCCTGGGCTAGTCCAATGGCGCGCTATGGCCGGTGTTCCACTACCGGCTCGACCTGGCGAAATTCGACACCGCCAACATCGAGGCCTACCGCCGTGTGAACCAGATGTTCGCGCGGCAACTGGCAGCGCAGCTGCGGCCCGACGACATCGTCTGGGTGCATGACGACCACCTGATCCCCCAGGGCAGCGAGCTGCGCGCGCTCGGCTGCCAGCAGCGCATCGGCTTTTTGCTGCACATTCCGCTGCCGCCGCTGATCCTGGCGGCCATCCCGGGCCACGACTGGCTGATGCGCGGGCTGTGC
>CANJQN010000078.1 GCA_947476465.1 Comamonadaceae bacterium | reverse complement strand
GACGAGGACGACGCCACGTTCGACGTCGACCTGCTCGCCGGCGCAGCCGATGTGGATCACAACGCCGTTCTCAGCGTCACCGATGTTGCGGGCCTGGAAGCGGGCGTGTCCATCACCGGCTCGACCTTGTCGGTCGATCCGGCCGACGCCGCCTTCCAGTCGCTCGAACTCGGCGAGGACAAGGTCATCACCGTCACCTACAACGTGACCGATGAACATGGCGCCTCTGTGGCCCAGAGCGCCACCATCACCATCACCGGCACCAACGACATTCCCACCGTCGCCGCCGCCCTGACCGGCGCTGCCGATGAAGACGACGCCACGTTCGACGTCGACCTGCTCGCCGGCGCAGCCGATGTGGATCACAACGCCGTTCTCAGCGTCACCGATGTTGCGGGCCTGGAAGCGGGCGTGTCCATCACCGGCTCGACCCTGTCGGTCGACCCTGCTGATGCAGCGTTCCAATCACTCGCTGCGGGTGCCACCCACCAGATCACCGTCTCTTACAGCGTGACGGACGAACTTGGCGCATCCGTCGCCCAGAGCGCCACGATCACGATCACGGGCACCAACGATGGCCCAGTGATCGAGGCAGCCCACTCAGCCTTCGACGTCAGCGAAACCCTGACCGAGACCAACGCGGCCCTGAGCACGAGCGGCCGCGTCGTCTTCAGCGACGTGGATACGGGGGACACGCCATCGGCCTCGCTGTACGCCAGTTCGGTCCTGGCATCCGGCGTCACACTGACCACCGCGCAATCCGACGCCATCCTAGCGGGCTTCAGCATCACCGACGCCGCCACCGGCGCCTGGGCCTACAACCTGGCGTCGCCTGAATACCTCAACGACGGCAACACCGTGACTGCGACCTTCACCGTCCGGGTGACCGACGACTCGGGCGCCATAGTCGACCAGGATGTGACCGTCACCCTCAACGGCAGCACCGATGCTGCACCGATCACCGATCTGGCGTTCACTGTGACCACACCCCCCAGCGGCAACTCGGTGCCCTCCGGCGCCTTTGGCCAGATCTCCGTGCCGGGTGGTTCCGGCACCTACAGCTATTCGCTCACCACCCTCACAGCAACCACGCTCGGTGGCGCGGCGGTCACCGATTTCGCCGGTGACCTGACGGTCAGCGGCAGCGGCTCGGTTACGGGCACCAACGTCAATACCGACCGTGTGTACTCAATGACGGTGCAGGCCACGCAGGGCGCGAACACGTATGCGGAAACATTCAGGATCATCACGGGCACCAACGCTGCGGAAACCAGCCTCGGTGGCTCTGGGACCGGCGACGACGTGCTGTTCGCCGGTGGCGCCGGTGACATCGTGCTTGCCGGCTCCGGCAACGACACAGTGATGGGGCAGGCTGGCGACGACAAGATCTATGGCGGCGCCGGCAACGACGTTCTGACCGGCGGCTCGAACAACGACACGTTCTACTTCGATACGGCGGTCAATGCGTCCACGAACGTGGACCACATTACCGACTTCAGCGCCAGCTCGACGGACTTCATCTGGCTGTCCAAGACCGTCTTCTCAGGTCTCGCGACGGCGGGTTCAGCCGGTGGGACAACCCTCGGCGCCGCCGACTACGCTGAAGTCGCCACGGGCGGCGCGACTGCCAACATCGGCTCAGCGCACATCGTGTACGACGTCAATACTGGCAATCTGTACTACGACTCCGACGGCGGCGACAGTACGAGCGGGCGCACCTTGTTCGCGGTCCTGGACAACAAGCCCGCCCTCGCCGACATGGACTTCAGCGACTTCAAGGTGGGCACTTGACCCCGCTGCCATCGCGCCAGCCGTTGCCTTGATGTGACAGTCCGGGGTGAAAGCCCCGGACAAGTCACAACTCATATTTTCATCCTATTGACCGGCTGAGCCACGCAGGCAATGCTCAGAGACCGTATGAAGCCCCTGCTCTCCCATCTCAAACGCCCGCTCCTGCACGTCGCGGGCTTTTCCTTCTTCATCAACCTGCTGCTGCTGATCCCCGCGATCTTCATGTTGCAGGTGTTCGACCGGGTCCTGGTTTCGCGCAGCACCGACACACTGCTGGTGCTGGCCCTGGGCGCGGGCATCGGCCTGTTGCTGCTGATGGCGCTGGACTACGTGCGCGCCCGCCTGCAGGGCGTGGCGGGCAACGTGATCGCCGAGACGCTGTCGCCCGTGGTCACCAAGCTCACCGTGGCCCAGGCCGCGCGCCGCAGCGGCAAGCCGCTGAACGAGGGCCTGCGCGACATCGGCACCCTGCGCGCCGCGTTCTCAGCCCAGGGCCTGCTGGCCGTGTTCGATGCGCCGTGGATGTTGATCTACATCGCGCTGATCTGGCTGGCCCACCCCTGGCTGGGGGTCACGGCCGCTGGCGCTGCGGCGCTGATGCTGCTGCTGACCTTCGTCAACGACTGGCTCACCCGCCGCGACATCGAGGCCCTGCAAAAGGCCGCCAGCGGCGCCACCCGCTACCTTGAAGCCTCGCTGGCCAACGCCGAAGTGGTGCAGACGCTGGGCATGACCGACGCGCTGCTTGCGCGCTGGCGCGCCAAGAGCGCCGAGGTGCTGCGCTTGCAAGGGCCGACCGCCCGCAAGACCGTGAGCATGGCCGCCCTCACGCGCACCTTGCGCCAGGCGGTGCAGATTCTCATGCTGGCCGTGGGCGCCTACCTGGTGATCACGGGCCAGGCTTCTCCGGGCGTCACCATTGCCTGCACGATCCTGCTGGGGCGCGCGCTCCAGCCGGTGGAGCAGGTGGTGGGCAGCTGGAAAGTGCTGGTCGAGGCCCGCGCCGCATTCGCCCGCCTGACCGCGCTGCTCGATTCGGCAGCCGCTGAGCCGCGGCGCATGGAACTCCCCGCGCCGCGCGGCGAGCTGGTCGCCCACCAGCTGGCCTATCGCCCGCTTGGCACCGAGCGCGTGCTGCTGGCCGGCGTGTCGCTGCAGCTGGCGGCCGGCGAGTCGCTGGCCATCATCGGCCCCAGCGGCGCGGGAAAGTCCACCCTGCTGCGCCTGCTCACCGGCGTGTGGGCGCCCACGGCCGGCGTGGTTCGCCTGGATGGCTCCGACCTGGCACAGTGGCCGCGCGAGCAGCTCGGCCCCTGGCTGGGCTATGTACCGCAGGACGTGGAGCTGTTCGCCGGCAGCGTGGCCGAGAACATCGCACGCCTGGGCGAGGTCGACTCGGCCAAGGTGGTGGCGGCCGCGCAGCGCGCCCGTGTGCACGAAATGATCCAGTCACTGCCCGACGGCTACGACACCCCGGTCGACCCCACCAGCGCCCTGCTCTCACCCGGCCAGCGCCAGCGCATCGCGCTGGCCCGCGCCCTGTACGGCGACCCGCGCCTGCTCATACTGGACGAACCCAACTCCAACCTCGACGGTGCCGGCGAGATCGCACTGGCCGAGGCGCTCAAGGCCCTGCGCGGCCAGGTCACGGTGGTCGTGGTGACGCACCGCACGACACTGGTGCAGCATGTCGACAAGATGCTCGTGATCGAAGCCGGCCGCACCCAGCACTACGGCTCTGTGGCCGAGGTGATGAAAGCCATGCAGGCCAAGGCCCAGGGCCAACCGCCAGCCGGTGCCAACGTGGTCGCCATGCCGATGGCGGCAGCCAGCGCGATGGAGAAGGCGTCATGAGCAGTGTCGCGATGCCGGTCGATCCGGCCCTGCAACCCCACCTGCGCGAGGCGCACCGCTTGGCACGCACCGGCCTGCTCGTGCTGGCGCTGGGCCTGCTGCCCATCCTGGCATGGCTGGCGTTCGCGCCGCTGGCCTCGGCCGTGGTGGCGCCCGCGCACGTCAAGGTCGACCTCGACCGTCGACCGGTGCAGCATGCCGAAGGCGGCATCGTGCGCGAGGTCAAGGTGCGCGATGGCCAGCGGGTACAGCAGGGCGAACCGCTGGTGATCCTGGGCGACGTCGGCGTGGACGCCGACGTCAACCGCCTGGCCTACCGCGTGCTCACCGAACGTGCGGGCGTGATCCGCCTCGAGGCCGAGCAATCGGGCGCCGCCAACGTGAACTTCCCGCCAGAGCTGGTCAAGGCCGCCCAGGGCGACTCGCGGATGTCCGAGCAGCTGCTCAAGGAACGGGCCCTGTTTGCCGCTCGGCGCGACAGCCTGCAGGGGCAGACCGCTCTGCTGCGGGCCCAGCGCGAGAAGATCTCGCAGGAGATGAAGTCACTGCAAGCCCAGATCGACCAGGCCACCAGCTCGCTGGAGCACCAGCGCGCCGAGCTGGAGCGCAACCGCCAGCTGCTCAAGGACGGCTTCATCGCCGGCACCCGCATCTCGCAGCTGGAGGCCGCCGTGGCCGATTACGGCGTCAAGCTCGAAGAGCGCCGCTCTGAACTGTCACGGGCCGATCAACGTATGGTCGACACCGACCTGCGCATCAAGGGCCTGGAGAGCGAATACCGCCAGCAGGCCAGCGACCAGCTGAAGGTGGCGATGGTGCGCATGTCCGAGATCCAGCAAGAGCTGCGCAAATCCACCGACGCCTCCCGGCGCCAGGTGATCACCGCGCCGGTGGCTGGCGAGGTGATGAACCTGCGCTTTACCAGCCCGGGCAGTGTGATCACCCCGCGCGAGCCGATCGCCGACATCGTGCCCACCGATCCGCGTCTGGTGGTCGAAGCGCAGATCCGCCCCGAGGACATCAACCGGGTGCACCCCGGTCAGGCTGCGCGCATGCGCCTGACCGCCTACAACGCGCTGACCACGCCGATGGTCGACGGCAAGGTGTTCTATGTCTCAGCCGACCGCCTGCTCGACCGGGTCACGCAGCAGCCCTACTACATCGTGCTGGTCGAGGCCGACCCGGCCTCGCTCAAGCAAGGCGGCCAGCTCACACTGCAGGCCGGCATGCCGGCCGAGGTGTTCATCGATGGCCAGGTGCGCACCGCGCTGCAATACCTGGCCGAGCCGATCACGCTGATCCTCAACCGCGCTGGACGAGAGCGGTAAAATTGGCGGCATCCGCTGCGGCAGCAACGGCACTGCACCCCAGTGCCGTTTTCATTCAACTCAGCCTCTGGATCTACCCCATGAACCGCTGGACCCTCACTCTCATCGCCCCGCTCCTGCTGGCCGCCGCCAGCGCCTTTGGCCAGTCCATCGTGCGCGAGGCGCCCGTCGGCGTTCGCCCGGCGCGGCTGGTTGTCACCCAGCCGCCAGAGATCACACTCAACGGCACGCCTGACCGGCTATCGCCCGGCGCGCGCATTCGCGACCTCAACAACCTGGCCGTGCTCTCCGGCAGCCTGGTCGGGCAGCACCTGCCCATGGTGTACCGCCGCGATTTGTCCGGCCTGGTGCATGAGGTGTGGCTGCTGACCGAAGGCGAATACGCCCAGGTGCGCGACTACGCCGACAACACCGCCAACCCCGAGGCGGTGGCCAAGATCCACGCGCTGTTGATTGCCATCTTCGGCGGCCGCCGCTAAGCCGTGGCCGCCATGAGCACCCCCAAAAAGGTCTTCATCAAGACCTTCGGCTGCCAGATGAACGAGTATGACTCGGACAAGATGGCCGACGTGATGAAAGCCGCGCAAGGCTACGAAACCACGCAAGACGTCGAACAGGCCGACCTGATCCTGTTCAACACCTGCTCGGTGCGCGAGAAGGCCCAGGAGAAGGTGTTCTCCGACCTCGGGCGCGTCAAGCACCTCAAGGCCAAGGGCGTGATCATTGGCGTGGGCGGCTGCGTGGCCAGCCAGGAGGGCGCGGCCATCGTTGCGCGCGCGCCTTATGTCGACCTGGTGTTCGGCCCGCAGACGCTGCACCGCCTGCCCGAGATGCTGGCGCGGCGCGAGCGTGAACAACGCGCGCAGGTGGACATCAGCTTTCCCGAGATCGAAAAATTCGACCACCTGCCGCCGGCGCGGGTGGACGGCGCCACCGCCTTCGTGAGCATCATGGAAGGCTGCAGCAAATACTGCAGCTACTGCGTGGTGCCCTACACCCGGGGCGAAGAAGTCTCCCGCCCGTTTGACGACGTTCTGGTCGAAGTCGCCGGCCTGGCCGAGCAGGGCGTGCGCGAGGTGACGCTGCTGGGCCAGAACGTGAACGCCTACCGCGGCAAGATGGGCGGCTCAGCCGATGTCGCCGACTTCGCGCTGCTCATCGAGTATGTGGCCGACATTCCCGGCATCGAGCGCATCCGCTACACCACCAGCCACCCCAACGAGTTCACGCAGCGCCTGATCGATGCCTACGCCAAGGTGCCCAAGCTGGTGGGCCACCTGCATCTGCCGGTGCAGCACGGCAGCGACCGCATCCTCATGGCCATGAAGCGCGGCTACACCGCCATGGAATACAAGAGCACCATCCGCAAGCTGCGCGCCGTGCGGCCGGGCCTGTCGTTGTCCAGCGACTTCATCGTGGGCTTTCCCGGCGAGACCGAGGAAGACTTCGCCAAGATGATGAAGCTGATCGACGACGTCGGCTACGACACCAGCTTTAGCTTCGTCTTCAGCCCCCGCCCCGGCACGCCCGCGGCCAACCTGCACGATGACACGCCGCAGACGGTCAAGCTCAAGCGCCTGCAGCACCTGCAGGCCGTGATCGAGGACAACGTGCGCCGCATCAGCGCCAGCCGCGTCGGTACCGTGCAGCGCATCCTGGTCGAGGGGCCTTCGCGCAAGGACCCCACCGAGATGTCGGGCCGCACCGAGTGCAACCGCGTCGTCAACTTCAAGGGCCCGGCCCGCCTGATCGGCCAGCTGGTCGATGTCACCATCACCGAGGCCTACCCGCACTCGCTGCGCGGCCAGGCGCTGCTGCACGAGTCGTCGCCCGCCCTCGCCTAGGGCCTGCGCCGGATTTCGTTTCGCCAGTTGCTGCTGGTGGCCTGCCTGGCGTTGGCGTTGCAGCGCGATCGCCGCTGGTGCCAGGGCAACCTGAAAAACGCCCGCCTGGTCGCCGAGCCGGGCATCGACCGTGTGCTCGGCCTGGCGGCGGTGCTGATGCTGGGCGACCAGCAGGGCTTCGGCGGCGGCGTGACGCTGGTGCGCGGCGCGCTGCGGGAGACGGCACTTGCCCTGTTGCAAGCCCCCATTCGCATGCTCGCCCACCCGCTGTTCGTGGCCGTGGCCCTGACCGGGCTCAAGCTGGAATTCGTCACCCCCGCGCAGGCGGGGGGCCAGGAGCGTGGTCCATCCGGCGCCACGGGCCGTCGCAACGCTCGGCCTGGGCCTGGATCCCGCCTGCGCGCACTGGTGTCCGGAATAAATCGGGCGGGTTGCGCTAAGTAGTTATCGCGCAACAGGAAAGCTGCGCCCCGTTCGCAGCCGATTCGAACCACTGTATGAGCCCAGGCCGGCAAAGCCTGGGCTGGCGCGGGTTTGCACCAAAGCGACATACAGTGGTCATGCACTTGCGAGATGGAGCCTGGCAAAGGTGTTGCGCAAGATCGAGGTGCTGCGCCCGGATGACGCACCCCGGGTGCTGGTCACCAACGACCTGCACTCGCCGGCCGCCGAGATCGCCCGGTTGTACAAGCAGCGCTGAACCATTGAGCT
>CANJQN010000077.1 GCA_947476465.1 Comamonadaceae bacterium | reverse complement strand
TGTGTCAGCTTTGCTGGCCTGAGCCTGCAGATTCCAGCCGACGAACTGCGCTACCACTATGTTCGCGCCCGGGTGCGGGTGCATCGCTATGTGGATGCCACGCTGGCGGTGTTCCACGGGCCGCGCAAGCTGGCCACCTACGACGCCAACGGTGTGCCGGCCGAGATCAAGGAGGTGCTCAAGTTGGCCGCGTGAGGGCCAGCGAAACCCGCGCGCCGTGCTGCAAAACGCTTCGGGCTACGCCCTCCGCAGCTTTGCAGCACGGCGCTATCCAGATCAATCAAAAGCGGACAGACTACTTGCTATCAAACCGGACAGTTCTATTTACTGCCGACAGCAACTTCAACCCGTGGCGCGATAGCCATGACATGTGTGAACGCCCTTGTAGCCCATGGCATTCAATGTCGCACAGTGGGCGGCGGTCGGACATGGGGGCTTTGGGATTGGGCAGGCCGGGAAAGACATACTCTCGCCGACATGCACTGAGACAACAAAAAAGCCCGCTCGAGAGCGAAACGGGCTTGTTTTGAGGCTTGGTGAGATGACCTGATCGGGTCAGATGGTGGTTATCGGATTCGAATAACGCCCTACAGCCCGCACGGATGCTAGGCTTTAGCCCTTCTATTGTCGGAAATACCGCGAAAAGTACCGTTAAATTGCTAAGTGCCCCCGCCGTGGCGTCAAAGAGACCGCCGCAGAAAGCGACATTTGGTGCACCGGCAGTCGGGCCGGCAAAAGTGCTGCGTTCAGGACCTACAGCGGGATGTCCGGCCAGAAGCAGCCATGAACCAGACCCCGTTGGGTCACGCCAGGCTCGAAATCGAATATGCCGCGCACAACACCGAGGTGCCCCAGCCGCGGGCATATTCGCGTACCGTTGTCAATTTCCTGGAGAAAAATCGCATGAACGAACACGACGATATCGTGCGCCGGCAGCTGGCGCCCCAATGCACGCTGCGCGTGGCCATCAACCTGAGCAACTTCCTGCTGGTCTCCGGCCCCGGAGGTCCGTTGGGCTGGCGCGGCGTGGCGCCCGATGTGGCGCACGCCGTCGCGCAACGCCTGGGCGTCGGCCTGGAACTGCTGCCCCATGCCACGCCCTCCGAGATCGCGGACTCGGCGGGCACCGGCACCTGGACCCTCGCCCTGATCGGCGCCGAACCGGCCCGTGCGCGCGCCATCGCTTTCAGCCCCAGCTATGCCGAGATCGAGGCGAGCTACCTCGTGCCACCCGGCACGCCGCTGCAGTCCGCCAACGACGTGGACCGGCCCGGTGTTCGCATTGTCGCCTACCAAGGCAGCGCCTACGGCGTCTGGCTGGAAGCCAACCTGCGCCATGCGACCTTGCTGCACGGCCAGGGCTTCGCCGGCGCCTTCCAACGTTTCCGCGCTGGCGAGGCCGATGCGCTGGCCAGCCTCAAGCCCAAGCTGCTGGAAGACCTGCAGGCGTACCCGCAATCCCGCATCCTCCCCGGCAGCTTCATGACCGTGCGGCAAAGCATCGGCGTCGCCACGGCGAACCGCGAGGCTGCGGCTTGGCTGTGCCGCTTCGTCGAGGAGATGCGGGCCTCCCGCTTCGTGGAGGACCTGATCCGCAAGCACGGCATCGCCGGCCTCACCGCATCTGCCGTCGAGGCACCCACCTGAACCTGAACCTGAACCAGAACCAGGAGACAAGCAGATATCCGCCACCATTTGCTCGTGACCGCGACGGTCCTCGCCTGCTGCGCCGCCGCGCAAACGCAGGAGCCTTTCCCCTTCCACGCCATCAAGGTCGTGATGACACCTAGGGGGCAGCCTAACCTTGCCCCCGAAAAACGCACTCCATAGCTGATGGTTAAAAATCAGTTTTAGGAGAAACAAAATGAGCGAATAAAAACCACGGGCACGCGACACACTGGAGTTCAAGTTGGAGGCGGTCCGGCTGGTCAAGGGTGGGCAGGTGGCGGCCGTCACGGCCAAGATACTGGGCATCCCGAAGCACAGACGCTGGAGAACTGGGTGCGCTTGGCCAACCAGGGCCAGCTCAAGGGTGCTGGCGGTATGTCATGGCAGAGCCTGACACGCACTGAGACAACAAACAAGCCCGCTCTAGAGGGAAGCGGGCTTGTTTTGAGGCTTGGTGAGATGACCTGATCGGGTCAAATGGTGCCGGTTATCGGAATCGAACTGATGACCTACCGCTTACAAGGCGGTTGCTCTACCAACTGAGCTAAACCGGCACGAAGAGAAAATTCTAAGGGCTCGCGGCCCGCCGCGTCACTTGATGCGCTTGAGCGCCGGCCGTGCCCCCGCCGCGCCACCACCTTTGGGCGGCGGCTCGTCCGGCGGCGGTGGCGTGCCTGCCGGCGCACCTGGCGACGCGGCCGCGCCGCCAGGCGGCACCAACTGTACGACACGGTCGTGCGCGTCCGTGTCGGCGCCGGCGGCCGGCACACTGCTTAGCGGCGATGGCGCACGCACCACGGGGTTGGCGGGCGGATTGGCCGATCCAGCGGCCTCTGGCGCGACCGGGAAGGCCATGCCCTGGCCGTTTTCGCGCGCGTAGATGGCCAGCACCCGATTGACCGGCACCATGATGTCTCGCGCAATGCCAGCGAAGCGGGCCTTGAACTCAATGAAATCATTGCCCAGCTTGAGCGAGCTGGTGGCGTCGAAGCTGATGTTGAGCACGATTTCGCCGTTCTTGACGTACTCGCGCGGCACCTGCACCGTGTCGTCGACCAGCACCGCGACATAGGGCGTGAAGCTGTTGTCGGTGCACCAGTCGTACAGGGCGCGGATCAGGTAGGGCCGCGTGGAGTTGGATTCGAGCGGGTTCATCGGGCGTCGAGGTCGAGGACGGGCCGTGCCAGGCGTTGGCATCGGCCTGGCCCCATCACTTGCGCATCACCTTTTCGGACGGCGTCAGCGCCTCGATGTAGGCCGGACGCGAGAAGATGCGCTCAGCGTACTTGAGCAGCGGCGCCGCGTTCTTGGACAGCTCGATGCCGTAGTAGTCCATGCGCCACAACAGCGGGGCAATGGCCACGTCGAGCATGGAGAAGTTGTCGCCCAGCATGTACTTGTTCTTGAGGAACACGGGCGCCAGCTGGGTCAGGCGATCGCGGATGTGGCTGCGCGCCTTTTCCAACGCCTTTTCGTTGCCCTTGGAGGCACGCGATTCCAGCGTGCTGACATGGACGAACAACTCCTTTTCGAAGTTGAGCAGGAACAGCCGGACGCGGGCACGGTCGACCGGATCGCCGGGCATCAGCTGGGGATGCGGGAAGCGCTCGTCGATGTACTCGTTGACGATGTTCGACTCATACAGGATCAGGTCGCGCTCGACCAGGATCGGCACCTGCCCGTAGGGGTTCATCACATTGATGTCCTCGGGCTTGTTGTACAGGTCGACGTCGCGGATCTCGAAATCCATGCCTTTTTCGAACAGGACGAAACGGCAGCGGTGGGAGAACGGGCAGGTGGTTCCCGAGTACAGCACCATCATTTGGGGGGCTCCTTCAATCAAAAGGAATGGGACGCGCAAACGACCCACTCCGAAATTTCAACCAGGCCCGGTTGGGCCCTGGCGGAAAGCTCCGGTTAACTCCGGTTAACGGATGTCTTTCCAAAATGCGGCGTTCAGTCGCCAGGCGATGACGGTGAAAATGCCGAGAAACAGCAGGACCCACACGCCAACGCGCACACGGGTCTGCTGGGCGGGTTCGGCCATCCACTGGAGGTAGCCCACCAGGTTGCCGACGGCTTCGTCGTACTGCCGCGGCGTGAGCGCGCCAGCGCTCACCTGCTTCCAGCCGCGAAACACCTCGGCTTCGTGGCCCTTCGGGCCCAGCTTTTCGAAGACGGGGTCACGCTGGCCCTGCAATTCCCACAGCACGTTGGGCATGCCGACGTTGGGGAACGCGATGTTGTTCCAGCCAGTGGCCTTGGTCGGGTCGCGGTAGTAGCCGCGCAAGAAGGTGTAGAGGTAATCGGCGCCCGTGCCACCAGCGCCGGCGCGCGAGCGCGCCACCAGGGTCAGGTCGGGCGGGTTGGCGCCAAACCATTCCTTGGCTTCCTTGGGGTTGATCGCGGCCACCATGTTGTCGCCCACCTTGTCAGTGGTGAACAGCAGGTTGTCTTTGATCTGCTGCTGGGTCAGGCCGATGTCCTGCAGGCGATTGAACCGCATGTAAGCAGCCGAGTGACAGCTGAGGCAATAGTTGACGAACAGCTTGGCGCCGTGCTGGAGGGACGGCAGGTCATTTAGCTTGTTGGGCGCCTGGTCCCAGGCGACGCTGCCAGCGGCGGCGAAGGCGGTGCCAGCCAGCCCAAAGGCCAGTGCCAGCGAGGCGAACAGGAAGGAGAGAGTCTTTTTCATCTGCTGGGTGTCCTGCTTGCTCAGTGCGGCACGAAGGTAATGCGATCGGGCACGGGCTTGAACGTGCCAAGCCGGCTCCACCAGGGCATCAGCAGGAAAAAGCCGAAATAGAACAGTGTGCCCAACTGTGACACGCGCTCGCCCAGTGGCGACGGCGCCTGGACGCCCAGGTAACCCAGGATGACGAAGTTCAGCACGAACAAGCCGTAGACGATCTTGTGCCAGTCGGGACGGTAGCGGATCGACTTGACCGGGCTAACGTCCAGCCAGGGCAGGAAGAACAGGATGATGACCGCACCGCCCATCACCAACACGCCCCAGAACTTGGCGTCGATGGCGAGCATCATGGCCACTGCCGCCGCCGCGATGACCGCGAAGATGACCTTGACGATGGAGGCCAGGCGGGTGCGCAGCACCGCGAACGCGGCCGCCAACACCACCACCGCGACCAGCACGTACATCATCTCGGAGGTGATGGCGCGAAGCATCGAGTAGTAGGGCGTGAAGTACCACACCGGGGCGATGTGCGCAGGGGTCTGCAGCGGGTCGGCCGGAATGAAGTTATTGAATTCCAGGAAATAGCCGCCAAATTCGGGGGCGAAGAAAACAATTGCGGAGAAGACCGTCAGGAACACGGCCACGCCCATGATGTCGTGCACCGTGTAGTACGGGTGGAAGGGAATGCCGTCCAACGGGTTGCCGTTCTCGTCCCGCGGGGCGTCGGGGCCCTTGATTTCGACGCCGTCAGGGTTGTTGGAACCCACATCGTGCAGCGCCAGCAGGTGGGCCACCACCAGGCCCAGCAGCACCAGCGGAACGGCGATGACGTGGAAGCTGAAGAAGCGGTTCAGGGTGGCGTCGCTCACGACAAAGTCACCGCGAATCAGCAGCGCCAGGTCGGGGCCGACGAAGGGAATGGCGGAGAACAGGTTCACGATCACCTGAGCACCCCAGTAGGACATCTGGCCCCACGGCAGCAGATAACCCATGAAAGCTTCGGCCATCAGCACCAGGAAGATCGAGCAGCCGAAGATCCAGACCAGCTCGCGCGGCTTGCGATAGCCGCCGTAGATCAGGCTCTTGAACATGTGCAGGTACACCACGACAAAGAAGGCTGAGGCGCCGGTGGAGTGCATGTAGCGGATCAGCCAGCCCCAGGGTACATCGCGCATGATGTACTCGACCGAGGCGAAAGCCAGGGCTGCATCCGGCTTGTAGTGCATCGTCAGGAAGATGCCGGTGACAATCTGGATCACCAGCACCAGCAGCGCGAGTGAACCGAAGAAATACCAGAAGTTGAAGTTCTTGGGCGCGTAATAGCCGGACAGGTGGACTTTATACGCGTCGAAGGCCGTCGGAAAACGGTTGTGCAGCCAGTTGTGCAGCTTGGCGCCGGCACTGGCGTTGGGGGAGATTTCCTTGAATTGCGCCATGATGCTCAAGCCTTCTTGTCTTCGCCAATGAGCAGCCGGGTGTCCGACAGGTACACGTGCGGCGGCACCTCGAGGTTGTCCGGAGCGGGCTTGTTCTTGTAAACACGGCCGGCCAGATCGAATGTGGAGCCGTGGCAGGGGCACAGGAAGCCGCCTTGCCAGTCGTCGGGCAGCGAGGCCTGGGCGCCGGCCTGGAGCTTGTCGATGGGCGAGCAGCCCAGGTGAGAGCAGATGCCCACGCCGACGAAGTACTCGGGCTTGATCGAGCGGTGCTCGTTGCGCGCGTAGTCGGGGGTGGGAAAGGCCTTGCGCTGGGACGTGGGGTCGGCCAGCAGGGGATCGAGCTTGGGCAGCGCGGCGACCTGCTCGGGCGTGCGGCGCATGATCCACACTGGCTTGCCGCGCCATTCCACGGTCATCTTCTGGCCCGGCGCAAGGGCCCCGATGTCCACTTCAACCGCCGCGCCGGCCGCCTTGGCCTTTTCGGAGGGCTGAAAGCTACTGACGAAGGGTACGGCGACGGCCACGCCGCCCACCGCGCCCGCGCAGCCGGAGGCGATCAACCACGTCCGTTTGCTGGCGTCCACTGGGGTGTCACTCATGGGGGTCCTCAAAGGGCAACGCTGATTAGGGTCAACCAAGGATTGTAGCGGAGCGTTTCGGGCCCCTCCCCGGCCCCGCAGACACGTTCGCGACGCCGCTGCTGCGGGATCATGGGGATACTCGGAACCTGTCAATCAAGAAGGAGACCCGCATGGGAATGCTCAAGGAATTTCGCGAGTTCGCTGTCAAGGGCAACGTGATGGACCTCGCGATCGGCGTGATCATCGGCGCCGCTTTCGGCAAGATCGTCGACTCGCTGGTCAAGGACGTCGTGATGCCCGTGATCGGCCTGATCGTCGGCAAGATTGATTTTTCCAACCAGTTCTTCGTGCTTGGCGGAATCCCGCCCGGTGTGCCGCGTGCCTTGACCGATCTGGCCAAGGCCGGCGTGCCGGTGCTGGCCTGGGGCAGTTTCGTGACCGTGGCGCTCAATTTCGTGATCCTGGCCTTCGTGATCTTCATCATGGTGCGCCAGATCAACCGCCTCAAGCGCGCCTCGGCCGAGCCGCCGGCGGCCGAGCCCAGCGCGCCCGCCGAGGACATCGTGCTGCTGCGCGAGATCCGTGACAGCCTGAAGAAGCAGTCTTAAAGGATCTGTATAACCCCTGATGGCGCCGGGCGCCTGCCATATACTGCGCACTTTCAGCTGCATTTGAGAAATTTGTAACACGCGTAGATTGCCGCTGGGCCACCATGTAGGGGCTAGCAATGCAGTTGCTGGTATTTCGACTGAAAGAGCAGTACTTCGCCCTGCCACTGGCTGTGATTGATCGCGTCGTCCAGGCGGTGGAGGTGACGCCCTTGCCGGGCGCCCCGGCCGTTGTTCTCGGCGCGATCAATGTGGCGGGCCACGTACTCCCGGTGCTCAATATTCGGCAGCGGTTCTCGCTGCCGCAACGGCAAATCGATCCCGCCGACCAGTTTCTGATCGCGCGGACAGCCCGGCATACGGTTGCGCTGGTGATCGATGAGGCCCTCGGCGTGATCGATCACGAGCCTTCGGCCATGATCGATTCGGCGCAAATCGTGCCTGGCATCGAACACTTCCAGGGCGTGGTCAAGGGCGATGATGGTCTGGTGCTGATCCAGGATCTGGAGAAATTTCTCTCCCTGGACGAGGAACGTACCCTGGATGAAGCGATGGAGCGTGCCGGATGAAGCCGGGCCCGGTGTCAGTGGCACGGTGGTCACAACTCAGTGAGTTCATAGCCGAGAAGATGGCCCTGCACTTCCCGCGCGAGCGCTGGGAAGACCTGCAGCGCGGACTGGCGAGCGCGGCACAGGAGTTCGGCCATGCCGACGCGGCGGAATGTATCGACTGGCTGTTGGCGGCACCGTCCACCCAGGCGCAGCTTCAGGTGCTGGCGAGCCATCTGACCATCGGCGAAAGCTATTTCCTGCGTGACAGGCCAACCCTGGAAGCGCTCACCGGGCACATCGTGCCCGAGCTGATCCGCGCCAGGCGCGGCCGCGAGCAGCGGCTGCGCATCTGGAGCGCGGCTTGCTGCACTGGCGAAGAGCCCTATTCCCTGGCGATCCTGCTGCATGAAGCCTTGCCCGAGCTGCACGACTGGCAGGTGACCATCACGGCAACCGATATCAACCCGCGCTTTTTGCACAAGGCGGCCGCGGGGATCTATGGCGAATGGTCGTTTCGCGATGCGCCGCCCTGGCTCAAGCAACGCTATTTCACGCCCACCGCGGATGGCCGTTACGCCATTGCGCCGCGGATCAAGAAGCTGGTGAACTTCGCATACCTGAACCTGGCGCAGGACGTCTACCCCTCTCTGGCGACGGACACCAACGCGATGGATGTGATCTTCTGCCGCAATGTGCTGATGTACTTCACGCCGGCCCAGATCCGAACGGTGATCGGCCATCTGCATCCACTACTGTCCGGTTAAAAGTTGAACAAATTCAACTGGTTAGCTACGCTGGGCATTTCGAGGTCTGTGGCGTCGGCCTGCAAGGCGCATGAAAGCTGGGTTTTCTCGAAAACCGAGACCGACAGAATCTGTAGACAGGTGTAGAGCGA
>CANJQN010000076.1 GCA_947476465.1 Comamonadaceae bacterium | reverse complement strand
CTCCTCCCGATGGTCCAGTGCGCTCCCGCGCACGGACCGACGGGGCCCTCCGCCTGCCGGCCCCACCCGCGCCTCGCGCACACGCTCGTGAAGGCTTCGCTCCGGACCAGGCCCGGTCATTCTTCAGGCGCGGCGGCCCTCTACAAGGCCGCGCCAGCCCGGCGCGACACGGTCCGCACGCCCAAAGCGCTGCGTGCCTGGGGCGGGCATGCGGAGGGTTCCCTTTAAAAACCCGAAGGGTTCAGGGGGGAGCATGCCCGCCCCAGGCGCGCGGCGCGCTCCAGCCGGAGAAGGCCCATCAACAGCACCCCCACACCCACCCCGGCAAAGACCATAAACCCCAGTGCATCCGGTTGAACACAACACCCACTCAGGACTAGACTGACCCCATGAAAGTCCTCGACTCCCTGGTCACCCAGGCCGCCACCATCGCCGCCCTGCGGCGCGACATCCACGCCCACCCTGAACTGTGCTTCCAGGAGGAGCGCACCGCCGACCTGGTGGCGGCCAAGCTCAGCGAGTGGGGCATCCCCATCCATCGGGGCCTGGGCAAGACCGGTGTGGTGGGGATCGTCAAGAATGGCACCAGCGATCGCGCCGTCGGACTGCGCGCCGACATGGACGCCCTGCCGATCCAGGAGCGAAACACCTTCGCCCATGCCAGCCAGCACCCAGGCCGCATGCACGCCTGTGGCCACGACGGCCACACCGCCATGCTGCTGGCCGCGGCCCAGCACCTGGCCCGGCACCGCGATTTCGACGGCACGGTCTACCTGATCTTCCAGCCGGCCGAAGAAGGCGGCGGCGGCGCCCGCGAGATGATCGCCGACGGGCTGTTCGAGAAGTTTCCGATGGAGGCGGTGTTCGGCATGCACAACTGGCCCGGCTCCAAGGCCGGCCAGTTCGCGGTCAGCCCGGGGCCGGTGATGGCTTCATCCAACGAATTCAAGATCGTCATCCGAGGCAAGGGCAGCCACGCCGCCCTGCCCCACAACGGCATCGACCCGGTGCCCATCGCCTGCCAGATGGTGCAGGCCTTCCAGACCATCATCAGCCGCAACAAGAAGCCGGTCGACGCCGGGGTGATCTCGGTCACCATGATCCACGCCGGCGAGGCCACCAACGTGGTGGCCGACAGCTGCGAGCTGCAAGGCACGGTGCGCACTTTCTCGGTGGAGGTGCTGGACATGATCGAGCGGCGCATGCGGCAGGTCGCCGAGCACGTGTGTGCGGCCCACGAGGCCAACTGCGAGTTCGAGTTCGTGCGCAACTACCCGCCCACCATCAACTCGACGGCCGAAGCGATGTTCGCCCGCGAGGTGATGGTGTCCATCGTGGGCGAGCCGAACGTGCAGGTGCAAGAGCCCACCATGGGCGCCGAAGACTTCGCCTTCATGCTGCAGGCCAAGCCGGGCGCCTACTGCTTCATCGCCAACGGCGATGGCGATCACCGCCAGATGGGCCATGGCGGCGGACCGTGTACGCTGCACAACGCCAGCTACGACTTCAACGACGATTTGATCCCGCTGGGCGCGACCTACTGGGTGCAACTGGCCAATGCCTGGCTGGCACGCGACCGGAGCTGAGTCTCAGACGCCCATCGGTTGGGGCCGGCGCGCAGCGATCTCGAGCAGGCCGTCGAAGATCAGGCCGTCGACCAGTTCGACCGGCACCGACATGTAGGGCGCCACTTTCCAGCCGGCGCCGCCGGTCATGTAGCAAGCCGGCTCGGCGCCGCAGGTATTGCGCACATGCTGCACCATCCGCTCGACAGCGCCGGTGATCGCGAACGTGCCGCCGCTGGTGAGGGCGTCGCTGGTATTGGTGGGAAACTCGCACACGTCGCCGGTGGGCACGTGCAGACCGGCGGTGCCAGATTCGAGGGCGCGCAGCATGATGCCGTGGCCGGGCAGGATGAAGCCCCCCAGGAACTGGCCCTGGGCATCCACCGCCTCCACCGTGACGGCGGTGCCGACCATCGCCACCACCTGCGGCCGGGCCGGGCCTTGCGACAACATGCGATGGTAGGCGCCGATCATCGCCACCCAGCGGTCGGCCCCCAGGCGCGCGGGGTGGTCATAGCCGTTACGAAGCCCCGCCTCGGCGGTGCTCGAATGCACCCACTGGGGCGAGACATTCCACAGCTCTTCCACCTGTTCCATGACGCGCAGCCGCACCGCGTCGGCCGCCACTGCGCAACCGAGCATGCGATCAGGTACTGGCACATCGCGCCATGCGCCCTCGGCCAGCTTCTCGATGTTCTCGAGGAACTCGGCGCCCTGCGCGAGCACGGTCGCACCGGGGCGCGCCTGCTCGTACAGGGACCACTTCAGGCGAGTGTTGCCGATGTCGATGGCAAGCAGCATGGCGGTACTTCCTTGGGTCTGTCAGATGGCGCCGATCCAGCATGCACGCTGGATGGCCGCAAGCTTGTTCTCGACGCGCAGCTTGGCCATCGCATTGGCCAGGTGGTAGTTGACGGTGCGCTCGGTGCAGGTCATCTGCATCGAGCTCTCGCGCGCCGTCAAGCCGTTGAAGGCGAGCATCAGGCATTCGCGCTCGCGCGGGCTGAGGGTCGATCGCTCTTGCGCAATGCTGCGCTTGACGACGGGCCACACGTTGAGCGCCGACCACACCAGCGCCGCGGCTTCGCTGCGGTCGGTGAGTTCGCGCGGACTGAACATGAAGCACTCGAATGCGCGCCCCGCGGGCAGCGGAAACTCCACCCGCACCATGGTCTGGAAACCATGGGCGAGCGCGAGCACACGCCAGCGGCTGGCATTGATGTGCCCGGCCTTCGCGATGTGTTGCCATGCCACCAGCGGCGCGTCGGATTCGCGCCAGTTGGAGCCGAAGTCGTCGCTTTGGGCTAACGCAGCAGCTGCGTCGCCGGCGAGTGGCGGATGCACGCACAGCACTTGTCGATCATCCAGCCCGCCAAAAGGGTTCGGACCGAGGACGGCAACCGCCTCGACTGAATATTCCTTTAGCGCCGCTATCCAATCACTCAAGATGCCGTCCAGGCTCACGCTGTCAAAGTTAACAGGGTCCCCCATAAGCTGTGTCATTCCTCCCAGAACGGCCAACACAATATCATCAGCGACCGCGCCCGACCATCAGTCGATCCATACGCGCGCAATTTAAATGTCATGGGAGTCAATGCCAGCAGCGATCTGGAACCGATGGAGCACACGAATGCGAGCGAGCACGGTCCGCGACATGGCCAGATCGCTCCTGGAGCCAATCCTCGAGCCCATCCTGCATCCATCGCAATGGCGGATCCGCGCCCTGTGCGGCTCCATCGTGATGGGTCACCCGCTGTTCTACTGGCTTTGGACCGAGTGGTTCCCCCAACCCTACGAGAGTTTATGGCAGCGTCTGCTCATGAGCGCGCTGGGGGCCGCCCTGCTGGTGTCCCCGCGCTTCACCATGCCGCCGCCGAGCCGGCTGGCGGTGCTGGCCATCACCGCGGTGTTCTGGGTCACCCTGCCCCTTTACTTCACCTGGATGTACTTTTGCAACGGTCGCAACGCGGTCTGGTTTGCAACGCTGGCGTCGATGTTCCTCATCTACTACCACGTCACCGACTGGCGCGTGGCCACGGCGGGCATCGGCGGGGGGCTGGCCGTTGGCTGGCTGCTGTTCGTGGCCTTCGGTCCTAACATCGCGTCGCTGCCCTGGACCGAGTCGGCCACCCACTGGGTGGTGTTCGGGTTCTGTTGGTACATGGGCATCATGCTGGGCCTGTCGGCCAGCAACTTGCGGCGCGAGCAGATCAAGCAGGCACTGGGCACGATGGGCATCATGGCGCATGAGCTGCGCACGCCGCTGGCCACCATGGCGCTGGTCGGCGACGCCGTGCGCAACGAAGCCCAAGACGCCCCGCCCGAAGTGTCCGCCCGCATGGAGCGGCTGGCAGGCCGGCTGCATTCGCTGGTGCGCAACATGAACCGTCAGATCGACATGCAGATCACCAACGCACAGCTGATGCACCTGCCGCTGCAAAAAGACCGGGTGAGCGCGGCCGTGCTGGTGCGCAACGCCGTGACAAATTTCCCCTACCGCAATGACCGTGAGCGCGACAGTGTGCAGGTGCTCGTCAAGCAGGACTTCGAGTTCAACACCTCCGAAGTGCTGTTTACCCAGGTCATCGACAACCTGGTGAAAAACGCGCTGCGCTCGCTGGCCGCCATGCCCGAGCCGGCCCGCCCGGGCGACCTGCACCTGGAGGTCGACGTGACCGACCGCCGTCACGGCAGCATCTGCGTGATCGACCGCGGCAAGGGCATGCCCGACGAGGTGCGCAGCCGGGTGTTCCAGCCCTTTGTTTCCAGCGACCGTGGCACAGGCCACGGCCTGGGCCTGGCGTTCTGCCAACGCGTGGTGTTCGACGCCCGCGGCACGATTCGCGTCGATTCCGTGCCCGGCAAGGGCGCACGCTTTACCATCGAGCTGCCACTGGCGCACGTTCCTCCTCTTTCCCTGTCTCCACCCGAGCGGGCCACATCATGAGCTTTCCCCTTTTCCGCCGCCCCGGCTCGGTCGTCTTCCTCGACGACGACCCCGACTACCTCGACATGCTGGCGATGGTGATGCCCAAGCGCTGGCATATCCGGCTGCACATGCGGCCGTCGCACTGCATCCACAGCCTGCATCGCGAGCCGCCGCTTTGGGAGATCGACGCCTGGAACCAGCAGCAGATGGTCGACCAATGGCGCCAGGGCGCCCCGCTGATCCCGCAGATTCTGGGCTACTGGGCGCGCTCGCAGGCCCGCTACGCGCTGACTCGCGTGGTGGTGGTCGACTTCTCCATGCCGGAGATGGACGGCCTGCAGGTGCTCGGCGAGCTCACTGAGTGGCAGGGATCGCGCGTGATGCTGACCGGGCAAGCCGACGAGCAAGTGGCAGTGAAGGCCTTCAACCGCGGACTGATCGAGCAATTCGTGCCCAAGCAGCTGCCCGATATGGGCAAACGGCTGATCAGCGCCCTCGAAACCCTGTTGACGCAGCCACATGCCCGCCACTCCCAGACCTGGCGCGCCACGCTCAAGCCCGAACAGCACGCGCTACTGCGTGCGCCAGCCGTGCAGGAAGCCTTGTCCGATTTCGCGGCCACGCGATGGGTCGAGCACGTCACGCTGGGCGACCCCTTCGGCATCCTGGGCATGGACGAGGAAGGCAATGTGAGCTGGCTGCAGCTGGAAATGCGAGACGGCCTGGCGGCATTGGCCGAGGTGGCCGAGATCGCCGGCGTGCCCGAGGAAGGCCTGGCCGAGATCCGCAACGGCCGCAAACTGGTGAGCATGGAGCTTCGGCAGGCCCTGGGCCTGGACGGGCCCAGCGACCTGATCCCCGCTTTCTCGCCGGGTGGCGACCCCGCATTGCTGGCCGCGGTGTTCCAGATCCCGGCCGCGCAGTTGCCCGCACCGATTACCGGTTACCGCGAGTGGCTGTCACGCCAGGAAGCACGAAAGGTTGAGGACTAGCCATCCACCGGGTTGGCGAATCTTCGCACGGGTTGCGCCTTTGCTTACTGAGCCTCGGTTTCGACGGCACCCGCGCGCTGGCGGCGCGCGCAGGGCCACTCCCAGGGTTTGACAATGAAGGCGATCTCGGCGGCAACGTGCTCGACATGCGCCATTTCGGCTTCGGTGAGCGACGCGCTGAGCGTCAGGCGCACCATCGCGCGGTTGCGGGCGGTGGCCGGCGCACAAAACACGGCACCAAAGACACCGCGGGTTTCGAGCGCGTCGCGCAATCCGACGGTGTTGGCTTCGGTGCCGGCTTCCAGCGAGATGATCTGCTCGGTGCCCTGCGCGATCGGATACCCCAGCGCCGCCACGCTGGCGCGCATGCGACGGGTATTGAGCATCAGCCGTTCGCGGCCGGCGTCGTTGCGTTGCACCACGTCCAGGGTGGCCGACAGGGCCACCACCTCGTGCGGCAGCAGGCAGGAGCTGAAGATGTTCGGGAAGCTGTTGGACATCAGGTAGTAGCGCAGCTCCTGCGGCACCGTGAAGAACCCCGCACGGCCAGCGAAGGCCTTGGCCAGGCTGGCCGTAATGAAATGCACCCGGTGCGACAAGCCCAGCTGCGCGGACAGGCCCCGCCCCTGCGGGCCGTGGGTGCCCAGCGAATGCGATTCGTCGACCAGGATCATCGACCCGCTCGCCTCGACGACCTCCACCATCTGCGTCAAGGGGCACAGCGCGCCCGTGGTGCTGTAGACCGAATCGACCACCACCAGCCCTGGGCCATGCCGCGCAATCATGCGGGCAAGATGGTCCGGGTCGTTGTGGCGGAAGGCGTGCGCCGGCGCGTTGGCGGCGCGCACGCCCTCCCACAACGACATGTGGGCCAGGCTGTCGAGATACACCGGCGTGTTCTTGTCCGCGATGACCTGCAGCAGCCCGAGGTTGGCGGTGTAGCCCGACTGGCACAGCACCCCGCCCTCATGCCCGATCCAGCTGGCCAGGCGCCGCTCGAAATGGGTGGTCGGCGAACCATTGAGCTGAAATACGCCCGACTGGACGACGAACTGCTCATTGCGCGTCAGCGCATCGAGCTGCGCCTTGACGATGTCTGGGTGCCCGGTAATTCCAAGGTAATCGTTTCCGTCCAGTCGTACCGCATTCGGGCCGGGGGACTCGCCGTTGGTGACGAATTTTCCGCCCCACTCGTTCTCCCAGCGGGGGAGAAAGTCACGCTCGATCTTGCCCCTGAGGTATGACGACAAAGGAGCGGACCGGCCCGAGACCGTAGAGCCCGCTTGCGCCGATGAAATCTGCTGCGCGCGGGCGGTCTGGACGGCTGTCGAATGGGCCGAAAGGGTCAAAACGTCGCTCATGGAAGGCTCTCCTTACTACAAGCCTTCCATTGAAGAGTCCCGCGAGAAACTACATGAGCCAACACCTGTCATCTATAACAGGGTCAGCAATCATTATTTACAAGTTCTAAGGCGCTTTCTGATATTCAGCGCCGCGACAGCCTAGGCCGAAGCCGTTCTAGGCCAGTTTTCCGTGGCACTGCTTGTATTGCCACGGACTTGAATTAAGCGTTGATTTATATAGATTTTTTGACATTATTTTTAGGTGTAAAACATTTGTAAAACAACGCTTAGGCAGTTTAAGCCGGGTTTCACAATGTAAATTCTACCTGCCAATTCCACCCAAAACGCCAAGCAAGTATGGCGTTGGGAACAGGGTTGTACAGTTCAAATCTTATCAAGGTACGCCGAAAAATCCCAAGCGGTGTAGGTCGTTCAAACGGTCTACGGCTTCGTAGCCATAGTGAGAATGCATAATCAAACGTAAATAGATAAAACAATCGATAGTGCCTTGTGATTTTTAGCGCCGACCAAAATTACCTAATAGGGTGCTACTCCAACAAGCAGCATTGATAATCAGTAACACGTGGGGGGTCAAGTGGCAAAACTAAAGTTTCAAGGTGCAGTGACTGGAGACGGGTTTGGATACGTTTACGTAATGTCTTATCCAGGATCAGACAAAGTAAAGATAGGGCACTCACTAAGTCCATCTGTGAGGGCTACGGATATTGGAGGAACACTAGCACCAGAAACGCCCGAAATTGAAGCCTATTTTTGGTGCTCCGAACGGCGCGAAAACGTGGAGCGTGCAGCACACAGAATAGAAAGCTCCTCTAGATTTAACGGTGAATGGTTCAAGATTTCAGTAAGCCAAGCAATTCGTTCGATTGAGCAGGCGGCTTGCGAAGTCAATGTTGAGATTCAACTAGTCTATGAACGGGATAAGCCCGAAGAATCGAATGCGAATGGAAATCCAACGACACCAAAGACTGACACCAACAGCGCAGGTAATGATGAATTGGCGCACAAAATTGCAGAAGAAGAGGTCCTGTTGAGAGAGGCAATAATTGCTTCAATGTTAGGGCCCATACCTCAACCGTGGAGTGAGGCTGGGGTTGCAGAAGCTAAAAGGCGTGCAGATCTAAAAAAACAAGCTGAGAATATTAGACTTGAAAAAGTCCGCCGTTGGAAACTTCGTTAGGTGAAAAGTCTGTAATCAACTTAGTAAGCCGCATCCTCCTCAATCGTGAACGGCGTCCAAACTGTCTTGGGCGATGTCGCTGTGATGAAGATGCTGCGGGAGTCAGCAGTCTTGAGGGGCTTGAACAATCCGTAGTGCCGAATGATTTCAATCAGACAGCGAAACCGTGACTGTCCCTGAAGATGGCGCTTCCTACTTCGAATAGCGCCGTTCAGTACTCGCTAGGCAGCATCAACACCCAGTGCTCACTGTCCCAGCAGGCGTAAAGCACCTGCTCCCCAAGGTTGTCGGCGCCGATTGAATCTTTCCCACCCGTGCCGAGCCAGCATTTTCCAGGGGCGAAGGCCGACGTTTTGATGGTCGGCTGTTAATAACTATACGGCGTTTTGCCTTTTTCTTCCTCCTTTCCGGTTTGAATTACTCAGCTCAGAGCT
>CANJQN010000075.1 GCA_947476465.1 Comamonadaceae bacterium | reverse complement strand
GTGTGCGCGAGGCGCGGGTGGGGCCGGCAGGCGGAGGGACCCGTCGGTCCGTGCGCGGGAGCGCACTGGACCATCGGGAGGAGCCTGCCGGCCCCGCCCGTGCAGCGCGCTTGGCCGGAGAACGCGGGCCGCGTTGAGTGGCCTGCGCCGGAGAAAGCGGAGCGCGTGAGGCGGCTCTGCTCCGGGTGGGAACGCGCCGCGTGCCTTGGGCGGGCACGCTCCCCCTGAACCCTTCGGGTTTTTAAAGGCCACCCTCCGCGCGCCCGCCCAAGGCACGCGGCGCTGTCGGCGCGCGAAAGGCTTCGCTTCGCTTCGGCCTCGGCTTCGGGGGCGGGGTCAGCTACCCGCGATCTTCATGCGGTTGACCAGGATCGAGCCCAGGGTCTTGGCGCCGTGGTTGTAGGTGTCGGCACCCACGGACTGGATGCCGGCCAGCATGTCCTTGAGGTTGCCGGCGATGGTGATCTCTTCCACCGGGAAGGCGATCTCGCCGTTTTCCACCCAGAAGCCGCTGGCGCCGCGCGAATAGTCGCCGGTGACGTAGTTGACGCCCTGCCCCATCAGCTCGATGACGAACAGCCCCGTGCCCAGCTTGCGCAGCATCTCGGGCAGCTTGTCGCCGGGGCGTGTCAGGCGAGAGGACAGCACCAGGTTGTGCGAGCCGCCGGCATTGCCGGTGGTCTTCATGCCCAGCTTGCGGGCCGAATAGGTGCTGAGGAAATAGCCTTCCACCCGGCCGGCGTCGACCACCTTGCGGGCCGTGGTGCGCACGCCCTCTTCGTCGAACGGCGAGCTGCCCTTGCCGCGCATCACGTGCGGGTCTTCCGACAGGTCGATGTGCTTGGGGAAGACCTTCTTGCCCAGCGAATCGAGCAGGAAGGTGCTGCGGCGGTACAGGGCGCCGCCGCTGATGGCTTGCACGAAGCCGCCGAGCAGACCCGCCGCCAAGGGGGATTCGAACAGCACGGGGCATTCACGTGTGCTGATCTTGCGCGAGTTCAGGCGTGACAGGGCGCGCTCGGCGGCATAGCGGCCAATGGCGCGCGGGTCGGCCAGTTCAGCGGCATCGCGCATCGAGCTGTACCAGGCGTCACGCTGCATCTTGTCGCCACGGCCGACGATCGGCGCCACCGACATCGAATGGCGCGAGCTGGCATAGCCGCCACGAAAACCGCGGGTGTGGGCGCTGAAGAAATGGCTTTGCTGGGCCGACACGCCCGCGCCTTCGCTGTTGGTGATCTTGCGGCTGGTCTTGAGGGCCGCCTCCTCGCACACCAGCGCTATTTGCAACGCGCCCTCGCTGTCGATGTCCCAGGGGTGGAACAGGTCGAGGTCGGGTTGGTCGGCGGCGTGAGCGATGTCTTGGGCGTCGGGCAGGCCGGCCACCGGGTCTGCGGCGGTGAAGCGGGCGATGTCGTAGGCGGCCTGCACCGTCTGCTCGATGGCCGCATCGGAAAAATCGGAGGTGCTGGCATTGCCCCGGCGCTGGCCGATGTAGACGGTGACGCCCAGCGATTTGTCGCGGTTGCGCTCGACGTTCTCGAGCTCGCCTTTGCGCACCGACACCGACAGGCCGCAGCCCTCGGAGGCTTCGGCGCCGGCGTCGGTGGCGCCCAGTTTGCGGGCATGGGCGAGGGCCTTGTCCACCAGTTGCTCAAAGGTGGCTCGGCTGTAGGAAAAGCCGCGCTCAGCGCTCGCCAAGGGGGTCGAATCGGGTTTCTTCATGTGGCAGCTATGATACTTGCGACCTCGGCGTGGCCGTGCCCGCCCTCTCCATTTACCCATGTCACGCAAACCCACCAAAGGCTACTTCGTGCGCGGCCAGTTCGTCGCCGAAGGCAGCGAGCTCGACCAGCAGCTCAAAACCGAGCTCAAGGGCTCGGACACCAGCCGGACCGACCTCAAGCGCGAGAGCACCGAGCGGCAAAAGCTCGGCGAACAGCTCATGGAACTGCGGCGCGACCTGTTCGAAGGGCTGCAGCTGCCGGAAAGACTCGTCGACGCCCTGGAACAGGCCGAGCGCATCACCAACTTCGAGGGCAAGCGCCGGCAGATGCAGTTTGTGGGCAAGCTGATGCGCCTGCTGGACGATGACACCGTGGCGGCGGTGCGCACCGCCCTGCAAGAGCAGCACAAGGGTTCGGCGCGCGAGACGCTGGCCCTGCACGAGGCCGAGCGCTGGCGCGACGACCTGATCGAGCGCGACGAGGCCATGGGCGAGTGGCTGGGGCACTTCCCGGACACCGACGCGCAGCAGCTGCGCGCCCTGGTGCGCCAGGCCCGCAAGGAGCGCCCGCCGCCCGATGCCGACGCCGTGTCGCGCGGTCTGGCGCCGCGCCAGAACCGTTCGCACCGCGACATCTTCCAGCTGGTGCGCGAGCATCTTTCGTCCCAAGCCGAGCCCGACGCTGCGCAGGGGCCCGCCGATGAGTGACTTCGATCCGGTGCGCATCGGCATCGTCTCGATCAGCGACCGCGCCTCCAGCGGCGTCTACGAGGACAAGGGCCTGCCCGCCCTGCAAGACTGGTTGGGCCGCGCCCTGCGCAACCCCATCAGCTTCGAGCCGCGGCTGATCCCCGACGAACAAGACCGCATCAGCGCCGCGCTGATCGAACTGGTCGACGCTGGTTGCGCCCTGGTGCTGACCACCGGCGGCACCGGCCCGGCCCCGCGCGACGTGACGCCCGAGGCCACGCTGGCCGTGGCCGACCGGCACATGCCGGGCTTTGGCGAGCAGATGCGCCAGATCAGCCTGCGCTTCGTGCCCACGGCCATCTTGTCGCGCCAGGTGGCGGTGATTCGCGGCCAAAGCCTGATCATCAACCTGCCGGGGCAGCCGAAGGCCATTGCAGAGACGCTGGAAGGCCTGAGGGACGCGCAGGGGCAGAGTGTGGTGCCCGGAATTTTTGCGGCCGTGCCGTACTGCATCGATCTGATCGGCGGGCCTTATCTGGAGACCGACGACGCGTTGTGCAAGGCGTTTCGGCCGAAGAGCGCGGTGCGGGTGCGCTGAACTTGCGGCTCTCCGGATGAACCTCGCGCCTGGATCCCCGCCTACGCGGGGATGACGAGATACCCGCCTACGCGGGGATGACGAGATACTCGCCTACGCGATAACAAAATACCCGTCGTTCCCGCGTCGCAGGGAACCCAGGCCCGGGCCAAGCGAAGCGACGCCCCGTCACGCCGGAAGTACCCTACTTGCCCACCATCTGCGTAAACCTCTCCGCCTCGAAGATCTCCTTGCGCTGGGCATCGTCGGGCACGCAATCGCCTTCGCGCCGGGCAACGGCCAGCGTCTCGATCGCGTGCCACAGCAGCGCGATCTGGTGCTCTTGCGAGGCCGCGTTGTCGATCAAGCCGCGCATGGCCTGCGACAACGGGTCGTCGTTCTGGGTGATGCCGTAGGCCGAAAAGCCCATCTTGCTGGCCGCCTCTTCACGCCGGGCCGTGTCCTCAGCCTGGATGATGCGCGCCGGAATGCCCACCGCCGTGGCGCCAGCGGGCACCGGCTTGGTGACCACCGCGTTCGAGCCGATCGCCGCATGGTCGCCGACCAGGAACCCGCCCAGCACTTTGGCGCCCGCGCCCACCACCACATTGCGGCCCAGCGTGGGGTGGCGCTTGGCGCCCTTGGACAGCGAGGTGCCGCCCAGCGTCACACCCTGGTAGATGGTGCAGCCGTCGCCGATCTCGGCGGTTTCGCCGATCACCACGCCCATGCCGTGGTCGATGAACACGCAGTTGCCAATGGAGGCGCCGGGGTGAATCTCGATGCCGGTCAGCCAGCGCGAGATCTGCGAGATGAACCGGCCCACCCAGCGCAGGCCGCGCAACCAGAGCCAGTGGGCCAGCCGGTGCAGCATGAGCGCGTGCAGGCCCGGGTAACAGGTCAGCACTTCCCACGTGCTGCGCGCGGCAGGGTCGCGGTCAAGGATGCACTGGATGTCGGAGCGAAGACGGCTGAACATAGGGGGACAAGTCTAAGCCTTGCGGTTTGCCGCCGCCTGCGACATGGCCTTGGCGACACCGCGCAGGATGTGGATTTCCTCGGGCGTCAGGCGCGAGCGGTTGAACATCTGGTTGAGCCGGGGCATGAGCTTCTTGGGCGCGGCCGGGTCGAGAAAGCCGATCTCCACCAGCGCCCGCTCCCAGTGGCCCAGCATGCCGGCCACGGACTGCGCGTCGGCCATCGCTGAGGCGGGGTCCGCCGGCGCCACCCCAAAGCCGCCGAGCGCCTGCCGCCATTCGTAGGCGATCACCTGGATGGCGGCCGCCAGGTTGAGCGAACCAAACTCAGGGTCGGTCTCGATCCGCAGGGCCACATGGCAGCGGTAAACGTCGGCATTGCTCATGCCGAAACGCTCGGTGCCGAAGACAAAGCCCACGCCCTGTGGCGGCGCCTGCGAACCGACCAGCGGGGCCAGGTGGGCCCGCGGCGCCGCCGTGGCCGGCCCGAAATCGCGCGCGGTCATGGCCGTGGCACACAGGTAGTCGATGCCGTCCAGCGCCTCGTCCAGGCTGGGCACGATGCGCGCGCGCGCCAGCACGTCGGTGGCGCCGCTGGCGCGTTGCAGGGCTTCGTCGCGGGTGAGTATGTCTGGCCAGCGCGGCGCAACCAGCACCAGATCGTGGAAACCCATCACCTTCATGGCCCGTGCGGCGGCGCCGACATTGCCGGCGTGGCTGGTCTCGATGAGGATGAAACGGGTCTTCACGGTGGGAAAAGTAGAATGGGGTTATTGTCGCCGCCCGCATCGCCGGGCCCCCGCACCCCGCCCTGCCCCGCAGGTAGCGCTCCTGCCCTTAAAAATTCATGTCGCCTAACCTGCATCCCATGCTCAACGTGGCCATCAAGGCCGCCCGCGCCGCCGGCGCCATCATCAACCGGGCCGCGCTCGACGTCGAGTCGGTGCGCGTCTCGCAAAAGCTGGTGAACGACTTCGTGACCGAGGTGGACCACGCGGCCGAGCAGATCATCATCGAGACCTTGCTCACCGCCTACCCCGACCACGCCATCTGGGCCGAAGAATCAGGCAAGACCCACGGCCGGCAGGGCTCGGAAAACGTCTGGATCATCGACCCGCTGGACGGCACCACCAACTTCATCCACGGCTTTCCCGTGTATTGCGTGAGCATCGCCCTGTCGGTGCGCGGGCGCATCGATCAGGCCGTGATCTACGACCCTTCCCGCAACGACCTGTTCACCGCCACCCGCGGCCGCGGCGCCTACATGAACGACCGGCGCATGCGCGTGGGCAAGCGCACCGAAATGCGTCAGTGCCTGATCTCCACCGGCTTTCCGTTTCGCCCCGGCGACAACTTCAACAGCTACCTGCGCATGATGGCCGACGTGATGAAGCGCACCGCCGGCCTGCGCCGCCCGGGCGCCGCCGCGCTCGACCTGGCCTATGTGGCGGCCGGCTTCACCGACGCTTTCTTCGAGACCGGCCTGTCGCCCTGGGACGTGGCCGCCGGCTCGCTGCTGGTGACCGAGGCCGGCGGCCTGATCGGCAACTTCACCGGCGAGCCCGACTTTCTGGAGCAGCGCGAATGCCTGGCGGGCTCGCCGCGCATCTACGGGCAGATGGTCGGCATCTTGCACAAGTACAGCAAGTTCGCCACCGCCGGCGAAAAGGCCCAGGTGCGTCAGGCGGCCGAGGCCGACACCGCGGCTGGCGCCGAAGCGACGCTGGCCGAAGACCCGCCCGAAGCCGACACGGTGGGGCCGAGCGGCGACGCGAAATAAACTCTTTTCCGTAAAACGCCAACGCGCAAGGCTCGCATGGTTCAACCCCTCAAGTTCACTCACACGCAGCGCGCGCAGGAGTTGCGCTGATGGCGGGCACCCTTCTTGCCTCACGCGAGCCCGTTATTGTCGGCATCGCGGAACTGCCGCTGAAAGATGGCAAAGTGCTCACCCCCATGACGCCGCTGCAGGTGCAGGCCCGCGCGGCCCATATGGCCCTCAAGGATTGCGGCATTCCGATGGCGGCCGTGGACGGCCTGCTCACCGCCGGCATGTGGGGCGTTCCCGGTGCCGGCCAGTTGCCCACCATCACGCTGGGCGAATACCTGGGCATCCAGCCGCGCTTCATTGACGGCACCAACATCGGCGGCTCGGCCTTCGAGTCGCATGTGGGTCACGCGGCCACGGCCATCGCGGCCGGGCATTGCGAGGTGGCGCTGATCACCTATGGCAGCGTGCAAAAGAGCGATCGCAGCCGTAACCTCGCCGGCCGGCCCGCGGCGCTCACCATGCAGTTCGAAGCGCCCTGGGGCATGCCCACGCCAGTGGGCGGCTATGCCATTGCGGCCATGCGGCACATGTACGAGTTCGGCACCACCTCCGAGCAGCTGGCCGAGATCGCCGTGGCCACCCGCAAGTGGGCCGCACTCAACCCCGCCGCCATGCACCGCACGCCGATCACCATCGACGACGTGCTGGCCAGCCCGATGATCAGCGACCCGCTGCACCAGCTCGATTCGTGCCTGGTCACCGACGGCGGCGGCGCGCTGGTCATGACCACGGCCGGGCATGCGCGCGCATTGGGCATCAAGCCGGTGTACGTGCGCGGTTACGGCGAATCGCTCAGCCAGTGGACAGTGGCCGCCATGCCCGACGCCGCGCGCCTGTTGCCAGCGGAGATCTCGGGCCGCCACGCGCTGGCCATGGCCGGGATCGCGCTCGACGCCATCGACGTGGTGCAGGTGTACGACTCGTTCACCATCACCGTGCTGATGACGCTCGAAGCCCTGGGCTTTTGCCAGCGCGGCGAAGGCGGCGCCTTCGTGTCGGGCCAGCGCACCGCCCCTGGCGGGCCATTCCCCATGAACACCAGCGGCGGCGGCCTGTCGTACTGCCACCCCGGCATGCTGGGCATCTTTTTGCTGATCGAAGCCGTGCGCCAGCTGCGCGGCGAGTGCGGCGAGCGGCAGGTGGCCGGCGCGCGGACAGCGCTGGTGCATGGCACCGGCGGCACGCTGTCGAGCGGGGCGACCTGCATTCTCTCCAGCCACTGACCTCACAATTTCGCGATGTACGACAAACCCCTGCCCATCGTCGATCCGGACACCGCCCCCTACTGGGACGCCGCGCGGGAACACCGGCTGTTGATCAAGCGCTGCGCCGACTGCGGCCGCTGCCACTTCTATCCGCGCGAGCTGTGCCCGCACTGCCATTCGGACGCCGTGGCCTGGCACGAGGCGCGGGGCACCGGCAGCATCTACAGCTTCACCATCGCCCGGCGCGGCGCCGGCCCCGCCTTCCAGGCCGACGCGCCCTATGTGGTGGCCGTGGTGCAACTGGACGAAGGCCCCCGCATGATGACCAACATCGTCGGCTGCCCGCCCGACGATGTGCGCATCGGCCAACGTGTGACTGTCGCCTACGAGGACGTCACGCCCGAGATTTCCTTGCCCAAGTTCCGCTTGGCCGAGGGCGCCTGAACTCTGACGAAATTCCCGTGCCGATCGATCTCTTGCCGCGCAGTGTGCTGCGCACCCACACCGTCGAGAACCAACCCCTGCCGCTGGGCGCCTACAACGCCTATCGCTGCGACACCGCGCTGCAAGAGGCGGTAAAGCGCGAAGGCGCGGCCTGGGCCACGCCTGACTTGCTGGCCCTGGGCGAGGCGGTGGGCGACCCAGCCAACGTCGACCAGGCCACGCTGGCCAACCTGCATTCACCCACGCTCAGGCGCTTCGACGCGGCCGGCCGCCGCGTCGACCAGGTCGAGTTTCACCCGGCCTGGCACCACATCATGGGCATGGCCTGGCGGCACGGCCTGCCCACCGGCCCCTGGACCGACCCGCGCGAAGGCGCCCACGTGGCCAAGGCGGCCAAGACCATCCTGTTCAATGAACTCGAAGGCGGCTGCATGTGCCCGGTGGCCATCACCTACGGCGGTGTGCCCATGCTGCGCAGCCAGCCCGACATCTCGGCGCTGTGGGAGCCGCATCTGCTTTCCACCGTGTATGACGGACGGCCGCTGCCCGTCTCGCAAAAGACCGGCGCCACCGCCGCCTTCGCCGCCACCGAAAAGCAGGGTGGCTCGGACATGCGCAGCAACGCCACCACGGCCACACCCGTGGGCACGCCCGGGCCGGGCCGCGAGTACCTGCTGACGGGCCACAAGTGGTGGGTGTCCTCGGCCGGTGCAGATGTGATCATGGTGTCGGCCCGCACTGACAAGGGCATCAGCGTGTTCGCCGTGCCGCGCTGGCTGCCCGATGGCACCCGCAACGCCATCACCATCGAGCGCATCAAGGACAAGATGGGCAACCGGGCCAACCCCTCGGTGGAGATGGAGTTCGACAAGGCCCACGGCTGGATGGTTGGCGAAGACGGGCGCGGCATCGCCAACATGATGATCTTCATGCAGTACTCGCGCTTCGAGGTGTCGATGATGCCGGTGGGCGAGATGCGGCTGACGCTCACGCAGGCCATCCACCATGCCCGCCAGCGCAGCGCCTTCGGCAAGGCGCTGATCCACCAGCCGCTGATGAAGAACGTGCTGGCCGACATGGCGCTGGAATACGAGGCTTCGGTCGCCTTGTCGATGCGCATCGCCCGCTCACTGGACAGCGCCGCGCAAGACGACGGCCACCGCGCCTTCGCCCGCCTGGCGGTGGCCATCGCCAAGTACTGGCACTGCAAGCGCGCGGTCCCCTTCGTGCAGGAGGCCATGGAGGTGCATGGCGCCGCTGGTTATGTCGAGGAATCGGTCCTGCCGCGCTTTTACCGCGAGGCGCCGGTCAACAACATCTGGGAAGGCTCGGGCAACGTGATCTGCCTGGACATCCTGCGCGCACTGCAGAAGGATCCGCTGGCCAAGGAGGTGCTGTTTGCACAGTTGCAGCTGGCGCGCGGCGGCAATGCGCACCTGGACCGCGCGATGGACGGCTTGCCTGGTGTGCTGGCTGCCGCCACCGCCAATGAGGCGCAGGCGCGGCGGCTGGCGCAGCAGCTGGCGCTGTGCCTGCAAGGGGGCTTGCTGGTGCAGCATGCGCCGGCGGGTGTGGCGGATGCGTTTTGCGCCAGCCGGTTCGGGGCGGATGGGGCTGGTTTTTTTGGGACGCTGCCGGAGGGGGTGGATTTCGATGCCATCCTCGCCCGCACCATGGCGGGCGAGCTGGCATAACGGCTCACTCCACCCAGGTCACCACATCGCCCAAATTCGCCCGCGTGGTGCGAAACCCATTGATCGGGTGATCGGCCGCCAGGCCAAAGGACACACCCGCCACCACCTGCCGGGTCTCGGCAATCCCCAAAAACTCCCGCACAAAATCCGAATGCATCGCCACCGCCGCCTGCGGCACGGCC
>CANJQN010000074.1 GCA_947476465.1 Comamonadaceae bacterium | reverse complement strand
TCTCCAGGGTGACATGTGGCTAGACCACTGGGGCGCTTACGACCTGGTTTATGTATTTCAGCGGCCCGAGACCATGGCGCGCGCGCAAGCCAAGGCACAAACAGAGATGAAACCCGGCGCTTGGCTGGTCAGTCTGGAGTTTGTGGCTTCAGCGCTGCAAGCCGACGCCGTGTTTTATGCCAGCCCTGATCGCCCAGTCTGGCTGTATCGGGCGCCATTTAGGGCCGCCGAGAGTTGCGTATTTCAGCCCATCGTGGACGGCGTTTCAAGCTGATCGTGGACGCTGTTTCAGCGTGAGATCTTTGTGGCCACGCTGGGCGCGTCCAATTGCACCTGCGCCTGCGCCACCCCCCGCCAGACCACCGCCCACTG
The DNA here is from genome assembly GCA_947476465.1 of Comamonadaceae bacterium. Lineage (GTDB taxonomy): Bacteria > Pseudomonadota > Gammaproteobacteria > Burkholderiales > Burkholderiaceae_C > Ramlibacter. The sequence goes on along the minus strand of CANJQN010000074.1, from coordinate 9,117 downwards.
GATCGGCGCGCAAGGTCGGGCCTTGGAGTTCTTCGGCGGCGTGCGGCGCCTGATCGTGTCCGACCAGACCCGTGCCCTGATCCGTGCCGATCGCGTCAGCCTGAAGCGGCCCGTACCGGATGCCGGGGAGCGGCCGCTACCGCGATGCTCCCGACGAAATCCACAATGTTCTGGAAAACAGCGCGATGCCGCGCGACGCCCTATTCCAGCCCGAGCTCCTGGATCTTGCGCGTGATGGTGTTGCGGCCGATGCCCAGCTTGTGCGCCGCCTCGATACGGCGCCCCAGCGTGTTCTGCAGGGCGGTGAGGATCAGGCGCGATTCGAACCGGCGGGTGAGCACCTCCCACACGTCGTGGCGGCCGCTCGCGAGCAGGGCGTGCGCCTCGGCCTCCAGCGCCGATTCCCAGGTGCCGGCGGCGGGCGTGGCGACGCCACCGGCGACTGAGCCGGTGGCCGCGAGCGGGGCATCGTGCCGCGCATCACCCCCCCCACCGGCGGCTGCGGCGTCCGGCAAGGGCGCCGACGGGCGCGACGTGGCCGCGGGCGCCTCGGCCGTGGAGCCGGCCATCACCTCGGGCGGCAGGTCCTTCGGTTCGATCAGCTGGGCCGGCGCCATGACGGTGAGCCAGTGGCAGATGTTCTCCAGCTGGCGCACGTTGCCCGGGAAGGCGAAGGTCGACAGCCGCGACAGCGCCGCGTCGGAAATGCGCTTGGGCTCGACGCCCAATTGCTGGGCCGACTGTTGCAGAAAGTGACGCGCCAGCATGAAGACATCCTCGCGGCGCTCGCGCAGCGCCGGCAGGCGCAGCCGGATGACGTTGAGGCGGTGGAACAGATCCTCGCGGAAGGCGCCGTCCTTGACGCGCTGCTCCAGGTCTTGGTGGGTGGCGGCGATCACGCGCACATTGGCCTTGACGGCGTTGTGCCCGCCCACGCGGTAGAAGTGGCCGTCGGACAGCACGCGCAGCAGGCGGGTCTGCAAGTCGAAGGGCATGTCGCCGATCTCGTCGAGGAACAGCGTGCCGCCTTCGGCCTGCTCGAAGCGCCCGCGGCGCATGGTCTGCGCGCCGGTGAAGGCGCCGCGCTCATGGCCAAACAGCTCGGACTCGAGCAGGTCTTTCGGGATGGCGGCGGTGTTGATCGCCACGAAGGGGCCGTTGGCGCGCGGCGAGTGCTTGTGCAGCGCGCGGGCGACCAGCTCCTTGCCGGAGCCGGATTCGCCGGTGATCATCACGGTGACGTTGCTTTGCGAAAGCCGGCCGATGGCGCGGAACACATCCTGCATGGCCGGTGCCTGGCCCAGCATCTCGGGGGTGGCCACGAGGCGCTCCTCGGCCACTTCCTCGCGTTGGCTTTCCTCGACCGCGCGGCGGATCAGCTCGATGGCCTTGGGCAGGTCAAAGGGTTTGGGCAAGTACTCGAAGGCGCCGCCCTGGAAGGCGGAGACCGCGCTGTCCAGGTCGGAGAAGGCGGTCATGATGATGACGGGCAAGCCCGGCAGCCGCTCCTTGACCTTGGCCAGCAGATCCAGGCCCGAGCCGCCGGGCATGCGAATGTCGCTCACCAGGATCTGCGGGCCCTCGTCGTCGCTCGCCGAATCCAGCGCCTGCAGCACTTCACGCGGATTGGTGAAGCTGCGGGTGGGCAGCTCCTCGCGCAACAGCGCCTTCTCCAGCACGAAGCGGATGGATTGGTCATCGTCAACGATCCAGATCGGCTTCATGCGTTCTTGTGCCTCGGGTTCCTTGTGTTTCAGGGCAACGGAATCAACAGCTTGAAATCCGTTCGGCCCGGCACGCTGTCGCACTCGATCAGACCGTGGTGCTGCTGCACGAAAGTCTGAGCCAGTGTGAGTCCGAGGCCAGAGCCGCCTTCCCTGCCGGATACCAGCGGATAGAAGATGCGGTCCTTGATGGCCAGGGGCACGCCGGGTCCGTTGTCAATGACATGCAATTCCAGTGCCAGTCGATAGCGCTGCTTTCCAAAGGTCACCTGCCGCGCGATGCGCGTGCGAAACATCAGCTGCGCGTCACCGGCCGCGATGCGCTCGGACAGCGCCTGACACGCGTTGTGCGCAATGTTGAGCACCGCCTGGATCAGCTGCTCGCGGTCGCCACGAAACTCAGGCAAGGAGGTGTCGTACTCGCGCACAACCTCCAGGCCACGCGGAAACTCCGCCAGGATCAGCGAGCGCACACGTTCGCACACTTCATGGATGTTGACGTCGCCCACCACGTGCGGGCGGCGGTGCGGTGCGAGCAGGCGATCCACCAGAGTCTGCAGGCGGTCGGCCTCGCGGATGATGACCTGCGTGTACTCGGTGAGCTCGCGCGAGTCGATCTCCATCTCCAGCAACTGGGCCGCGCCCCGGATGCCGCCCAGCGGGTTCTTGATCTCGTGCGCGAGGTTGCGGATCAACTCCTTGTTGGCCTGCGCCTGGTCGATCAGACGTTCTTCGCGTTCCTGACGCGCTTGCTGCTCAAGCGGCAACATCTCGATCAACACTTCGCCGGCTCGCTCGGTCTGGACCACGACCACATGCACCGGCATGGGTTCGGCGCCTGGCCGCGCCAGCGCGGCGTCGTAGCGCAGCACCGCGAACTCATTGCTGCGGGCACCCTGCAGTGCGGTGCGCAACTGCCTGGGATCGACAAAGGCCTCGGGAAAGGCCGAGCCTTCGATGCTGCGGCGCGAGGTGCCCATCGCGTCTTCGAGCGCCGCATTGGCGAAGATGACTGTACCGTCGGTACGGATCATCGCTACCAGCGTTGCCAGCAGATCGAAGGCCTGAAAACTCGCCGCGGGGATGGCCGCCGGCGGTGGGGTGGATCGTTTCAAGGCGCAGGGCCAGTGGGAGCAGGCCCTAGCGGGTGGACGTCTGACGCGACAGCTCGCGGCGGATGCCGGCGATGTCGGCTTCGTTGCGGGCGATCGCGGCCTTGAGTTCGGCCACGCGGTCCAGGTACTTCTGGTAGTTGCGTTCGTTGCCCAGGCGCTCGGGTTCGCCGTTGTTGTATTCCTTCTGCAGCTCCTGGTGGCGCGTTTCGGCGCTCTTGAGCTCGGTCTCCAGGATCAGCCGGGCGTCGGCATCGCGGGCGCGCTGGACGCTTGCGTCGATGCGCTGCTGGGCCGAGGCCGCACCCTGTGGCGCAGAAGCGGGGGCGGCGGCCGGGCGAGCCGGCGCATTCACGCGCATGCCCTCGATCACCGTGAAATTGCCGCCGTCCATGGGCTTGCAACCCTTGGACTGAGCCTCGACAGCGTCGTTGGTGTAGGTGTTGCCGCAGCGATAGATGCGCGGCTGTGCTTGGGCGGCCGAGAAGCCTGGCAACATGGCGGCCAACAGGCCGGCCGCGACCAGGAATGCGTACTTGCGTGGGGTTGCCGGCTGTCGGGTTCTCATGATCCTCGAAGTATGGCCGAACTCGTCGGGGATGGCGCAAACCCCTGTATTGAAAGGAGAAAAGGGCGGCTTGCGCCGCCCTCTCCGGGGTGTGAACAGGGCCGCGCGCAGACGGCCCGGCGTATCACAGGCTGAAGTACATGTCGTACTCAACCGGGTGCACCGCCATGCGATAGCGCGTGACCTCCTGCATCTTGAGGTCGATGTAGGCGTCGAGCATGGTGTCGGTGAACACGCCGCCCTTGGTCAGGAAGGCGCGGTCGGCGTTCAGGGCTTCGAGCGCCTGGTCAAGGCTGTGGCAGACCGTTGGCACCAGCGCGTCTTCTTCGGGCGGCAGGTGGTACAGGTCCTTGGTGGCGGCTTCGCCCGGGTGAATCTTGTTTTCCACGCCGTCCAGGCCGGCCATCAGCAGCGCGGCGAAACCCAGATAGGGGTTCATCAGGGGATCGGGGAAGCGCGCCTCGACGCGGCGGCCCTTGGGGTTGGAAACGAAGGGGATGCGGATCGCGGCCGAGCGGTTCTTGGCCGAGTAGGCCAGCTTGACCGGGGCTTCGAAGTGCGGCACCAGACGCTTGTAGCTGTTGGTGCCGGGGTTGGTGATGGCGTTGAGCGCACGGGCGTGCTTGATGATGCCGCCGATGTAGTACAGCGCGAAATCGCTCAGGCCGGCGTAGCCGTCGCCGGCGAACAGGTTCTTGCCGTCCTTCCAGACAGACTGGTGCACGTGCATGCCCGAACCGTTGTCGCCGTGGTAGGGCTTGGGCATGAAGGTGGCGGTCTTGCCGTAGGCGTTGGCCACGTTATGGACCACGTACTTTTGCAGGATGGTCCAGTCGGCACGCTCGACCACTGTGCTGAACCTGGTGCCGATCTCGTTTTGGCCGGCGCCCGCCACCTCGTGGTGGAACACTTCGACCGGAATGCCCAGCGACTCGAGAATCAGCGACATCTCGGCGCGCATGTCCTGCGTGCTGTCGACCGGGGGCACGGGAAAGTAGCCGCCTTTGACGGTGGGGCGATGGCCCTTGTTGCCGCCTTCGAGCTTGGCGCCGGTGTTCCAGGGCGCCTCGTACTCTTCGATTTCGTAGAAGGTGTTCTGGGGCTCGGTGCTCCAGCGGACGCCGTCGAAGATGAAGAACTCGGGTTCCGGACCGAAGTAGGCGGTGTCGCCCAGGCCGGAGGCCTTCAGGTAGGCCTCGGCGCGCTTGGCGATCGAACGCGGGTCGCGGTCGTAGGCCTTGCCGTCGCTCGGCTCCACCACATCGCAGGTCAGGATGAGGGTGGTCTCTTCGAAGAAGGGATCGATGTTGGCCGTCCGGGGGTCGGGCACGAGCAGCATGTCCGAGGCTTCGATGCCCTTCCAGCCGGCGATCGAAGAGCCATCGAACGCGTGGCCAGACGAAAACTTGTCTTCATCGAAATGCGAAACGGGCACGGTGGTGTGCTGTTGCTTGCCGCGAGTGTCGGTGAAGCGAAAGTCAATGAACTTGACTTCGTTTTCCTTCACCATCTTCATCACGTCTGCGACGGTCTTGGCTGCCATCAGGATCTCCTGGGTTGAAATGGTTGTTCGTTTGACGGGCGCAGGGACGCAGGTTTCATGCCATCGGCACGGACCGGCCCGCACCGGCAAAGCCTTGGATTGTCCGCGAAGTTGAACCGCTTTCGACCGGCCACCGGCCGCACCTTCACGGCGCATTGGCACATTAATGGTGCATCTTCCATGTCAGATTAGCTCAAGGCACCATTTTGGCGCACCAACTCGGGGCCGAGCCTCGCGCCCAGCGCCTCCAAGCCCTGCCGCAGCTGCGCATAGGCTGGCTCAACCACCGCCGGGCGCCCTTTGACGCCCAGGTCGATGTGCCGGCCCCACTGCGGATGGTCGACGCTGGGCAGGCTGAACACCTTGACGCCCGGGTGCTCGCGCTCGATCCGCTCCATCAGCGGGGTGAGGGTGGCCTCCATCGCGCCGCGCACGATGACCGACTTTTCGACATAGGCGTTGCGCCCGAACAGGTGGCGGTAACGGGTCTCCAGCACCCACTCCATCATGGGCCAGGCCATCACTGGAAAGCCGGGCACGAAATGAACCTGCGCCACGCTGAAGCCGGGGATCTTGTTGTAGGGGTTTGGGATGATGCTCGCGCCCTGCGGGAACACGCCCATGTTGAGGCGGTGCAGGTTGTCGGATCGGTCGGGCTCGTGGGGCTTGCCCTGCTCGCGCGCCATGTCCTGCATGCGCTCGCGGATCAGGGCCTCGGCCTGCGGATGCAGCACCAGGGGCAAGCCCAGCGCTGCTGCGGCGCATTGCCGGGTGTGATCGTCCGGCGTGGCGCCGATGCCCCCGCAGGAGAACGCGGGCATGCCGGCATCGAAGGCCCGGCGCAGCGTGGCCGTGATGCGGGCCGGCGAGTCGCCCACATATTCGGCCCAGCCCAGTTGCAGCCCGCGCGCGGACAGCAACTCGATCAGCTTGGGCATGTGCTTGTCGCTGCGCTTGCCAGACAGAATCTCGTCACCCACGATGACGAGGCCGAAGTCAGTGTTGGTGTCGACAGTGTTGTCGGCGGGTGTGAGCATGGTCGATTTTCGGTGCTGTAAGCGGTTGGGGCCTTCAGGCGCGCCCGGCCAGGCGCTTGACGCCCAGCCACTGCTGGGCCCAGAAACCGCGCCCGTAGTCGCGGCCCTTTTCCACCTGGTCGCGCACGCCGGTGGCGTCGTAGCGCTGCTCGAAGTTGGCGGTGCGAAACAGCATGTCCCACACCGGCAGCAGCACCGCGAAGTTATGCCCGCCCAGGGTACCCTGGCCCCGGCTTTCGTGGCCGATGCCGATGGCGTGGTGCAGGCGGTGGTAGCGCGGGCTCACCCACAGCCGCTCGCCAAGCCGGCCGAACCACAGCCGCAGGTTGGCATGCTGCAGGCTTTCGCTCAGCTGCGAGAGGGCCACCAGGGCCACGAACTGCGCCGGAGCGACCCCCACCGCCTGCGCCAGCAGCACCAGCAGCGTGTCGCGGATCAGGTCGTCCAGCAGGTGGTTGCGGTTGTCGCTCCACAGGGTCATCTGACGCTGCGAGTGGTGCAGCGAATGCAGCTGCCACCACCAACCCATGCCGTGCTGGCCCCGGTGGATCCAGTAGTCGGCCAGATCGAACACCACCAGGTACAGCACAAAGCTCACCCAGGCGATGTCGGTCACGCCCGGCACGAGTTGGTCGAGGTGGAAGGTGGCGACACCATGCCCCCGCAGCCAGCCGAACACCTCGGTGAAGACCGGATCGACGGTGAAAAACAGCGCCACGCGAAACAGGCCCAGCCGGTGGATCAGGGTGTAGACGATGTCGGTGCGCACCGCCGCCCGGTCCACCATCGGCTCGACCGGGCGCCAGCGTTGCAGCGGCGCGATCAGCAGCAGCATCACCACCAGCTGTAGCAGGCCCACCAGCAGCCAACCCGTGGCGCGATAGCCGTCTTCCAGCAAATTGCCCAGGCCCAAGGCGAACATGACTGGCTGCAGCACGGCCTCGAACAGGGCCTGCTGGGCGTCGGAAAAAACCTGATCGATCCAGTTCATTTCAGCTGATCATGTCATCGACCGTGCGCCGCGATCCAGCCGCGGTAATCGGGGTGATCACGCAGCGTGCGAAAGCAAAAGCCCCGGGCGATCAGGCCGGCCAGCAGCGGCTCCAGCACTGCTGGCGCCCAGGGGTCCCGGCGTGACCAGATGCCCAGGTGGGCCACCAGGATGTCGCCGGCGCGCACGCCGCGCAAGGCGCGTTCCAGCAGCAAGGCGTTGGGATACTTTTCGCTGGGCAGCTCGTCACCCAGAAAGCCGGCGGGCGCCCAGCCCACGTGGGCATGCCCGCAGGCGCGGGCGGCGGCCAGCAGCCGGGGTGATGTCTTGCCGCCGGGGGCGCGAAACAGCGGCAGTGGCTTGCGGCCAGTCACTTCTTGCAGGCGGCGCGCGGCGCGCTCGATCTCGGCGCAGTACTGCGCGGCGCTCCATGTGCGCACCACACCCTCGTTCGGTCCGGTCGAGGCCTGGACGCGGAACGACGCTGGCTCGCCCGGCAGGTCGGCGCGCCAGTACACGTGGTCGAAGGTGTGGGAGGCGAATTCGTGGCCCTCGTCGGCGCGCTCGCGCCACCAGGGCGCCCAGTGCTCACCGAGGCTGGCGTCCCCCTCTTGCGTACGCTCGTTCGCCGCAAAGAAGGTGGCCTGCACACGGTGGCGGGCCAGCGTCTGCGCGATCAGGGGCGCCACACCCATGTGCCCGGTGTCGAAGGTGAGGTAGACCGGCTTGCCGCACACCGCCTGGGCCTGGGCCTGCGCGGCCAGGGGCAGCGCGCAGCCGGCGGCCAGCGCTGCGGCGCCGAAGCGGCGGCGTGTGATGAGGCTGGCGGGCGGGGTCATGACCCGATCAGGGCCGCTGATGATCGAGCGTCCACACGCCGTGCGGCGACTTGCCCACCGACACCTGCCGCACGACCTGGCGGGTCTGGGTGTCGATGACGGTGAGCTTCTTGGCCCAGCGCGAGGACACCAGCAGCAGCCGGCCGCCGGCCACCACTTCCATGCAGTCGGGCCCACCGGGCGCCGCGAACGTGTCCACCAGCGCCAGGGTCTGCAGGTCAATCTTGCCGATGGTGTTGGCGACACGGTTGCTCACGTAGACGTGGCGCTTGTCGCCGGCCGAACGGAAGGCGTGGGCGCCCTGCCCGGTCTTGATGGTCTTGACCTTGCGCGGCTCCTTGCCGCTGACGTCCCACACCTCGACATGGTCGTCGCCGGTCATGCCCACCAGCAGGTAGCGATCGTCCGGGGTTGAAAAGACGTCGGCGGGCAGCGAACCGGTGCGCGCGCGCCACTTGATGGCCTGAGTGGCGATGTCGATGGCCACCAGTTCGTCGCTGTCCTGCATGGAGACGTAGGCGGTGGTGCTGCGCGAGTCGATCCAGATGTGGCTGGGCGTCTTGCCGGTAGGAATGCGCTTGGCCAGGCTCAGGTTGGCGCCGTCCCAGCGGTAGATGTCGACATGGTTCAGCCGGTTGGCGGCCGTGACGAACCACTTCATGTCGGGCGAAAAGCGCAGGTGATACGGATCGACGATGCCGCGCACCTCGCGCTGGATGGCCGCCGTGCGCGGATCGATGAAGGTCAGCGTGTCAGAACCCGCATTGGCGACGATGACCGACTTTTCGTCGGGCGTCATGTACAGGTGGTGCGGCTCCTTGCCGGTGGGAATGCGTCGCACCTCCGTCCAGCTGACCGGGTCTATCACGCTCACGCTGGCGCCCAGCGAATTGAGAACGAAGATGGGGGCGCCTTGCGCGTGGGCGGTTCCGGCCAGGCTGGAAACAAGCCCCAGGGTCGCGAGAAAAAGGCGGAGAAAACGGGTCAAGTGTGCTTTCGGGGGGGGCGTTCGCAAAGTGTAGCCTTGCGGATGCGCCGCCCTCGTAACACCCCTGCATTGCAGATGATCTCCGTCAAGGGCTTGGCGTTGGCCGCGGGCCATCGCTACGCTCAGCCTGCGCCTGGATCCCCGCCTTCGCGGGGATGAATTGGTTGTCATCCCCGCGAAGGCGCACTGGTGTCCGGAATAAATTGATCGGGTGATACAAAGACAAAGGGGCGGCCTCGGTGGAATTTCCGTTCGCCCTGAGCCTGTCGAAGGGCATGCGAGTGCAAGTGCGAGGCTTCGACAGGCTCAGCCCGA
>CANJQN010000073.1 GCA_947476465.1 Comamonadaceae bacterium | reverse complement strand
CGCCCACATCGCCAAGACCCGCAATGTGCGCGCCGGCAGCATCGTCGGCTCGGGCACCGTGAGCAACAAGGGCGTGCAAGGCCCGGGCGGCCGGATGGAATGGCCCAAGGGCTACAGCTGCATTGCTGAAAAGCGCGCCATCGAAACCATCCAGGACGGCCAACCCAGCACCGAGTTCATGAAGTTCGGCGACACCATCCGCATCGAGATGAGGGGACTGGACGGGCTGAGCGTGTTTGGCGCGATCGAGAAGAAGATCGCTGCGGGTGGGCAGACCTAGGGTCGTTTCTCGGGGGCGCTTTCCGGGGCTGGAGCCAGGTTAAATCCTGGCAGATTCAGTAGAGCCCTGACGCTCACGCCCCCACCTCCATGACTGCCTCGATCGCGGCGGCGGACAACCCGGCTTCCCGCAGCAACTGGCGCGTATGTACGCCCAGGCGCGGCGCGCGCGTGGGTACCGGCTGTTCTGACTGGCTGAAGCGAATGGTTTGCTTGGGGTAGCGCAGCCCCCCCGACATCGGGATCCTGGGCGTCGACGAACGTGCTTACCGCCCGCAGGTGCTCAATCACGGTAATGCCGGACATCGGGCCCGAGCTTGCCGTGATCGCGTGTTCGCAGGAGGTGGGCGATGCGTTCAAGGCTCAGGCCCCTTTCAGTTCCGGTCGGAGGTCGTGGAGGCCGCGTTCGAGCGCCTCGCGGTGCTGAGGGTCGGCGATCGCGATCATGGCTTGCATGCGTTCGCGCAGGGAGCGGCCCCGCAGGTGGGCGGCGCCCCACTCGGTCACGACGGTGTCGACGTCACTGCGCGGCGTTGTCACAGGCCCGTTCAATCGGGCGACGATCCGGCTTTGCCGCGTCTTGCCGTGGGTTGAAGGCAGGGCGATCACCGATCGACCGCCTTCGGACAGCCTCGCCCCGCGGACAAAGTCGACTTGGCCTCCGATTGCCCCGACGTAGCGACCGCCCATGGCTTCCGAGTTGACCTGGCCGCTCAAGTCGACCTCGATCGCGGAGTTGATGGAGAACAGGCGCCGTACGCGCGCGAGGGTGCCGGCCGCATGGGTGTAGCCCGGGCCGCGCATGAAAACGGCGGGATTGTGGTGCGCGAAACGGAACAGCCGTTCGGTGCCGAGCAGCACGCCTGTGACCGATCGGCCAACGTCAACGCCCTTGTGCGCGTTGTCAATGGCGCCGCTTTCCATCAGGTCGCAGACGCTGTCGCTCATCATCCCCGAGTGAAACCCCAGGCCCCGACGGTCCGCCAGCCGAGAAAGCACAGCTTCCGGAATGCCGCCAATGCCCAGCTGCAGCGTGGCGCCGTCCGGCACAAGGCCAGCAACGAGCGCCCCGATGCGGTCATCGGTCGGGCTTGCGCGTGCGGCGGGCGAAGCGACCAGTGCGCTGTCAGTCTCTACGACGCAAGTGAAGTCATCGCGGCTGAACGTTGTTTCGCCCAGCGTCGCGGGAGCGCGCAGATTGACTTCCGCGATCACCACGCGGGCACGTGGAATAGCCGCAGCCAGGTAGTCGTGGGTCGCGCCGAGGCTGTAGCGCCCCTGGGCGTCGGGTGGGGCGACCTGCACCATGACGACGTCACATGCCATATCGCCGTCGCGCAGCAGCTGTTCGATGCCGCCATAGTGCACCGGGAGCACGTCGAGGCCCCCGGCTGTTGAAAGCGCCCGCGTTCCCGACGTGACCCCGATTGCAAGGAAGGCCAGGTGGTCGCTGTGCTCAGGCTGAAACGTATCAGACACGACTGTGCAGAGCAGCACCTTGACGCCGCCCAGCAAGGCACGCTGTGCCACCAGGGCCCGGGTCAGCACGCACGGCTCGCCGCACCCCTGGCCGACAAGGACGGTGTCGCCGGAGCGGATGAAGCGGGACAAGTCCAGCGATGCGGTGTCGGCTTGAGTCATCAAATCAAAAAGGGTGTCCAATATGCGCCCATTGTCCTCATATGAAAACATATTGTCGACCCTAAATTCAGTCGCATATATGAACAGTAGACAGATGTACGCACAAACTTTACCATGAGCACTGGCTGAATAAGGACACACGAATGGAACTGCACCCCGTCATCGACGACCGGTCGCTCGCAAAGCTTCGCGAGCGGATCGGCGCGCCAGTCAAGCGCAGCACGCCGCCCTTCTATACCGAGATCAACGCGGACGCGGCGCGTCACTACGCCAATGGCATTGGCGAAGACAACCCGCTGTACGCCGATGCGCGATACGGCCTTGGCACGCGCTGGAAGTGCGCACTTGCCTCCCCCACCATCCTGTACTCGACCAACAACGAGGTCGGCGGCGCCGTGGAGGGGCTCCCCGGGGTGCACGCGATGTTCGCCGGCACCGACTGGACCTGGCATCGTCCGGTCACCGTGGGTACCCATATTCGCACCGAGTCGACGCTCAAGGACCTGATCGAGCGCAAGACGCGCTTCGCCGGCCGTGCGATTCAGCAGATCTACGCGGTGAAGTTCTACAACCAGCAGGACGAACTGATCGCCGAGGCCGACTCGTGGTGTTTCCGCGTGGGGCGCTCAGAGGCGAAGAAAGGCGAGAAGTACGCGGTCGATGGCAAGCCATCGACCGAGGGCCGCCTTGCCCGCTGGACCCGGGAAGACCGGGAACGCTTCGCGCAACACTATGCGCAGGAAAAGCCCCGCGGCGCCGAGACCCGCTATGCCGAAGACGTGCAGGTGGGCGACGCCCTGGACACCCTGCTCAAGGGGCCCTACACGGTGACCACGGTCATTGCCTACTACCAGGCCTGGGGCAGCTATGGCACTCAGAGCCACCGCAACGCCTGGCGCTACTTTGCGCGACACCCCAATCTGGCCATCCCCAACAAGTACGGCGTTCCAGAAGGGCCGGCCCGTGTGCACTGGGACGAAGAGTTCGCCCGTGAAGCCGGCGTGCCGGCCCCTTACGACTTCGGGCCCGAACGCATCGCGTGGCTGTCTCACCTGCTAACCGACTGGATGGGTGACGATGGGCACCTGCGGCGCCTGAACGCCCAGGTGCGCGACCACAACCTGGTGGGCGACGTCGCCTGGGTCAAGGGCCTGGTCAAAGGCAAGCGCGTAGTGGACGGCAAGCACGTCATCGACATCGAATGTTGGTGCGAGAACCAGTTCGGTGACAGGACAGCGGGGGCGACCGCAGAAGTGGCGCTGCCCTCGCGCGGAGCGCCGTGAACGAATCTTCGCTGTGCACGGGACTGCGGATCCTTGAGGTTGGCACTGACCTCGGCACCGCCTATGCCGGCTGGTTGTTTCAGCGCATGGGCGCGCGGGTCGCGCGGCTGGACCATCCGGTCCTGGCGTCTGGAGCGGCCTGCGACAGGAACCTTCCTTCGTTCGCACGCAACTTCGAGCACCTCGACTCTGGCAAGGCCAGCCCCCCCGATCTGCCGGGCGGGGCCTTGGCGCAGCCACTGGACGGGCTGCTGGCGCAGATTGACATCCTGCTGTTGGACAGGCCGATGGATTTCGAGGCGGCCGTCGGCACCAGTCTTGCACTCATGCGTGAGCGGCACCCGCGTCTGATCGTCGGTGTGTGCGACTTGTTGCCCGAGCGCTTCGAGGCGCAAGGCGCGCCCGCGTCCGCATTGGACGCGCAGGCGCTCAGCGGCATTGCCTCGGCCGTCGGGGAGCCCGGCCGCGCGCCGGTGCCTTTCCCACCTGGCATCCTTGAGTGCCAGGCCGGGGCAAACCTGGCGGCGTCGGTACTCATGGCCGTCCTCGGCGGGCTGGCCGAGGGCCGCGGCGAGCGCGTGGACGTGGCGCTGTCGCAGGTGTTGGGCTACTACGCCTACGGCAACGCGCTGGGCCAACTGCCCTGGGGCCTGAAGTGGTACCGGGCAGGGTCGCGCTGCTGCGGCTCCGGCGGCTCCTACCCGTACGTCCTGCTGCCGTGCAAGGATGGGCTGGTGTGCCTGATCTGCCGCGCGCGCGATGAGTGGGCGCGACTCGTGCAGGCCATGGGCCGCCCCGCCTGGAGCGAGCTTGCGCGCTACCAGGACCTGCGGGCCATGGGTACCCAGTATCCCCAGGAAGTCGACGAACTGATCAAGCCGTGGCTTGCCGGACTCACACGCGACGAGCTTCTGGCCATCGGCTTGGAGCAGTCCATTCCCATGGCGCCGGTCCGCGAGTTCGCACAAGTGCTCACGACGCCTCAGTTCACCGCTCGCGGCGCGCTGGAGACGGTCTCGTTGAAGGAGGGCGAAGCGATCGCGCCGAGTCTGCCGTTTCGCATCTCATCGCGCACGGACAGCCAGGCATCGGCCAGCGCCTGCGGCATTGCGCAGGCCGCAGACCCCACGCAGCCGCTCGCGGGCCTGCGCGTGCTGGATCTGGGCTGGGTCTGGTCGGCCCCGCTGGTCGCCGGCATCCTCAGTGAGTTCGGCGCGCAGGTGATCAAGGTCGAACACGCTGGCCGGCTGGACAACATGCGGCTGCGCGGGCGCCCCCTGCGTGATGACGGCACGCCGATGGAGGGGCCCTCGATCGAACTGAGCCCGGCCTTCCACCAGATCAATCACAACAAGCTCGGGATCACGCTCGACCTGAAAGACCCAGCCGGGTTGGCGATGCTCAAGCAGTTGGCCGGGCAGAGCGATGTCGTCATCGAAAACATGTCCCCTGGCGCCCTCGAGCGCGCGGGCGCGGGGTATGAGGCGCTTGCGGCTCTGAACCCCCGGCTGATCATGCTGTCGCTGTCCGCCGCCGGCCAGTTCGGCCCGGGTGCCGACATGCGTGCCTATGCGCCGGTCATGTCCAGTTTCACCGGACTGGAGGGCCTGATTGGTTACCCCGGTGAAATGCCGATTGGAGCCCTCAATTTCGGGCTCGGCGACCCCAATGCCGCGACGCATGCGCTGGTCGCCCTGATGGCCGCCCTCTGGCGCCGGCAGACCAGTGGGCGCGGCTGCCACATCGATTTGTCGCAGATCGAGTGCCTGCTTTGCTGCCTGGCGGGCCCTTTGATGGACGCCTCATTGGGCGCTCCCCAACCGCAACCCGTGGGCGACCGGCATCCCGACCTGTCACCTCACGGCATCTACCCGGCGCGAGGGACCGATCAATGGATCGCGCTCGCGGCGACCGACGAAGCGGCGTGGCAGGCCTTGTGCCGCACCATGGGCCCAGAGGGGCGCACCTTGGAACAGACGTACGGCACACCGGGCTCGCGCCTGGCGCACCGCGGCGAGTTGAACGGCGCGATCGCCGATTGGACGGTGCGCCAGGAACGCGATACCGTGTGCGCCACCTTGCGCCGGGCGGGCGTCGCGGCTTCGCCAGTCCTGTCCGTGGAGCAAGCGCGGCGAGACTCTGGCTTCCTTTGGAGGGGTACGCTGCAGCAGGTGGTCCACCCGATTTCAGGGCCCGAGTCATTGATGATCGCGCCGTGGCGCTTCGAGCGCATCCGGGCGAAGATCGAGCGCAGCAGCCCTTGTCTCGGCGAGCACAACGGCCAGGTGTTCGCCGCGTTGTAGCCCACGACGCGTGGCACAATGCGGCAGGCCTATATGGGCCGGTCGTACCGTTATCGGTCTTACAGCTGAGGACACTCGCCAAATGAAAAACGGACGCGCCGCAGCTCAAGCGACTTCGCAGCCGATCGCGGCGCCGTCCGGCAACCTGGGGCCCCTGTCACCGGCACGCGTGCTGCGCATCCTGGAATTTTTGAGCGAACAGGAACGCGGACAAACCCTGGCCGATGTCTGCCGCGGCTTGAGCTCGCCCAAGAGCAGCGTGCTCTCGCTGCTCAAGGAACTGGTCGCGCTCGGCTACCTGGTGCGCGAGGATCGTCACTACACGCTCGGCCAGGCGGCACTCAGCTTGGCCACCGCCATCGTTGGTCACAGTGGTGCGGAAGCCCACATCCAAACCGTCCTGAACTCTTTGTCCGACAAGACGGGCCTGACCATCATCTATTCGGAGTTCGTCGCGGAACAATCGGTCATGCTGCACAAGCAGGTGATCCAGAGCACCCGTCCGATCCGCTATGTAGGCGAGCTCGGCGTTCCGCGCCCCCTGGACACCACAGCTGCCGGCCGCGCCGTGCTCGCATTCACAGACCCGGCCTGGTGCAGGAAGTATCTCGATGCGCGCTACAACTCCCGCTCGCGCAAGACCGCCGCCGAACGCAAGAAGCTTCTGGACGCGCTGGCGAGCGTGCGCAAGGATGGCTACTCCAGCTCGCTCGGCGACTTCACACCGGGCGTCGGATCCTTCGCTGCGCCAGTGATGGACCGCGAGGGCCGGCCAATTGCCTCCATTGGCATCTCCGGACCGGAAGCGGATGTGCGCGCTGAGGCACGAACCCTCGTCGCCCTGCTGCCGCCGGCCGCCGAACAGATCTCACGCATGCTCAAGGTGAAGTCGCGCTGAGGGGCGGCCCAACGTGGGGCGCTCACCAGATGCGCCGTGACCAGGGCTGCTTTTTGCCGACCATCAGTCAACTTCGATAGCGTGTGTCAACAAATAAGACACATATAAGAACGGATGCCCTATAACCGCACGAAGTGATAGAGTGCATCCACCTCAAACACACCCCGCAAGATGCCCTCGTCCGGAACATTCCGCCAGTACGCGCTGGAGCGCATCACTTTTGGTGTGCCCGCGGCGCAGGCGCTCAAGGGCGAGGTTCGGCTGCTCGGGCGCCGGCGGGTTGTCATCATCACCAACCGCTCATTGCGGTCGTCAGCCCAACTGCAGTCCGTGCGCACTGCGCTGGGAGCCGAGTGCGTAGGGGTTTTCGCGGAGGTCGCGGCCCACGCACCGCGAGAAAGCGTTATCGCCGGCGCGGCGTTCGCACGGGAGGCGCAGGCGGATCTCCTGGTCGCCCTGGGCGGCGGCTCGGTCATTGACGCCGCGAAGGCCATGCTCTTGTGCCTGCGCCATGGCCTGACGCGTCCAGAAGAGCTCGGGAAGTATGTGGGCTTGAAAGGCATTGAGCCGAGCCACCGCACGGCAGACGAGCCCGAATGGCTGCGCATGCTCGCTATTCCGACCACCTTGTCCGCTGCCGAGTACACCTGGTTCGCCGGAGTGACCGACACGCTCCGCGGCGTCAAGGAAGCCATAGGCCACCCATTGATGACCGCGCAGGCTGTCATCCTTGACCCGGCCATGACCCTGACGGTGCCGGATCTCCTGTTCCTTGCCACTGGCGTCAAGGCCATTGACCATGCCACCGAGCGACTGGCCTCAATGGACACCCACCCGTTCAACGACGCCATGGCCACCCAGGCCCTGACCTTGTTGAACTCGGCGTTGCCCCGCGTCAAGCGCGACCCCTCAGACCTGCAGGCGCGGCTCGATTGCCAGCTGGCGATGTGGATGTCGGGCTCAGGCAAACAGGTCGGCATCGGTGTGGGCGCGAGCCATGCGATCGGCCACGTGCTGGGCGCCTACCGCAACGTTGGCCACGGTGACACGTCGTGCGTCATGCTGCCTGCGGTCATGCGCTGGAATGCACCCGTGAACACCGAACGGCAGCAATTGGTCAGCGCCGCCCTGGGTCAGCCCGGCGCGCCCGCTGCGGAAGTTCTCGAGGCCTTGATCACGCATCTCGGTCTGCCCCGGCGACTGAGGGAGGTCGGCATCGCCAAGGCCGATTTTCCAGGGATCGCCGACAGGGTGATGGACGACTTCGTCGCGTCCACCAACCCTCGCCCGCTCAAGGGGCCGCAGGACATTGTCGAGATCCTCGAGCTTGCCTGGTGAATGGAGTCAGGCCGAGACTAGGACTAGCCCATCTTTCTCAACCGGCCGTTGGTTTCCCAGGAATTGGGCCGTTTTGCGTTCGCAAGTGATTGACCCCGCAAGGCCCTGCCGTCCCAGATGCACCTGGGCCCTGCCCGAACAACCTCCACCGAAGATCAAGGCACGGGAAGCCACCTCCGCCAAGAACGCCGCTTTCGTGTAGTGGAGCCCTTGGGGGTCTAGCCTTCTGTCAAAACAACAACTTAGCGGTGGCCTGCGTGGTGAGCTTAGCAAGACGGGCGAAGGACAGCTGTGTGGAATTCTGATGGACATGGCAAGGCGAACCGCGTAACCACGTCTACATCTTTAGCGCCAGACCACCTCTGACTTATCGCACCTTGATATTGCGGCTGCCGATGACTTCTTTCCACTTGGCAGTCTGGAGCAGCTGGAAGGCCGCAAGGTCTTCGGGCGAGCCGCCACCGGCCTCGCCCGCCTGTTCATTCATCCACTGCTTGACTTGTGGATCGGTCAAGGTCGCAGCAATGTCCCGATTGAGCTTTGCGACAACGGGAGCCGGGGTGTTGGCGGGGACGTAGAAACCGGCATACGCGATCACTTCGAAACCAAGCAGACCGGCTTCCGCAAGGGACGGCAGATCGGGTGCCGCGGCATTGCGTTGCGCACTCGTGATTCCAAGTGCCCGCACCGTTCCATTGCGCACGAAAGGCAAGATCGCCGGCGCGTTGTGGAACATCATCTGGATATGACCGCCGATAAGGTCTGTGGTCATTTGCGCGCTCGACGAATACGGAACGCCCGCAATCTGGGTCCCTGCCGCCAGGTTGAATTGCTCAGCCGACAGATGTGGAGTGGTTCCCGCACCAGGGTACCCGTAGCGGACTTTTCCTGGATTCTGCAGACTGTACGCGATGAACTCGCGAAGGTTCTGGGCCGGAACCGCAGGATTTACCACCATGATATTGGGCAGCTTGGCCAGCAAGATCACGGGCTTAAGGTCTTTCACCGGGTCGAAACCCTGGTTGGCATCGATATTGGGAATGATCGACATGGGTCCGGCGAAGCCCATGAGAATGGTCAGGCCGTCGGGTTTGGCCTTTGCGCCACGCGCATGGCCGATGTTGCCGCTTGCCCCCGGTACGTTTTCGGTGACGACAGGCTGGTTCCACATTGCGCTGAGTTTCCGGCCGATAAGCCGCCCGAGCACATCCACTCCCGAACCGGCAGCTGCGGGAACGATCATGTTCACCTGTGACGCTGGAAATGGAGGATCAGCAGCGATCGCCGCAGGACTGAAGGCGCCAAGGTGGACAAGTGCAAGGCTACCGATCAAGGCGAGCCGTTTGGTGAGTCTCATCGTTTTTTCCTTAGAGTGTCGGTGCCGATCCAACGGCGCCTGTTTCAGCAGCCAAGCAGTCGTCCACCCGACGAGGACCTTGGGGCGGGCCTTCAGAAGTACGTGCATGCCGGGACACAGCGGATGTCGTGTTCTATGCGGACGAGGTCAACGTAGGAGCTTAAGTCATGTTCTCAGATGTGTCCAGTGTGCCGTTATGCGAACGAATTCAACGCATCTGTACACTTGGCCCGGAGATTCTGATGGAGAGCCGCCTTTTGACGGACGCGTTTCTCGTGCCGCGACCGTCCGCTCACAGCCGCAGCCAAGGCGTGCCGCGTTCCTGCGCCTGCGCATTGCGCAGGGCGCTCAGGAACCGATCGCACCACCAGTGCACGTCCTGCTGCTGGCAGCTCTCGAGCAGTGCCTGATGGCGAGCGCGACGTT
>CANJQN010000072.1 GCA_947476465.1 Comamonadaceae bacterium | reverse complement strand
TGGTGCTGGTGCTGGTGCTGGTGCTGGTGCTGGTGCTGGTGCTGGTGCTGGTGCTGGTGCTGGTGCTGGTGCTGGTGCTGGTGCTGGTGCTGGTGCTGGTGCTGGTGCTGGTGCTGCCGACACCTCAACATCTGCTACTTGAGGTTTCCCACAACTTCTACAAAATTTAGCTGTATCAGGTAACTCATACCCGCAGTGCCTACAATTCATTTTCAGCCTTTGCTATAGTGCAATTAGAAATAGAAACAATATGCATTGTCAAATGTGAATAGTAAATGCCGAATTTAATATTTTTTAATTGTGGCATATTTTTAAGCTCAACGTCCAGTAACCAGACGTTAAAGCCAACCTATCAGCAGCCATAGTCGCCGTCAATTTGCTGTAGTGCCGTTCAATGTGGCCGCGTTCTACAGCGGTAGCGATCACACGACTCCAAACACCGGTGAAGTGGTTGAGTGTTGATGTTTTGGGCTTATGCAACAGCTGCCTATCCCGCCACATTTCAAACTCACGCACATCCGTGTGCGTCGGCAACTCCAACTGCCGTTCTCCGAGGTAGGGAACGAAGTAGCGTTCAATGATGCCGGCATGTTCATTTAGTGCCGTTTTCTTGGCTTTGGCGTCTATCTGCTGCCGCAAGTCAGCACAGCAAATGGCAGCAATCTGTGCGAACGAGTGTGCTAAACCCAACCGCTGTCGGTATCTGGACTCGTCGTATATGTCGCACACGGCTGCGATGGCGTGTTCAAGACTGGCTTTGCCAGTTGTTCGGCGATGCCAAGTTCTATCAGCAAGTCGATAGCGGCATTGGTACAGCAGATTGCGGCTTCGCCTGTACAGCATTAAATCGCCATCGCGCAGTCGGATGGTCTGTGGTTGTGTGCTGGCTAGGCTGGTGAAAAGCCCCACAAGCCGCCTTTGGGATATGGGCAGTTGCAGGGACTTGCTCATCGCTCAAAGGCCCCAGCGAAGTGTCAGAGTGGCTGCAGCGTAGGTGTCGTGCAAACGACGGTCGCAGACAAGAAAAAACCGTAGCAACATGGCTGCTGCTACGGAGAATCTTTGGTGGCCTGGGGCGGAATCGAACCACCGACACGCGGATTTTCAATCCGCTGCTCTACCAACTGAGCTACCGGGCCGTGAGGCGGCAAGTATAACTCAGGCCGCCGAGCGTTTTCCCCTCGACAGGTCGACGCCGAGCTGCTTGAGCTTGCGGTAAAGGTGGGTGCGCTCCAGCCCGGTTTTCTCTGCCACACGGGTCATGGACCCGCCTTCGCGGGCCAGGTGATATTCGAAGTAGCACTTCTCGAATTCGTCACGGGCTTCCCGCAGCGGGCGATCCAGCTCGAACTGCTGGCGGGCCTGCGGGCCCATCTGACCGGCGGCCGGCAAGGTCTGGCCGGCGGTCATGGCGGCCTCGACGGTGAGGTCGCTCGCCATCAGCATGGGCTGCGCCATGATGGTGGACACCGACTGCAAGCTCGACCTGCGCAGCACGGGTGCCGCGGGGGCCGGGGCGGCGTTGCGGGTGAGTCCGGTCTCCACCGCCTTGAGCAGCTTTTGCAGGGTGATGGGCTTTTCAAGAAAAGACTGCGCGCCGATCTTGGTGGCCTCAACCGCGGTCTCGATGGTGGCGTGGCCGCTCATCATGATCACCGGCATGTTGAGCAGGCCGGTGGTGGCCCACTCCTTGAGCAAGGTGACGCCGTCGGTGTCGGGCATCCAGATGTCCAGCAGGACCAGATCGGGCCGCATACGCTGGCGCACCGCCCTGGCCTGCGCCGCGTTTTCGGCCAATTCGACGTGGTGCCCCTCGTCGTTGAGAATTTCCGAGAGCAGATCCCGGATACCCAGTTCGTCATCGACCACCAAGATATTTGCCATGTTCAGACCAGCGCCCCGTGCGGCCGGCCGGGGCTGTGTTGCTAGGCCGCAACTGCGAATGATAGCGACACTTGTGCCCCGCAAACTGCGCCGTCTTGTAAACGGTTCTTGAGGTCGATGCGGGCGCCGTGCTCGTCAGCGATTTTCTTGACCACCGCCAGGCCCAGGCCGGTGCCCTTGGCCTTGGTGGTGACGTAGGGCTCGAAGGCGCGTTTGAGGATGTTCTCGTTGAAACCGGGGCCGCTGTCCTGCACGATCAGTCGCACGCGGCGCGAGGTCTCGTTCCATTGGGTGCGAATGACCACCTCTCGGTGCTGCGCGCCTTCGGTGGCGTCCTGGGCGTTCTGCAGCAGGTTGTGGATCACCTGCCGCAGCTGCATGGCGTCGCCGAGGATGGGCGGGCTGTTGGCATCGAGCTCCATGCGCACGGGCGCCTGGGCCGCGGCCGCTTCGACGCCGGCCTCTTGGGCGTACAGCTGCAGCACATCACCCACGACCGCGTTCAGGTCGACCGGCGTGAGTTCGGCCGCGGGCAGGCGGGCATAGTCGCGAAACTCGTTGACCAGACGCTTCATGGCGTCGACCTGGTCGACGATGGTGCGCACAGACTTTGCGAGGATGGCGCGGTCAGCGCCTTCGACCTTGGGCGAGAGCTTCATCTCCAGCCGTTCGGCCGACAGCTGGATGGGCGTGAGCGGATTCTTGATTTCGTGTGCCAGCCGGCGCGCGACCTCACCCCAGGCCTGGGCACGCTGCGCGCTGACCACCTCGGAGATGTCATCGAGCACCAGCAAATGCACCTGCCGCCCCGGTGCGTCGCCGGGCATCTCGGCGCCGCGCAGGACCAGCGTGATCGAGCCCACGGCGTTGGGTGCACCGTGCGGCGCTGGGGCATGCAGCTCGAACGACTGCTGCCAGTGATCCAGCCCATGCTGCAGGCGTTCGGTGTGGTATTCGTCGAACTGGGCCTGCACCGACTGGCCAAAGCTCTCCAACCCGGGGATGGCGGCCAGCGGCTGGCCCTCGTAGGCGGCCAGGGGCGCACGCAGGATGCGGGTGGCGCCGGGGTTGGTCGAGAGGATGCTGCCTTGCGGATCGAGCACGATCACGCCGGCGGTGAGGTTGTCCAGGATGGTCTGCAAGTTGGTGCGGGCGGCGTCCACCTGCTGCATGCTTTTTTCGACAGCGGTGCGGGCGTCGGACAGCTGCTGCGTCATCTGCGCGAAGGAGCGGGTCAGGCCGCCGAGTTCGTCCTTGCCCTGAAGCACGGGCTTGGGGCTGAGGTCGCCGGCGGCGACCTCACGCACGCCGGCCGCCAGCAGCAGCAGCGGCCTGGCCAGCGAGTTGCCCAGCACGATGGCCAGCAGCACCGCGCCGAACACCGAGAGAAACAGGCTGAGCGTGAGGGTGCCGATGTACATGCGCCGCAGGCCCTCACGGGCCAGGGCCCGTTGCTGGTACTCGCGATGGGCCTCCTGCACGGCGATGGCGTTGGCCACCAGCGTGGGCGGGAGGTACTGTGTGACTTGCAGGTAGCGGTTCTCGGACAGCAGGCCGAAGCTCGACGGCGAGACCAGCGCCACCACCCGCACGCGGGCATTGCTGGTGCCGGCGGGAGTGGGCTCGTCCAGGCCTTCGATGACGCCCACCGCGCGCTGGCTGCGCACGTTGCGAAGCAGTTGCGCCGCCGGCCGTTCGGGCGAGAGCAAAAACCGCGACTGGCCGGCGCTGGCGATCATCTGGCCGCTGGCGCTCCAGAGGATGACGTCGCTGGCCGCAAGCTGCTCGCGCAGCCGCTCGAGCGCCAGGGGTGCGGTGGCGTCCGAGTTGTCGGTCAGCTGCTCGGCGGCCAGGCGGGTCTTGCTGGCCAGATCATTGGACAGGGTGTCCAGCGTAGCGCGGCCCAGGCTCAGACCCGCATCGAGGGCGCCTTCCACCTTGACGTCGAACCAGCTCTCGATCGAGCGCGAGACAAACTGGTAAGACACGGTGTAGATCAACAGACCCGGCACAAAGCCCACCAGCGCGAAGATGGCCGCCAACCGGATCAACAGCCGGCTGCCGAACTTGCCGCGCCGCAGGCGCGAGAACAACCGCGATGCGATCCAGGCGATGACCAGCAGCAGCACGCCGGCGACCACCACGTTGAGAATGAACAGGCGCCCGTAGTTGCGCTCGTACAGCTCGCGGTTGTTGGTGGCCTGGGCCAGCAGGAACAGCAGCACGATGCCGATGCCCACCATGGCCGTGGCGGCCACCACAACCGCCCAGCGCAGGGCGCGCGAGTTGGCCGGCCTGGCCGGCGCGGTTGCGGCAGGCGGCGAAACAGGTGGCACGGGCTCGGTCACCGGGCGGGCGGCTCGTCGCCGACGGGGACACTGCGGGTGGCGCCGATGCTCCAGTCGGCATGGCCGACCACGCCGATCTGGAAAGGCCGGGGCAGCTGGGACACATCGAGCCGGAAACGCAGCGTCACAAAATAGCGCTGGTCGCTGTCGATCTCGGTCGCGTCGGCGATCCGCCAGCCCGAAATGCGCTGCACAACCGCCAGCGCTTCGTCTCGGGTGTCGAAGTTCTGGCCCAGCGCCAGCCCGGTCTGGCCGATCGGCGGGGCCGACACCAGCAGGCGCCAGCGCCGGGTGAGCGGCTGGTACGACAGGCGCATGTACCGGGTGACGCTGGCCACTTCCTTGTCGTACCAATACCAGCGCTCACGCAGCAGCTTTGCCTCGGCCACGAAGATCATGGGGATGCCTTTGCTCAGGGCCGCGTCGACCGGCTGGGGCATATCGAACTTCACCTGAGCGGACAGCAACAGGCCGTCCGCGCCGCGTTCTACCCGCAGCGAGGTGATTTCCGTCGGTTCGGCCCGCGCCGGCGCCACCCATGCAAGCGTCACCGCTAGCGGCAGGAGCCAGTAAACCGCTGCGCGCATGGCGCGCTCAAGCGGCGGGGTGAGCCGACGAATGCTTTTCCAGCAGGGCGTAAAAGAAACCGTCGTGTTCACTCGCAAGATTGTCCGGGAGGCCCCCCGTGTTGGCGGAGGGCATGGGCAGCAAATGCCCTGGCGAAGGCAACAATACGGCCTCTTTGTGGCGCGCAACAAACGCCACCACCTGCTGCTCGCCCTCGGCGCGGAACACCGAGCAGGTGCAGTACAGCAAGCGGCCGCCCGGCGCCAGCAGCGGCCACAGCGCGGCCAGCAGCCGCGCCTGGGTGGCGGCGAGGGCCGCGATGTCGGATTCGCGCCGCAGCCAGCGCACGTCCGGGTGGCGGCGCACGATACCCGAGGCGGTGCAGGGCGCGTCGAGCAAGATGGCGTCATAGGGCACGCCGTCCCACCAGGCGGGCGGCTGACCCGCGTCGGCGGCGACGACCTGGGCCCGCAGACCCAGCCGCGCCAGGGTCTGGCCGATGCGCTCGCAGCGCACCGGGTCGACGTCCAGTGCCGTCACCTGGGCATCGCACAGCTCCAGCAGGTGCGCCGTCTTGCCGCCGGGAGCGGCGCAAGCATCGAGGATGCGAAGGCGCCGGCCTTGAGGCACGGGCAGGCCTTGCAGCAGCAGCGGTGCAGCCATCTGGGCGGCGCCGTCCTGCACAGAGAACGCGCCCTGGTCCCAACCGGGCAGCTCGTGCACCGGCCGGGCTCGTGCCAGCCGCAGACCCTGGGCGCCCACGGGCATGGCCTCAATGCCGGCCTCGGCCAGTGCGGCCTGCGCCTGGGCCTGCGTCCAGCGGCGCGCGTTGGCCCGCAGCACCAGGGGTGGCACCTCGTTGTTGGCCCGCAGGATGTCTTGCCAGTGCCGGGGGTGGTCGGTCTTCATGCGCGCGATCCACCAGGCGGGGTGGTTCCAGTGGGCCACCGGCTGGGTGTCGGTGGCCTGTACCAGCGCGCTCTGCTCGCGCAGGAACCGGCGCAGGCAGGCATTGATGAAGCTGGCCTGGCCGGCCGTGGCGCGGTCCCGCTTGGCCGCCTCGACCGCCTGGTTGACCAAGGTGAAGGGCTCGTAGGGCGCGTGCGCCTCGTCCCAGGCCAGGGCCAGCGCCGTGCACAGCAGCGCGTCGGCCGCGGGCGGCGGCGCGCGCCGGGCCAGTTGCGAGCGCAGCGCCTCGGCGCGGCCCAGTTGGCGCAGCGCCTGGAACACCAGGGCCTGAACCCCGGCACGCAACTCGACGGGCACAGCCGCCACGGCCGGCGTGGCCGACGCACCGGCGCGGACCGCCTGCACCACCCCGGCGGCGGCCTGCAACTGGCGCCACAAGGGCACCGGCTGGCGTGGCGCTGCGGCGCCGCTCACAGCGGCCGCCCCGGCTTGAAGTCGAACACCCAGGCCAGCAGCATGGCCGGAAACTGGGCGATGGCCCGGTTGTAGTCGGCCACCGCCCGGTTGAACTGCTCCACCGCCGCCCTCGCCTGGGTGAGCAAGGTGGCGCGCGTGGTGGTCAGTGAGGGCGGCAGACGCGGGCCGGCCAAGTCGTGCGCGTCCTTGCGCTCGATACGTTCCCAGGCCGTGGCCAGCACGTCGCCCGCCGTAGCGAGCGCCGCGATGCGCTCGGGATCGAGCGGACGCCCGCGCGCCAGCGTGAGGGTGGCGGCCAGCTGCGATGCCGCGCCTTCGAGGCTGGTCCAGAACGGGGGCTGGCCCTCCCCCGGGAACAGCGAATCGGGGGCCGGCTCGTCGGCGGGCAGCAGCGAGCGCACCAGCTGCACCTCCTTGAGCAGTTGCGCCTCCAGCACGGCGAACCCGGCCTTGACCTCGGCGCGCAGGCGCACCAGCCGGTTGTAGGCGCCGATGGACCAGAACAAGAGCAGGGCCAGGGCAACCCAGGCCAGCACGGAATCAGACATGCGCCCGAGCTTACCCAATGCGGCAGGCGCACCGGAAAAACGGGAACGCCCCGCGCCGGACAAAGCCGGACGCGGGGCGCGGGTTGCGAGGGGTCGGGCCCCTCGCGGCAGGGCGGTCAGGCGAGCGTGACGCTTACTCGGCGGTGCCGCCTTCGCTGGTGGCGCTGACGTCGCCGCCGTCGCCAGCGGTCACCGCAGCCAGCTCCTCGGCCTCGGATTCGGCGATGGCGCGGCGCTCGGCCTCGTCCATCGCGTCCTTGGCCTTGCGGGCCAGGTGATAGGCCATGCCGGTGCCCGCGGGGATCAGGCGGCCGACGATGACGTTTTCCTTCAGGCCGCGCAGCTCGTCACGCTTGCCCATGATGGCCGCCTCGGTCAGCACCCGGGTGGTCTCCTGGAAGGAGGCCGCCGAGATGAACGAGTCGGTCGACAGCGAGGCCTTGGTGATACCCAGCAGCAAGTTGTTGAAGGTCGGCGCGAGCTTGCCGCCGGCGCGCAGCGCATCGGTGGTGTTGAGGATCTCCGAGCGCTCGACCTGTTCGCCGGCGATGTAGTTCGAATCGCCAGGGTTCTCGACGAGCACGCGACGCAGCATCTGGCGAACGATCACCTCGATGTGCTTGTCGTTGATCTTCACACCCTGCAAGCGGTAGACGTCCTGCACTTCGTCGACGATGTAGCGCGCGAGTTCTTCCGAACCGAGCAGGCGCAGGATGTCCTGCGGATCGGCCGGGCCGTCCACGATGGACTCGCCCTTGTTGACCACCTGGCCTTCGTGCACCAGGATGTTCTTTTCCTTGAGCACGAGCGTTTCCCAGACCTTGCCTTCCGGGTCGGTGATCTGCAGGCGGACCTTGCCCTTGGTCTCCTTGCCAAACGACACGGTGCCAGTCATCTCGGCCAGCTCGCCCTTGTCCTTGGGTGTGCGGGCTTCGAACAGCTCGGCCACGCGGGGCAGGCCGCCGGTGATGTCGCGGGTCTTCTGGCCTTCGACGGGGATCCGGGCCAGTACTTCCCCGCCGCCCACGTCCTGACCGTCACGCACCTGGATCAGCGCGCCGACCTGGAAGCCGATGGTCACCGAGTGGTCGGTACCGGGGATCTTGACCTCGTTGCCGGAGGCGTCTATCAGTTTGACCTGCGGACGCACGACCTTGGCCGCACCACGGCGCTTGGGATCGATCACCACCAGGGTGGACAGGCCGGTCACTTCGTCAAGCTGCTTGGCGACCGTGAGACCTTCTTCCACGTTCTCGAAACGCACCTTGCCGGCGAATTCCGTGATGATGGGCCGGGTCAGCGGATCCCAGTTGGCCAGGATCGCGCCGGCCTTGACGGCCTGGTCGGCCTTGACCGCCAGGGTCGCGCCGTACGGCACCTTGTGGCGCTCGCGCTCGCGTCCGTGCTCGTCATGGATGACGATCTCGCCCGAACGCGCGATCACCACGAGTTCCTTCTTGCTGTTGGTCACGTAGCGCATCGTGCTGTTGAAGCCGATGACGCCGTTGGACTTGGCTTCCACGCTGGAGGCGATGGCCGCGCGCGAGGCGGCGCCACCGATGTGGAAGGTGCGCATGGTCAGCTGCGTGCCGGGTTCGCCGATCGACTGCGCGGCGATCACGCCCACGGCCTCGCCGATGTTGACCAGGCCGCCGCGGCCGAGGTCGCGGCCGTAGCACTTGGCGCACAAGCCGAAGCGGGTGGCGCAGGTGAGCGCGGTGCGCACCTTGACCTCGTCGACGCCCACGACCTCGAGCGCCTCGATGGCGTCTTCGTCGAGCATCTGGCCGGCGCCCAGCAGAACCTCGCGGTTCTCGGGGTGCACGACTTCCTCGGCCGTCACGCGGCCCAGGATGCGGTCACGCAGGGACTCGATGACCTCGCCGCCCTCGACGATGGCGCGCATCAGAGCGCCATCGGCGGTGCCGCAGTCTTCCTCGATCACCACCAGATCCTGTGTCACGTCGACCAGACGGCGGGTGAGGTAGCCCGAGTTCGCGGTCTTGAGCGCCGTGTCGGCCAGGCCCTTGCGGGCGCCGTGCGTGGAGATGAAGTACTGCAGAACGTTCAGGCCTTCGCGGAAGTTGGCCGTGATCGGGGTCTCGATGATCGAGCCATCAGGTTTGGCCATCAGGCCGCGCATGCCCGCCAGCTGGCGGATCTGGGCGGCCGATCCGCGGGCGCCGGAGTCGGCCATCATGTAGATGGAGTTGAACGACTCCTGGTCCACCTCGTTGCCGTGGCGGTCGATGGTCTTTTCCTTGGCCAGTTGGGCCATCATGACCTTGGACACTTCGTCGCCGGCCTTGCCCCAGATGTCCACCACCTTGTTGTAGCGCTCACCGGAGGTGACCAGGCCCGAGACATACTGCTGCTCGATTTCTTTGACCTCGCCCTCGGCGCGCGCGATGATCTGCGGCTTTTGCGGCGGCACCAGCATGTCGTCGATGGCGATCGAGATACCGGCCTTGGTCGCCAGGCGGAAGCCGTTTTGCAGCAGCTTGTCCGCGAACACCACGGTTTCCTTCAGGCCGCAGCGCCGGAAGGAAACGTTGATCAGCTTGCTGATCTCCTTCTTCTTGAGCGCCTTGTTCATGTTGGAGAACGGCAGCCCCTTGGGCAGGATCTCCGACAGCAGCGCGCGGCCGACCGTGGTGAACACGAGCGAGGTCGAGGGCACGAACTCGCTGGTGTCCTTGTCCTTGTTCCACTCGGTCAGGCGCACGCTGATCTTGGCGGTGAGCTCGACCACGTCGGCGTCGAGCGCGCGTTGCACCTCGCCGACGTCGGAGAAGATCAGGCCCTCGCCCTTGCCGTTGATGCGCTCACGCGTCGTGTAGTACAGGCCCAGCACCACGTCCTGCGAGGGCACGATGGAGGGCTCGCCGTTGGCGGGGAACAGCACGTTGTTGGAGGCCAGCATCAAGGTGCGCGCTTCCATCTGCGCTTCCACCGACAGCGGCACGTGAACGGCCATCTGGTCGCCGTCGAAGTCGGCGTTGAAGGCGGCGCACACCAGCGGGTGCAGCTGGATGGCCTTGCCTTCAATCAGGATGGGTTCGAAGGCCTGGATGCCCAGGCGGTGCAGCGTGGGAGCGCGGTTCAGAAGAATCGGGTGCTCCTTGATGACCTCTTCGAGGATGTCCCACACCACCGGCGTGCCAGCTTCGACTTCCTTCTTGGCGGCCTTGATGGTGGTGGCGATGCCCATCGCCTCCAGGCGCGAGAAGATGAAGGGCTTGAACAGCTCCAGCGCCATCAGCTTGGGCAGGCCACACTGATGCAGCTTGAGCGTCGGGCCCACGGTGATGACCGAGCGGCCAGAGTAGTCAACGCGCTTGCCCAGCAGGTTCTGGCGGAAGCGGCCGCTCTTGCCCTTGATCATGTCGGCCAGGGACTTCAGGGCGCGCTTGTTGGCGCCGGTCATGGCCTTGCCGCGGCGGCCGTTGTCCAGCAGGCTGTCCACGGCCTCTTGCAGCATGCGCTTTTCGTTGCGCGCAATGATCTCCGGGGCCTTGAGCTCCAGCAGGCGGCGCAGACGCGAGTTGCGGTTGATGACGCGGCGGTACAGGTCGTTGAGGTCCGACGTGGCAAAGCGGCCACCGTCCAGCGGCACCAGCGGACGCAGGTCCGGCGGCAGCACGGGCAGCACGTCCAGCACCATCCACCCGGGCCTGATGCCCGACTTCTTGAAGGCTTCAAGCACCTTCAGGCGCTTGGCGTTCTTCTTGACCTTGACTTCAGAGCCGGTCAAATCGCCACGCAGGCGCTCGATCTCGACTTCGATGTCGAGGCTTTCGAGCAGGTCCTTGATGCCTTCGGCGCCCATCTTGGCGATGAACTCGTCGCCGAATTCCTTGCGCTTGGCGTCGTAGTCATCCTCGGACATGATGCCGAACTTTTTCAGCGGGGTCATGCCGGGGTCGGTGATGACGTAGGCCTCGAAGTACAGCACGCGCTCGATGTCGCGCAGCGTCATGTCGAGCACCAGGCCCAGACGCGACGGCAGCGACTTGAGGAACCAGATGTGGGCGCAAGGCGCGGCCAGGTCGATGTGACCCATGCGCTCGCGGCGCACCTTGGTCTGCGTGACTTCAACGCCGCACTTCTCGCAGATCACGCCGCGGTGCTTGAGGCGCTTGTACTTGCCGCACAGGCATTCGTAGTCCTTGA
>CANJQN010000071.1 GCA_947476465.1 Comamonadaceae bacterium | reverse complement strand
CTGTCCTTGAGCGCCCCGGCGGCCTTGTGGATGACCACCAGCAGGTAGGCGATCAACGCCGTCAGCAGCTGGATGCGCACCGCGTTCTCGCTCTCGCCCAGGAACGTCTTGATCTTCAGGTGCTGCTTGTACAACCGGGCGATCTCGGCGGCCGGCGAGTGCAGCCCGATGGTGGTCGAGTCGATCAGGTACAGCAGTTCCCGGCGCTCCTTGCGGATGGCGTTACCCGCCTGCGCCATCAGCGCCCGGGTGAGTTCCTCGAAGAGGATCGGATCGCGACGCTCGTTGGCGTCGGCCAAGGTCGTGCGGCGCACTTGCTTGGTGTGCAGGTGATCCCAGCAGAGAAACTTCTTCTTTTAGCGGTCGCCCTGGTGGCGATCGACCAGCGCCTGGTTTGCCGGCCTGGGCTCATACAGTAGTTCGAATCGGCCGCGAACCAGGCGCAGCTTTCCCGTTGCGCGATAACTACTTAGCGCAACCCGCCCGATTTATTCCGGACACCAGTGCGCCTTCGCGGGAATCCGCAAGCGAGGTGACTCGCGGGTGCACGCCATGCTCTTGTCACGCCCCCCCGCGGCTGATCGGCACGATCTTGTCGTGCGCCGAACCGCCAAAGGCCTGCTCGCGCAGCATCGCCAGCTGGTCGCGCACCCGCGCTGCCTTCTCGAACTCGAGGTTGCGCGCGTGTTCGAGCATCAGCTTTTCCAGGCGCTTGATCTCCTTGGCCACGTCCTTCTCGGACATGTCCTGCGCCATGGCCCGCTGCAGCTCCTGCTTCTCGGCTTCCTTGCTGGCCTTTTCGCTGTAGACGCCGTCGATCAGGTCGCGCACCTCCTTGACGATGCTGCGCGGGGTGATGCCGTGAAGCTCGTTGTGGGCCATCTGCTTGATGCGGCGGCGCTCGGTCTCGCCCATGGCCTTGCGCATCGATTCGGTGATGCGGTCGGCATACAAGATGGCCCGCCCATGCAGGTTGCGCGCCGCGCGGCCAATGGTCTGGATGAGGGACCGCTCGGCCCGCAGAAAGCCCTCTTTGTCGGCATCGAGAATGGCCACCAGGGACACCTCGGGGATGTCCAGACCCTCGCGCAGCAGGTTGATGCCCACCAGCGCGTCAAAGGCGCCCAGGCGCAGGTCACGCAAGATCTCGACCCGCTCGACCGTGTCGATGTCGCTGTGCATGTAGCGCACCTTGGCCCCGTTGTCGCTGAGGTAGTCGGTGAGTTGCTCGGCCATGCGCTTGGTCAGGGTGGTGATCAGCACGCGTTCGTTCTTGACGCTGCGGATGCGGATCTCCTGCAGCACGTCGTCCACCTGGTGGGTGGCGGGGCGCACCTCCACCTCGGGGTCGACCAGGCCGGTGGGCCGCACCAATTGCTCGACCACCTTGCCGGCGTGCCGCTTTTCGTAGTCGGCCGGCGTGGCCGAAACAAAAATCACCTGGCGCATGCGCTGCTCGAACTCCTCGAACTTCAGCGGCCGGTTGTCCAGGGCCGACGGCAGCCGAAAGCCGTATTCCACCAACGTGGTCTTGCGTGAGCGGTCGCCGGCGTACATGGCATTGAGCTGGCCGATCATCTGGTGGCTCTCGTCCAGGAACATCAGCGCGTCCTTGGGCATGTAGTCTGTCAGCGTCGAGGGGGGCGCCCCGGGCGGCGCGCCCGACAGGTGCCGGGTGTAGTTCTCGATCCCCTTGCAATGGCCCACCTCACTGAGCATCTCCAGATCGAAGCGGGTGCGCTGCTCGATCCGCTGGGCCTCGACCAGCTTGCCCATGTCCAGCAGCTCCTTGACGCGCCCGGCCAGCTCGATCTTGATCGACTCCACCGCCCCTACCACCTTCTCGCGCGGCGTCACGTAGTGGCTGGAGGGGTAGATGGTAAAACGCGGCACCTTCTGGCGGATGCGGCCGGTGAGCGGGTCGAACAGCTGCAGCGATTCGATCTCGTCGTCGAACAGCTCCAGGCGCACGGCCAGCTCGCTGTGTTCGGCCGGGAACACGTCGATGGTGTCGCCGCGCACCCGGAAGCTGCCGCGCGAAAAATCGTTCTCGTTGCGGTTGTACTGCATGCGAATCAGCTGCGCGATGATGTCGCGCTGGCCGATCTTGTCACCCACCCGGGTGATGAAGCGCATCTGGGTGTAGTCCTCGGGCGCACCAATGCCGTAGATGGCGCTGACCGTGGCGACGATCACCGTGTCGCGCCGCTCCAGCACGCTCTTGGTGGCCGACAAGCGCATCTGCTCGATGTGCTCGTTGATCGAGCTGTCCTTCTCGATGAACAGGTCGCGCTGCGGCACGTACGCTTCGGGCTGGTAGTAGTCGTAGTAGCTGACGAAGTACTCGACCGCGTTGTTCGGGAAGAACTCGCGGAACTCGCTGTACAACTGCGCCGCCAGCGTCTTGTTGGGCGCGAACACGATGGCCGGGCGGCCCAGCCGGGCGATCACGTTGGCCATGGTGAAGGTCTTGCCCGAGCCGGTCACACCCAACAGGGTCTGGTACACCTCGCCGTCTTGCACGCCCTCGACCAGCTGGTCGATGGCCAGGGGCTGGTCGCCGGCGGGCGGGTACGGCTGGTACAGCTCGAAGGGCGAGCCGGGAAAAGTAATGAACTTCCCGGCGCGCTCGGGGGTGACGATCTCGACAGCTTCTGGCATGAAAACCCGGTGGAGGCGTCCGCTTAAAATCGCGGGCAACTGAAAAGCGTACATCAACGCCGGGCCGGCCGGTCAGGGCCGTCCCCCGGGTTCACTCAAAATTTCACTTTTGAAAGGATCGCAATGTCCATGTTCTCCGCCGTCGAAATGGCGCCACGCGACCCCATCCTGGGTCTCAACGAGCAGTTCGCGGCCGACCAGAACCCCAACAAGGTCAACCTCGGCGTGGGCGTCTACTACGACGACAAGGGCAAGCTGCCCCTGCTGCAGTGCGTGCTGGCCGCCGAAAAGCACATGATGCAAGCCCCCAAGGCCCGCGGCTACCTGCCCATCGACGGCATCGCCGCCTACGACCTGGCCGTCAAAGGCCTGGTGTTCGGTGCCGACAGCGAACCCGTCAACAGCGACCGCGTCGCCACCGTGCAGGCCATCGGCGGCACCGGCGGCCTGAAGGTCGGGGCCGACTTCCTGAAAAAGCTCAGCCCCGCCGCCAAGGTGCTGATCAGCGACCCCAGCTGGGAAAACCACCGCGCCCTGTTTGTCCAGGCCGGCTTCACGGTCGAGGCCTACCCCTACTACGACGCCGCCCGGCGCGGCATCGACTTCGCGGGCATGCTGGCCGCGCTCAATGCCGCTGCCGAAGGCACGATCGTTGTGCTGCACGCCTGCTGCCACAACCCCACCGGTTACGACATCACCGCCGCCCAGTGGGACCAGGTGGTGGCCGCCTGCACGGCGCGCAAGCTGGTGCCCTTCCTGGACATGGCCTACCAGGGCTTCGGCTACGGCATCGCCGAAGACGGCGCGGTCATCGGCAAGTTCGTGGCTTCGGGCCAGACCTTCCTGGTGTCCACCTCATTCTCCAAAAGCTTCAGCCTGTACGGCGAGCGCGTAGGAGCCCTGTCGGTGCTGTGCGAATCCAAGGAAGAAGCCGCCCGGGTGCTGTCGCAGCTGAAGACCGTCATCCGCACCAACTACAGCAATCCGCCCACCCATGGCGGCACGGTGGTGGCCATGGTGCTGCACTCGCCCGAGCTGCGCGCCCTGTGGGAAAAAGAGCTGGGCGAGATGCGGGTTCGCATCAAGCAGATGCGCACGGCGCTGGTCGAGGGCCTCAAGGCCGCTGGCGTCAAGGCCGACATGGGCTTCATCACCGACCAGATCGGCATGTTCAGCTACTCGGGCCTGACCAAAGACCAGATGGTGCGCCTGCGCACTGAATTCGGCGTTTATGGCACCGACACCGGGCGTATGTGCGTGGCGGCGCTCAACAGCAAGAACATCGGCTATGTCTGCCAGTCGATCGCCAAAGTGATCTAAATCACACCCCGGCCCCACGGCCAGGGATGGGTGTTTTCCTGCTCATCTGTGCAAAAGCCGCCGCCAAGGCGGCTTTTTTGTTTCTGTTGAGCAACAGGGGGCCGCCGACAGACGGTCCTGCGCACACGACAATTTACGTCCAGGTGGACTACGGGAAATTACGTGCTTATCCGCTCTGGTTTCCTGTCGCGCAGCCGTTATATTGCAGTGCATCAAACAGAAAGTTCTCCTCAACCATGCTGTACCAGATCTACGAAGCCCAGCGCACCCTGATGGAGCCTTTCGCCGACTTCGCGCAAGCCGCGGCCAGGCTCTATAGCAGCCCCGGCAGCGCCTTGGCCACCAACCCGCTCTCGCAGCGGGTGTCGGCCAGTTATGAGCTGATGTATCGGCTGTGGAAAGACTACGAAAAGCCACAGTTCGACATCAAGACGGTCCACGTGGGCAACAGCGAGATCGTCATCCATGAGGCCGTGGCGATCGATAAGCCGTTTTGCGAGCTGCGCCGCTTCAAGCGCTTTACTGACGACCTCGACAAGCTCGAACAGATGAAAAAGCAGCCGGCCGTGCTGATCGTGGCGCCGCTGTCGGGCCACTATGCCACCTTGCTGCGCGACACCGTGCGCACCATGCTGCAGGACCACAAGGTCTACATCACCGACTGGAAGAACGCCCGCACCGTCCCGCTGGACCAGGGCGAGTTCCACCTCGACGACTATGTGAACTATGTGCAGGAGTTCATCCGCCACCTGCAATCGCGCTACGGCCATTGCCATGTGATCAGCGTCTGCCAGCCCACCGTGCCCACGTTGGCGGCGGTGTCGCTGATGGCCACGCGCGGTGAAACCACGCCCCTGACCATGACCATGATGGGCGGCCCGATCGACGCACGCAAGTCGCCCACGGCGGTGAACAACCTGGCGATGAACAAGAGCTTCGAGTGGTTCGAGAACAACGTCATCTACCGCGTGCCCCAGAGTTTCCCGGGCGTCGGGCGGCGTGTCTACCCTGGCTTTCTGCAGCACACCGGCTTCGTGGCCATGAACCCAGACCGGCACCTGTCGAGCCACTACGACTACTTCAAGCACCTGATCACCGGCGACGACACCAACGCCGAGGCGCACCGCAAGTTCTACGACGAGTACAACGCCGTGCTCGACATGGACGCCGACTACTACCTGGAAACCATCCGCGTGGTCTTCCAGGAGTTCAATCTGGTGCATGGAACCTGGGACGTGCGCAACGAGAAGGGCCTGCTTGAGCGTGTGCGGCCGCAGGACATCAAGACCACGGCCCACATGACCGTGGAAGGCGAGCTCGACGACATCTCCGGCTCGGGCCAGACCGAAGCGGCACATGCGCTGTGCGCCGGCGTGCCCAAGAGCCGCCAGAAGCACCTGGAGGTCAAGGGCGCGGGCCACTACGGCATCTTCAGCGGCCGCCGCTGGCGCGATCTGGTCTACCCGCAGGTGCGCGACTTCATCCAGCGCCACCATGAAGCAGCCCCGGCCGTCATCGCCCGGGCAAAGCGCCGTGGCGCCACGGTGGCCGGCGTGGCGTGAATCCGCTCGCGCGGCGCATTCACACCCTTTTGCCGCAGACGCAGTGCATGCGCTGCGGCTTACCCGACTGCGCGGCCTACGCGCAGGCCATCGCCGCCGGTGAGGCCGGCATCGACCAGTGCCCGCCCGGCGGCGCCGAGGGCGTGGCCCGGCTGGCCGCGCTCACGGGGCGCGCCGCCGGGCCGGTGAACCCCGAGCACGGCGTCGAAGGGCCCCGCCCGGTGGCCGTGATCGACGAGGACTGGTGCATTGGTTGCACGCTGTGCATGAAGGCCTGCCCCACCGACGCCATCCTGGGCGGCAACAAGCACATGCATACCGTGATCGAGCCCTGGTGCACCGGCTGCGAGCTGTGCATCCCGGTGTGCCCGGTCGACTGCATCGCGCTGGTGAACGTCACCGGCGAGCAGACCGGCTGGCAGGCCTGGTCGGCGCAGCAGGCCGACGATGGGCTGCGGCGCTATGAGGCGCGCAAGCTGCGCCTGGCCCGCGAGGCGCTCGAGCACCAGGACCAACTGGAGGCCAAGGCCCAGGCCAAACTGGCCGACCTGCCGGCCCACACGCATGGGGCGCTGGGCGCCGAGGCCGAGCGCAAGCGGACGGTGATTGAAGCCGCGCTGGCGCGGGCGCGGGCGAAGCGGGGACAGGCGCCCGATTGACGACCCGGTAACTCACCGCACGGATGCCCCCCTCCCGTTCGGGCTGAGCCCCCCTCCCGTTCGGGCTGAGCCTGTCGAAGCCCTTCGACAAGCTCAGGGCGAACGGCATACCAGCTCAGGGCGAACGGTATACCTGCTCACCGCGAACGGTATACCAGCGCACCGCGAACGCGTTATTCCAGCGCCCGCTCGATGCGCTCGCACAGAGTGCGCAGCACCTCGATGCGGGAAAACGGCTTGTCGTCCGAGGCGATCACATGCCAGGGTGCGAGGTCAGTGGAAGTGCGGTCGATCATCTCGCCGACCGCCGTTTCATACAGCGGCCACTTCTCGCGGTTGCGCCAGTCCTCGTCGGTGATCTTGAAGTTCTTGTAGGCAAGCGACTTGCGTTCCTCGAAACGCCGAAGCTGCTCGTCGGGCGTGACGGCCAGCCAGAACTTGACCACGATCGCGCCCGCTTCGGCCATCTGCTCCTCGAACGCATTGATCTCGTCGTAGGCGCGCATCCAGTCGGCTGCGGCGCAGAACTTTTCCACCCGCTCCACCAGCACGCGGCCGTACCACGAGCGGTCGAAGATCGTCGCATGGGCCCGCCGCGGCAGGCGGCGCCAGAAGCGCCACAGATAGGGCTTGGCGCGCTCTTCGTCGGTGGGCGCGGCCACCGGGATGACGCGGTAAAAGCGGGCGTCCATCGCGCGCGTCACCCGGCGGATGGTGCTGCCCTTGCCCGCCGCGTCCATGCCCTCGAACACCAGCACCAGAGAGCGCGCGGCCATGCCCTTGTGCCGCAGCAGCACCGACAGGCGCCCCTGCAGGGCTTCCAGCCGGCGCTCATACGCCTTGCGCTCCAGCGACCGGGTGTAGTCGAAGGACCCCAGCAGGGTGCGCCCGTCGACCGTGGGCGGTGAATGGGACACAACCGCCTTGCGTGGCTTGGCGGCCGGCCCGCTCGCGCGGTTCAGGGCCTGCAGCACCGCCTCGCCGGTGGTGATCGCACGGTAGGCGGCATCGCTGCCTTCGATCACAAGCCAGGGGGCGGTGTCGGTGCTGGTCTTGCGCAGCGCCTGTGAGCACACGCCGATGAACTCGTCGTAGTGCTTGAGGTTCTTGATTTCGGCGTCGCTGACACGCCAGGCGGTCTTGGGGTCGGCGCGCAGCGCCTTGAAGCGTCCCCGCGAGACCGCCTTGGACAGATGGAACCACAGCTTGACCAGCACCGCGCCTTCGTCGGCCAGCATGCGCTCGAGGTGGCGGATGCGCTCCAGGCGG
Source organism: Comamonadaceae bacterium (assembly GCA_947476465.1). GTDB lineage: Bacteria > Pseudomonadota > Gammaproteobacteria > Burkholderiales > Burkholderiaceae_C > Ramlibacter. Next base: position 3,594 of record CANJQN010000071.1, on the reverse strand, counting down.
GCGGCAAAGGGCCCCTTTTTCTCGCGCCCGATCACGTGCGCCAGGATCGGGTCGGTGTACCAGGAGCCGAACAAAATGCCGATGCGCCCCTTGCCAGGCAGCGCCTGCCAGAAGGGCCACATCTCGGGGTACAAACGCTCCTCGGCGAGCGTCGCGCCAAAGGCCTCGGTGCGCACATGGCGCGGGTCCATCCACTCATTGAGCTGGTTGACCGTCTCGCCCTTGCCGGCGCCATCGACCCCGTTGACCAGGATGATGACCGGCCCGCGGCCGCTCTCGAGCAGCTTGTACTGCGCGTCCAGCAGCGCCTCGCGCAACTTGGGCTCGCGCGCGCGGTATTCCTTGCGCGAAAGGGAATGGCCGATTTCGGCGGACTCGAACATGCACACACTCCTGCGGTATGGATGAGACGCCTATTGCGCCAGCACCGGCGGCTGCCGGGCTTGACGCAGATCAAGCGGGCTGCGCCGCCATCCGCGCAAACGCCGACACCACCTCCGGCGGCGCCTGCACCAACTCGATCAGCACGCCCTCGCCGCCAATCGGCAGTTCGTCGTTGCCCTTGGGATGCAGGAAGGTGATGTCGAAGCCCGCCGCACCCTTGCGGATGCCGCCGGGGGCGAAACGCACGCCCTGCGCAGAGAGCCATTCCACGGCCTTGGGCAGGTCGTCGATCCACAAGCCCACGTGGTTCAGGGGGGTGGTGTGCACGGCCGGCTTCTTCTCAGGGTCGATCGGCTCCATGAGATCGACCTCGACCTTGAAGGGCCCCACACCCAGGGCGCAGATGTCCTCGTCGACGTTCTCACGCTCGCTGCGGAAGGCGCCGGTGACCTGCAGGCCGAACAGGTCGACCCACAGCTTTCGCAGCTTGTCCTTGCTGGGGCCGCCGATGGCGATCTGCTGGACGCCCAGCACTTTGAAAGGCCTGTCCTGAGCTTGACCTGTCCTGAGCTTGGCCTGTCCTGAGCTTGGCGAAGGGTCGAAGGGTCGAAGGGGCCGGTTCATGCCTCGAACTCCAGGATCGGCTGGTCGACCGTGAGCGATTCGCCCTTGCCGGCCAGCAGTTTGCCCACCACGCCGTCCGCCAGGGCGAACAGCACGTTCTCCATTTTCATCGCCTCGATCACCGCCAGCCGCTCGCCAGCCTGCACCTTCTGGCCCGGTTGCACGGCCACATCAACCAGCAGGCCCGGCATGGGCGACAGCAGAAAGCGGCTCATGTCGGGCGGGGCCTTGTAGGGCATCATCTCGTGCAGCTTCGCGGTGCGCGGGTTGAGCACCAGGGCTTCCAGGCGGGTGCCGTTGTGGTTGATGGCGATGCCCACCGGGTTGCGCGGCAGGCCGCGCTCGACCTGCGCGGTGAACGGCTTGCCGTCGACGGTGCCGCGAATGCGCGCGCCGCCCAGGTGCCAGTGGCTGCAGATCTCGTAGCGCCGGGCGCCGACCTCGACCACGCTGGAGCCCGACACGGCCTGGAAGTCGGTGACGCGAGCGGCCTGGCGCTTGTGCTGGCCGGCGGCGCCGAGCAGCACCACCACGAAGTCTTCGCCGACCTTGAACTCGTGACCGCCCATCTGGCCGGTGATGCCAGCCGAGCGCTCCAGCGAACGGCGATTGACGTAGGCGGCCAGCGCCACCAGAAAATCGGGATCGTCATGCGAGACGTCCTCGGCGCGAAAGCCCGTGCCGTAATGCGCGGCGATGAAGCCGGTGTTGAAGTCGCCGGTGCGGAAGTTCGGATGCGCCAGCAGCGCCGACTGGAAAGGCACGTTGCTGGAGATGCCGCGAATGACAAAGCCATTGAGCGCCTCACGCATCTTGTCGATCGCATCGTTGCGGTCGGTGCCGTGCACGATGAGCTTGGCGATCATCGAGTCGTAGTACATCGGGATCTCGCCGCCTTCCATCACGCCCGTGTCCACCCGCACGCCAAAGCGGTGCTCGCTGTCGGCGGCCCACATGCTTTCCTTGGGCGGCTGAAAGCGCACCAGCCGGCCGGTGGACGGCAGGAAGTTGCGGAAAGGGTCTTCGGCGTTGATGCGGCACTCAATCGCCCAGCCCTCGCGCTTGACATCGGCCTGCGTCAGCGGCAGCTTCTCGCCAGCGGCCACGCGGATCATCAACTCGACCAGGTCGACGCCGGTGATGCACTCGGTGACCGGGTGCTCGACCTGCAGGCGGGTGTTCATTTCCAGGAAGTAGAAGCTCTGGTCCTTGCCGACCACGAACTCCACCGTGCCCGCGCTCTGGTACTTGACCGCCTTGGCCAAGGCCACGGCCTGCTCGCCCATCGCCTTGCGCGTGGCGTCGCTGATGAAGGGCGACGGCGCCTCTTCGATCACCTTCTGGTGGCGGCGCTGGATGGAGCACTCGCGCTCGTTGAGGTAGATCACGTTGCCGTGCGAATCGCCCAGCACCTGGATCTCGATGTGACGGGGCTCCTCGACGAATTTTTCGATGAAGACGCGGTCGTCGCCGAAGCTGTTGCGCGCCTCGTTGCGGCAGGAGGTGAAGCCTTCCAGCGCCTCCTTGTCGTTGAAGGCCACGCGCAGGCCCTTGCCACCGCCGCCGGCGCTGGCCTTGATCATCACCGGGTAGCCGACGTCGCGGGCGATCTGCACGGCGCGCTCGGCCGATTCGATGGCGTCGTTCCAGCCGGGGATGGTGTTGACCTTGGCTGCGTTGGCCAGCTTCTTGGAGGCGATCTTGTCGCCCATCGCCGCGATCGAATAGTGCTTGGGGCCGATGAAGACGATGCCTTCTTCTTCCACGCGGCGGGCGAAGGCCTCGTTCTCGGACAGGAAGCCGTAGCCCGGGTGCACCGCCTGCGCGCCGGTCTGCTTGCAGGCGGCGATGATGCGGTCGGCCTGCAGGTAGCTCTCGCGGCTGGGCGCGGCGCCGATGTGCACGGCCTCGTCGGCCAGGCGCACGTGGCGGGCGTCGCGGTCGGCGTCGGAATACACGGCCACGGTCTTGATGCCCATCTTGCGGGCGGTCTTGATGACGCGGCAGGCGATTTCACCGCGGTTGGCGATAAGGATCTTTTCGAACATTCTGTTCTCCTGACTCCGTTCGCCCTGAGCTCGTCGAAGGGCTCCAGCGCACGCTGGCTTCGACAGGGCTCAGCCCGAACGGTGGGTAAGTGGGGGGGCCGGTTACAGGGGTCAAAGGGGAATGTTCCCGTGCTTCCTCCACGGGTTCTCCAGCTTCTTGTCACGCAACATCACCAGCGAGCGGCAGATGCGCTTGCGGGTTTCGTGCGGCAGGATCACGTCGTCGATGAAGCCGCGCGCGCCGGCCACGAAGGGGTTGGCGAAACGGGCCTTGTATTCGGCCTCGCGGGCGGCCAGCTTGGCCGGGTCGCCCTTGTCCTCGCGGAAGATGATCTCGACCGCGCCCTTGGCGCCCATCACCGCGATCTCGGCGTTGGGCCAGGCGAAGTTCACGTCGCCGCGCAGGTGCTTGGAGCTCATCACGTCATACGCGCCGCCATAAGCCTTGCGCGTGATCACGGTCACCTTGGGCACGGTGCACTCGGCATATGCGTACAGCAGCTTGGCGCCGTGCTTGATGATGCCGCCGTACTCCTGG
>CANJQN010000070.1 GCA_947476465.1 Comamonadaceae bacterium | reverse complement strand
ATGCCTTTGCGGGTCAGGTAGTCGTGCTGGGTGCAGGGTGTGGCTGCCGTCCAGCGCTTTAGTGCGTCGGCTGCTGCCAATTGCTGGCGCTGTGCCAGGTCGTCTTCACGCTGGCGCTGCATGGCCTTGACGCGCTCACGGTGCGCGATCCGCTCCGCTTCGGTCATGGAAGTGTCTGCCTTGCTGCACCAGTTTTGCGTAAAGCCCTCGCGCCAGTCGCCAAACGCCCCTGCGGCGATGCCGTCGGTGTGCAGCATGTACCAGCCATTTTTGCGGGTGGATTTGCCGTTGGTGCTGAATCGATGGATTACACCGTCGTCAATGATTTCGGTCGGTGGCGTCAGTCCGGCTGCTGCAATGGCCCCCTTAAAGGCTTGTTCAAGATTGCTGGCCATAGCAAAGGGAATGCGTAGTGCGCTCATTGGCTCAACCCAAAGCGCACAGCAAAGGCTTGGAGTTCATCTATATCGCCTGCATGGAACGTATAGTTCCACTTGGAGACCAGATAGCCACCATCGCGCAATGGGTAGACAGAATGTCCGGCCAGCGCCAGACGTGCGATCAGACTGGTCTCTGCTTTACTCCTTTTTGTTCCAATGGCAAAATCAGGGTTGTCGGTGCTTAATTTGTATTTCTCGGCGGGTTGGTTGTTTGCAGCAGCCAGCCCGTTGCTCTTTGTGAGGTGCATTTTTATGACACTCCCACCAATTTGCGAAATGCCCTAAACATCAAGCTGATGTTTGGACACATTCCATTTCCCGCTCGGATTCTCATACCGACTCCCCATAGGACTCGGCCTTTCGCTTGAGCACCCATGCGTCAACGTCACGCTCCAACCAACCGACTGCGCGCCCTCCGGGAACTATTTGAAATGGTTTTGGAAATATGCCTTGTGCAACAAGATCAAACAGTTTTGCGCTGCTCAGCTTAAGTTTCTGGCATACATGTGCGTGTCGAACGATTTGGATCTGCTCGGCGTTTGCTGCTGTGTCGTGATGTGTCTTCATTGGTCCTCCTGTGTCTTGATTGACCCAGTGAGACCAATGTAGGCTTGATCTTTAAATCGTCCAAGATGACGATCTAGAGTACCTATTTGTTGCCAAGGGAAAAATGAGGTTTCCGCTCGGTAGATGAGCTGTTCCAGCTTTTACGAACTGTTGTCTTGTTTAAATTTGTCAGTCTTTCAGTGGCTTCAGCTATGGCCTTATTGGTTCTCATTTTTGTTGGGCTTGCTGTTGCAGCGGCCACATTGCTGATAGCCATTTTCTTCTCGAACTCAAGTTTGAAGCTTGTTTTGCGTACGCCTCTTTTTTCAGGAACAACATCAAATACTGCATTCGCATCTTCGCCAAAAGCAATGTTTCTGAGCGCCTTGAAAAGCCAAAAAGCTAGTTCTTTTGGAAGTGGCTGATTTCTGAAATTTGCAAGATCAATTGCATCAGAATAAGCCCAGAGCTTGCGCTGCCTTTCAATCAAAGGCTCTTTAGTAGTCTGGTCAAGCGGCTTCACTTTGCTTGGCATTTCGTGTCCTTTCAAATTTCAAAATTTGGTAATCTGCTGGCGTGGTGTCAATGTATTGTTGCCACTGCTGCATTAGCTTGGCTCGCTTTTCAAGTTGATCTTGTCTCCTATAAGCGGCTTCAGCTTTGTTTGGAATGGTGTGTGCCAATGCCAATTCCAGCGTCTCGTTTGCAAAGGCGGTTGTCTCAGCCGCCCAGTCGCGGAATGTTGATCGCAGCCCGTGGGGTGTGTACTCTGCGAAATTCAACATGCGCTTCATCATGATTCGGCATGTCCCTGTAGACATGTGACTGTTCTTTTGCAACGAGTGGCCAGGGAAGACGAACTCGTTTTGCTTTGTGACTTGCATTGCCCGAAGAATTTCGACGGCACGTGTTGATAGGGGGATGCGGTGTTCTTTACCCGCTTTCATGCGTACAGCAGGAACAGTCCAAACCAGTGCATTAAAATCAACTTCGCCCCACTGGGCTGCAACCGCTTCACCCGTTCTTGCGGCAGTGAGCAACATGAATTCAAGAGCTAATGGCGCTGTGCCGCCTTGCATTCTGAGGTCGGTCACGAACTCGTTGATTCGCTTGTATGGAATGGCTGGGTGGTGTTCCACCTTCTTGATTTTCTGTGACTTGGGCAACAACTCTCCGAGTGCCCCCTTCAATCGTGCTGGGTTGTCACCCTTGCAGTAACCCCGGGCCTTGCACCAGTCGAGAACCGACTCGATCCTTTGGCGTACCCTTGTGGCTGTCTCAGTTTTGGTTTGCCAAATGGGCTGGAGGACTTTGTGTACAAGTTCAGTGGTAATCAGATCGACTGGCATTCGGCCAAGCAGGGGGCTTGCGTAAGTTGTCAACGTGTTCTGCCACTGCTGACCGTGCTTGATGTTTTTCCACTCCACGGCTTTGGCGGTCATGCATTGAATGATGGCTTCATCAAAGGTGATCTGGTGTGCTCTGGCTGCAATTGCATTGGCGCGGTCTTTGTCCCGCTCATCCTTTGGGTCGACGCCATTCAAGACCTTCAAGCGCAGTTCGCCGCTGAGTGCCCGGGCATCAGCCAGTTTGCGTGTTCGCGCTGACCCAAGTCCAAGCTCTCTTCGCTTGCGGGTTGTTGGGCTGGTGTATCTGAATACCCACGACCGCGTTACCCGTTCATTGACGGGGGTCACTTGCAAGTACAAGCCAGTGTGCGGACCGTCTGCGTGATAACCGGGACGAGTCTCCGTCTCGACCTGTTTGGCTGACAAGGCTTTTGCTGCTGTTCTACCCACCTATTTACCCTCCAATATGGACAGGATGTTACTGGATATTACTGGAGCAGTCTAGAGACTAACCTGTTTATTTTCAATACTTTATGGAAGGTTAAAGAGCGTATTGGAGTTGGCTGAGTTCGGATGCGTAGGACGTCCACTCCGCCAGATCACGAAAACGCCACGCGGCTTTGCGGCCAGCGTGGCGTTTTGCGTTGCCATCATCCCGCGCGACCGTCCCGTCCACCTCAATCAGCAGATTGGTCTCGCAGTGAAGCCGGGAAAGTCCATGGTTGGCTCGCGTGCAGTCACGGACCATCGCAGTTAAATGGTGGGCTGCGCTCGCAACGTCGGATATGCCGGTTCAGTCCATATCGGCGAACCGATCGTAGAGTCGGGGCGCCGCTTCTGCTTGAAGGCGGCTAAGCCATGAGCGGCCAGCTTCTTTGTGAAGCGCAGCCTAGCCGGCGTTTGGGATGATGCTGGCCGGGGGTTCCTCTAAATGCAGCTTGCGGTGTTGGAACAGCCAGTTGCCGTTCACCTTGGCCAACTGGTCTTCGTAGATGCCCGCGGTGTCGGCCACAAAGGCCCCTGTTGCCTTCATCTTGACTGTCCGCATCATGTAGACGATTGCCCGCGCCGCCGTCCCGTCACCCTCAATGACAAAATTGCTCTCCCAGTGCAGCGGGACAGTCCAAGCTTGGCTTGCGCGTGCTTCGTCGCGGGCTTTGCCATGCGCGAGCAGTGCCTCGCGCCCTTGACTTCGGCGGGTCGTATCTGACACGCCGTCTTCGGTGAAGCATGCGGCCCAACCCAGGTGGTCGCGAAGGTCCACACAGGCATTGTGGCGGGCATAAAGATCCTGAATTGCAAAGCGGTCATCAGCGGAAAGCATTTTTATCCTATTCGACGCCAAAGACGTCAATGGCTGCATTGCCTGCCTGCACGCCGCATGGAAACCCCGCGTAAATCGCCACGTGGGTAATCAACGCTTTCAACTCAGCTTCCGTAACGCCATTGTCAAGCGCTCGGCGCATATGAGGGCGCAATTCATCGGTGCGGTAGAGCGCGGCCAACATGGCAACAGTCACAAGACTGCGGTCGCGCTTGTTCAGATCTGGGTTCTCCCAGACTTTTGCGTAGACGACCTCGTCGCGCAGGTGCCCTAGCTCCGGCAGGAACTCGAATACGGTGGGTCTATTCATGTGACTCTCTCAACTTCGCCCATGGGACTTTCGACTGTGTACTCACGCTGATGCCCTGGCAAGGCAGAGCATCTAAAAGGGAGGCAAATTGTCGGAGTGAATACGAGAATTGACCGCGCAAAAATCCTGCTGTACGGTTGCCAAGTTCAGATCTCTTTCACTGCAGCGTTACGGCGCGCAGAAAGCAACGTATGGATGCCCCCAAGAAATACTTGTCTCGCCGCCACTTTATTGCGTCATCGGCCGTTGGCCTGATGCCAATTTTCGGTCTATCGAGCAATGCATATGCTCAATCAACTTATCCCAGCAAAGCGATTCGCCTGGTGGTTCCGTATTCGGCTGGCGGCCAAGGCGACACCGTCGGACGCCTGATTGCCGAACGACTTTCTCGCAACCTGGGGCAACAGGTGTTTGTCGACAACCGCGTCGGGGCGAGCGGCAACATAGGCGCGCGCTTTGTCGCGCAGGCGGATCCAGACGGCTACACCTTGCTGTTGGTCCCCGAAAGCAACATGCTGATCAGCCCCTATGTCTACAAGGACCCGCCGTTTGATCCCATCAAAGATTTTGTCCCGGTAGGCAAGGTTGGTGAGACGGGGCTTGTCCTGGTCGCTCATCCCGGCGCCGGCATCAAAACTGTGGCCGATGTCGTTTCAGCGGCGAAGCTGCAACGTGGTGGCTTGTCTTATGGGACAGCCGGGGTGGGCACCAACGCGCATTTTGTTGCTGAGCTGTTCAAGCAACGCACCGGCGCAAATTTGGTACACGTCCCCTACAAAGGCGGGGCTCCGGCGATGGCGGATGTGATGGGTGGGCAAATACCGTTGGTCGTCACCGCGGTGGCCAGCGCCATCGGGCAGATCCGGTCAGGCAAAGTGGTGCCGATCGCCGTGACCATGACGCAGCGTTCAACATCGTTGCCTGATGTTCCGACCTTTGTTGAGAGCGGAATGGCTGATTTGTTCTACAACCCGTGGCTCGGGGTTTTTGCCCCGGCGAAAACATCCAGGGCCGTCGTTGACCGGCTCAACACTGAACTGAACGCGGTCATGTCGATGCCTGAGATTCGTGCCAAGTTCGGCGAAATGGGTCTTGCCGCGACCACTTCGGTCGCAGAGGCTTTTACGGGCGAACTTCACCGCGATATCGAGCGGTATGGGCCGATCATCAAGAAGGCGGGAATTACCGCCGAGTGATGCTGGCCAAAGCTTTTGATCTTGAATAAACCGAAACGGAGTGGGACATGACTGACGACGATCTGGGTCGAAGCAAGACCAATGGCGCAGCGGCCATCACCCCCGCCAGGGGCGGCAATGGCGTCAATCGCCGCGACTTTGCTGCCGTGACGGGTCTGGCTATGCTGGCTGGCGTCTCCAGCATGGCCCGCGCGCAGGAGTTTCCGTCTGCGCCTGTGCGCATCATCACCGGCTTCTCGGCGGGCGGGTCGACCGACGTGGTGGCACGACTGCTGGCCCAAAGGCTCAGCGTCGCCTGGTCTCAACCCGTGGTGGTTGAAAATCGAGTGGGCGCCGCTGGGATCATCGGCACTGACCATGTGGCCAAGTCCAAGCCCGATGGCCATACCTTGCTGGTAGGCGACATCAGCACCAACGCCATCGCCAAGAGCTTGTACCCGCGAATGCCCTTTGATCCGGTCAACGATCTGATTCATGTCACGCGGCTCGTGTCGTTTCCCCTTGTGTTGCTGGTTCCACCCAACTCGTCGATCCTCACCCTGGCCGACCTGCTCGCGCAGGCGCGCGCCAGGCCCGGTCAGCTGAGGTACAGCTCCGGTGGCGCCGGCTCGTCCCCGCATGTGTTCCTGGAGATGATCAACCAGATGGCCGGCATCAAGACCGAGGCCATTCACTACAAGGGCGGGCCGCCGGCGATGAATGCATTGCTCGCTGGCGAGGTCGACTACTCGCTGATCTCGATTTCTACCGGTCGCGGACTCATCCAGTCCGGAAAAGCGCGCGCCATCGCGGTGACCAGCGCGCAGTCGACGCCCAGCCTGCCAAACGTTCCGCCGGTGCGCAACGTCGTGGCCGGCTACCAGGCACTGTCGTTCCACGGCTTGCATGCACCGGCGGGTACGCCAGCGGCCATCGTGGCCAAGATACAGCGCGACACCGCGGCCGCCATGGAGCGCCCGGAGATCAAAGACCGGCTGGCCGAGGCGTCGTCCTTCGTGTCCATCATGACGACCGAAGAGTTCACCGCCTACATCAAGCAGCAGACGGACCAATGGGCCGAAGTGGTCAAGGTCGGCAAGATCGTCGTCGAATAGACCGACATGTCCCAAGCCTTGTCCTGCACGGAGATGGCCAGCGGCCTGGCTTATCCGGAAGGCCCGATCGCGCTAGCCGACGGATCGGTCATCGTCGTGGAGGTGGCGGCGGGCAGGTTGAGCCGCATCTACCCGACAGGCGAAAAGCGCGTCGTGGCCGCGCCCGGTGGTGCGCCCAGCGGCATCGCGCTCGGTCCCGATGGCGCGATGTATGTGTGCAACGGTGGCGAAGGCAAGCTGTGGCGAACCCACGATGGCAAGCTGGAGTCGGCCGGAGTGGGGCCAGGCTATGTTGGCGGACGCATCGAAAAAATTGACATATCGACAGGTGATGTCCAAGTGCTTTATCGCGAATGCAATGGCAGGCGATTGAGCGCGCCCAACGATATTGTGTTCGACGCGCACGGGGGTTTTTATTTCACGGATCTGGGCCAGATCCGTGCGCGTGACACTGACCGCGGCGGCGTGTACTACGCGACGCCGGACGGATCGGACATCCGCGAGGTGGTGTTTCCGCTGGAGACGCCCAATGGCATCGGCCTCAGCCCCTGCGGTAAAGAACTCCATGTGGCGGAAACCATCACCGGGCGCCTCTGGTCCTTTGAAGTGACGGGGCCGGGGACAGTGCGCCCAAGCCAGGAGCGCTGGGAAAAAGGAAGGCTCCTGGCGGGCCTTGCTGGCTTGCAGCTTTTCGATTCGCTGGCGGTGCAGGCCGACGGTGCGGTCTGTGTTGCGACACTGATCAACGGCGGCATCACGCGGGTGCAAGCCGACGGGTCACGCATCGAGCACTTTCCTTTTCCGGATTCGCACACCTCGAACATTTGCTTTGGCGGGGCGGACCTCAAAACAGCTTTCGTGACCTTGTCGTCTACCGGCCGGCTGGTGCGGTGCCCCTGGGATACCGCGGGGCTGCGCCTTAACTTTGGCGCGCCCACGGGCGATCGCTGAGAACCGACGCAATTTCAAGGGGCGTTTGCGAAAGGCACCGTGTGGCGCAACGGGAGCCATGGTGCAAAACCTCTACCTGGCCGGTACGTCGGGCCTTCCTGAGATGCCGCGCCAACACCAACCTGCCTGCCATCATGGCCGCCGAACTATCGCTGATACGCTCAAGGTGCAATAGTGCCCCGTGTTTGGCGGCTCCAGGCGGGCCGCATACCTGTAACTAGGAGTTGAACGATGTGGATGCCCAGAACCTTGAAGGGGCTGCTTGCAGCCCTTTGCATCATCGCCATCTCGCCTGCCGTCACTGCGCAGGACAAGTGGCCTGGCAAGCCGATCCGCATCGTGTCGCCGTTCCCGGCCGGCGGCGGCAACGACGTGATCGCCCGGCAAATCGCCCAGGGCTTGTCCGAGCGGGTCGGCGTTCCGGTCATCGTGGAGAACCGGGCCGGCGCGGCCGGCACCATTGGCTCTGAATACGTATCCAAGCAGCCGGCTGATGGCTACACGCTGGGGATTGGCGTGGTGACCACCCATTCGATTGCGCCGAGTTTTTACTCGCAGTTGCGCTACGACCCGGTCAAGGATTTCACGCCCATGACCATGGTGGCCACCTACGAGGCCGTGCTGGTCGCCAACCCGGCGCTCGGCGTCAACACGCTGGCCGAGCTGATGCAGCTTGCCAAGGTTCAGCCCGGAAAAATCACCTTCGCTTCTTCAGGCAATGGCGCCTGGAGCCACCTTGGCGTGGAACTGCTCAATAGCAAGGCGGGCGTGAAAATGGTTCATGTGCCCTACAAGGGCATCCCAGCGGCCATGACAGATTTGCTCGGCGGACGTGTGGATGTTCTCTTCGACATCGCGGCCAGCCAGCACGCGCACGTGAAAGCCGGCAGGCTCAAGGCGCTGGCCGTGTCGTCCAAGTCCAGGTCGCCGCTGTTGCCCGACGTGCCCACCCTGTCCGAGCTGGGCTACCCCGATTTCGATTCCATGGTCTGGCTGGGCCTGTTCGCGCCGCCCAACATGCCGCCGGGGCTGACTGCGCAGATCAACGCGGACCTGGTCGCGGTGCTGCGCAGCAAGAAGCTGGTCGACTTCCTGCGGGAGCAGGGCGCGCAGATTTCCACCAATACCCCGGCCGAGTTCGGCGAATACATCCGCGAGGACATCGTCCGGTGGCGCCGCGTGATGCAGGCCGCTGGCGTGCAGCCGCAGTAGGCGAGCCTTGGCAAGCGAGTCTTTGCGGCGCACCGCGCTTGCCACGGCCAAGCGGCAGGCGCCGCCATATCCGTCCCAGTGGCCCGAGCGAACGGCAAGGGGACGGCCAGCGGGACTGGCAAGTCGACGGCTACAACGACGCGTTGGCGAGAATGAACAAACACGCGAGCGGCCTTAGCTTGCGGGTGCCCAAAGCACTGGCGAACGCTTAGAAGAAATCCCGGCAAATGCTGAATTGAAAGGCTATGGGCCGCACCCACAGCGGGTGCGGCGCTACGTTCATGGACCTGCAACTATCTGGAAAAGTCGCCCTCGTCACTGGGGCCAGCCTGGGCATAGGCCGCGCCGTGGCGCGAATGCTGTCGCAGGAGGGCTGCCGGTTGGCGGTGGTGGCGCGTCGGGAGCCCTTGCTCAACACGATGGCCGACGAAATCGCGCTTCTGGGGCGCGAGCGCCCTTTGGTGATTGTCCAAGACATCACGGCCGACGGCGCCGCGCAAAGGATCATGGAACAGACCCTGGCGGCCTTCGGGCGCCTGGACATCCTCATCAACAACGCCGGCGGCTCGAGGCCACTGACTGGCCTGGGCACCGCGCAGGAGTGGGATGCGGGCATGCGTCTGAACTTCACGGCCGGCCGCGACCTGTCGCACGCCTTCATCCCGGTCATGCAGGCGCAGCACTACGGCCGCATCGTCAACCTCACCGGCACCGACGAGCCCCTGATGATGAACGCAGGAGTGCCGCCCAATGGTGCGGTTCATCTCTGGGCCAAAGCGCTGTCTCGCGTGGTGGGTAAGGACGGCATCACCGTCAACTCCATCGCGCCGGGCAAGATTCATTCGGAGCAGATAGACCAGCGTAACCTGGTGGGCGAGCAAGCCCAGCGTGCCTGGGCCGCGGAGAACTGCCCGGCCGGCTATGTTGGCGATCCCGAAGACGTGGCCGCGCTGATCGTGCTGCTGGCGTCGCCGCGCGGGCGTTACATCAGCGGGCAGGTGATTCACGTCGATGGCGGCGCGCGGCGCGTGGCCTCCTGAGCAGGGCGGATTCGAATGCGCGTCCTGCTCACCGGCGGCAGCGGCTTCATCGGTTCCTGGATCATCCGGCGCCTGTTGGCGCGGGGGATCGAGGTGCGTGTTCTAGACCTTGCGGACGACCGGCGGCTGCTGCGAAAGCTGCTTGGCAACGGCGCTGAGACGCTGGATTGGCGCATCGGCGACGTGGCAGACTTCGCCACCGTGGAAGCGGCCACCAAAGGGTGCGACCATGTGCTTCACCTGGCCGCGCTGCTGGCCAACACCTGCCGCGATGAACCCCTTCGCGGTGCGCGGGTCAACCTGGGCGGCACACTGAACGTGTTCGAGGCGGCGCGGCGTCTCGGGCTTGGTGGAGTCACTTACATGAGCACGGCTGGCGTTTTCGGGCCGGCCAGCGCCACGGTGCCGCAGCCCAGCACTCACTATGGCGCATTCAAGCTGGCCTGCGAAGGCAGCGCCCGCGCTTACTGGCAAGACCATGGCCTGAACAGCGTCGGCTTTCGTCCAACCACGATCTACGGCCCGGGCCGGGAAGTGGGCCTGAGCGCCGGCCCGACGCTGGCCTGCGGCGCGGCCGTACGCGGCGAGGCCTACACCCTACCGTTTACCGGCACGGTCGACCTGCTCTATGTGGACGATGTGGCCGCCATCTTCGAGGCGGCGCTGCTCGCCGCGCCGCAAGGCGCGCATGCGTTTAACCTGCTGGGCGACGTCACTGCGGTGCAAGACGTGATCGCTGCGATTCAAGGGTACGTGCCTGGCGCTCGAATTTCGGCGCAAGGCCCCGTGCTGCCGATTCACCCGCGGATCGCGCCCGACGGGTTGGCTCAGTACTTCAGCGGCCTGGTGCGCACGCCCCTGGCGACCGGCCTCGCCAAAACAATCGAGTATTACCGCGGTGGTGAGAGCTGGCGCGGCTGATACCGCAGTTCAGGGTTGTCCCGCGTCGATCTGCACTGTGGTCACAGCCTGGTCGGCAGCGCTGTGCTTGGCCAGCACCTTCGCGTAGGTGCCATCGTCAATGATGCGCTTCAGGCCAGCGGCGACATAGTCCCGAACAGCCGCATTGCCCTTCGGGAATGCGAATCCATAAAGCCAGATTCGCAGTGGCTGCCCAATCGACACATGGGTAGCAGGGATGGCGCTGAGGCCGGGTCCTGGCGGCTGCGGATGACAGGTAGGCCAGGCGAACGTTTGCCGCTGCGCATCGCGGCCAACGGCATAATGTTGCCCACATCAGCAGGAGTGGGGTCGTGACACACCAGATCGTATATTCGTCGGCAAGTAGCGAGAAAATGCCAAAGTCGAAGCTTTACCAGATCCTGCGGCAAGCTCGATTGGGGAATGCCAAAAGAGGCGTCACCGGTATTTTGGTCTTTGCGGATAACACTTTTTTCCAGGTGCTCGAAGGCCAAGAGGATGTCGTGCGCAGCCTAATGCAAAAAATCACTCCGGATAAACGGCATCGGGACGTAAAGATCATTTTCGAAGGCCAAGTTGCGGCACCTGCGTTTTCCTCTTGGGAGATGGCTTACGTCAGTACCAACGCCCAGGAAATGGCAGCTTGGGCTGGCCTGCGCAGCACAACGACACTTGACGATACGCTGGATCACTTGCGTTCCACGCCCAGCCATGTTCCAGACATACTGCTGAAACTGATCGGCGCAATCTCCGAACCTTGAATTGCCTTTTAGTGCCGTTTTTTAGGGCTGGCAACGTTTGAGAGCTGACTTGGTACCACCGACAGGAATCGAACCTGTATCTGAGACTTAGGAGGTCCCCGTTCTATCCATTGAACTACGGCGGCGGGAAGGCGAGGCGATTGTACCGGTGCCCCTGCCTGCGGCGGTGTCAGCACTGGCAACGGCTGAGCTGCTCGCTGTGTGATCATCCCGGCCGCGGCAGTGCCCTGTGTGGACCACCGCGACAACAAAACAGGGAGATCACATGACATCGCCAGCATCGGGAGGAGGGCGGCACAGTCCCTCGCTCGGGTTAACGGCCGCGCCGCAAACGGCCGGCACGCTCGAACCCCTCACCACCGCGCAGACGAACGTGCAAACGACCGAGACCTTGCCTTCGGTTTCGTCATCTTCGTCCTTCAGCGAACCCGTGGTTCTCAAGCCGTCTGCCGCGATGATGGCCCGCACCAAGCTGCTGCAAGCGGCGGCGCAGGCGGAGAGCAAATCACGGTCCCTGATCGATTTCAATTTCAAGATCGCGCCGGCCACCCTCGTGGCGGTGTCTGGGTTGGATCAGCAGCGCATTGCCGTCATCACCTCCGCCGTGTTCGAAGGCGCGGCCAAGGGGGAATCGGCAGAGGCACTGGCGGACTTGTTCAGGCCGAGGTTGGAGGCTTTCGGCCTGGCGGGCTACGAGCCCGAGCGCATCGCGGCCGCGATGTGCCAAAGTCTGGTTGCTGCGCACCTCGGCGCGCCTTCGGGGGACAGCACGCCCGCCGACGGGTGGACGCTGATCGCCGCATTTCATGCCCTGCTGCTCGCGCTCCAGTCGGGTGCGGCGAGCCAGGTCACCAGCAGCGTGCTGTCCAGCCTGCTCGCCACCACCGGCCAGCCGGCGGAACTGCTGGCTGCCTGGGTGTGCTTGCACGGCGGCGCCCTCATACCCCCCGAGAGCCTGGCGGAAAGCCTTGGCATTGCGCTCCATGTGAGCCGGCAAACCAAGTCGGCCGACTGGCTGGCCGCCAGCATCGCCGGAGTTGCCCACGGCTGCGCGGCCTTCGATGAACGCCCCGCGCTGCAGCAGCAAGCCGGCTATCCCCGCTTCAGCAGCCTCGTCACCACGACAACCGGCCTGTTGCCGACGCTGAAGCTGGCCGAAGCCGAAGCGCTGGCGCGCGGCATTGCCGGCGGGATGGTGCGAAGCGGCATGGCCGATACCGGCGCGCTGGTCGCCCACGCTGTGACCTTGATCAAGGCCTGCCTGCGAAAAAAGGGCGTGCCGACCGAGCATCTGGCCGCAGTGGTCTATGGCTTTACCCGAGGGGCCTGTGAGACGCGCCCGGTGGCCGAGCACTGGGCGTTCAAGCTGAGCCTGCTCAAGCAGGTGGAGGCGGTGCTGGAGGGCTACCCCTTCGACAGCGCCGAGCGGCGCACCGACCTGCGCCGGCGAATCCAGGCCTGGTTGGCCGACGACAAGGTGGCGGCCAAGGCGCTCAAGCCGGCGCAGGAGATGAAGTCGGCCGCCGGCAAGGACGCGTAGGCCGAGTGCGGTGATCACCCGTCACGCCGAAGACGTCGCGCCCTGGATCCCCGCCTTCGCGCACTGGTGTCCGGAATAAATCGGGCGGGTTGCGCTAAGTAGTTATCGCGCAACGGGAAAGCTGCGCCTGGTTCGCGGCCGATTCGAACCACTGTATGAGCCGAGGCCGGCAAAGCCACGGCTGGCGCGGGTTTGCACCAAAGCGACATACAGTCATCACGCGCCTGCGAGATGGAGCGTGGCAAAGGTGTT
>CANJQN010000069.1 GCA_947476465.1 Comamonadaceae bacterium | reverse complement strand
GTCGGGCAGGGTCATCTGTGCCGAAAGGCTCATCGAGTTGGCTGCGGTGATCCAGGCCATGCCGGACACGACCATCGCGGGCACGGCCACATTCAGGCTGGTGGCATACGAGAGCGTCACGGCGCACAAGGCCTGCACCACCGTGCCGCAGTAGACCAGGCGTTGCGCCGGCAGCCATTGGCGCAAGCGGGGCATCATCAGCGCGGCGATGATGGCGCCGGAGCCCATGGACGCCAGCAGCACGGTGAAGGTGCCAGCGGAGCCGCCCGGCAGGGCTTGCGCCAGCAGCGGCAACAGCGCCATGATGGCCGTGACGTGGAAGAAGAACAGCGAGATGCGCAGCAACACGCCGCGCATGCGCTTGGACTGGCGCACGAACTGCAGCCCCACGCGCATCGCGCTGCCCAGGCGCTCTCGGCCCAGGGGGCTTTCCCGGTGCTCGCGCCGCCAGCGCATGACAATCACCGCCGCCGCCAGCGACAGCACGACGTTGAGTACGAACACCCAGGCACTGCCCGCGCCGGCGATGATGGCGCCGGCCACCAGCGGCCCCACGATGCGCGAGCCGTTGTTGGCGATGCCGCTCAGGGCCAGCCCCTGCGGCAGCAGCGGACGCGGCAGCACTTCGGGCAAGATGGCCGCGAAGACCGGCCAGCGCATGGCCATGCCGATGCCGTTGGCGAAGGTCAGCAGCAGCAGCAGCGGCGCGGTCATCACGTCCAGCAGCACGGCGGCGCAGATGACGGAGGCGATGCCGGCCACCCAGAACTGGGTGAGCATCAGGAAGCGGCGGCGGTCGACGATGTCGGCCAGCGCGCCACTGGGCAGGGCGAGCAGGAACACTGGCAGGGCGGAGGCGGCCTGCACCAGGGCCACCCACAGCGGCGTGGGCGCCAGCGACGTCATCAGCCACGCGGCCGCCACGTCGTTCATCCACATGCTGGTGTTGGCGGTGAACCAGACCAGCCACAGCATCCGATACACCGGCAGCCGCAAGGGCCCGAGCGGCGACTTCGGGTCGATCGGGGGGGTGGGGGGGGGGGGGCTCAATCGCGGAAGTTGTCGAAGGACAGGGGAAGGTCGGTGATGTCCTTGCGGATCAACGCCATGGCGGCCTGCAGATCGTCGCGCTTGGCGCCGGTGATGCGCACCGCGTCGCCCTGGATGGCAGCCTGCACCTTGAGCTTGCTGTCCTTGACCAGGCGCTGGATCTTCTTGGCGGCCTCGGACTCGATGCCGCTGCGCACTTTGAGGATCCGCTTGACCTTGTCGCCGCCGATCTTCTCGACCTTTCCCTTGTCGAGAAAGCGCACGTCGACATTGCGCTTGGTCAGCTTGGCAGTGAGGATGTCCTCCACCTGCTGCAGCTGGAAGTCGGCGTCGCCCAGCAGCGTGATGTCCTTGTCCTTGAGTTCGATGGCGGCCGAGGTGCCCTTGAAATCAAAGCGTGTGCCGATTTCCTTGGCGGCGTTCTCGACGGCGTTCTTGACCTCGACCAGGTTGGGTTCGCAGACGGTATCGAAAGATGGCATTGGCAGGCTCCGTGTCCCTGTTCCTGAATGCGACAATTCTCCCATGTTCGTCGAGCAAAACGTGCCGCTTCAGGCGCATAACAGCTTCGGCATCGTCGCCAAGGCGCGCGAGCTGGTGCGGCTGCGCTCGTCCGAGGACGTGCGCGCGCTGCTGGCCGACCCGGCGCGCGCCGCCGTACCCAAGTTCATACTGGGCGGCGGCAGCAACATCGTGCTGACCGGCGACGTCAAGCCACTGGTGATCAAGGTCGAGATCCCGGGTATCCGGGTGGTGGATGACGGCACCCGCGCCACTGTCATCGAGGCCGGCGCTGGCGAGAACTGGCATGGCCTGGTGCGCTGGACGCTAGACCACGGCTTTGCCGGCCTGGAGAACCTGGCCCTGATCCCCGGCAGCGTCGGCGCCTCGCCGGTGCAAAACATCGGCGCCTACGGCGTCGAGCTGCAGGACCGCTTCGAGTCGCTCGACGCGATCGACCTGGCCACCGGCCGCGAATTCACCCTCACTGCTGCCCAGTGCGCCTTCGGCTACCGCGATTCGGTGTTCAAGCACGCCCCCGCCAAGGAGGGTGACCTGGGCCTGTCCGGCCGGGCGCTCATCGTGCGGGTGCGTTTTCGCCTGCCCAAGCCGTGGAAGCCGGTGCTGGGCTACCTGGACCTGGAGCGCAAGATGCACGAGTGCGGCGTGCATGAACCCACGCCGCGTCAGATCTTCGACTGGATCTGCGCCATCCGCCAGGCCAAGCTGCCCGACCCGGCGGTGCTGGGCAATGCCGGCAGCTTCTTCAAGAACCCCACGGTCACGCCCGATCAGTGCACCGACATCATCGCGCGCGAGCCCAACATCGTTTACTACCCCATGCCCGACGGCTCGGTCAAGCTGGCTGCCGGCTGGCTGATCGATGCCTGTGGCTGGAAGGGCAAGTCGGTCGGCCAGGCTGGCGTGTACGACAAGCAGGCCTTGGTGCTGGTCAATCGCGGCGGCGCCACCGGCGGTGAGGTGGTTACGCTGGCCCGGGCCATCCAGACCAGCGTGTACGAGCGCTTTGGCATCAGGCTGGAGCCCGAGCCGGTGGTGGTGTGATTTACTTTCCGCCGGTCAGCTTGAGCATCTGGTCGGCGTCGCCGCCCGACAGCAGCCCGGCCTTGGCGTAGACACCCAGCTTCTCGCGGGTGTCGGCGATGTCCAGGTTGCGCATCGTGAGCTGGCCGATGCGGTCGCGCGGCGAGAACATCGACTCACCCTTTTCCATCGTCAAGCGCTCGGGCTGGTAGGTGAGGTTGGGCGAATCGGTGTTGAGCAGGCTGTAGTCGTTGCCGCGGCGCAGCTCCAGCGTGACCTCGCCGGTGATGGCGCGGGCCACCCAGCGCTGGGCGGTCTCGCGCAGCATCAGCGCCTGCGAGTCGAACCAGCGGCCCTGGTAGAGCAGGCGGCCCAGACGGCGGCCGTTGTCGCGGTACTGCTCGATGGTGTCCTCGTTGTGGATGCCGGTGACCAGGCGTTCGTAGGCGATGAACAGCAGCGCCAGGCCTGGGGCCTCGTAGATGCCGCGGCTCTTGGCCTCGATGATGCGGTTTTCAATCTGGTCGCTCATGCCCAGGCCGTGGCGGCCGCCGATCCGGTTGGCTTCGAGGATCAGCTCGACCGGGTCGTCAAAATCGCGGCCATTGAGGGCAACCGGCTGGCCTTCTTCGAAGCGTACCGTGACTTCCTCAGCCTTGACCGCGACATCGTCCTTCCAGAAGGCCACGCCCATGATCGGGTTGACGATGCGCATGCCTGAGCTCAGGTGCTCCAGGTCCTTGGCCTCGTGGGTGGCGCCCAGCATGTTGCTGTCGGTCGAATAGGCCTTTTCGACCGACATCTTGTAGTCGAAGCCATTGGCGATGAGGAACTCGCTCATCTCCTTTCGCCCGCCCAGCTCGTCGATGAAGGTCTGGTCGAGCCAGGGCTTGTAGATCTTCAGCGCGGGGTTGGTCAGCAGCCCGTAGCGGTAGAAGCGCTCGATGTCATTGCCCTTGTAGGTGCTGCCGTCGCCCCAGATGTTGACGTCGTCCTCTTTCATGGCGGCCACCAGCATGGTGCCGGTGACGGCGCGGCCCAGCGGCGTGGTGTTGAAGTAGGTGACGCCAGCGGTGGAGATGTGGAAGGCGCCGGCCTGCAGCGCCGCGATGCCTTCCTGGGCGAGCTGGCGGCGGCAGTCGATCAGGCGGG
This sequence comes from Comamonadaceae bacterium, assembly GCA_947476465.1. Taxonomy (GTDB): domain Bacteria; phylum Pseudomonadota; class Gammaproteobacteria; order Burkholderiales; family Burkholderiaceae_C; genus Ramlibacter. The sequence goes on along the minus strand of CANJQN010000069.1, from coordinate 9,232 downwards.
CCAGCTGCGCGCCATAGCCCATGGCCTTGCGCGGGATCTCGTCGTAGTCAGGCTCGTCGGGCTGGCCCAGGTTGGCGGTGTAGGCGTACGGAATGGCGCCCTTCTTGCGCATCCACAGCAGCGCCGCGCTGGTGTCCAGGCCGCCGGAGAAGGCGATGCCGACCTTCTGGCCGACCGGCACGTTTTCGAGAATGGTGCTCATGGCGGATCAGCCGAAGTGACAGATGTAGTGGTAGGGCGCCGTGACACGGATCTCGAACTTGGAGTCACCGGGCACGCTGAATTTTTCGCCGGCCTTGGAGCTGTTCCAGGCCTGCGCGCCGAGCATTCGCCATTCGCAGGCGCCGGCCACGCATTCCATGATCTCTGGCGCGCCGGTGCTGAAGATGAGGGTGGATGGCAGGATGACGCCAACGGATTTCTTGGTGCCGTCGGCAAAGGTGACCCCGTGGCTGATGCACTTGCCGTCGAAGTAGACGCTGGCCTGGGTGTTGACGGACACGCCGTCGATCTTTTCGGTGCTCATGGAAATGCCCGCAGTTCGCCGTGGAAAACCGGGCATTTTAGGCCGAGCGGTCAAAGCGGCTGCCAAAGCGGCCGATCCCTGGCGCTCAATGCAGCTGCGCGCGGGCCGCCGCGCTCAGTGCCTGTGGCGGTGGCCGCCCCAGACGTAGCCCAGGCTCAGGGAGACGTTGGGTGTGTAGTAGCGCGGCCGGTACACGGGCGCCGGATAGGCCACATACACCGGCGAGGTGATGACCGGTGACACCATGCTCTGCGGCGTGTACTGCGGCGCGTACTGGGGCGTGTAGGGGGGGGGCGCGTACTGTGGAGAGTATTGCGGGCTGTACGAGGGCCCGTACTGAGGCGCATATTGCGGCTGCGGCGACATGACGGGCGCCGAGCTGGCGCCGATCGCCGTCACCTGCAGGCGCACGGTCGGGCCCGGGTCCTGCGGCATCTGCACGGTGTACTGCTTGCCGGCAAACTCGTAGGTGACGTTGTAGCCCATCGCCCGGTTCTCGTAGAAGGTCTGGGTGGTGCACTGGGTCTGCTGCTGCATCTGGGTGCTGCTGCCCTCGATGCGGTTGCCCAGCAGCGCGCCGCCCACCACCCCAACGATGGTCGCCAGCGCCCGGCCGCCGCCGTCGCCAATCGCATTGCCGGCCGCGCCGCCGGCCACCGCACCCAGCACGGCGCCAGCGCCTGACTTGGGTTGCTCGACCGCCACCGGCTGCTGCGTGCACACTTGCCGCGGCACCGCCACCTGCTGGATCATGGGTACGCTGGAGATCACGCGGCCGGTTTCCTGCGCATGCAGGGCCGGGGCGGCAAACGCTGCCAGGGCGGCAGCGCTTGTAAGAAGAAGGTGTTTCATTTGGGGCTCTCCGGTCGCGATGGACTCGTCTTGACAACGGCGGCCTGCGGCGCGGCGTTGACGTTCGACTCTAAGTTTGGCGTGTAAAGAGTCAGTGAAGCTCTGATGCGAGCGGGAGGGCATCAGTTCAACCGGGCCTGCCCCTGCCAGCTTTGCGCATCGAAGCCGACCGTCACCTGGCCGTTGGCCCAGTCGACCACCGGTCGCTTGATCACGCTGGGCTCGCGCAGCATCAAGGCCCGGGCGCTGGCCGCGTCCTGCACCGCCTGTTGCGCGGCCGGGTCGAGCCGGCGCCAGGTGGTGCCCTTGCGATTGACCAGCCGTTCCCAACCGATCAGGTTGAGCCAGTCCTCGAGCCGCTCGGCGGGCACGCCGTCCTTGCGGAAATCGTGGAAGCGGTGCGCGACTCCATGCTCGGCCAGCCAGGCGCGGGCCTTCTTGACGGTGTCGCAATTGGGAATGCCGTGGACGACGATCATGGCCCGATGGTAAGGCGACAATCGAGCGCAATGAACACCCTGCAAGACTGGCTGTCGCATTGCGAACGGCTGCACCCCAAGACCATCGACCTCGGCCTGGACCGGGTGCGCGAGGTCGCCACGCGCATGAACCTGCGCTTTGACTGCCCGGTGATCACCGTGGCCGGCACCAACGGCAAGGGCTCGACCTGCGCCATGCTGGAGGCGATCGCGCTGCAGGCCGGCTGGCGCACCGGCGTGTACACATCACCACACCTGGTGCGCTTCGAGGAGCGCTGCCGCGTTCATGGCGAATCGGTGAGCGGCGGTGAACTGGTGCCGCACTTCGCGCGGGTCGAGGCGGCGCGCCAGGGCGTCACGCTGACGTACTTCGAGTTCACCACGCTGGCCATCCTGGGCCTGATGGCGCAGGCCAAGCTGGACGTCGCCATCCTGGAGGTGGGGCTGGGCGGGCGGCTCGACGCCGTCAACGTGATCGACACCGATTGCGCTGTCATCACCAGCGTCGACATCGACCACACCGAGTTCCTCGGCCCTGACCGCGAGCGCATCGGTCGCGAGAAGGCCGGCATCCTGCGCGCCGGCCGGCCGGCCGTGGTCAGCGACCCGGTGCCGCCGCAAAGCGTGATCGACCATGCCCAGGCGATTGGCGCCGACCTGTGGCTGCTGGGACGCGACTTCAATTTTTCCGGCGACAAGCAGCAGTGGGGCTGGGCCGGCCGCAGCCGGCGCTACGCGGGGCTGGCGTATCCGGCGCTGCGAGGGGCCAATCAGTTGATCAACGCATCGGGTGTGCTGGCGGCGCTCACGGCGCTGCGCGAGCGGCTGCCGGTGACGGCCCAGGCCGTGCGCAACGGCCTGGCGATGGTCGAGTTGCCCGGGCGCTTCCAGATCGTGCCCGGCCAGCCCACGCTGGTGCTGGACGTGGCCCACAACCCGCACGCGGTGGCGGCCCTGGTGGCCAACCTCGACGCCATGGGCTTTTACCCGACCACCCACATGGTGCTGGGCGCGATGGCCGACAAGGACCTGGACGCCATGCTCAAGCGCGCCCTGCCCCTGGCCGACCGCTGGTACTTCACCGACCTGCCCACCGCCCGCGCCGAGACCGCCGCCGGCCTGCATGCCCGCTGGCAGGCCCTGGCCACCCGATCCGGCGTGACGGCGAGCGAGCATCCCGACCCGCGCGCGGCCGTCGCCGCCGCGGTGGCGGCCGCAGACCCCGCTGATAGAATCGTGGTCTTCGGTTCGTTCTACACCGTGGGCGGCATCCTCGAAGGCGGCTTGCCCCGGCTGCAGGCGCCCCATCTGCGCACCTGACCCCGCCCGATCACGACCCTTGGCAACCTTGGTGTAATGGCCTTCTTCAAGTTCCGCAAGGGTGGCGACGACGCCACCATCGCCAAGCCCAGCCAGTCCGAGAGCGTGGACGCCATGCGGCGCCGCGCCCGCCAGCGCCTGATCGGCGCGGCCGTGCTGGTGCTCGCCGGCATCGTCGGCTTCCCGCTGCTGTTCGACACCCAGCCCCGGCCGATCGCCCTGGACATCCCCATCGACATCCCGGACCGCAACAAGGCCAAGCCGCTGAGCCTGCCGGGGGCACCCGGCGCGCCAGTGACCACGGCAGCGCCGCCCGCCACCTCGCAAGTCACCGCCAGCCCGGCCGCCGCGGCGCCGGCCTTGGCCCCGGGGCCTGCTGTCGTGGCCAAGGTCGAGCCAGTTGCGCCCACGGCCGCCACGCCGGCCCCGGCCAAGTCTGAAGCACCCGAGCCCGACACCGCCAAGCCCGCCGCACCCGACGACGGCGCCCGCGCCAAGGCCCTGCTCGAAGGCAAACTGGCTGCGGCTGCGGCCGCCAGCGCCGCCAGCGCCGCCTCTGGGGACGACCGATTCGTGGTCCAGGTTGGCGCTTTCGCCGACGCAACCAAGGCCCGCGAGGTGCGCCTGAAGCTCGAGCGCGCCGGCCTCAAGACCTACACCCATGTGGCCGAAACGAAAGACGGCAAGCGCATCCGTGTACGGGTCGGGCCGTTTCCCACCCGCGCCGAAGCGGACGAGGCAGCCCAGAAGGTCAAGGGGCTCGACCTGCCCGCGGCCATTCTCACGCTCTGACCGGAGCCCACTTGCCATGACGGCGCTCGACTGGCTGTTCATCGCCGTGTTGCTGCTTTCGGTAGTGATCGGGTTGTGGCGCGGGCTGGTGTACGAGGTGCTGTCGTTGGCGGGCTGGGTGCTGGCCTTCGTGCTGGCGCAGTGGTCAGCGCCCGTGCTGGCCGGCTGGTTGCCGGTGGGCGATACCGTGCAGTCGGTGCGCTATGCGATTGCCTTCGGTCTGGTGTTCATCGTCAGCGTGTTCGCTGCGGGCCTGTTGGCCGCCCTGATGCAGCGCATGATCCAGACGGCGGGGCTGCGGCCGGTGGACCGGATGCTGGGCACGGGTTTCGGCGCGATGCGTGGCATCGTGCTGGTGCTGGCGATCGCGGTGGTGTTTTTGCTCACCCCACTGCGCGACAGCCAGTGGTGGACGCAGTCGCAGGGCGCGCCAGTGGCGGTCGCGGCCCTCAAGGGATTGAAACCGATGCTGCCCGAACGGTTCGGGCGGTATTTACCGGGGTAGTCGAATGTGCGGAATCGTCGGCGTTGTCAGCAGCGCCCCAGTCAATCAGCTCATTTATGACGCGCTGCTGCTGCTGCAGCACCGCGGACAGGATGCGGCTGGCATCGTCACCCAGCTGGGCCACAAATTTTTCATGCACAAGGCCAAGGGCATGGTGCGTGACGTCTTTCGCACGCGCAACATGCGCGCGCTGCCGGGCAACGTGGGCCTGGGCCAGGTGCGCTACCCGACGGCAGGCAATGCCTATAGCGAGGAAGAGGCGCAGCCCTTCTACGTCAATGCGCCCTACGGCATCGTGCTGGTGCACAACGGCAACCTCACCAACGCGCAGGCGCTCAAGACCGAGCTGTTTTCCACCGACCACCGGCACATCAACACCGAGAGCGACACCGAGGTGCTGCTCAACGTGTTCGCCCACGAGCTCGATAGCGCCACCCGGGGCAACCAGTTGCAGCCGGCCGACGTGTTCGCCGCCGTCGCCAACGTGCACCGCCGTGTGCGTGGCTCGTATGCCGTCATCGCGCTCATCGCCGGCTATGGGGTGCTTGCTTTTCGCGACCCGTACGGCATTCGCCCGCTGTCGCTGGGCCGCAGCAAGGACGGCGTGATGGTGGCCAGCGAGACCGTCGCCCTGGAAGGCACGGGCCATGTGTTCGAGCGCCACGTCGCGCCCGGCGAGGCCGTGTTCATCGACCTGCATGGCCAGGTGCATTCCAGGCAGTGCGCTGACAACCCCAAGCTGTACCCGTGCATCTTCGAGTACATCTACCTGGCGCGGCCCGACTCGGTGCTCGACGGGATCTCGGTCTACCAGGCGCGCTTGAACCTGGGCGAGGCGCTGGCCAAGCGGGTGGTGTCCACCGTGCCGCCCAGCGACATCGATGTGATCATCCCCATTCCCGAATCCAGCCGCCCCAGCGCCACGCAGCTGGCGCACCTGCTGGGCATTCCCTACCGCGAGGGCTTCGTCAAGAACCGCTACGTGGGCCGCACCTTCATCATGCCGGGCCAGGGCGTGCGCAAGAAGTCCGTGCGTCAGAAGCTCAATGTGATCGCCAGCGAGTTCAAGGGCCGCAACGTGCTGCTGGTCGATGATTCCATCGTGCGCGGCACCACCAGCCGCGAGATCGTTCAGATGGCGCGCGACGCCGGTGCCCGCAAGGTCTACCTGGCCAGCGCCGCGCCGCCGGTGCGCTTTCCCAACGTCTACGGCATCGACATGCCCACCGCGCAAGAGCTGGTGGCCGCCGGGCGTACCGTCGAGGAAGTGCGCGAGATCATCGGCTGCGACGCGCTGATCTACCAGGACGTCGAGGGCATGAAGCGCGCCATCGGCTCGCTCAATCCCAAGCTCGATGGCTTTGACGCATCGTGTTTCGACGGCATCTATGTCACCGGCGACATCGGCGCCGACGACATCGCCCGCATGAACGAGGCGCGCGTCGCCGAGCAAGAGCCGCAAGGCGAGCAGGACACCTCGCGCCTGGCCTTGCCCAACGCCATGGAGGGTTGAGCATGGCCACTCAGAAGTTGCCGCCGGGCCTGCACCGCGACACCCTGGCCGTGCGCACCGGCATCGAGCGCAGCCAGTACGGCGAGCACTCCGAGGCGCTTTACCTCACCAGTGGTTTTGTGCAGCCTGACGCGCAGACCTCGGCCGATCGATTTGTCTCGGGCCGGGGCTACACCTACGCGCGCACCTCCAACCCCACGGTCACCGCCTTCGAGCAGCGCCTGGCGGCGCTCGAGGGCACCGAGGGCGCCATTGGCGCCGCCAGCGGCATGGCCGCCATTCTCATGATGTGCATGGGCCTGTTGCGCGCCGGCGACCATGTGGTGTGCTCGCGCTCGGTGTTCGGCTCCACGCTCAACTTGTTCGCCAAGGAGTTCGGCAAGTTCGGCGTCGAGACCAGCTTTGTCTCGCAGACCGATTTGGCGCAGTGGCGCGCGGCCGTCAAGCCGACCACCAAGCTGCTGTTCGCCGAAACGCCCACCAACCCGCTGACCGAGGTGTGCGACATCCGCGCCCTGGCCGACATCGCCCATGCGGCGGGCGCGTTGCTCGCGGTGGACAACTGCTTTTGCTCGCCGGCGCTGCAACGCCCGGCGGAGATGGGGGCCGACCTCATCATCCATTCGGGCACCAAGTACCTCGACGGGCAGGGCCGCGTGATGGCCGGCGCGATCTGCGGGCCGAACAAGTACATCGCCGACGTGTTCGGCCCCATCGTGCGCACCGCTGGCATGGTGCTGGCGCCCTTCAATGCCTGGGTGGTGCTCAAGGGCATGGAGACCTTGGCCATCCGCATGGAGGCCCAGTCGGCCCGTGCGTTGACGGTGGCGAAATGGCTGGAGGCGCAACCGCAAGTGGCCCGCGTGTACTACCCCGGCCTGCCGTCGCATCCGCAGCACGAGCTGGCCATGCGCCAGCAGCAGGGGGTGGGCGGCGCGGTGATCTCGTTTGATGTGAAGGGCGGCTCGCCCGAGCAGCTGCGCGCCAACGCCTTCCGCGTGATCGACAGCCTGCAGGTGATGTCCATTGCCACCAACCTGGGCGACACCAAGACCATCGTGGCCCACCCCGCCACCACCTCGCACGGCCGCCTGACCGAGCCGCAGCGCCAGGCCGCCGGCATCGGCCAGGGCCTGGTCCGCGTGGCTGTGGGGCTGGAGCACACCGACGATATCCAGGCCGACCTCCTGCGTGGCCTGTCGCAAGTTTCTTCATGACCGAACGCGTCCGCACTCGCTTTGCTCCGTCGCCCACCGGCTTCATCCACCTGGGCAACATCCGCTCGGCCCTGTATCCCTGGGCCTTTGCCCGCTCGCAGGGCGGTGATTTCATCCTGCGCATCGAAGACACCGACCTTGAGCGCAGCTCGCAGGCCGCGGTCGACGTCATCATCGAAGGCATGAAGTGGCTGGGCCTGGACCACGACGAAGGCCCGTTCTATCAAATGCAGCGCATGGACCGCTACCGCGAAGTCCTGGCGCAAATGAAGGCGCAGGGCCTGGTTTACCCCTGCTACATGAGCGTGGCCGAGCTCGACGCCCTGCGTGAGCGGCAAATGGCCGACAAGCAAAAGCCCCGGTACGACGGCACCTGGCGCCCCGACCCTGGCAAGGCGCTGCCGCCGGTGCCGCAAGGCGTGCAGCCGGTGCTGCGCTTTCGCAATCCGCAGGGCGGTGTGGTGACCTGGGACGACAAGGTCAAAGGCCGCATCGAGATCGCCAACGCCGAACTCGACGACCTGGTGATTGCCCGGCCCGACGGCACGCCCACCTACAACTTCTGCGTGGTGGTCGACGACATCGACATGCGCATCACCCACGTGATCCGCGGCGACGACCATGTGAACAACACACCGCGCCAGATCAACATCTTTCGCACCCTGGGCAAAGAGCCGCCGGTGTACGCGCACCTGCCCACCGTGCTCAACGAGCAGGGCGACAAGATGTCCAAGCGCAATGGCGCCAAGCCCGTCACGCAGTTTCGCGACGAGGGTTTTCTGGCCGACGGCGTGGTGAACTACCTGGCGCGTCTGGGCTGGTCACACGGCGACGACGAGATCTTCAGCCGCGAGCAGTTCTTGCAGTGGTTCGACCTGAACCACCTGGGCCGCAGCGCCGCGCAGTTCGACGAAGCCAAGCTGCGCTGGGTCAATGCCCAGCACATGAAGGCCGCCAGCGACGAAGCCCTGGCGCAGCTGGTGCAGGTGCACCTGTCTGCGCGCGGCATCGCCGCTGACGCCCGCCTGCCCGCCATCTGCGGCCTGTTCAAGGACCGCTGCGACACCACCGTCATGCTGGCCGACTGGGCCGGCAAGTTCTATCAGCCGGTCGAGCCCTCGCGGGAGGAGCTGGCCAAGCATGTGACCGAGGCCGTCCGTCCGGCCATCGGCATGCTCGCCAAGATGCTCGAGACCTGTGAGTGGAGCAAGGCGGCGATCGCCGAATGCATCAAGGAAACGCTGCGGGCCACCGGCCTGAAAATGCCCCAGTTGGCCATGCCGATCCGGGTGCTGGTGCTGGGCACCGCGCAGACCCCGTCACTCGATGCGGTGCTGGCCCTGAGTGAGCGAAAAGAAGTTGCCGCCCGTTTATTGATCGGCCAAAAACCGATATAGAATCACAGACTCGACGCCTAACCGGGGGTATAGCTCAGCTGGGAGAGCGCTTGCATGGCATGCAAGAGGTCATCGGTTCGATCCCGTTTACCTCCACCATCGCGTCGAGATGGAACTGAAAAGTCCCCAGGTTTTGACCCTATCGTCTAGAGGCCTAGGACATCACCCTTTCACGGTGAGTACCGGGGTTCGAATCCCCGTAGGGTCGCCAAAGTTTGGTCGCACTTGCGCTGCACTCGCAGCACGAAGCGACTCCACGTGGAGTGGTAGTTCAGTTGGTTAGAATACCGGCCTGTCACGCCGGGGGTCGCGGGTTCGAGTCCCGTCCACTCCGCCAGTAAGCTAGTAAAGACGCGCCTTCGGGCGCGTTTTTCATTTCTACCCACCAATTTACCCGCCATCAAATTTTGACGGTGTGGTGAGGTGTTGACTCCGATCTAGTACCGCCAAGGTGAACGGCATTGTGGTCTGGCTTACCTTCAGCTTTGAGATTGTTGACGCCGACCGAAAACTGAGCCACTTTTAAGGGTTATGCCGACCCAAAACTGAGCCGGGTGTTCCACCTACCCTGCTGCTTTCTTAAGCAGCAGGGAAAAAGGAGTGATCACCATGGACATGATTGGCAGGATCC
>CANJQN010000068.1 GCA_947476465.1 Comamonadaceae bacterium | reverse complement strand
TGAGGCCCGCAGGGCCGAGTTGCCGAGCGGGCCCGCAGCGACCGAGCATCGAGGGTAGCCCGAAGGGCCCCCGCACCGAAGCCGGCGCGCCCGCACCGCATGCCCGGCGCGCTGCCCGCGTCGCACCGAACAGACCGCGCTCCTGGATCCCCTGTCACCCCCGCGAAGGCGGGGGCTGCGCGGGGATGACGGTCTTTCTGGATGACCGCCTGCGTTTCAATGACGTGGTCAGCCCTTCACGCCCAGCTTGCTGTTCACCGACTTCACGTCCTTCGCGTTGCGGGCGATCTCCTCGGCCCGCGCCTTGGCGGTGGCGCTGGGCGCCGTTCCCATGAGCGTGACCACGCCGTCGCGCGTGTCGACATCGATGCGCAGGGCGCTCAAGTCCTTGTCGGCTGCCAGCTCGGCGTTCACGCGGGCGGTGATCTGCATGTCGTCGACCTTCTCGCCGATCCGGCTAGCCGCGCCCATGACGGCGGTGGCGGCGCTGCTGGCGGCCTGGTTGGCGCTGCTGGCCGCGTCGCGCGATGCCTCGCGGACCTCCTTGCTGGCCTCGCGCGCGTCCTTGGCGGCCTCTCGGCTTTCCTGGCGTGCCTGCGTGGCCTCCTTGCGGGCGCCGGCCGCCGTGTCGTCGGTGCGGTCGCCGCAAGCGGCCAAGCCGAGCAGCAGCGCGGCGGAAATGACAAGTGACCGGGTGGCGATCAAGCCCTTGCGTTGGAAATGGCGGTTCATGGAAATGTCCTTTCAGGAATTGGCGGGCCGCGCCCGACAGTGCCCGCATCCTCATGGGAGGGTTGCGCCGCCGCGGTGGGCCGCCGCTGGCAGCGCCTGTAGGAGGAGACGACCGGCCGACGGCGGACAGGGCCCGACGCCGCGTTGAGAAGGCGGGGGCCCAATGGCGGGTTCGGCGCCCGGCGGCGGTTAAGCTCACGACCCATGTCCCGCCTGCAGCGCTTGCTTCCCTTTCTGGCCTGGCCGCGTCCCGACCTGCACTTGCTGCGCGGCGAGCTGGCCGCGGCGGTGACGGTCGCGGTGGTGATGATTCCGCAGTCGGTGGCCTACGCGGGTCTGGCCGGCATGCCGCTGGTGACGGGGCTGTATGCCATCTTCCTGCCCATGCTGGCCGCCGTGCTGTTCAGCCGGTCGACACGGCTGGCGGTCGGCCCTTCGGCGCTGAGCGCCGTGCTGGTGGGCGCGTCAATGGTCGGGATGGCCGAGCCAGGCAGCGCCCAGTGGGTGGCCCTGGCGGTGTGGCTGGCCCTGCTGTCGGGTGTGCTGCAACTGGCTGTGGGCGCCAGTGGCGCCTCATGGCTGTTGAACCTGGTGAGCACGCCGGTGCTCAGCGGCTTCAGCCAGGCGGCGGCGGTGTTGATCATCGCCTCGCAATTGCCGGGGTTGCTGGGCCTGCAGGGCAAGCTGGCGAGCGTGCTGCATTCGCCGCGCTTCAACCTCGAAGCGCTGGGCTACGGGGTGGCCAGCCTCGTGTTGTTCGAGATCGGCAAGCGTTGGATGCAGCGGCTGCCGATGGTGCTGCTGGTGCTGGTGGCGGCCGGCGGGCTGAGCGTGGCCACCGGCTTTGGCGCGCGCGGCGGCGCGGTGGTGGGCAGCCTGCCAGCCGGTTTCCCCTCCCTGTACTGGCCGGGCCTGCTGCCCTGGGAGCAGTTCACCGCGCTGATCGCGCCGGCGCTGGTGATTGCGCTGGTGACCTCGCTGGAGATGGCCGCCAGCGCCAAGATCGAGAACCAGCGCGAAGGCCGCCGCTGGGACGCCAACCAGGATCTGATCGGCCAGGGCATCGGCAAGCTGGCAGCGGCCTTCTCGGGCGCATTCCCGGTCAGCACCTCGTTCTCGCGTTCGGCCATCATGCTGCATGCCGGGTCGCGAACCGGCTGGGCCACGGTGCTGGCCGCGGCGATGGTGGCGCTGGTGCTGCTGTTTCTCACACCGGCCCTGCACCATGTGCCCACGGCGGTGCTGGCAGCGGTGGTGGTGGCGGCCGTGGTCACCCTGATCAAGCCGCACCTTTTCATGTCGCTGTGGAAGCTGCACCGGATCGAGGCCACGATCGCGGGCCTCACCTTCGCGGTGACGGTGCTGTCGGCGCCGCGCATCTACTGGGGCGTACTCACCGGCGCGGTGCTGGGCATGGCCCACTTCCTGTACCACCGGCTGCATCCGCGCATCATCGAAGTGGGCCTGCACCCGGACGGCAGCCTGCGCGACCGCCACCTGTGGCAGCTGCCGCCGCTGGCGCCCCACACCTATGCGCTGCGCATGGACGACGAGCTCGACTTCGCCTCCGCCACCGCGCTGGAGCGGCAGGTGATCGAGCATCTGCTGGCGAACCCGGACGTCAAGCACGTGTGCCTGTTCGCCCAACCCATCAACCGCATCGATGCCACCGGTGTCGAGATGTTCGGGCAAATGAAACGGTACCTGACCGGCCGGGGCATCACGCTGCATCTCAGCGGCATCAAGCTGCCGGTGGAGACCATGCTGCGGCGCGCCGGCGAGCTCGCAGATGACACGACGCTGCGGCTGTATCGCACGGACGTGGAAGCGCTGGCAGCATTCGCGAAGCTGCAGGGGCCGGTGTAAGCGGCGCGCCTTGCCTCAAGCACTCACGATCCAGCCCTCCAGCGGATCGAGGTCCGGGGGAAGGCCCCAGGCAGGCGGCCCCAGCCGGTCGGCCCACGCCGCCTGCACGAGGCACAGCACAGCGTCGAGGCGGTCGCCACTGGCGTCTGCCACCAGCGCGTCGCGCTGGGCGTGCGTGAGCTTCAGGCGCAGGCCCAAGCGGGTGGCACCCAGCTCCAGGCCGCCGATCAAATCCTTGCGGGCGATCAGGCGCTCGGGCGTGTGCTTGGCCGCATCGTCGCTCTTGTAGCTTCGGCGTTGCAGCAGCTCACGCGCGAGCAAGCCCGGGTAGGCCTCCAGCGCCACTCGCGCCGGATCGCCGGCATGCAGGCCCGCAAGGTCCACCCCCGCGGCCAGCAGCAGCGGCACCCCCGCATGCATCATGTACGCCACCGGCGGGTTGACCCACTTCATCGAGGGGCTGGAGCCGGCAAGCCGATCGAAGGCGCGGTGCGCGAACTTGCCGCCCACCGGCCGTGCGTCGCAGAACGCGGCGAAGGTGTCGCGGATGTCGGCCCGGGTCAGGCCCGCGTAATGGGCCATGCAGCCATGCCACTGCAGCGGCCAGCGCAGGTGCTCGACCAACTCGCGCGGCAGACCGAAGGGAAAGTCGAAACCGCCGACCCAGCGCCCCGGCTGGGCCAGCCAATGGCCGAATGCGGCCAGTGTGGGGAAGGACTCGATCCGCGACAAGCGCACCACGTCGCCATGGCGCTCGCCATGGGCCAGCACGATCGGTTTGCGCCGGGTGGGGCTGCTGGAGAAATCGCAGCCCACAAGGGGCCGGTTCATCCCTATACGCGGCCGCAGATGGCGGCGGTGGCCATCAGGTCTTCGAGCAGTGCAAGCGAGACGCGGCCAGAGACCGAATACGGATCGAGCTCGGGCTTTTCGGAATACTTCAGCAGGATCGAGTGATTGACCCGGTTGACGTTGACCTGCCCCATGGTCCAGCCAGAAAACCGGCGCTCGTAAATCTCTTCGTAGTGCAGCAGGGCGACATCCTTGTGGCGCGGGTCGGCCTGGATGTGGCCGTACAGGTCGGACACCGGCATGCGCCCGCCCTCGATGGCCTGCAGGAAGATTCCGCCGCCATAGCAAAGAATGCCGGTGATACCGCTGGCCGGGTTGTGCACGCGGGCCTGCGTGAGGATGGACTCGATCGCCTCGGCACTGGTGTCGACCGCACGGCTGCAATAGAGAAGGCGCACCAACACGGTCAATCCTTCCGGGGAATCAGGGCGAGGAACTCGCGGCGCAAGGTCGGGTCTTTCAGGAAGACGCCGCGCATGACCGAGTTGATCATCTTGCTGTTCATGTCCTTCACACCGCGCCAAGCCATGCAGTAGTGGCTGGCCTCCATCACGATGGCCAGGCCGTCGGGCTGGGTTTTTTCCATGATCAGGTCGGCCAGCTGCACCACGGCCTCTTCCTGGATCTGCGGGCGGCCCATCACCCACTCGGCCAGCCGGGCGTACTTGGACAGGCCGATGACGTTGGTGTGCTCGTTGGGCATGATGCCGATCCAGATCTTGCCGATGACCGGGCAGAAGTGGTGGCTGCAGGCCGAGCGCACGGTGATCGGGCCGACGATCATCAGCTCGTTGAGGTGCTCGGCGTTGGGGAACTCGGTGATGGCCGGCGCCTTGACATAGCGGCCTCTGAACACCTCGTTGATGTACATCTTGGCGACGCGCCGCGCGGTGTTGCCGGTGTTGTGGTCGCTCTCGGTGTCGATGACCAGGCTGTCGAGCACGCCCCGCATCTTGATCTCGACCTCGTCGAGCAGCGCCTCGATCTCGCCAGGCTGGACGAAATCGGCAATGTTGTCGTTCGAGTGGAAGCGCTTGCGCGCAGCCACGAGGCGCTCGCGGATCTTGACCGACACGGGCGTGCCTTCGTCGGTGGGGCCCGCCAGGGCGGATGGAGTCGGTTCTGCTTTCATGAGCATGCAGGATGCTAGCACTTCGTGCATTGACCCTTAAGTATCAGGGATGAGCACCCCTCAGAGGTATTTCTTGCCCTGCACTATCAGCGCCAGGCGCATCACGCCCAGCGCGAGGCGCTCGAGCAGCCGCTCGCGCAGCGGGCGCCGGGCGTAGCGGACCGGGTCCATCTCCTCGCCGTGGTGCGTGATGGCCAGCAGCAGGCGCTCGCGCAGCGCGCCGGCGAAGGCCTCGTCGTCGACCATGACATTGGCCTCGCGCGCGAGCAGCAGACTGAGCGGGTCGAGGTTGGACGACCCCACCGTGGCCAGGTGGCCGTCGAACACGCCGACCTTGGCGTGCAGGAAGCTGGGCGAATACTCGTGGATGGACACCCCCGCCTTGAGCAGCGCGTCATAAACCGGGCGTGAGGCGTAGTACTGCATGAAATATTCATACTTCCCCTGCAATAACAGCGTCACGCGCACCCCGCGCCGCGCCGCGCCGGCCAGCGCCCGGCGCAGGCGGCCGCCGGGCACGAAGTAGGCATTGGCGATGATGATCTCGTTTTGCGCGCGGCCGATGGCCCGCAGGTAGGCCCGCTCGATGTGGGCACGGTTTCGCAGGTTGTCGCGCAGCAGCAGTGCGGCGCGCGCCGCACCGGACCGGTCGCCGGGCGGCGGCGCGGGCGGGCGGGGCATCGGATGCAGCAGTACCTGGCCGATGGCGCGCGGGTCAAGCCGGTGCAGCGCCCGAAGGCGTTGCCACAGGATCGAGGCGGCCTGCCAGATGTCCTGCACCATCGGCCCGCCGATGCGCACCGCGAAATCCAGGCGGGGGAAGTCCAGCGCGCCGTGGTTGGGGTCATGCAGGTCGTCCATCACGTTGATGCCACCGCAAAACGCCACCGTGCGGTCGACCACGCACAGCTTGCGGTGCAGGCGCCGCCAGCTGCCGGGCCACAGCACGCCCAGGCTGCCCACGGGGGCATAGACCTGCCAGTGCACGCCTGCCTTGCGAAAGCGCTGGTGCCAATCGTCGGGTGTTTCGGGCGTGCCGAAGCCATCCACCACGATGCGCACCGCCACGCCCCGGGCGGCGGCACGCTCCAGGGCGGCCGCCACCTGCGCGCTGCTGCCATTGAAGTCGAAGATGTAGGTCTCCAGCCAGATCTCGTGCCGGGCCTGATCGAAGGCCTCGATCAGGGCCGGGAACAGCCGCGCGCTGCCTTCGAGCAATTGCAGCGTGTGGCCAGGTTCGAGCGGGGGCAGTCGCACGGGTCACTCGCTACAGCGCGAACTCGGCAATCAGCGGCAGGTGGTCCGACATGCGGCTCCAGATGCGCCCGCGCGGCACCAAAAGGCCCAGCGGCTCCATGCCCCGGGCATAGACGTAATCGAGTTGCGTCAGCGGCAGGCGCGACGGGTAAGTGGGTGCGCGCTGCCAGTCGCAATCGAACAGGTCCATCGTGGCCAGCAGCTCGCGCAGGCGGGCGCCCCAGTCGTTGAAGTCGCCGGCCACCAGCAGCGGCGCGTCGGGCGGCACCTCGCGCTCGATGAAGCGCCCCAGCTGATCGATCTGCCGCGTGCGGCTGCCGGGGATCAGGCCCAGGTGCACCACGAGTACATGCACCACGCGCGTGCCGACCTGCACACACACATGCAGCAGGCCGCGCTGCTCGAAGCGGTGGTCGGACATGTCCTCATGCCCCTGGGAGACGATGGGCCACCGGGACAGCAAGGCGTTGCCGTGCTCGCCGTGGCGGGTACGGGCGTTGGTCTGGTAGACCGGCGCATAGCCCTCGGGGCACAGGAACTCGGCCTGCGGCAGCTCGGGCCACCGCTTGAAGTAAAGCTCTTCGCGGCGGTGCAGCTTGCGCACCTCCTGCAGGCAGACGATGTCGGCATCGAGCTGCTCGACCGCGTGGCCCAGGTTGTGGATCTCCAGCCGGCGTGCCGGGCCGACCCCCTGTACACCCTTGTGGATGTTGTAGGTGGCCACGCGAAGCACTTCGGTCATTGGCCGAATTCTGGCAGCAACAGGATGGCTTCGGCGTTGGACGGCGAGAAACAGGCATCGGCCGCTGCCCGCCACGGCAACCATTGAAAGGCTGTGTGCTCGCGCGGGTTCAGGCGCACCGGCGTGCCCGCCGGCACGCACAGGCCGAACAGGTGCTCGGTGTTGTGCGTCACACCCGGTGCATAGCGGCGGCGCCACTGCGGGTAGATCTCGTAGATGTTGGTCAGGCCCCAGTCGCGCAGGCCGGCGTGCAAGGGCGTGCCCGGGCCACAGTCGATGCCGGTTTCTTCCCACACCTCGCGGGCGGCGGTGGTGATGAGGTCTTCGTCCGGTGTGTCCTTGCTGCCGGTGACCGACTGCCAGAAGCCGGGGGCGTCGGCGCGATTGATCAGCAGCACCTCGCGTGCGGGGGTGTGGATCACCACCAGCACGGATTCGGGGATCTTGGGGGGGCGGGGGTCAGACATTGCTCTGAGAGTCGCCTTGGCTGCCAGCGTCTCGGTGTGAGAAGAATCTATTTCTTCTCCAGCTTCTTCCTGGCGGATTCGATCTGCTGGATGCTGGTGTCGGGCTTGGGCAGGTGCTCGGGCATGGTGCCGCCGAGCTCCCGAATCGTCTGGCGGACCTTGCGGCCCACGTCATAGTGCGTCTGGTTGGCTTGGCGCTTGCCTTGCGCCTGCTCGCGACGCAGCTTCTCTTCAGTTTGCGTCGCGCGAAACAGGTTGGCCGCCAGCTCGGTGCTGCCCATGTGGTCCAGAATCTTTTGGCTCTTCTTCAGGCCTTTCCTGGCGTGAATCTCCTTGTTGCCCAAGCCACCGTACAAGCCCTTGTAGCCGTGGTCCTGGAAGACAGCGTAGTCCAGCGGTGTGTCGACGCCCGCGCCCTTGGCCGCGGCCGCCAGGTGCTTATTGTGCGTGGCCAGCTCGTTGCGGATCGCCAGGCGCTTCTCGTCGTCACTGAGCTGCGCGAAGTTCGCATCGTCGGCCAGCTCCTGCCGCCGCGTCTGCATCGCGAAGTAGGTCTGGCCGTTGGCGATGACCGGCTTGCTCGGATCGCCGTTCTGGACGATCAGGTAGCAGGCGTAGCGGGACAACCGGCAGTCATCCACTTGCCGCTTCGCGCCGGAACCGATGTCGACCATTGTGAGGACATCCTCAATATGGTCCTGTACCGGTTGGCCGCTGTTGTTGCAGGCCTCTTTGGCCCTTTCAAGCACCCGCAGGAAGTGACGGTACTGCGAATAGTCCAGAACGGTCGCAAGTTGTCGTGCGAGCCAGAACTCATTGCCCTGGTCATCGACATGGCGGATCCCCTCAAACGTGGCGTGGTGCTGATGGGCGACGGATTTTTCTGGCATCTTGGCGATCCTCCTCAGGGATTCGTGGCTCTTGTAGGGGCGGGGGTCAGACACCGGAGAGGACGGCATCCATAGCGCCGACGAACTCGCTCGCCTGCCCTGCCAGCGAGGCGACGGACTTGCCCAGATCTTTCGCCCGGAACGCGGCCGCGAGATGGGGCAACACCCGCAGCGCCTGGCCATTGACCTGAACGGTCGGGCACAACGCTGTAGGACCGGCACTGGGCAGCACGGCGGGGTCTCCCAGTGGAAAGGTCAGGCGAGTGGGAATGCCGCTGAGCAGGTCGCTCTGCACATCCACCAAGTAGGGAATGGCCTCACGCGAGGCGGCCACGGGATTGCGATAAACGTCGAACTGGGCCATCGGCTGGTTCACCAGGGCCGTAGCTCTTCGCCAGGGATGCCGTACTTCTCGACCAAGGCGTTCTGCTGGGCGATCCAGTCTTTGTACGTCTCGTTGAACTCCTTCTTGCGCTGCGCCATGGACTTGGACTGCATGGCCTTGCGCATGGCCTGAAACTCGTCGAAATCGACCAGCACCGTGTCGGGCCGGCCATCCTTCTCGACGACAACCGGCTCCTGCTTGGCTTGGCTGCAGTAGTAGCCGAAACGGTTCTTGGCCTCGGTGGCAGTGACTTGCATGGGGGCACCTCCGATGGCTATTTTAGCCAGAGGCTTCGGTCGACGAAGGCCCAATTCCTGTCCGGCCTATTCCTGGTGGGTTCGCGGACACGCGGCCATAGACGACTAGTTGCCGGCTCGGGTCGCCGTTCTGGGCACCAAGTACCAGGGGTGGGCGGACAGCCGCACACCAGCTCGCGCTTGGAATCTGAGCCAACCTGGACCAATTCGAGGGTGGCTTCGAATTGGTCTTCAACTTGGTCGGCGGCGGTCTGGTCGCAAGCCACGAGAGCAATGACCGCTTGGTCATGCAGAATCCATGCTAACAAGCGAAAAGCCACCGAGGGAGTTATGGCACTGCGATTGCTGCATACGGCCGACTGGCAAATCGGGCGGATCTACTCACAATTCGAGCCCGACGACGCAGCAGCGTTGTTCGAGGCCCGCTTTTTCGCCATCGAACGATTGGCCGCATTGGCAATTGAGCACAGCGTAGATGCCGTACTTGTGGCTGGCGACGTTTTCGACGCACAAACGGTGTCGGACAAGACGATCCGCCGCCTTTTCAATGCCATGAATGGCTACCCCGGCGCTTGGGTGATGCTGCCCGGCAACCATGACGCTTCGCTCGCCGAGTCGGTCTGGACCAGAGCGCATCGCCTGGCCATTGTTCCCCCCAACATCGTCACCTGCCTCGAACCCAGCGTCCGTATTGTGGGCGAGCGCTTCGCGGTGCTACCTGCACCGCTGATGCAGCGCCACACCTACGGCGACTTGACGGAATGGTTTTCCACCGCATCCACGCCCGAAGGCCTACCCCGCATTGGCCTGGCCCATGGCTGTGTGCAGGGCGTGCTGCCTGACGAGGTGGATTCGGCTAACCCGATCGCCGCTGACCGCGCAGTCACCGCCAGGCTGGACTATCTGGCGTTGGGTGACTGGCATGGCAGCAAGCGCATCGATGAACGGACTTGGTACGCCGGCACGCCCGAGACCGACCGCTTCAGGGCCAACGACTCTGGCCAGGCGCTTTTAGTCGGCATCGCCGCGCCCGGCGCCATGCCTGAGGTACTGACGCTGCAAACCGGTCGATATCGCTGGCGGCAGATAGAACCCCGGCTGGCAGTACGGAGCGACTTGGACGAAGCCCTGGAGGCTCTCGCCGCGACCGGCCCTGACGACGTGCTGCAGTTTCGGGTGTCCGGCGTCTGCGACCTAAATGGTCAGCGCCGACTGCAGCAAGGGGTGGAAGCGGCCCGCGCGCGCTTGCGGGCGCTGGTGTATGAGTCACATGGCCTGCAACTGGAGCCGACAGACGCGGACATCGCGTCGCTTCATGCCGACGGCTATGTAGGCGAAGTGCTGCAACAGCTGCGGACCGAGCAAGCAGGACTGCATGCGGACCGCGCGCGCAACGCGCTGGTGATCCTGGCACACATGTTGGACGAGCTGGGCAGTCGCCCGGCCGTCGCAAGCCCAGGGGCCCGGGCATGAAGCTAAGACGCCTGCGCATCGAGCAATTCAAACGCTTCCGCGCCCCACTGGTCATTGACGGCTTCACCGACGGGCTCAACCTGTTCGCCGCTCCTAACGAGTCAGGCAAGTCCACCGTGGCTGAGGCCATCCGTGCGGCCTTTTTTGAACGGCACCGCTCCAGCAGTGTGGAACACCTGCGCCCCTGGGGTGATTCTTCTGCCACACCCACGGTCGACGTGGAGTTCGACATCGGTGCGAAGCGGTATCACCTCATCAAGGGGTTCCTGGGCAAGAAGCGCTGTGACCTGGCCATTGAAAGTCAGCCCCCGCTGGACGGTGTCGCTGCCGAAGACCATCTGGCCCAATTGCTCGGGTTCAAGTTCCCGGGCAAAGGCGCCAGCGCGCCCGAGCACATGGGCATCCCCGGGCTGCTCTGGATTCGACAGGGCACTTCGCACGAGCTGGCCAATGCCGTGACCTACGCAGCGGATCATCTGCGGCAGGTGCTGGGAGAGTCGCTGGGTGACCTGACGTCTTCCGGTGGCGACGTCGTGTTGCGAGCGGTGGAAGCCGCGCGCAACGAACTGCTGACGCCCTCCGCTGGTAACCCCAAAGGGGAATACGCCACCGCATTGCAGCTGAGTGCCGAGCTTACGTACAGGCTCGCCGAGCTTGATCGCGACATCACAGCCTATCAGGGCAGCGTTGACCGACTCGCCATCTTGCGCCTCGAGTACCAGCGTGACGAGCAGGAACGCCCCTGGGTGGGCATCCGCGAGCTGCATCGGTCGGCGCAAAGCAGCCTGGGTGCAGCGCAGGGGCTGGAAGCGCGACAACAGACCGAGCTGACCGCACTGCAGCAGTGGCGCGCTCAGACGGCTTCCCATCGGTCGGAGCTGGAAGCCTTTGCGCGCGACGATGCGGCCGTATCAACGCGCCAGAAAACGCTGGGGCAGCGGGCGGCGGCGGAAGGCGTCGCATTGGCCGAGTTGCGAACCTGGGAGGGACGGCACGCTGAGGCTCTGGCCGCAGACACGCAGGCCCGCCAGATGCTGGAGTGGGTCCATGCAGTCGCCACGCGTGCCGAGACTGCGCGCGCCTCAGGCGAGTTGGAAACCACGCTCGCCGCCTTGAACGACGCGCACGCCCGAGCGCGCGACGAACGCACCCGCTTGGCGCGCCTGCAAGCCGAGGCAGACGCTATGGCCATTCCCCCGGCGGACTTGAAGAAACTCAAGCTGCTCTCGGAGACGCTGCGCGACGTCGACGTGCGGCTGGACGCCGCAGCCACCACGCTGGAATTCGATCTGCGAGAAGGCCAATCGATGCGCCTGGGTCACGAAGACGTGACTGGCCGGGCTCGCCGCACGGTGGTCGGACGCACGGAGATTCAGATCGACGGTGTGGGCAGTGTCGCTGTCCAACCCGGCGGCGCCGACATCCCGGCCCTTACGGCGCAGCGCGACAGCCACTCGGCCGAGCTGAACGCGTTGCTGCGGAAGCTGTCGGTTGCAAACCCGGCCGAAGCCGAAGAGCGTGCGCGCCAAGCCACGCAGCGTCTGCAAGACGCCAAGTCCAGCCAGAAGGTGTTGGAGGCCTTGGCACCCAAAGGCGTGGATGCACTGGAAGCTGAGCTGGCATCCCGCACCGTGCGCGGGGAAGATCTGCGCGCGGCGCTTGCCGCTTTGCCGCAGCCGAAGCAGGGTGACGACGATCTGCCGAAAAGTGCCGCAGCTCAGGCGCAGGCCGAGCGCGCAGCCTCTGCATTGGAAGCCGCAGCCATTGCGTTTAATCAGGCCCGTGTGGCCGTTGGCAAAGCCCAAAGTGACCACACCACCGCGAGCCAGGAGCTGGATGCCGCGCAGGCCACCGTTAACGACGCCCAGCGCGGCCAGCGTGTGGCCGTCGCGCGGCAGTCGTTGAGCGATGCGCTGGCGCAAGAAGCCGTGGCCCAGCAGCGCGTGGACGCCACCGCCGCTGAGCTAAAGAGCGTGAACCTGGCCCTGCTGCGCCAGGACGTTGATCGGTTTGCGCGCAGCGCGCAGCAACTGGAAGAAGCCCACGAACGCCGCCGGCAAGAAATCATGCGGCTGGAAGTGGATCTCGAAACCAAGGGTGCACTGGGTTTGGAAGAGCAGCGCGCCGAGCACCAGCGCGAGCTGGAAGCCGCCACCCGCCGCGTCGGCGAACTGGCCCGCCGCGCCGATTCGCTAGACCACCTGCTGGGCCTACTGCGCGAGAAGCGCTCAGAGCTGGCCCGTCGCCTGCGTGCACCGCTGCAGAAGCACCTGGACCATTACCTGGGCATCCTGTTCCCGGGTGCGCGAATTGAAGTGGCCGACGATCTCTCACCCGGCACTATCACCCGCATCGGCCCGCGTGGGCAGGAGAGTGGCGAGTTTGAGGAACTGAGCGTGGGCACGCGCGAGCAGATGGGCATCGTGGCGCGGCTGGCGTATGCCGATCTGCTGCAGGAAGCCGGCAGGCCCACACTGCTGATCCTGGACGACGCGCTAGTGAACACTGACGACGACCGGCTGGGACAGATGAAACGCGTTCTGTATGACGCGGCGCAGCGGCATCAGGTGCTGATCTTCACCTGCCATCCGGCCGCTTGGAGGGATTTGGGGGTACCAGAAAGAGCCATCCTGAATTGAGGTGGTACAGCGTGCGTCAGTGGTACTTAATTCGCCTGTTATTGAAGGCTGGCTTCGTCCCCTCAAGGACATCAATCACGCCCCGGTTGATCTCTGGGTTCTCGATAGAGCCCGCAGTGTAGGCAATTCTGGATCCATCCTTTCTATCGAAAGTGGCCCAAATGATCTGTTCGGCATCGCACACGACTGCCAGGTTCGGATTGTGCGTAACCATGATGATCTGCCTACGCTTCTTTGCTTGAGTGAGAACCGGCACCAATAGGCTGACGACGGTCTCGTTGTCAAGATTTTCTTCTGGCTGGTCAAGGATGATTGGGTTCCTGCCTTTGTCCACCAAGAGGTAGAAAATCAATAGCAGTGCACCTCGTTGCCCGGGGGAAAGCTGCTCGATTTGAGTGTCTTGGAATAGTAGTGAGTAACGAGGCTCA
Source organism: Comamonadaceae bacterium (assembly GCA_947476465.1). Taxonomy (GTDB): domain Bacteria; phylum Pseudomonadota; class Gammaproteobacteria; order Burkholderiales; family Burkholderiaceae_C; genus Ramlibacter. Next base: position 258 of record CANJQN010000068.1, on the reverse strand, counting down.
AGGTAGTGCAGTCCAAAGAGCAGGTCATACACCTCACTAGCGACCTTGTCCTTTCGCAGCGTAGACGCGATTCCTATTGCGGACTTCCCACTGTTGACCGCTGCTGCTTTGAACCGCCCCGGTTTTTGAGGAGGCTCCATTCTCTGAGAGGATAGAGCCATGAAGAAGTCGAACAAGTTTTCACCGGAAGTCCGTGAGCGTGCGGTGCGGATGGTGCATGAGCACAAGGGGGAGTACCCATCGCTGTGGGCGGCGATC
>CANJQN010000067.1 GCA_947476465.1 Comamonadaceae bacterium | reverse complement strand
GCCCACCTACTTGGCCCACGCCGCAGCGGGCTGCGTCGGCGCGGCGGCCGGTGGCGGCGATTGCGGCCAAGGCGCTGCGGGCGCGGCATTCGGAAAATTCACCAGCAACTACATCAACAACAACCAGCTTCTGAGCGGCACTGTCGCCAGGGGTGTTGCGACCGTGGTGGCAGGCGGCGTTGGTTCTGTCCTGGCCGGCGGCAAGTTCGAGAACGGGGCGACGACGGCGGCGTTTGGGCATCTCTTTAACGAACTGCAGCACTCTCGAGGAAGCGCAAATGAGCGGCTACGACTTGCAGGCTATGGGGCGTCGATCTACGACGACGGGACCGTATGCAATCCCGGATGTTGGCGCGATGCTCCATTGGACGGAAGTCATCCTGAAGCGGCGTTGCTCCCGGCGCGAGGGGTCATCGGCTTCTTCAGAGCTGCTCTTGAATCACTGGGACAGCCAGCCGGGCCCTCGGTGGTGTTTGGACCAAATGGTGAAGCGCACGCGATGCGCCATCTCATAGACAAAGGCTTTCATACGACCACCGTTCAGCAAGCTATCCGCAATGATCTGGCGGTCAACGGAGCGGCAGCCAGACCTCTGGGGCAAGGGTGGTCTGGCGCGGTCAATGTACAGGGTGCGCGGGTAGAGTATTCTGCGTATCGATTGCCTGACGGGCGGGTCAATGTTGGCAGCGTCATGCCACCAAGGTGAACTAGGATTTCAGCATGGAGTTTCGCCCCCTAACGGATTTGGAAGCGGGAATATTGAAGCGACTTCTTGCGGTCGATCACTGGGCGTATGCAGACGCAGTTAGTCAAATCTCTGAGTTGATGGCGGCGCCTGTAAGCGATTGGGGAACGATTGCGCTGTGTGCGCATGAGGATGGAGCCGTCAAGCCAAGACCAGTGGACTCAGCTCTGCCGTATATTGGCGTTATGAAGGATATAGATGGTGTACCAATTCAGTTCGTGGTTTTGATTGATGGTGGTGGGCGGATTTCCGAGCTGGAAATCACCAAGCTTGATGGGAGCGCCATTAGAGGTCCCATCCTTCCGGAACTAATTGAGATGAGACTACGCGAACCAGGCATGAAATTCTGAGCTTGCCGTTGCTGGCAAGCGGCGCGCGTCACGTTTGGTCCCGGAACGGATCGGCCGTCACCCGCCCGGTCAATGCGCCATCAGCACCGGCACCGTCATCGACTGCAGCACCGTGCGGCTCACGCCGCCCATCACCCACTCACGCGCGCGGCTGTGGCCGTAGCAGCCCATCACCAGCAGGTCGGCCCCCAGGTCGGCCACGCGCGACATCAGCAGATCGCCCAGGTCGCCCGGCTCACCGGGGTCGCGGTGCCAGGTGGCTGCCACACCGTGGACCTTCAGGTAGTGGTCGAGACCGAGGGCCCTGCCGCTGACTTGCGCCGCCTGCCCTGTGCCCCAGCTCAGGATATGCACGTGCGTGGCCCGCGCCAAAAATGGCAGGGCGGCCGCCAAGGCGCGCACAGCCTGCGGGGTGTCTTTCCAGGCAATGGCTACGGTACCGCCGGGCTCGGACGACATGCCGATGTAGGGCACGACCAGCGCGGGGCGGCCGCTGTCCGACAGCACGTCGGCCACGAAATCCGGCGGCACGCAGCGAGCGGCGGGGTCGTCGCCGTCGGGCTGGCCCAGCACCAGCAGGTCGGCAAAGCGGGCCTGCTGGGCGAAATTGATTGCGACAGGGCCCTCTTCGGCGTGGGCCCAGGTCACGGCTGGCCCCAGCTTGCTGACTTCGGCGTCAAAGCCGCGCATCACCTTGGCGCGCCGCTCTTCCTCCATCTTGACCAGATCGGCCGCCAACGCGGGGCCCATCTCGGGTGCGTAGGGCAACTCGAGGTAGGTGGGCGTCACGGCATACAGGGCCGCGACTTCCGCGCCGTGCCGCTGCGCGATCTCGCGCGCCAGACCGACGCGGTGCATGGCACCGGCCGTCGGATCGAGGTGGACCAGAATCTGGCGAAGGGACGAGGTCATGCAAGCGCTCCTGCGGAATGGACAGCTTCCACGATACGCGCCCCGGGGCTGTTCAGGGCTTGATGTGCGTCAAACACACGCGAGCGCGGATCAGACCCCGCAGCTGAGCCGGCCACCCGCGCCTGGGCCAGCTCAGCGGCCGTCGGTGCAAGCCCTAGTAGGCACACAAGGCGGTTTCGCTTAACTTCCGAACCGGTCAGTCTTTTTCTTCAACTCATATGGGTCGAGGGCGGCCCATCGGAGTGAACATGACAGCGACTTTTGCGTCTTTTTGCAGAATTTGCTCGGCCTTTTGCCCCATCGTGGTCACCGTGGACGATGGCCGGGTGATGAAGGTCGATGGCGACGCGCAGGCACCCGAGTACGAGGGCTACACCTGCCCGAAAGGCCGCGCCTTGCCGGAGGTGAACCATGGGCCCGGCCGGCTCCTGCACAGCATGAAGCGCCAGCCCGACGGCAGCTTCCAGCCCATCGGGTCGCAGGCCGCCGTTGCGCATGTGGCTGCCAAGCTGCGCCAGATCGTGCAAGAGCACGGCCCGCGCGCCGTGGCGCTGTACATCGGCACCGGCACCATGCCGCACCCCTTCGGCGTGATCATGGGACATGCGCTGTTGCAGGCGCTGGGCTCGCCCATGTTCTTCACGCCCTCGACGATCGACAAGCCGGCCGAAAAAATCAGCGCCTCCCTGCATGGGCACTGGATCGCGGGTGGACAGAGCTTCGCGGAATCAGACACCTGGATGCTGATCGGGGCCAACCCGATCATCTCCAAGTCGAACGGGCTGCCCTACAACAACCCCGGCATGCGCCTGAAGCAGGCGGTGGAGGGCGGCATGAAGCTGATCGTGGTCGACCCACGGCGGTCGGATTGCGCCCGGCGTGCGCATGTGCACCTGCAGGCCAGGCCGGGAGAAGACCCGACCCTGCTGGCCGGGATGATCCGCATCATCATTGCCGAGGGCCTGACTGACGCCGCCTTCGTGGCAGAGAACGTGGCGGGCTTGGACGCCCTGCGGGCCGCTGTCGAAGCCTTCACGCCCGAGTATGTCGCCGAGCGCGCCGGCATTTCACAGGCGGATCTGATTGAGGCCGCCCGCACGTTCGGGCGGGCCAAGCGCGGCATGGCCATCTGCGCCACCGGCCCCAGCTTTTCCTTGCGCGGCAACTTGTCCTTCTACCTGGCGCTGTGCCTGAACAGCATTTGCGGACGATGGGCCAAGGCTGGGGAGCGGGCGGTCTATCCCAATGTGCTGTTGCCGGCTTTCACGCCCAAGGCCCAAGCCTTGCCGCCCACCTCGTTCGATGGCAAGGAAACGATGCGCGTCATGGGCCTGCGCGAAACGGTGGCGGGCATGCCCACCGCGGCACTGTGCGATGAGATCCTGCTGGAGGGCCCCGGGCAGGTCAAGGCGCTGATCTGCCTGGGCGCGAATCCGCTTTCCGCGTTTCCGGACCAGCGCAAGGCCGAGCGCGCGCTCGGCTCGCTGGACCTGCTGGTGTCGCTGGACATCAACATGTCCGCGACGGCCAGCCAGGCGCACTATGTGATCGCACCGCCGACGCAACTGGAGCAGCCCGGCCTGACGTATCTGGCCGAGGCCTTCAAGTACACCGGTGAAGCGCGGGGGTTCCAGAACTACTGGGCCCAGTACACGAAGCCGGTGGTGGGTGTACCCGCCGGCTCCGACCTCATGTCCGAGCACGAATTTTTCTTCCGGCTCGCCCAGGAGCTGGGCCTGTCGCTCACCTGGACGAACTATTTCGGGCTTGGAAAGTTCATCGAATGTCCGACCGAAAAGTACCCGCTCGACATGAGCAAGGTGCCCGACCTCGACGACCTCTTCAAGCTGGCGACGACAAATTCACGCGTGCCGCTGGACGAAGTCAAAAAGCATCCGCGCGGCAAGAACTTCGATATCGACGTGAAGGTCGCGCCCAGGGACGCCGACTGCACCGCGCGCCTTGACGTCGGCACCGCGTCGATGATGGCGGAGCTCGCGCAAGTCAGGGCCGAGGATTTCCGCACCAGGCACGGCAACCGCGCTTACCCCTTCTCGCTGATCTCCCGGCGGCAGAACCACGTCGTCAACTCGACCTTCACCGACCTTCCGGGCCTGCAGAAGACAAAGCGGTTCAACCCCCTCCACATCCACCCACAAGACATGGCCGCCAATCGCCTGCGAGACGGCAGCGTGGTGCGCATCCGATCGAAAAATGACGAGATCCTGGGCATCGCCGAATCCGACGACACCCTGCGGCCGGGGGTGGTTGCCATGACGCACGGCTATGGCGCGCGGGGCCCGGCCGCCGAAAAAGATCCAAGTCTTGCTGGGAGCAACGTGAACCTGCTGTTTCACATGGATGATTACGACCCCATCACCGGCATGCCTCGGATGAGTGACATCCCGGTGGCCGTCACGGCGCACGCGGACTGATCCGCGCAGAGCGTTTGACGCGAAATTTTCATCCTGCACGACACATGACCACATACGACTACAAAACCCTCAAGGTCACAAGCGGCGAAGGCTTCGCCACCATCGTCCTGAACCGCCCAGACAAACGCAACACACTTTCGAGTGAGCTGCGCCGCGAGCTGGCAGCCGCCGTTGCCGTCCTGGAGGCCGACCCCGAGGTGCGCGTCCTCATCATCACGGGCGCGGGGCGCGCCTTCACCGCCGGCATGGATCTGGAGGAGTGGGCCGTGTCCACCGAGATCGCGGCCGGCGCTTATGACCACGACCCGGTCGCCGCATTGCTCTCGTTCTCTGGCCCCGTCATCGGTGCCGTCAACGGCCTTGCGGTCACCGGCGGCGTCGAGATCGCCGTGGCCTGCGACCTGCTCGTCGCGTCCACCGAAGCAAAGTTTGCCGACACGCATGCTGTCGTCGGCCTGTTACCCGGCTGGGGTGGCTCGGTGCGCCTGGCGCGGCTGATCGGGCTGAACCGCGCCAAGGAGCTGGCCCTTACCGGCCGTTTCATGGACGCGCAAGAGGCGCTGGCCTGGGGCATGGTCAACCACGTGGTCGCGCCAGACCAGTTGATGGCAAAGGCCGAGTCGATCGCGCGCCAGATGGCGGCGGCGGTGCCCGAGACGCTCAAGGTGTACAAGCGCCTGCTCGACGACGGTGCCGCCCTGCCCTTCAACGAGGCCCTGGCGCTCGAGCGCCGCACCTCGTTCGAAAACAACTCCAAGGTCAAGAGCGCCGACATCGATGCGCGGGTTGCCGCGATGGTCGCCCGGCGAAAGCAGGCCGCATCCGGTGGCTGAGTGATGGACGCCAGGCCGGGCGTCTAGCTGCGCACGTAGACTTCGATGCACTCCCGGGCGGCCGTGCCGAAGTTGTAGCGACCCTCCCAGCCGAGCTCCTTGCGCAAGACGCTGGAGTCGAGATCGGGGTAGTCATAGGACGGGTCGGCGGTTTCAGGCGTCAGCGCGAACTTGATCTTTCCCTTGTTCGGCATGTATTGCTCGGCCGCGTCCATCATTTCGCGGAAGCTTGAATATTCGCCCGTGCCCATGTTATAGACCGTGCGGGACATCCGCCCATCATGAAGGCAGGTCTTGACGAACTGGTCGGCGGCATCCTTGACATACATGGTGTTGATGTACGCGTGCGGCGCCCATGGCGCCGTGACCGTGCCTTCGCCAGTGACGGCCGCGTCGCGGATGGCCGAGTTGATGATCCCGGCCCCGCCAGTGAACCGGCCCAGCCCATAGGTGAACACCGGCCGAAGACCGACGACGTCCAGTCCGCCAGCGGCAGCATGCGCCGCCAGTTGTTCACAAAGGTACTTCGTGCCGCCATACAGGTTGAAGATGCGGACCGGATCGTCTTCGACCACGACGGAGCGGCCCAGCATTTCCTCGTACATCGACTTGGGGCCATAGACGGAAGCGCTGCTGGCGTAGACGACCCGGGCAATGCCGAGCGACTTCGCGAGCTCGAACAACTGGCCGGTCGCCACGCAATTGACCTGCACCGCGCGCACGGGCTGGCGGTCGGTCTCCAGCAGCAACATGGCCGCAAGATGGATCACGCGATCGACGCGGTGGCGCCGCATCACCTCTTCAAGTGCCGCCGAGTCGGTCACGTCCCCCCGTTCGACGACCACGTCCGCGCGGATGTCGGCCACATTGGCCTCTGAGGGCGAGAAATCGAACAGCACCGGCTTGCAGCCGGCCGCCAGAAGGCTGCGAGCCACCTCCGCTCCGATAAGGCCGGTGCCTCCGGTGACGAGAACAGTGGATGGGGTGGACTTTGAATTCATGGGTACCTCATGGCCAGGAGATGCCCATCAGTTTACAGACCATTCGGTCGGTAAATCAGAAATTCGCCCCGCCGCCGTCCGAAGCACCCTGCGGGAAGTCCCCCGAACTAGGCCGGCGCCTTCACCTGAGCAGGCGCGTCGACGGGCGCAGAGCCCGACTGGAAGGCCGACGCGATCATTTTGCGAAACTCGGGCGTGTCAGCGTGGCCGTGAACGGCGACCGCGTGCTGCACCGCCGCCTCCAGCAACTCGCGCGCGGAGTCCGCTGCGATCGCGACCGAGCAATTCATTTCGCTCGGGAAAGCCCTGCAGTCAATGTACTGGCGTGCCATATAACCTCCGTGACCCCCGGCGGGGGATGGCCGGGCGAAGACTCGGTTTCGCCTCGCCCGCGGGCCGGCCGACCGCGGCGCAGGGTGGTTGCCTATACTGATTGGGCAACCGGACCATCGTGGCCCGTTGCGCCCTGGCGTTCCATACGATGGATTACGTACGCCCGCTGACGGAGCCTCGCATGAAGCACCTCACCCGCCATGACTACGCCACCGCGCTGGCGTTGCTGGCGCGCCTGGAACAGCATGCCGAAAACACTGGCGCGCTGGCGGCCGCGGCCCTCGAGATGGTGCGCGCCTTCGTGCCGGCGGGGTCGGTTCGCCTCGTGGCATGCGATGCCTTGGCCGACACCCCGGGCCACCTTGCCACGGTGCCCCTGGAGATGGCGGGCTCGATGCGGGTGAGCATCGTCCTTGAACGCCGGCATGCGCACTTCAGCGAACGCGAGCGGGAACGCCTTGCGCTGATCCAACCACACCTGGCCTTTTTCTTCCGCCAGGCCGCCGGTTCGTTGCCCGCCCTGCCATCGAACGCCCCGGCCGCATCCTGGACCGCCACCGGGCCGCCGGCGAGCATCGCCGCGCTCACCCCGCGCGAGGTCGACGTGATGCATTGGCTGGCCTGCGGCAAGACCGACGCCGACATCGCCGCCCTGCTGGCCATCAGCCCGCGCACGGTGCACAAGCACCTGGAGCACATTTACGAGAAGCTGGGAGTGGAGACGCGCACGGCGGCGGTGATGGCGGTGCGCCGGCCGAATCTTGATTCGCATCCGCGCTGAAGCGGCACGGGCGGAGAGCCTTTGTACCTTAGGGCATTGTGCACATGCGAACGACCTAGGGAAAGTCACGATGCGGGTTTTGCGCCGGTCGCGCACCATCCGCTTCCCAACGAACTATTTTTCGGAGCCTTTCCAATGAGTCGCACAACCCTTTCCCGATCACTTTCCACGCTCGGCGCCTGGTTCGTCGCGGCCGGAACGGCCTGGGCCTTGGCCAGCGGCGCGGCCTACGCGCAAGACGGCAAGCTGGTGCGCCTGGTGATTCCGTTCCCTCCGGGCGGCGGCACCGATTCCCTGGCACGCGCGATTGCGCCCAAGCTGGCCAAGGAGCTCGGCAGCAACGTGGTGGTGGAGAACCGCACCGGCGCCAGCGGCCAGATCGCCCTGAACCACGTGAAGGCCGCCGCGACGGATGGCACCACCGTGCTGTTGACCTCGGACCACTCCATCGTGGCCGTCCCGGTGCTCAATCCGACGGCCGGTTACGACGCCCGGACGGACTTCACCGCGCTGGGCCAGGTCTCTCGATTCCAGCTGGGCATGGCCATCGGCCCCGGCACAAAGGCCAAGAACATGGCCGAGTTCGCCGCGTACATCCGCGCCAACCCCTCCAAGGCCAACTATGGCCTGCCCGTGGTAGGCGGATTTCCGTCGACGATCGGCGTGACCGTCGCCAAGAAGATCGGCGGCACGCCCTTGATGGCGGCGGTCCCCTTCAACGGCTCGGCGCCGCTGATGCAAAACATCCTGGGCGACCAGCTCGCTGCCGGCATCACCGACATGCCCACCTTCATTCCGATGCACCGCGCCGACAAGCTTCGCGTCGTCGCCGTCTCGGGCACACGCCGGGCAGCCGCACTGCCGGACGTGCCGACCTTCGAAGAACTGGGCTATACCGGACTGTCCGCCAACTCTTGGTACTCCTTCTTCGGACCGAAAGACATGCCTCGCGCCGTGTCCGAGCGCTTCAACCGCGCGCTGCTCGCCGCTCTGGCAGACCCTGAAGTCAAGCAACGCATCAGCGACCTGGGGCATGAATACGCACCGCTGGGGCTGCAGGAGTCGGACGTCGAGTTGAAGGCCGCGGCCAACTTCTGGGTGGAAGCGGGCAAGTCGCCGGATTTCGTGCGGCCTTGATGCATTGAGGGTCCCATGGGGCTGCTTGAGTCCATGGGACCTGAGGCTTCACAAGAAGCGTTTCTTGTGGCCCGGGCGCGATGAAAGATCTGGAGCGGGTGAAGGGAATCGAACCCTCGTATGAAGCTTGGGAAGCTGCCGTTCTACCATTGAACTACACCCGCGACAGCTGCGGATTCTAGCGGGTCGAGGCCGCCTGCAAGGCCGATATCCAACCTTCAGGTACCCCATGGAACTCAACCTCACCGGCCGAAAGGTCTTGATCACCGGCGCATCGCAGGGCATTGGCGAGGGCCTGGCCGCAGCCTTCGCCGCCGAGGGCTGTGACCTCTACCTGGTGGCCCGCTCGCCCGACAAGCTCACGCGGATCGCGGGCGAACTGTCGGCCCGCCATGGCGTGGCCGTCGCGACGCTGCCCATCGACATCACCGCACCGGACGCCATTGACCAGATCGTCGCGTTCGCCGGCCATGCCGATGTCTTGGTCAACAACGCCGGGAACATTCCAAGCGGGAACCTGGCGTCGGTCACCGATGACATGTGGCGGCGCGGCTGGGATCTGAAAGTCTTCGGCTACATCAACCTCACCCGCGCCCTGTATCAATGCATGAAAGAGCGCGGCGGCGGTGTCATCCTGAACATCATCGGCGCTGCCGGGGAGATGCCTGATTCCAACTACATCGCCGGCAGCGCCGGCAACGCCGCCCTGATGGCGTTCACGCATTCCCTCGGCGGGCGCAGCCTGGACGACAACATCCGCGTCTTGGGCGTGAACCCTGGCCCCGTGAACACCGACCGCATCAAGAACATGCTCAAGCATCGGGCCGAGCGCGAGTTCGGCGACGCTTCGCGCTACCAGGAGTTCTTGTCGACCTTCCCGCGGGGCCGGGCCGCTGAGGTTGCGGAAGTCGCTGACCTGGTGGTGTTTCTGGCCTCGGACCGCTCCAGCTACACCAGCGGCGCCGTTTTCAGCGTCGATGGCGGGCTGAAAGTCAGACGCTGATTGAACCCCCCAGGGCCGCGGATCACTGATGGAGGCCCACTGACAATGACACGCGCACTTCTGGTCAACTGGCTCGACGTTCCTTTCGAACACGAAGCTTCATTCGATGAGTGGCACAGCCGCGAACACGTGCCTGAACGTGTTTCGATCCCGGGCTTCGAGCAGGGCCGCCGGCTGGTGTCGATCGACGATCCCGCGCCACGGGGCCACGGTTATCTCGTCGTCTACAACACCGCGAGTGTTGGCGTTCTGGCGTCAACCGCGTACGGCGCACGCCTGGATGCCCCGACGCCGTGGACTCGAAAGATGGTTCCAGCGGTTCGGGAAATGACCCGCACGGTGTGCGAGGTCACCCAGGAGCGTGGCGCGGGAACCGGCGGCTATGTCCGCACCATCCGCCTGCCCGGCCTGACCGGCCCGCTCTCGGCGCCGGGCGCCGACGTCGGCGATGCGCTCGACGCCGCCTATGCCTGCGAAGCGGTCGCCTGTGTCCAGCTTTGCCGCCCCGACTTCGCCGTCACCCACTTCAAGGACCGAACGCAAGAGGGTCGCGCCACCGATTCCGTGCGACGCGACGAGTACCCCTGGATGGTCATCGTCGAGGCCTGCCGACCGGCGGCCCTGGACACGGCCACCGAAGCCTTGCGTGCGAACTTTCAACGCCGATGGCCAGATGCCAGGAACGAGTTCGTGTGCCACTCGTACGTCTTGGGCTTTAGCATGTGCGCCGCTAGGTGAAGAATGCCTCGAACCCGCCCAAGGGTTCGAAGCGCTTGTCGCGAAACACGAACCGCAACGGCCCCGGCATGACGCGCTCGCGCACCGGATGCAGCGGGTCGCCCGGATAGCAAAGCCGCAGGCCCTCAGGCGCGTCCACCACGTGCGGCTCGATCAGGTAGGGGCTGCGTGACCGCGCGTCCGCCAGGATGCCCTCGACATCGGCATGCCGGGCCAAGTGCACCAGGGTCATGATTTGTGGCGGCGCCAGGCTGATCTCGCGGGCCCAGTTGCGCTCCAGCGCCTGCCGCGCGTTCATCCAGACGGCTTCGGTGGTTTCGTGTCCGTCATGCAATGCTGCCGCATCCGCTGGCGCGCGCGCCACGAAAAAGCGCGCATCGAAGCGCTTGCGTTGCTGCTCTGGCCGGTTCGGCGTGATCCAGCGTGACCACGGCACCAGCTGCGAGGTGGCAAGCGTGATGCGCAGGTCCTCAAGTACCTTCACAAACGGCGTCCCGCCGCGCAAGCGCGCCAGGGCGGTCTCGCATTGCGCCGCACTGGCGTTCAAGGCCATGAGGATCGACGCCTCCTCGACCGCCTCGCGGATCGCGGCGACGAACAACGCGGCGGCCGTGCGGTCATCGCAGGCCGGCTCGGCCAAGCGCTGGCGCAGCACGTCCGGGCTTTCTTCCATCAGTGCCAGCGCCTGGTCGGAGATATCGCCCGCATCGACCTTGCCACCGGGAAAGACGTGCGCCTCGCCGAGCACATCTGACAGGCCATGCCGCTTGAGCATCAGCACTTCGGGGCCCGCCGCGCCGTCGCGCACGAGGATGAGGGTGGCCGCGGCCTTGGGCACGACCGCGGGCGCTGGCGTTGCTTGTTCCATGTGTCGACCCAACCCTACCGGCCCTTGAGAACTTCGGGCGTGACCGCGCGGTGAAAACCGTTGAAGGCCGCGTTGCGCTGGGCCGGTTCGAGCTTCCAGTTGTTGCGCACGTTGGGCGTACCCCCGTCGACGCGCATGCACGAACCGGTGATGTAGGCAGCGGCCGGCGACAAAAGGAACACGATGGCGGCCGAGACTTCGGATTCGGTGCCGAAGCGCTTCATCGGCACGACGTTCATGAAGTCGAGGATCTTGGGCGTGACTTCGGGCGGATACGCGTCGAAGCCGCTCGACGCGATGCCGCCCGGGGCCACCGTGTTCACGCGCACGCCCGCGGCCGCCCATTCGCAGGCGGCGGTCTCGCTTAGCGTGAGCATGCCGCCGCGCGCCGCGCCCGAATGGCCCATGTCGGGCCAGCCACCCCAGATGTCCGCGATGATGTTGACGATGGCGCCGCCGTGGTCGGCCATCCAGCGGTTGTACGCCTCGCGCATGAAGATGAAGCCGCCGGTGAGGTTGTTGCGCACCACCGCTTCGAAGCCCTTGGTGGAGATGGACCGCAGCGGCGAGCGGTATTGGCCGCCGGCGTTGTTGACCAGCCCGTCGATGCGGCCGCGCTCGGCGATCACGGCGTCGATCGTGGCAATGACGGCCGCCTCGTCGCGGATGTCGCAGGGCTTGGCGCTGGCGCTGCCGCCGTCGGCGATGATCTCGGCCTTGACGTTCTCGAGCTTTTCGGCGCTGCGACCGACCAGCACGACGTGCGCGCCCAGCGCCGCCAGCTCGTGCGCGGTGCAGCGGCCGATGCCGCTGCCGCCGCCAGTGACGATGATCGTCTGGCCGGCGAAGAGATCGGTGGAAAAAACGGATTTGTATGACGACATGAGGCCTCCCGGAGCGCGCGCACGCAAAACTAGTACGGTACTGTACCGTACCCTGATCTACCATCAGGGTTAACGACGATTTTCGCGCTGCGCGGCCCGCGTCAGGGCCGGTTGACAATCACCGAACCGCCCCCGGTGAGGGCGTCGAACACCATGTTGCTGCCACTCGCGCCGGTCACGGTGAACTGGGTAGCGGCCACGCCGGTGCTGAAGGTGCCACTGGTGATGGTGCACACGCCGGTTCCGCTGGTCAGGCAGCTGCCCGCGCCCCCTGGCGCGAACGTGCCCTGCACCGTCACATTGGCCACTGGCTGGGTGGTGGCCAGATCGCGCATCGTCACGGTGATCCGCGCGCGCCAGTTCTTGCCGCTCTTGACGGCCACACCCGTGAGGGACCCGACGGCGATGTTCTGCGGCGGCGGCGCGACCGGCGTGCCGGTGAGCAGCGAATACAGCAGCAAGTTGGGCGACCCCGTACCGACCGCGGTCAGGCGGCCGGGGGTGGCTTGGCCGGCGATGAAGGCGCCAACAGCCGCGGGCGATGCGGTGGGGTTGGCCCCCAGCACCAACGCCGCCACCCCGGCCACGTGGGGCGAGGCCATCGACGTGCCGCTGATGGTGTTGGTGGCGCTGCTGCTGGTGTACCAGGCCGAGGTGATAGCGCTGCCCGGGGCGAACAGGTCCAGGCAGGCGCCGTAGTTCGAATACGAGGCGCCGGCATCGGCGTTGGTGGTGGCCCCGACCGTCAGCGCGCTGGGCTCGCTGGCCGGTGAATACTTGCAGGCATCGGCCGTGCTGTTGCCCGCGGCCACCACCACGGTCACCTGGTTGGCCACCGCGCCGGCCACGGCGGCATTCACAGTGGAGGAATAGCCGCCGCCCAGCGACAGGTTGGCCACGGCCGGCCGCCGGGCATCCTGGGCCACGTAGTCCAGGCCGGCGATGATGCCGCTCCAGCTGCCCGAGCCCTGGCAATTGAGCACACGCACGGGCACCAGCGTCACTTGCTTGGCCACACCCCAGGTGCTGCCGCCGACGGTGCCGGCCACGTGCGTGCCATGGCCGTTGCAATCCTCGGTGCCACGGCCGTCGCTGATGTAGCTCGCGCCGCCCTGGAACCGTCCCGCGAACTCCTGGTGGTCGGCGCGAATACCGGTGTCGATGATGAAGGCAAAGGCACCCGCACCGGTCTGCGCATAGGTGTACTGGCCGTTGAGCAAACGATCGGTCTCGTCGATGCGGTCCAGTCCCCAGGTGGCGGGCGTCTGCGTCTGGTTGAGCGACACCGTCTGGTCTTGCTCGATGCTGGCCACCTGCGGGTTGTTTCGCAGGGCCTGCACCGCACGGTCGGGCAAGGTGGCGGCAAAACCCCTGATGGCGGTCGAGTAGCTGTGGTGCAGTTGCGCGCCGGCGCCAGCCGCCCGCACCATCTGCGCCGCAGCCGCGGCCGGGTTGCCCGCGCTGTCATTGAGCACCACGATGTAGCGGCCCGGGATCGGCTGTGAGGCGCCGAAGGGTTGGGCAGCCGCGGACTGCGCCTGCGCGAGGCCGGCCCCCACGCCCAGGATTGAGAACACGATCGCTGGCAAAGCACGGCGGGTGGCGGTCTGACCTGCCCCCTACCGCCGTACCAGTGATTAGGAAGTCCTGGGGGTTGAAGGTTAATCGATCTGGTTGGTTGTTGAAGGTGATCGAGTTGCATCGCCAGCGCGCTGGCGATGCAACT
>CANJQN010000066.1 GCA_947476465.1 Comamonadaceae bacterium | reverse complement strand
CCTGTGCGGGGGCCCTTCGGGCTACCCTCGATGCTCGGTCGCTGTGGGCCCGCTCGGCAACTCGGCCCTGCGGGCCTCAGACACGCCTGGCTTTTCGCCCGCATCGCCCTGCGCGTCTGGGCCCCGCACAGGCGCCGCCGCACCCGCAGCGCAAACCCGGCGCTTTGGGCGCACGGCAGGTCTCGCGCCAGCTTCACCTCAAGCGGGCGTGTGTCTTGGTCGCGCAGGCGCGCGCCGATGTCCAGGTGGAGCGGTCTTGCTCAGGTAAAGAGCCGGCGTTGAACAGCGTCGATGGTGGCCTGGCGCTGCGGGCGCCTTCGCCAACGCTGTTGCTCCTCCTGCACGCGCAGGAACAGCCCCGTGCGCAGCTCGGTGAGGTTCGAATCGGCTGCGAACCGGGCGCAGCTTTCCTGCTGCGCGATAACTACTTAGCGCAACCCGCCCGATTTATTCCGGACACCAGTGCGCCTTCGCGGGGATGACGAAATGGACGTGCGACTGAGCGACCGGGTTCGCCTCAGTCCGGCCAGCCGCCCTGTGCCTGCAGTGTGTGCTCACCGAGCCGCGGCGGGCGGCGGTCGTCGCGCACCGGTGAGCGCGACATGCGGATCGGGTTGGCGATCAGGCGCGAGGTGCCGCCATCGGCACGCTCGACCTTGCGCACCATGCCGCGCGCCAGCACATGCGGATCCAAGAACACCTGCGCGATGTCGTTGATGGGCGCCACCGGCACCCCCACCGCATCCAGCAGGGCCTGACACTCGGCCACGCTCTTGCGGACCATCGCCGCGGCGATCAGAGGCGCCAGTTGCTCAACGTGGCCCAGCCGCGATGCGTTGCGAGCAAAGCGCTCGTCGCAGGCCAGCGCCGGCACGCCCATGGCCTCGCAAAAGCGCCGGAACTGCTCGTCGTTGCCCACGATCAGCATCACCTGGCCATCGCGGCAGCGGAAGTTGTCGCTGGGATAGACCGTGGCGAGCCGGTTGCCCAGGCGCCGGGGCACCTCGCCCGTGGCCAGGTAGCCCATGCCGATGTTGGTCAACGCCGCCACCTGCACGTCGAGCAGCGACATGTCGATGTGCTGCCCCAAGTCCGAGGCATGCCGCTCATTGAGCGCCGCCAAAATGGCCACCGTCGAATACAGCGCGGTCAACTGGTCAGCTGCAGCGATACCCGACTTGCGCGGCCCGCCGCCAGGTTCGCCATCGGCGTTGCCGGTGATGCTCATGAGGCCGCCCAGCGACTGCACGATGGTGTCGTAGCCGGGGCGCTCGCGGTAGGGGCCGGTCTGGCCGAAGCCGGTGATGCTGCAGTAGATCAGGCGGGGGTTGATGGCGCTCAGCGCGGCATAGTCCAGGCCGTAGCGCGCCAGCGTGTCGACCTTGTAGTTCTCCACCAGAATGTCGGCTTCGCGCGCCAGGCGCCGCACCAGGGCCTGACCTTGCGGGTCGGCGATGTCGGCGGTGACCGACCGCTTGCCACGGTTGCAGGTCCAGAAATAGACCGATTCGTCCAGGCCGCACGCCGGTTCGGGCACCATGGCCGGCGGCGCCCACTGGCGCGTGTCGTCGCCGCGGCCGGGCCGCTCGATCTTGATCACGTCGGCGCCAAGGTCGGCCAGGATCTGCGCCGACAAGGGGCCTGCCAGCACACGAGACAGATCGAGCACCTTCAGTCCCTGCAGCGCGCCCCTTGCCTGAGCCATCATGCCTTGCCCCACTGCGGCTTGCGCTTTTCGACGAAGGCGAGCAGGCCTTCGGCGCAGTCGGGCGTGCCATAGACGGTAGACACCAGGTCGACCGCGGTGGCCGCACCCTGGCGGTAACCGTTGTCGACGGTGCGCGTGAAGGCGCCCTTGCCCAGGCGCATCAGGTCGGGCGACTTGCCGGCGAACACGGCGGCCAGTTCGTGCGCCTTGGCGAGCACGTCGGCCTCGGGCGCGATGCGGCCGACCAGGCCGAGATCCAGCGCTTCTTTCGCACTGAACACGCGGCCGGTGAACAGCAGGTCGAAAGCCCGGTAACGTCCCACGATGCGGTGCAGGTGGTGGTAGTGAATGGACGGCAGCAGGCCGATCTCCATTTCGGGATAGCCGAAGGTGGAATCTTGCGCGGCCACCAGCATGTCGCAGGTGATCGCGATGGACAAGCCGCCGCCACGGACGGCGCCGGTGATCGCGGCGATGACGGGCTTGGGCAGATTGGCCTGCAGCTCGTGAAGCTGGAAGTACAGCCGGTTGACGATGGCGTGCACCTGGGCTGGCGAAGCCTCGCGGAACTTGCGCAGATCGAGGCCGCCGCAGAACCGGCCGGGCACCGCGCTGCCCAGGATGATGGCCCGCACCGCCGGATCGTCCCCGGCGCGGCGCAGCGAATCCATCAGCGCATCGAGCAGCTCCAGCGTGATGCCGTTCACCGGCGGGCTGTCCAGCAGGATCTGCGCTATACCGTCCTGGGTGTCGTACCTGATCATCGTTTTTCTCTCTAAGGCCAGACGATGCTATTGAGCGGGACCACAGGCCACAAGTCAAATAATTGGAAGTACTGTTCAAATCGGGCCTGGCACAGGCCGGCCCATGGGTGCCAAAATCCCCACCACGGGCTCGCGCGGATCGCGGCGAGCCCAATGAACGTCAAGGAGACATCTTGAACACCCAACGCATCGCTGGCGCCCTGGGCGCGCGCCTGACCGGCCCGGACCTCACCCAACCCATCTCGGCCGACCTGGCCGCGCAGCTGCGCGCGGCATGGCTCGAACACGGCGTGATCTTCCTGGCGAACCAGCCGCTGTCGCCCAAGCAGTTCCTGGCCTTCGCACACGCTTTCGGCACCCCCGTCGAGTACCCCTTCGTCAAGGGCATCGAGGGTTTTCCGGAAATCATCGAGATCAAGAAGCTCGAGAACGAGCGCGTGAACTTCGGCGGTGTCTGGCATTCCGACACCACCTACCTTGAGGTGCCGCCCATGGGCACGATGCTGCTGTCAAAGCAGATCCCGCCCTATGGCGGCGACACGATGTTCGCCAACCAGGTGGCCGCCTACGAAGCCCTGTCGCCGACCATGAAGCGCCTGCTAGAGGGCCTCAAGGGCATCTCCAACTCGGCCAAGGCCGACGTGTCCAAGACGCGAGAAGACCGCCTTCGCACCGACGGCAAGCACGAGGCGCCCAAGGACTATGTCGCCCACCATCCGGTGGTGCGCACCCACCCCGAGACGGGCGCCAAGTCGCTGTACGTGAACATCGCACACACCGTGGGCATCGAGGGGCTGACCGACGCCGAAAGCGCGCCACTGCTGCAGTTTTTGTTCGACCACCAGGTCAAGCCCGAATTCACCTGCCGCTGGACCTGGTCGCCCGACTGCATCGCCTTATGGGACAACCGCTGCGTGATGCACAACCCGGTGAACGACTATCACGGCTATCGCCGGGTGATGCAGCGCATCACGCTGGCGGGTACGCGGCCGGTCTGACATTCTCTGTCGGTCCCGCGAAGGCGAGAACCCAGGCCTCAGCGCAAACGGTACCAGGCGATGCCGGCGCTCAGCTCGCGCGTCACCTCGCCACGGTACATGAGGTAGTTCAGGCAAGCCGTGGCCTCGCCCGTGGCCAGGCCGAAGTGCTGCACGTCGGCCTCAAGGATCGGCCGCTTGAACAGCGCAACGAAGGTGTCCACCACGCGTTGCGGATTCTTGAGAGTTTCGCGCAGGCGCGCCAGCGCTTCGTGCTGGCCATTGCGCAGGGCGTTGAGCCGATCATGGAGCCCATAGAAGCAGTCGTGGTGCGCCGGCAGCACCAGCACGTCTTCGGGCACGCGTGACTGGATGCGGTCCAGCGATTCGTACCATTCGGCCATCGGGTCGGCCTCTGGCTCGAGCGGATGCACCGACACATTGGACGAAATGCGCGGCAACACCTGGTCGCCCGAGATGAACAGCTTGAGCTCGGGGCAGTACAGGCAGGCATGCTCGGGCGAGTGCCCACCGCCAGTGACCACCTGCCAATCGTGCTGGCCGATGCGCACCAGCTGGCCGTCTTGCAGCCGCACGAAGCTGTCGGGCAAGGCATAGATGTGCTTGCCGAAAGTGCCGAAGCGCGCCCGATAACCTTCGATGGCCGCTCGCCCCCAACCGGCCTGCTGCAGGAAGGTCAGCGCCTCCTGAGGCACGTCGCGGTTGGTGTCCGACAGCAGCACCCGGCAGCCCATGTACTCGGAGCGGGTGATCCACAGGCGCGCGTCGTTCTTGCGGCCGAGCCAACCGGCCAGCCCGACGTGGTCGGGGTGCATGTGCGTGACGAATATGCGTGTGAGCGGCCGGTTCAGCGGCGGGGCGGACGTGAGCTTTTCCCACACAGCCGCGGTGTCCTCGTGGCGGGTGCCGGAGTCCACCAAAGCCCAGCCGTCGCCGTCGTCAAGGGCCCAGACGTTGATGTGATTGAGCTTGTAGGGCAGCGGCAGGCGGATCCACTGCACGCCCGCTTGAATGGCCACCATCTCACCGGGCGCGGGGACGGGAAAGGACAGGGTCGGTGCTTGCATGGCTGGGTCCAGGTTCACAGTGTCATTGGGTCACTTGGGCACTCTTGGCGCCGAACAGCAGCTGCAACCGATCGCGTGTCAGGTCGATGGCCTCGGTGTGGTCGATCTTGCATGAGCAGGTCGCCGTTCGGCTGACGGTAGGCAGGGGGCAAGGTTGTCATGGGTCGAGTTTGGGCGAATTGCGCCCATTGTGCATGTCAGCAGCGCGACCGCACTGCGCCCTTGCACTGTCTTCGCTGCGATAGCAAAGCGCCCCGGGCTTTACCCGTCGGAGCGGCCGCTCGGTTTCCGCCGGCATGCTACCCGAGCGGCGCTGCCATGCTCTAATTCTAAGCGCATTAGAAGCGCAAATCAGTGTTTGATCAGGCTTTGGGAACGTGCTAACTTTCAGCGCTTTATCCACCCTTAAGGACTGCTTCCATGATGTACGAGACCTCTTCGCAGGCGCCGGCGCTCCGCGCCCGGCGCCTGTGGCTGACTGCCTGTGCTTGCGCTGCTGCCCTCGTTCTCGGTGGCGCTGCCCATGCGCAGACGCCGGCGGCCAAGCCGCTCAAGCAGGTCACCATTGCCCTGGGTACCCAGGTGATCAATGCCACCTACCCATGGCTGACCCTTCCCATCGCGCTCGGCTACTGGCGCGATGAAGGCTATGACGTGCGGGTGATCACGGTGGGGGGCTCGCTCCAGGGTATCCAGCAGATGGTTGCTGGAGGCGTCGATTTCGCGCAGTTGAACTCCACCGGTCTGATCCAGGCCAACACCGAGAACACCCTGCCCGTGCGCGGCCTGATGGGCACCGGCGCGATCGACTGGGGCATGGGCGTCATGCAAGACGGCCCCATCAAATCGGTCACGGACCTCAAGGGCAAGCGGATCGGCATCTTCAGCCTGGGCACCGGCGGCATGCCGCTGCTCAAGGGCTACCTGCGCTCCAATGGCATCGACCCCGACAAAGATGTGCAGATCATTGCCACAGGCGCGGGCGCACCGGCACTGGAGGCGCTACGTTCCGACCGGGTTCAGGCGCTCATGTTCTGGGGCTCCGCTTTGGCGGGCTTCGAGAACGCCGGAACCCGGCTGCGGGTGTTGTACGACGCCGAGTGGCGCAAGCTGCCGGACTTCACCTTCGCCACCATGCAAAAGACGATTGATGCCGATCCGGCCATGGTCGAGGCCATCTCGCGCGGTGCCGCCAAGGCAACCCTGTACGCCTGGACCAACCCCGAATGCGCCGTCAAGGTTCACTGGAAGAACTTCCCCAGCACCAAGCCGACCGGTGCTGACGAGGCCACCTTGCTCAAGTGGGACCGCAAGCTGCTGGAGACCCAGCTTGACACCATGCGGGTCGCGCACGAGATGCACGGCGGCAAGCTGATCGGCGCCATCAACCCCGACGCCTATAGCCGCATGCAGGACTTCATGCTCAAAGAGGGGATCATCAAGCGGACTGTCCCGGTGCAGAACCTGTTGATCAACAAGGCGGGCTTCGTCGAAGCCATCAATCGGTTCGACCGAAACGCCGTCATTGCGGATGCCAAGGCATGCAAGGGGCTATGACGCCAGCACAGTTCATCGCCGGGCTCCCCAAGGCCGAACTGCACATGCACATCGAGGGATCGATCGAAGCCCCGCTGTTCATGAAGCTGGCTCGCCGAAACCAGGTTGCGATCCGGTGGGAAACCGAGGCGGAACTCCTGGCCGCCTACAGTTTCCGCGACCTGCAGGCCTTCCTGGACCTTTACTACGACGGCTGCCGGGTGCTGATACACGCGCAAGACTACTACGAGGTCACGCGCGAGTACCTGCAAAGGGCCCATGCCGACGGCGTGATGCACGCCGAGATGTTCCTGGGGCCGCAGGGCCACACCCTGCGCGGCATCGCCCTCGCAACGGTGCTCGAGGGCGTGCTCGGGGCGATGGACGATGCCCGCACCCAGGACGGCATCACCTCCGGGCTGATCCTTGTGGCGCAGCGGCACCGCCCAGAGGCCGAAGCGCTGGAGTTGCTGCAACAGGCGATGCCCTGGCGTGAGCGCCTGCTGGGCTTTGGACTGGGCGGCGCCGAGGTGGGCCATCCGCCCTCGAAGTTCGCGGAGTTCTTCCGACGCTGCCGGGCCGAGCGCTTCCACGTGGTGGCTCACGCCGGCGAAGAGGGGCCCGCCGAGTACGTGCGCGAGTCGATCGAGCTCCTGCAGGTCGAGCGGGTGGACCACGGTAACGCCTGCCTGCAGGATCCAGCCCTTGTGCGCCTGCTGGCCGAGCGGCAGATTCCACTGACAGTGTGCCCTCTGTCGAACCTCAAACTGAACGTCGTGAAATCGCTGCCCGAGCACCCGCTCAAGAAGATGCTCGATGCCGGCCTGCGGGTGACGGTGAACTCGGACGACCCCTCGTATTTCGGTGGCTACGTCAACGACAACTACGAACAGTGCCAGGCCGCGCTTGGCCTCACCCGCAGCGAACTGGTCACATTGGCGCGCAACAGCGTGCTCGCCGCCTTTGTCCAGCCGCAGCGGCGCTTGGCGATGTTGGCTGCGATCGACGCCTATCAAGACCGTGCGGATGACTGGGCCTGATGCTTTCCTCAAATGCCTTGCGCTACTTCGCTGAGGTGGTCCATGCCGGCTCGGTGCGTGGGGCCTCGGAACGCCTGCACGTGGCGGCCTCGGCCATTAGCCGGCAGATCAGCCTGCTCGAGGAGGATCTGGGCGCGCCGCTGCTGGAGCGGGGGCGCGGCCGCGTCGGCCTGCGCCTGACGGCCGCTGGCGAGGTCATGCTGCGCTATGCGCGGCAGATGAGCACCGAGCTGGAACGCGCGCGATCGGAGATCGAGGCGCTCAATGGTCTGCGCAAGGGGCACATCCGCCTGGGGATCCCGGAGACCTTCGTGCGCGACGTGATGCCGCAGATCCTGCTGCGATTCAACGACAAGTACCCCGGCGTGAGTTTTCACGTCGAGGTGGCTGGCTCGCCCAAGTTGGTGGAACTGTTGGGCCGCGACGAACTGGATGTGGCCGTTACCTTCAACCCACCTGCGGCGATGAACGTCAAACACGTGATCGAACAGGAACTGACCACCAGCGTCCTCATGGCCCGCAACCATCCCCTGGCCTCACGCTCGGAGGTCAAGCTGTCCGACTGCGCCGAGTACGGCATGGCCCTTCCGGACGAAACCATCAGCGCCAAGCAGGCCTACGACGAGATGTTTGCACGGGCGCGCATCAAGCCCCGGACGGTGCTGGTGAGCAATTCGTATGAACTGCTGCGCAGCGTCGCCATGGCCGGCGTGGCCATCACCATCGTCAACGCTCGACCGGGCGAGCCGGCCAACGGCCCCCACTACCGTTATGTGCCCCTGCGAGATTCCCGGGTGCGGCCACAACGTCTGACCATTTCCATCTTCCGGGGCCGCAATCCGAGCCCTGCGGTCGCAACATTTCTCGAACAGCTGAAGCAAGAGTTCGAGAAGCTGGAACCATTATGAACATGCCTTCGTCTGGCGCACAGGCTGCGCCGCCCGCTTTCTCGTTCGAGGGCGTGAACAAGATCTTCCGCTCTCAGGACGGCGGAGAAATCACCGCACTTCATGACGTCGGATTTCAAGTCCGCCAGGGCGAGTTCATCACCGTGGTGGGTCCCAGCGGCTGTGGAAAGAGCACACTGCTGCGGATCCTTGCCGGCCTGACCCGGGCCAGCCGAGGCAACGTGTTGCTCGGCGGACGCCCGGTCACCGGGCCCAGCCGTGACGTTGGCGTGGTGTTCCAGGCGCCGGTGCTGCTGCCTTGGCGTTCGGTGCTTGAGAACGTACTGGTGCCGGCGCAGATCCAGCGTCGCGACCCGCGCGTCGCCCGCGAGCGGGCACTGCATTACCTTCAATTGGTGGGGCTGCAGGGTTTCGAGACCAAGTACCCGTCTGAGCTGTCGGGCGGCATGCAGCAGCGTGTGGGCATCGCCCGCGCCCTCGTCAACGACCCCATGCTGCTCCTGATGGATGAGCCCTTCGGCGCGCTAGACGCCATGACGCGAGAGACCATGAACCTCGAACTGATCAAGCTCAAGGAGCGCACAGGCGCCACCATCATGCTGGTGACGCACAGCATCCCCGAGGCCGTGTTCCTCGGCGAACGCGTGATCGTGATGTCGCCCAGGCCCGGCCGGGTGACCCAAGTGGTCGATGTCGACTTGCCCGGGGCGCGCACGCTGGACCTGATCAACACCGAACGATTCGGCGCGTACGTCAGCAGCATCCGCGCCAACTTAGATGCCTCCGGAGGACTCGACTGATGGCTTCCCTCGATACCGCCGCCACCCGCCCCGCCGTGGCTTCCAGGCAGCCTGCGACAGACGCACCTGGAGTGCCGCCGGCTGACCCGCCCATGGCCGCTGAACCGCTGAACGAACCGGCGCTCAGCCCCGGCAAACGCAGGTTCCTCATCGCTTTCTTCTTTGTGGCGGTGATGGCGCTGTGGCAGGGCAGCGTCACCTGGCTGGAGGTCTCGCCGCTGATCTTCCCGGGGCCAATCGCAGTGGCCCGGTCTCTTTACCAGTTGTTTGCCAGCGGTGAGATCTATCCCCACCTGGGGGTCACGCTGTACGAAATCCTGGCTGGTTTCGCCTTTGGCGCCGCGCTGGGTTTTCTGCTGGGGGCCCTGATCGGCCAGAGCGCGGTACTCGAGGCGGTGCTCTATCCGTACGTGGTCGCCTTTCAGACCGTGCCCAAGGTGGCGGTGGCTCCGCTGTTCGTTCTCTGGTTCGGATTCGATACCACATCCAAGGTGGTGATCACCGCCACGATTGTGTTCTTCCCGGTGCTGGCCAACACCATCGTCGGACTGCGCTCCGCCCCACGCGACCAGATCGACCTCATGAAGGCGTTCACCGCCTCAGGCTGGCACGTGTTCCGCATGGTGCGGCTTCCGTCGGCGCTTCCCTACGTATTCGCCGGGTTGGACATCGGCATTGTGCTGGCGGTGATCGGCGCGATCGTCGGTGAATTCGTCGGTGCCCAGGCGGGCCTGGGCTACCTCGTTTTGCAGCGCAACTTTTCGATGGACACGCCCGGAATGTTCGCCATTCTGATTGTGCTGTCGGCGATCGGCATCGTGCTGCACATGCTCATGCGCACGATTGCCCGCCGCGTCGTCTTCTGGAGCGATTCGTTCAGCGATCTTTCTCACGGCACCTAATTTTTGCAGGAGTCCCCATGTCCAACACCGATACCCAATTAGTGCCCCCGCGCCGGGCCTCTCCCGATGAGCTTCCAATCCTCGACCTGAGCGACTGGATCGCCGGCGGCCCCATTGAACCGCTGGCCCGCCAGTTCGATGCCGCCTGCACCAATACCGGCTTCTTCTACGTCAAGAACCATGGCGTGCCCCAGGCCGTGGTGGACGCTGTGTTCGACGCCACCCGCCGCTACTTTGACCTGCCGCTGGAGGAGCGCTTGAAGGACAAGATCGACGAGCGCTTTCGGCGTGGCTTCATGCCCTATGGTGTGACACAGCACCCTGGCTTCAAGCCAGACCTGAAGGAAAGCTATGAAGTCGGTATGGACCTGCCGCTCACCGACCCCGACGTTCAGGCGGGCCTGCCGCTGCATGGTCCCAACCAATGGCCCGCGGACAAGCCGTGGCTGAGGGAGGCGGCCGACGCCTATTTTCAGCAGACGCTTGTCCTGGGCAAGCGTCTGCTGCGCATCTTCGCCACCGCGCTGGGCCAGCCGGAAGACTACTTCCTGCAGTACACGAAAAAACCCATGGTGCAGTCACGACTGTTTCACTATTCCCCGCAGTCCAACCCCTCCCAACTCGAGTTGGGGGCGGCTGCCCACACCGACTACGGAATGATCACGCTGTTGACGCAGGATCCGATCGGCGGGCTGGAACTGCGCACCCGCAGTGGGGAGTGGGTGGCTGCGCCGTATGTCGAGGGAACGCTGGTGATCAATCTGGGCGACATGGTCAAGGTCTGGACCAACGAGCACTACGTCTCCAACCAGCACAGGGTGGCCAATCGCACTGGGCGCGAGCGCTACTCCATCCCGACCTTCTTCAACCTGGACTACCACACCCCCGTGCACTGCCTGCCGGGGTTCTCCTCGGCCGACAATCCGCCCAAGCACGCCCCGATCAAGTCTGGCGAGTATCTGGTCAAGCGGTTTTCGGAGGTCCAGAGCTACAAGACGCCGGCGCAGCTCGCCAACGCTTGAGGTGGAAAATCAGGGGCTCGAACGTTTTGCTGTCCGTTGACAGCGGCTCGGTGCGGCTTGGCCAGCGCCGACGAGCAGGCCGCGCAGCTCAAGGACTGGATCGAGGCGGACCTGCTCGTGCGCGACGACCTGTTCCTGGCACGGCGCATCGCCGACGTGAGCGCCCAGTTGCTACAGGCGCTGGTGCACCAGCGCTACAAGCTGCGCCGCGCCATCGTGATCACCTCCAACCGCGTGGTGCAGGACTGGGGCAAGTACCTGGGCGACGCCACGATGGCCACCACCATCCTGGATCGATTGATGCACCGCTGCGCGAAGCTGGAGTTCGCGGGCAAGAGCTGCCGTCTCAAGGAGGTCGCCGTACGCATCGCGATCCACCCCGAATCGTCACAATCCGACCGTCCTGCATGGAGGAGTTTGGGTAGCCATAAGTGGGAGAAATTGAAGTGGCCATCGGGGCGCGCATCTGCGGATCGCCGCGAAGGATGGCCGTCACATGGTGGAGGTCGAACTTTGGATCACACCACGCGACCTGGCCAGAATTGGCTCCTACATGCTGGCCACCCTGAAAAGTCGAGATGTGGCCTGCGTGGCGCAATTCCTCGACGATGCGATGAAGCCGAAACTAAAGACTTTGTGGGAGGCGAAGGGTTATGGTTACCAGCTGTGGACCGACACTCGTGGGCTCCCGCAGGCCATCGGGCACGGTGGCCAGATGTTGAGCATTGACCGTTCAAGGAGCCGCATCATGGTGGTTTTCTCGGCAAAAAGTAACTACCTCGGCGCACAGCGGTCATTCCATACCTGGCTTGACCCGCAATGAGGCACGGGCCGGCCAAGCTCCAGCAGGTCGCGCAGGAACTCGACGGCGCTATCACGCGGTGCGGCCTCGGCGTCGTCCGCCGGATCGGCCAGCAGCTCCCGCGCTTCCCAGATCTCGGCGTTAACCATCCTCACTGGGCGGTAACCCCCATGTCTGCTTTCGGGCAGCGCTGCCCAAGCTCATACTGATGACCCCTACAGGGATTTAAATAACCATGAATTAGGAGATTGTTTATGAATCAAAGATCCTATTTGTTGCCGGTATGTGCCGTGTTTGCCTTAACGGCCTGTGCGACGACTGCCGGTCCTCAAGCGAGTGTGAATTTGATGCCCACCACCGGCAATACAGCATCGGGCACCGTACATTTCGTGCACATTGGCGGCAAAGTCACGGTGAGGGGCGAGGTGCGCGGGCTAAAGCCAAATGCGGAGCACGGCTTCCATGTCCACGAGAAGGGCGACTGCTCCAGCGGCGATGGCATGAGCACGGGGGGCCACTTCAACCCAAATGCTCGCCCGCACGGGCAGCTTGGGCATAGCAGCCACCACGCTGGCGACCTTCCGGCCTTGAAAGCAGACGCCGCCGGGGTGGCGCGATTCAGCTTCGATTCCGGCTCCATCACCGTGGCTGGCGGCGCGGCTGACGTCGTGGGCAAGGGCCTGATCGTTCACCGCGACCCAGATGACTACAAGACCCAGCCCACCGGAAATTCTGGCGCACGCATTGCCTGTGGAGTGATTGCCCGATCCGATGACCCGCTAAGAGGTCCCGCGAACAGCACCGGCACGGGCTACTAATTAGCCGCGGCACTCGTTGAAGTTGACCCCATTTCGCGGACACCGGAACGTGTCAATGACTCCCCCTTACCCGTCAGAAGCGTCTTGCTATGCAAAACTGTTGCCGTTCTGCAGAAAACAGGGTGCTAATGGCGCTTTGATTTGGAATGTTGCGGGTTGAAAGCAGAAGTTCTGCCGAGTTGGTAGCAAAACAGGCAGGAAAGGCATCCCGGGCACGACTAGGACGGGTTCTAAAAGCTTATCCGAAGGTCGGCAATACATTCCCGTCCAGGAGGTTTAGCCGCTTGGATGCAGCGTAATTGATGACTTGGCGGCGCTAGGCTTCCAACGACTCATCATCTCTGGCTTGTGTAAGGGTTGAGACTCTGATATAAGACCAAAATTCATGAAGAATTTGATAGAGTCAACAGAACTGCAATCTTCGTTCGAGCATGAATTAACTTGAACATCAGAGAGCAGATGCTGTGTACTGGCAATCAAACTTATAACGTGGTTTACTTTTCCTGATTAGCAACCTGCCTCAGCCTAGCTCACTTTGTGAGCTAATGACCTCGTAATCTGGGTGCATCCAATCATGGAGCGCGAAAAAAATGATCAAAGGTATACTTAAACTTATTGTAGTCATCGCAATAGTCGGTGCTGTAATTGAAAAATTATCGGGGCCTGATAGTGGCGCTGCTTCAAATAGTCAGGTAGAAAACGTCAAAGCAGTTGCAACACGGGAGAAAAATCCTATTGCAGCCAAAGCGCCGGTAACTCCGAGTCAGACAGAAAGCCCAAAAACAGTTCCAGCGCATGAAAAGAAAGCGAATTCGAACACAGAACCGTTGATATCAATCTCCCAGGATAATTTAGTTGTAAGTGATGAATTTTGCAGCAGGGTCAGTAATTCGCAATTACTGAAGGATTTGGCTAGACGTGTCAAACTGCAGGTAGAGAGAGATGCTAATGATTCCCAATATATAATTGATACAAGCGACAAGCTACTGAAGACTTTTGCTGCGGAGCGTCGATCTCACATACTTAAACAAATAGAAAAGAGACTCGTGGAGACCCGTCGTCCGTATTTCATCGATACAAATGATGCAATTGCTGGCTCTCTCGCTAAGGTGGTTAGTGAATGCATGATTGTGATTCGGGATTCGGAGTTATTATATCTCTTTGCGGATTCGCAACCACATGTGGACCACCTCCGAAAACAAATTAAGCTAGTACTTGACGAGCGGCGTCCGGAGACATATAGAAAAATTGATGCTGCCGGCAATGTCGTATCGGCAGCGAAAGTAAAACATGCGTATTTAGAACTTGATGGTTATTACTCGCATACATTTAATATTGCGTGGCTGATTGCGCTAGATGCCGATGGCTCAATACTGAAGAATTTGAAAACAGAGCTAATGTCCGCAGATTTCATATTGCCGGGAACTACAAAACAGCGTAGGGGTCCCGTGACAGAAGAGGATGTTAGCAGTGGAACGCCGACTGGTTCAAATTCTCTCGGTGGTTACACTCCGTCGCCAAACTTGGGATTCTCGAACCCCACCAAGAAGGCACCATAGTAGGTATCGGCGCGCGTCAAGGTAGTTGTCGCCTCGGTCATGCAGCCAACGGCTGAATATCTTTGAGCTGGGATTGCATGGCGACCACCGAGTCGCGTTCTGGGTTGAGCGTTACTGCCCCGACAGGTGTCCAGTTGCGTGTGCGGCCCGACCATCTGGCTGGGTGGCGTTGGCGGGCCTGTATGTAGACGTCATGCCTGGCCGCGAGGATCTCGTGGTCGTTGCCTGCGTGGCGCT
>CANJQN010000065.1 GCA_947476465.1 Comamonadaceae bacterium | reverse complement strand
TTTGTCGCCCCCGCGAAGGCGGGGGCCCGGGATGGATGTCGCCCCCGCGAAGGCGGGGGCTCGAGATGGATGTCACCCCCGCGAAGGCGGGGGCCCAGGAGCGAGGTGTGCTCGGCGTGACGGGCCATCGCTGCGCTTGGCCGTTGCCTGGATTCCCGCCTGCGCGGGAATGACGAGATATTTGTCACCCCCGCGAAGGCGGGGGCCCGAGATGGATGTCACCCCCGCGAAGGCGGGGGCCCGAGATGGATGTCACCCCCGCGAAGCCCCGCCTTCGCGGGGGTGAGGTGGAGGGAGGGTCGAGGGCGAAAAAAAACGAGCCCCAAAGCTCGTTTTGATTGTCCTGCGACCGATGGTGGGTGGTGAGGGTTTCGAACCCCCGACCCCCGCCGTGTGAAGGCGATGCTCTACCACTGAGCTAACCACCCCATCTCTCGACAGAGATTCGGCGAACCTGCGTTCGTCGAAGCCCGCGATTATGCCACAGGGGTTGGGGGGTTCTCGGCCGTGGCCAGCAGGCGCCAGAGGGTCTTGCCGCCGCTGGATTTGTCGAGTTGCTTGAGCACGTCGTCGTGCGCAGCGACCTCCTGTTCGCTCGCCAGCAGCACGGGCAAAGTGAAGGCCGAGAGGTCGACTCGGGTGTGGATATTGTCTGGCGTGTGGGCGGGCAACGCGTCGATCAGCAGAGCCTCTTGGCCGCGGGTGAGGTTGATGTAGACATCGGCCAGCAACTCGGCATCGAGCAGGGCGCCGTGCAGGGTGCGGCTGGAGTTGTCGACGCCCAGGCGGTCGCACAGGGCGTCCAGGCTGTTGCGCTTGCCGGGGAACATCTCCTTGGCCATGAGCAGGGTGTCGGTGACGCTGCCCACCACGGTGCGCAAGGGCGGGCGGCCGATCAGCTCGAGCTCTTTGTTCAAGAAGCTCACGTCGAACGCCGCGTTGTGGATGATGATTTCGGCGTCGGCCAGATAGTCGAGCAGCTCGTCGGCGATCTGCGCGAACTTGGGTTTGTCGCGCAGAAATTCGTTGCTGATGCCGTGCACCTTGAGCGCGTCTTCGTGGCTGTCTCGCTCGGGGTTCAGGTAGAAGTGTTTGTTGTTGCCGGTGAGCTTGCGTGTGAAGAGTTCAACGCAGCCGATTTCGATAATGCGGTCGCCGGCGTCGGCCGACAGGCCCGTGGTTTCTGTGTCTAGAACGATCTGGCGCATGGGGCGCGATTGTAGGGGCTGGCTGGTGCGCGCATGCCCTTCGACAGGCTCAGGGCGAACGGGGGTGGGGGCTGGCTCAGGGCGAACGGTGGTGGGTTCGGGCTGAGCCCACCTCCGTTCGGGCTGAGCCCAGCTCCGTTCGGGCTGAGCCCACCGCCGTTCGGGCTGAGCCCACCTCCGTTCGGGCTGAGCCCACCTCCGTTCGGGCTGAGCCCACCTCCGTTCGGGCTGAGCCTGTCGAAGCCTTGTTCAGTGAACTTCCTTGGCGTGGTTAATCGAGTATTTGGGGATCTCCACCACCAAATCCTTCTGCGCCACAATGGCCTGGCAGGACAAACGCGAGTTGGGCTCCAGGCCCCAGGCGCGATCGAGCAGGTCTTCCTCGTTGTCGTCCATCTCGTTGAGCGAGTTGAAGCCCTCGCGCACGATCAGGTGGCATGTGGTGCAGGCGCAGACCATGTCGCAGGCATGCTCGATGGGAATGTTATTTTCCAGCAGCGCCTCGCAGATCGAGGTGCCGGCCGGCGCTTCGATTTGCGCGCCCTTGGGGCAATATTCTGGGTGCGGCAGGATCTTGATAACGGCCATCTAAAGGCTCTCCACGTTTCGGCCCGACAGGGCCTTCTGGATGCTGTGGTTCATGCGTTCGGCCGCAAAGCCTTCGGTGGCCTCGGCCAGGGCTGTCGTGGCGGCTTCGATGGCGGCGGCGGCGGTGGACGCGGCGGCGGTGTTGGCCAGGGTGTTGATGATGGTTTCGATGCTCGCGCGCTCGGCATCATCGAGCAGCGCCCCATCGACCGACAAGGCGCTGCGCGTGGCCAGGATCAGGCGGTCGGCATCCACCTTCGCCTCGGCGAGCGCACGGG
This sequence comes from Comamonadaceae bacterium, assembly GCA_947476465.1. GTDB lineage: Bacteria > Pseudomonadota > Gammaproteobacteria > Burkholderiales > Burkholderiaceae_C > Ramlibacter. The sequence continues at coordinate 12,153 of CANJQN010000065.1, read as the reverse complement.
CCTTGATGTCTTGTTCGGCGGTGGCAAAGCTCTCGCGCAGCATGGTGGCCACCTGGTCGTCGGACAGGCCATACGATGGCTTGACGTCAATACGCGCCTCGACCCCGCTGCCCTGCTCGCGTGCGCTCACGCTGAGCAGGCCGTCGGCATCGACAGTAAAGGTGACACGGATGCGCGCCGCGCCGGCCGACATGGGCGGGATGCCGCGCAGCTCGAAGCGCGCCAGGCTGCGGCAGTCTTGCACCAGGTCGCGCTCGCCTTGCACGACGTGCAGCGCCATGGCGGTCTGGCCGTCTTTGTAGGTGGTGAAATCTTGCGCCTTGGCGGTGGGGATGGTCTCGTTGCGGTGAACGATGCGCTCGGCCAGGCCACCCATGGTCTCGATGCCGAGCGACAGGGGAATGACGTCGAGCAGCAGCAGATCACCGGCGGTGTTGTTGCCGGCCAGTTGGTTGGCCTGGATGGCGGCGCCCAGGGCCACGACTTCGTCGGGGTTCAAATTGGTGAGCGGCGCGCGGCCGAAAAACTCGGCCACCGCGCGCTGCACCTGCGGCATGCGGGTCGAGCCGCCCACCATCACCACGCCCTGCACTTCGTCCTTTTGCAGGCGCGCATCGCGCAAGGCCTTGCGCACGGCCGCAAGGGTGCGGGCGGTGAGGTCGGCGGTGGCGGCTTCGAAGTCGGTGCGGGAGACTTCCACCCGCGCCTGGCCTGCGCCAGCTTGCACCGTGACGGTGACAGTGGGCGCGTCGGTCAAGGCTTGCTTGGCGGTGCGGGCGCACATACGGATGGTGGCCTTGTCTTGCGGCGTGTCGGCCAACAGGCCGGCGCGGGCCAGCAGCAAGTCGGCCAGTACGTGGTCGTAGTCGTCGCCGCCCAGGGCCGAATCCCCGCCGGTGGAAATGACCTCGAACACACCGCGCGACAGGCGCAGGATGGAGATATCGAAGGTGCCGCCGCCCAGGTCGTACACGGCGTAGACGCCCTCGCTGGCGTTGTCCAGGCCGTAGGCGATGGCGGCGGCGGTGGGTTCGTTGATCAGGCGCAGCACGTTCAGGCCAGCCAGCTGGGCGGCATCTTTGGTGGCCTGGCGCTGGGCGTCATCGAAGTAGGCGGGCACGGTGATGACGGCGCCGTACAGGTCGTCATCAAACGTGTCCTCGGCGCGATAACGCAGCGTGGCCAAAATCTCGGCGCTGATCTCCACCGGGCTCTTGTGGCCGGCACGCGTGTCCAGCATCAGCATGCCGGGCTGGTCGATGAAGCGATAGGGCAGCTTGTCGCGGCCGGCAATGTCGTGGATGCCGCGGCCCATGAAGCGCTTGACGGAGGCGATGGTGTCTTGCGGGTCGGTGGCCTGGGCGGCCACGGCGTCGTGGCCGATCTGGCGGCCGCCGCCTTCGAGGTAACGCACGACCGATGGCAGGATGACACGCCCCTGGTCGTCGGGCAGGCACTCGGCCACGCCGCTGCGCACCGAGGCCACCAGCGAGTGGGTGGTTCCCAGGTCGATGCCCACGGCAATGCGCCGCTGGTGCGGGTCAGGTGCCTGGCCGGGTTCGGAAATCTGCAGCAGTGCCATCGTGGGCCGCGCTCGCCGCGCGGTCGGTTCAAGTCGGAGAAATTGGCCTATTGTCCCAGCTGCTCGAAGCGGGATTCGACGTCATGGGCAAAGCGCTCGACAAACATCAGCGCCCTCACCTGCTGCGCGGCCGCTTTGGCATCGGCTTGCGTGTCCAGCAGAGATTCGATCGACTGCAGCAGCTGGTTGCGCGCACCGCTGAGCTCACGCTCGAGCGCGTCGAGGGCGGCTTCGTGGTGCGCGTCGTCGAGGGCTTCGCGCCACTCCATCTGCTGCATGAGAAAGGTCGCCGGCATGGCGGTGTTGTTCTCGGCGTCAATCGGCGCGCCACGCAGCTCGCACAGGTAGGCGGCGCGCTTGAGCGGATTCTTCAAGCGCTGGTAGGCCTCGTTGATGCGCACCGACCACTGCATGGCGACGCGCTGGGCCGCTGCGCCCTGCGCTGCGAAGCGATCAGGGTGCGACTCTTTCTGCAGCTCGATCCAGCGGGCGTCAAGGTGGCCGCGGTCTTGCGCAAAGCGCTGGGCCACCCCGAACAGGCTGAAGTCGTCGTCGGAGAGCTTCACACGCGGAACGATTCGCCGCAGCCGCAACGGTCACGCTCGTTCGGGTTGTTGAACTTGAAGCCTTCGTTGAGGCCCTCGCGCACGAAGTCGAGCTGCGTGCCGTCGATGTAGGCCAGGCTCTTGGGGTCGACCAACACCTTGATGCCCTGGTGCTCGAACACCACGTCTTCGGGGGCGATCTCGTCCACGTACTCGAGCTTGTAGGCCAGGCCCGAGCAGCCGGTGGTCTTGACGCCCAGGCGCACGCCGACGCCCTTACCTCGCTTGGAGAGATACCGCGTGACGTGGCGGGCCGCCGCGTCGGTGAGCGTGACGCCCATGGTTTGCGGCTGTTCGGCTTGCGCTAATTCCTGTTCGCCCTGAGCTTCCACCCGTTCGCCCTGAGCTTGTCGAAGGGCTTCGACAGGCTCAGCCCGAACGGAAGTAGGCTCAGCCCGAACGGAAGTAGGCTCAGTCCGACCGGAAGTAGGCTCACTCCGACCGGAAGTAGGCTCAGCCCGACCGGAGGCAGGCTCAGCCCGACCGGAGGCAGGCTCAGCCCGAACGGAGGCAGGCTCAGCCCGAACGGAGGTGTGCTCAGCCAAGCCAGAATCAATGTGCATGCTTCTTCTTGTAGTCGTCGACAGCCGCCTTGATGGCGTCTTCGGCCAGGATGGAGCAGTGGATCTTGACCGGCGGCAAGGCCAGTTCTTCGGCGATTTCACTGTTCTTGAGCGCGGCCGCCTGGTCGAGCGTTTTGCCCTTGACCCATTCGGTCACGAGCGAGCTGGACGCAATGGCCGAGCCGCAGCCGTAGGTCTTGAAGCGCGCGTCTTCGATCACGCCGGTGGCGGGGTTCACCTTGATCTGCAGCTTCATGACGTCGCCGCAAGCGGGCGCGCCCACCATGCCGGTGCCGACATCCTCATCGCCCTTGTCGAAGGACCCGACGTTGCGGGGGTTTTCGTAGTGGTCTACGACCTTTTCGGAATAAGCCATATTAGCTCCTGGTTTCCTACGGGAACACCGCGGAACCGGCTTTGCCGGGCCGCTGGTGTTGCCCCTTGAGGGGAGGCGCCGAAGGCGCTTCGGGGTGGGCCATTTCCTTCGGGGTGGTCCATCAATGTGCCGCCCACTGGATGGTGCTCAGGTCGACGCCGTCCTTGAACATTTCCCACAGGGGGCTGAGCTCGCGCAGTCTGGCCACGTTCTTGCGAATGGTGTCCACGGCGTAGTCGATTTCTTCTTCGGTCGTGAAACGGCCGATGGTCATGCGCAGGCTGCTGTGGGCCAGTTCGTCGCTGCGGCCCAGCGCGCGCAGCACGTAGCTGGGCTCCAGGCTGGCCGAGGTGCAGGCCGAGCCCGACGACACCGCCAGGCCCTTGATGCCCATGATCAAGGATTCGCCTTCGACGTAATTGAAGCTCATGTTCAGGTTGTGCGGCACGCGGTGCTCGAGGTTGCCGTTGACGAACACCTGCTCCACGTCCTTGAGGCCATCGAGCAGGCGCTGCTGCAGCGCGCGGGCCTTGGCGTTGTCTTTGGCCATGTCTTCGCGGGCGATGCGAAAGGCCTCGCCCATACCGACGATCTGGTGGGTGGGCAAGGTACCCGAGCGCATGCCGCGCTCATGGCCGCCACCGTGCATTTGCGCCTCCAGCCGCACGCGGGGCTTGCGGCGCACATACAGGGCGCCGATGCCCTTGGGGCCGTAGGTCTTGTGCGAGGCCAGGCTCAACAGGTCGACCGGCAGGGTCTTCATGTCGATGTCGATCTTGCCGGTGGCCTGGGCGGCGTCGACGTGGAAGACGATGCCCTTCTCGCGGCAGATGGCGCCGATGGCGGGGATGTCCTGGATGACGCCGATCTCGTTGTTGACGAACATCACGCTGACCAGGATGGTGTCGGGCCGCAGGGCGGCCTTGAACTTGTCCAGGTCGAGCATGCCGTCTTCCTGGACGTCGAGGTAGGTGACCTCAAAGCCCTGGCGCTCCAGCTCGCGCATGGTGTCGAGCACAGCCTTGTGCTCGGTCTTGACGGTGATCAGGTGCTTGCCGCGTGTCTTGTAGAACTGCGCCGCTCCCTTGAGTGCGAGGTTGTTTGACTCAGTGGCGCCCGAGGTCCACACAATCTCGCGCGGGTCGGCACCGATCAGGTCAGCCACCTGTTCCCGCGCTTTCTCGACCGCCGCCTCCGCTTCCCAGCCCCAGGCATGACTGCGCGACGCCGGGTTGCCGAAGTGCTCGCGCAACCAGGGGATCATGGCGTCCACCACGCGGGGGTCGCAAGGCGTGGTGGCGCCGTAGTCGAGGTAGATCGGGAAATGCGGAGTCGTCATGGCGGCTGTGCTTGGGCTCTCGTGGGCCGGTGGTGTCGTGAGTGTCCTCAGCTCTTGCCCAGGGCCAGATTGCCCAGGGCGAAAACCGAGTTGGGTGCGTTGATGCGGATCGGCTTGACGACCGGCGAGCTGGAGATGGCCCGCTTGGGCGAGGGCTTGTCCTCGATCTGGATGCCCTTGGCGAGCTGGTCTTCCACCAGCTTTTGGAGCGAAACGGAATCGAGGAACTCGACCATACGCTGGTTCAGCTGGGACCACAGCTCGTGGGTCATGCAGCGCCCGCCGTCGCCGGTGCAGTTTTCCTTGCCGCCACACTGGGTGGCGTCCAGGGGCTCATCGACCGAGACAATGATGTCCGCGACCGTGATTTCGGCGGCCTTGCGCCCCAGCGTGTAGCCGCCGCCGGGGCCGCGCGTGCTTTCCACCAGCTCATGCCGGCGCAGCTTGCCGAACAACTGCTCGAGATAGGACAGAGATATCTGTTGGCGCTGGCTGATGGCCGCAAGCGTGACCGGGCCGTTGTTCTGGCGCAGTGCCAGATCAATCATCGCGGTGACCGCAAAGCGGCCTTTGGTAGTAAGACGCATCGCAAGCTCCTTGTGCTTGTTCAAAACCCCTGATCGAAGCTCCATGCCGGGATCACCGGTATGGAGCCCTCTTCACCCTCTTGCGCGGCGGTGACCGCGTCGGATAAGCCATCGCACCGAGGGTGCGGCGGTGCTCATCCGTGTCTTCTTGTTTAACTTGACCAGTTTAGTCAAGTATACGCGATGACCAAGGGGGCTAGTCGGGAATAGACCGGCGGGGCGCGACTTGGTTCCCCCTGCGTGCGTCGGGGGAACCCGGCCTGGGCGGTCGGGTCAGGTCAGCGCAGCGAGGCGTTGAGCTTGGCCAGTGCGGCGGTGCCGGGGCACAGCTCGGCCAGGTCGAGGCGGTTGAGCGGCGCGCCGCTGGTGTTGAGCGCGCTGTGCAGGTCGGCCGCGTCGGGGTCGACATACAGCAGGCCGGTGACCACCTCGCCCAGGGCCTGGTGCTTTTGCAGGTAGGCCGAGGCATTGGCGCGGTTGGTGGGGTCGTAGCCCTCGTGCAGGGCGCGCAGGCGAAGCACGGTGCCGTCGTGCTGCACGATGTCGCGGCGCTCGCCGGGGGCGACTTCGGCCACGATGGTGTCGCGCGGGCTGATGAAGTCGATGCGGCTCACGGCTTCGTTGTGCTCGCGCACGTGGTCGTAGCTGCGGGTGCTGCCGGCGTGGTTGTTGAAGGCCACGCAGGGGCTGATGACGTCGATGAAGGCCGCGCCGCCATGGGCCAGCGCGCCCTTGATCAGGGGCACCAGCTGCGCCTTGTCGCCCGAGAAGCTGCGGGCCACGTAGGTGGCGCCCAGCTGCAGGGCCATGCCGACCAGGTCGACCGGGCTGTCGCTGTTGACCACGCCCTTTTTGCTCTGCGAGCCCTGGTCGGCGGTGGCCGAGAACTGGCCCTTGGTCAGGCCGTAGACGCCGTTGTTCTCGACGATGTAGGCCATGCGCACGCCCCGGCGCATCGAATGGGCAAACTGGCCCAGGCCGATGGAGGCGGAATCGCCGTCGCCCGAGACGCCCAGGTACAGCAACTCGCGGTTGGCCAGGTTGGCGCCGGTGAGCACGCTGGGCATGCGCCCGTGGACGGTGTTAAAGCCGTGCGAGGCGCCCAGGAAGTAATCAGGCGTCTTGGAGCTGCAGCCGATGCCCGAGAGCTTGGCCACCCGGTGCGGCTCGATGTCGAGCTCCCAGCAGGCCTGGATGATGGCCGCCGAAATCGAATCGTGCCCGCAGCCGGCGCACAGGGTGGAGATCTTGCCCTCGTAGTCGCGGCGGGTGTAGCCGACGCGGTTTTTTTCCAGCGACGGATGGTGCAGCTTGGGTTTGGTGATGTAGGTCATGCGGCCTCCTCGCGGGCCAGGGCTGCGGCATTGGGCTTGACCCATGCCGGCAGGGTGTCGACGTGGCTGCCGATGGCGTTGGTGATGAAGCGCGCGGTGATGGGTGTGCCGTCGTAGTGCAGCACCTTCACCAGCCGCTTGGGGTCGATCTCGAGCTCGTTGACCAGCAGGCTGCGCATCTGCGCGTCGCGGTTCTGCTCGACGACGAAGACCTGGTCGTGCGCCGCGATGAACTCGGCCACGCTGTCGGGGAAGGGAAAGGCCCGCAGGCGCATGGCATCGAGGTGGATGTCTTGCGCAGCCAGCGCGACCAGGGCTTCGTCCATGGCCGGTGCGGTGCTGCCAAAGTAGATGACGCCCAGGCGGGTGCGCGGCGCAGCGTACTTCACCACCGGCTGCGGCACCAGAGTGGCCGCGGTGCGGAACTTGCGCAGCAGGCGCTCGACGTTGTAGATGTAGTCGGGCCCGCGCTCGGAGTAGCGGGCATAGGCATCGCGGGTCGTGCCACGGGTGAAGTAGCTGCCCAGCGCGGCGTGCGTGCCCGGCAGGGTGCGCCAGGGGATGCCGTCGCCGTCCACGTCTTTGTAGCGGCCGAAGTCGCGGCCGGCTTCGAGCTCGGCGGCGGTCATGACCTTGCCGCGATCGAAGGCCCTGCCCTCCTCCCACTCGAAGGGCTTGGACAGGCGCTGGTTCATGCCGATGTCAAGATCGGTCATGACGAACACCGGCGTCTGCAGGCGGTCGGCCAGGTCGAGCGCGGCGGCCGCGTGATCGAAGCACTCGGTGGGGTCTTGCGGGAACAGCAGCACATGCTTGGTGTCGCCGTGCGAGGCATAGGCACAGGCGGTGATGTCGGCCTGCTGGGTGCGGGTGGGCATGCCGGTGGAGGGGCCGCCGCGCTGCACGTTGATGATGGTGACGGGGATCTCGGCGAAGTAGGCCAGGCCGATGAACTCGGTCATGAGCGACACGCCGGGGCCCGAGGTGGCAGTGAAGGCGCGCGCGCCGTTCCAGCCGGCGCCCACCACCATGCCAATGGAGGCGATCTCGTCCTCGGCCTGCACGATGGCGTAACGGTTTTGACCGGTGGCCGGGTCGACCCGGTACTTGGCACAGTATTTCTGGAAGGCCTCGGCCACCGACGATGACGGCGTGATCGGGTACCAGGCCGCCACCGTGGCGCCGCCATAGATGCAGCCCAGGGCCGCGGCGGTGTTGCCGTCAACGAAGATGCGCTCGCCCACCGCGTCGGCCCGCTTGACGCGAATGCCCAGCGGCGCCTGCAGGTGCTCGCGCACGAAGTCGCGGCCCAGGTGCAAGGCACGCACGTTGGATGCCAGCAGCTTTTCCTTGCCCCGAAACTGCTCGCTAAACAGCTTTTCGATCACGTCGGCGTCGATCTCGAGCAGCACCGACAACGCGCCGACGTACACGATGTTCTTGAACAGCTGGCGCTGGCGTGGGTCAGAGTAGACCGCGTTGCAGATCTCGGTGAGCGGCATGCCGATTACGTGGATGTCGGTGCGGAACTTCGAGGGCGGCAACGGGCGGGTGCTGTCGTAGAACAGGTAGCCGCCGGGCACGATCTCGGCCAGGTCGGCGTCCCAGGTCTGGGGATTCATGGCGACCATCATGTCGACGCCGCCGCGGCGCCCCAGCCAGCCGGCCTCGGTCACGCGCACCTCGTACCAGGTGGGCAGGCCCTGGATGTTGCTGGGAAAGATGTTGCGCGGGCTGACCGGCACACCCATGCGCAAGATGGCCTTGGCGAACAGCTCGTTGGCCGATGCCGAGCCCGAGCCGTTGACGTTGGCGAACTTGACGACGAAGTCGTTGACGGCTTCAATGCGCTTCATGCCGCCACCTGCGCTTGCGTGGCGCGGTCGCGGCAACCCGCTCCCGCCTTGGTGGTGTTAAGCAGAAACTTCTGCATGTCCCAGGCGCCCGTGGGGCAACGCTCGGCGCACAGCCCGCAGTGCAGGCAGACGTCTTCGTCCTTGACCATGATTCTTCCGGTCTTGAGCGGCCCGGACGCATACAGCGCCTGGGTGAGGTTGAGGGCCGGCGCCTGCAGGTTGGGCCTCAGTTGTTCTTCGGTGCCGTTGTCGATGAAGGTGATCGAATCCATCGGACAGATGTCGACACAGGCGTCGCATTCGATGCAGGCGCTTTCGGTGAACACCGTCTGCACGTCGCAGTTCAGGCAGCGCTGGGCCTCGTTGAAGGCGGTGGCGGCGTCAAAGCCCAGCTCCACCTCGACCTTGATGCTGGACAGCGCGATCTCGGCCTTGGCCCACGGCACGCGGTAACGTGCATCGAGCGAGGTGTCGTTGTCGTAGCTCCACTCGTGGATGCCCATTTTCTGCGACGCCAGATTGGTCATGGGCGCGGGGCGCACCGTGACGTCTTCGCCGTTGAGGAAACGGTCGATCGACACCGCCGCATCGTGGCCGTGGGCCACGGCCGTGATGATGTTCTTGGGGCCGTAAGCCGAGTCGCCACCGAAAAACACCTGCGGCAAGCTGGACTGGAAGCTGTCTTTGAGCAGCACGGGCAGGCCGTCTTCAAAGGCCACGCCGCTGTCAGGCTCGATCCAGGGGAAGGCGTTCTCTTGGCCGACCGCCACCAGCACTTCGTCGCAGGGGAAGAAGGCTTCGGGTTCGCCAGTGGACACCAGGGAGCGCTTGCCTTTTTCGTCATAGACGGCCTTGACCACCTCAAAGCGCATGCCGGTCAGGCGCCCGCCCTCGTGCACAAAAGCCTTGGGCACATGGAAGTTGATGATGGGAATGCCCTCGTGCATGGCATCTTCCTTCTCCCACGGCGACGCCTTCATCTCGTCGAAGCCGCTGCGCACGATGACCTTGACGTCGCTGGCGCCCAGGCGCCGGGCCGAGCGGCAGCAGTCCATGGCGGTGTTGCCACCACCGAGCACAATGACGCGCGGCGCCACCTTGGTGACGTGCCCGAACGACACCGATGCCAGCCAGTCGATGCCAATGTGGATGCTGGCGGCGGCCTCGGTGCCGCCGGGCAACTCGAGCTGGCGCCCGCGCGGCGCGCCGCTGCCGATGAACACCGCGTCGTAGCCCTCGGCCAGCAGGGCCTTCATCGACTCAATGCGGTGGCCTGAGACGAAGTTCACGCCCAAATCGAGGATGTAGCCGCACTCTTCGTCGATCACCGACTCGGGCAGCCGAAAGCGCGGAATCTGCGTGCGGATGAAGCCGCCCGCCTTGGCCTCGCCGTCGAACACGGTCACCTCATAGCCCAGCGGCGCCAGATCGCGCGCGACGGTGAGGGAGGCCGGCCCGGCGCCCACGCAGGCGATGCGCCGGCCGTTGAGCGCGTCCAACTTGGGCATGCGGTGACGCACGTCTTCCTTCAAGTCGGCGGCCACGCGCTTCAAGCGGCAGATGGCCACCGGCTCAGGTTGCTTGGCGTTGGCCTCTTCGACGCGCCCCCGCCGGCAAGCCGGTTCACAGGGGCGGTCACAGGTGCGGCCAAGGATGCCGGGGAACACATTGGACGCCCAGTTGACCATGTAGGCGTCGCCATAGCGGCCCTGGGCAATCATGCGGATGTATTCGGGAACAGGGGTATGGGCGGGACAGGCGTACTGGCAATCCACGACCTTGTGGAAGTACGCCGGATCGGCGATATCGGTGCGCTGCAAAAGCTGTGTCTCCTTGCCCGCCGCTTCTGATGTTGCGATGCAGCATCGGCGCTGGCTGTAAGCCAGTGTACTTTCAGGGCCGGGGTTGGCAAGTCGGGGGATTACCCGCAGGCGAAATCAGGGCTGTGATTTCGCACTGCACCGCCAGGGCAGGCTAGGGGAAACGAGATGAATGCTCTTGCAAGTTTGCATGCAAACTTGCACGAAGCAGCCCCTTTCGGGCCACCTACTTTCGGCGGAACACCCATCATGACATCCAGCTACGACTACATCGTCGTCGGCGCAGGTTCGGCCGGCTGCGTGCTGGCCAATCGCCTCTCGGCCGACCCGGGCATCCACGTGCTGGTGATCGAAGCGGGGGGCTCTGACACCAACTTCTGGCTGCGGCTGCCCGTCGGCTACTACAAGACGATTTTCGACGCCCGATTCACGCGGACGTTTGACGCGGTGTCCTTCGAGGGCGATGCCAAGCGCACCATGGCCTGGCCGCGCGGCCGCCTGCTGGGGGGCTCAAGCTCAATCAACGGGCTGATCTACGCACGCGGCCAGCGCGGTGACTTCGACGGCTGGGCAAAGCTGGGCGCGACGGGTTGGGACTATCGATCGGTGCTGCCTTTCTTCAAGCGCTCCGAAGCCTACGAGGGCGGCGAGAGCGAGTTCCACGGCGGCTCGGGCGAGTTGGGCGTGACCGACCTTCGCAACGACAACGAAGCCTGCAAAGCGTGGCTGGATGCGGCGCAGCAATACGGGCTGCCGCGCAACCCCGATCTCAACGGGGCGATGGACAAGGGGGTCGGCGCCTACCAGCTGACCGTCCGCAAGGGATGGCGCAGCAGTTGCGCGCAGGCCTTCCTGGCGCCGGCGCTGGGCCGCGCCAACCTGACGCTGGCCACCGGCGCACACGTGACCCGGGTGCTGTTCGAGGGTGCCGTGGCGACCGGGGTCCAATGGCTGGAAGGCGGGCAAGTGCGGCAGGCGCGGGCCGAGCGGGAAGTGATTCTTTCGGCGGGCGCCATCCAGTCGCCGCAGATCCTGCAGCTGTCGGGGATCGGGCCCGCGCCGCTGCTGGGCCAGCACGGGATCAAGGTGCTGGCGGATGCGCCCGAGGTCGGCGAGAACCTGCAGGACCATTTCCAGTCGCGCATGGTCGTGCGCCTGAAGCGCCCGATCTCGCTGAACAACCAGGTGCGCAATCCGCTGCAACTGGCCAAGATGGGCGCGCAGTGGCTGTTCAACAACTCGGGGCCGCTGACCGTGGGGGCGGGACAGGTCGGCGGCCTGGCCAAGACCGAACATTCGGTCGACGGCCGCGAGGACGTCCTGCTCACGGCAATGCCAATGTCGCTGGAAAAGGCCGGTGAGCCGCTGCACCGGTTCGCGGGTTTCACCGCCGTCGCCGCCCAAAGCCGGCCGCAGTCGCGCGGGCGGATCCAGATCCAGTCAGCCGACCCGCTGGTGGCGCCGCACATCGACGCGAACTACCTGAGCGTGGAAGCAGACCGCAAAGTCGCGCTCGCGGGCATGAGGATGCTGCGCGACATTTACCGCCAAGCGCCCTTCGCAGACCTGGTCGACGTCGAGATGCGTCCCGGGCCCGACTGCACCACCGATGCGCAGTGGCTGGCCTACCAGCGCGCCACCGGCGGCACGTCCTACCACCCGGTGAGCACCTGCCGGATGGGAAGCGATGCACGGTCCGTGGTGGACGCATCGCTGCGCGTGCGCGGCGTCGAGCGCCTGCGCGTGATCGACGCGTCGGTCATGCCGCAGGTGGTGTCGACGAACACGAACGCGGCCACGATCATGATCGGCGAGAAGGGTGCGGATCTGGTGCTGAACGCCGGGCGGTGAAGCCACCTGGCGTGACGGGCCTTAGCTCCGCTCGGCCTGGGCCTGGATTCCCGCCTTCGCGCACTGGTGTCCGGAATAGATTCAAGTAGTCGTCATCCCCGCGAAGGCGCACTGGTGTCCGGAATAAATTGATCGGGTGATACAAAGACAAAGGGGCGGCCTCGGTGGAATTTCCGTTCGCCCTGAGCCTGTCGAAGGGCATGCGAGTGCAAGTGCGAGGCTTCGACAGGCTCAGCCCGA
>CANJQN010000064.1 GCA_947476465.1 Comamonadaceae bacterium | reverse complement strand
TCTCGGCCACGGCCGCCTTTTCGTCCCGGGCCCGCAGGTGGCGCAGGAGCCGCCGCCGCGACGGCAGCACGAAGGGGTTGTCGCTCGGGCCGATGCGCCCGATGAACTCCCCCATCACCTCCATCAGCGCTTCCATCATGCTGGCCATGGTGCGTCGTGACGTTGAGGAAGGACTGATCCCCGCGGGGGGAGGACCGACCTTGGCTTGCTGCGCCACTCCAACGGGTGAAAGTCCCGTCCCGGTAGGCGTCGGTGCGCCGGGTAGCAGGCCCCAGGCAGCGGAGGGAGACTTCCATGCCCGAGCGGGGCGTCAAAAGCCCGTGAGGCGGCAACTGCCGCGCAGCGGGGAGCAAGCACGCGGGCCGCAACATGAAGTGAAGCCTGCAGCCTCGACAGATTTACAACCCGCAGGCCGAGCCGCTCATGTCACGGCGAAGGCAACATCACCGGGGCGAGTGCCGAAGCGCGCTGGGGACTGCGGCGGGGTATGGGGCGCAGCACGCGTGCAAGGAGTGGAGCGGAACACGAGAGACCCGTCTGCGCTGCCCGAGTCGGGGCAAGCGCGCTCGTATAAGCCCAAGGTGAAATCGAGGCGTGCGCAGCGGGAGTCCGAGGGGATCGTAGTACCGTTGGGTGCGGCGCAAGCCGTGCCCGCGAAGGCCGTGGGGCATAACGCGGCTGGAGGGAAGGGTCCCTGCGGTGGTCATGTTGCTGGAGCGGGTAAGCGCAAGGGAATGGCCGGCCAGACCGGACCTAACGACCCCGGCGGTGATGAGCCGCGCGAAAACGTGCGACAACTGCAAAGGCAGCTTTGGGCCGCAGCCAAGCGGGCGCCGGCAAGGCGCTTCCATGCGTTGTACGACCAGTTGTGCAGGGATGACATCCTGCACGAGGCGTGGAAGCGAGTGCGCCGCAACCGCGGCGCAGCGGGGATCGATCGTGTGTCGGTCCAGGATGTGGAGCAGTATGGAGTCCAGCGCTTCTTGCAGGAGCTGGGTGACGTACTGCGAGCGGGCGAGTACGGTGCGCAGGTCGTGCGGCGCGCCTACATCCCCAAGGCAGACGGAGCAAAGCGGCCCTTGGGTATTCCCACGGTGCGCGACCGGGTGGTGCAGATGGCGGCCAAACTGGTGCTGGAGCCAATCTTCGAGGCGGACTTCGAGCCGTGTTCGTACGGATTCAGACCCAGGCGCAGTGCGACGATGGCGATCGAGCGACTCAGGCAACTGGGCAATCGAGGGGCCGATCACGTGCTGGACGCCGACATCAGCGATTACTTCGGCAGCATCGATCACGACAAACTGCTTACCTTGATGGGGCAGCGCGTCAGTGACCGGCGGATACTCAAGCTGGTGAGGCAATGGCTACAAGCAGGGGTGATGGAAGACGGCGCGGTGCGCCACCCGGTGGCGGGAACGCCGCAGGGTGGTGTGATTTCGCCGCTGCTGTCGAACATCTACCTGCACGTGCTGGACCGGGTGTGGCGCCGACACGGCGCGCATCTGGGCGAACTGGTGCGGTATGCGGACGACTTCGTGGTGATGTGCCGTAGTGCGCAAGCCTGCGAAGAGGCCCAGCGCCGCATCGAGCACGTGCTGGGTCGGCTGGGCTTGAAGCTGCATCCGCAGAAGACGCGACGCGTGGTGCTGACGCAGGGCCGGGAGGGCTTCGACTTCCTGGGCTGCCACCTGCACAAGCGCATGAGCGGGCGACTGTGGCAGCAAGAGGGCGTCAGGCGGTACTACCTGTATCGGTGGCCAAGTCGCCGGGCGATGAACCGGGTGCGCGGCCGGGTGCGGGAGCTGACCCCCAGAGGGCGCTGTCATCAGGATGTGCGAAGCGTGATTGCCGAGCTCAACCCGGTGCTGCGTGGCTGGGGGCAGTACTTCGGCAGCGGCAACGCGGCCAACCATTTCATCGATGTTGACGCCTACGTCGTGAGACGTTTGCGCAGCCTGCGGGTCAAGCGCGCGGGGCGCAGCCTGAAGGCAGGCCAGGCGCAACGCTGGGATCGCGAGTACTTTGAACACCTTGGGTTGTATCGCCTGCGAGGCACCATCCGCTATGCCGGCAAACCTCCCGGAAGAAAACGGGAGTCCGCGTAATGCTGCGAGCCGACAGACCACTGGTAAGCCGTGTGCGGGAAATCCGCATGCACGGTTTGGAAGGGGGCGTTCGCTCCTGGATTTATTCAATTTAGGAACCAACGTCTACCAATGACTCAGACGACGCGTGTGCTTCTCGAGGAGAGGGTCACCTATCGCTGCCTATTGATCGCGACTTGTGTTACCCGTCACTTGGCGCCCAAGTGGTCGGCCGATTTCGGGCTCTCAGTCACTAATTGGCGCGTTATGGCCGTGATCGGCCGGTTTGAGCCAGTTTCGGCAAAGGAAGTCGCCGCACGCACGAGCACAGACGCGTTCTTCGTCACGCGCGCGATTGACAACCTGGTGGAACAGGGCTATGTGGATCGCGGCATAGACAGCGAGGACCGCAGGCGGTTGAGCCTCACGCTAACAAGGAAGGGGAAGACAGTTCACTGCCGTGTTGAGGACATGATCAACGAAGTCGAGACCCGGCTCTTGGCTGGCCTCAGCACCGCGGAGAAGCAAGTGTTTCTCCACGGCCTTTTCACGCTGGCGACAAGAGCGATGCAGTTGGACCAACCGAAGAAATAAGGCGCTCAATCCTTCACGGTCTCTCATCTTTGCGGATCACCGTGCCCCGGCCGGCGAAGCGGTGGTGCCGGCGTCGTAGCTGGCGGCTGCGCGTTCGGAGATCGCCAAGCTGCAGCGAGTGCTGGGCAAGAAGACGCTCGAGAACGAGATCCTCAAGCAAGCCTTGGAGTACGCCGCCGAAAAAGTGGAGTGCGCGCTCGCCCTTGCTGCCCGGAGAAGACCAGTGAAGACGCTCTGCCGGGTGCTGGGGGTGGGTGCGCCTGCACATTCACGACCTTCGCCATCGTGCCGATGGCTGGCGTGACGGACGCAGCGGCCGCACGCTGGCGGGCGATGCGCGAGCTGATTGCCGGAATTCGCGAGCCGATCGCCGAACTCCCGAGCTACGGCTACCGGCGTGCGTGCGCTGGTGAACCGCCAACGCCGAGCACAGGAAGGTGCGGCTCGGGTCAATCCGGAACGGGCCTAGCGGGTGATGGCCCGGGCGGGTCTGCTGCTGCCCAAGGCGCCGCGACGGCGCCAGTCGAGCCGCCGGCTTGGCGGGAAGGCGCCGAGCAAGCGTTGAACCTCGGACGGAGTCAGGGTCTGCGGCAGTGGTGCCAAGCGCCAGCTTGCTGGCGAGGCGACGATCGGCAGCAGATGCGCGACAGCGTTACCTTCGAACGCACGGAAGCGAAGATAGCTTCGCACGGCCGTCGTCGTGACGCCGGCGCTGGCGGTGCTGACGCGAGCCAGCGCTGCTTGGCCTGCTCGCTGAGCGCGACGCGCAGGTGGCGCATCTGACGCTGCTGGTGGACAAGCTGAAGGCGCAGTTGGCGCGCCGTGCCCGCGAGCAATACGGCGCCTCCAGCGAGCATCTGACGCTCATCGCCGCCGAGGCGCCCAAGGCCGCCCCGGCCGGCGCGGCAGCCACGCCCCACACGAAGCCACGCAAAGCCGCGCCGCGAACTGCGCCAGTGTCGGCGGGAGGAGCGGCCTTTCAGCCAACACCGAATCCACACAACCCGATGCAAGACGAAGCCTTTCTCACTACGTCAACGACAACTTCTCCTACATGAGCGACCCAGGCCTCGCCGCCAGCGAGACCCCGCGGCTCGCCGTTGAGGAGTTGGGCATGCAGTTGCCAAAGCCGGTGATCGACGGCGTGCAGGCCGAACTGGCCGACCTGCGGATCGCTGCGAAGGATATCGGACGCCGCATCACCCAGTACGAGGCCGACGGCAGGAACGCCCGAATTGCGTGAGCTCTTCCGCGCACCGGAAAACAGGTTTCCGCGGGGGCCGCTTGTTCGTGCCGGGCGCGCGCTATAGTGCGGAGTGCCCCTTGGGCCGGAACAGGACATGAAGGACTTCACCTACATCGGCAGGCCGGCCCGCGTCGTGTTCGGCGCCGGCAAGCTGCGCGAGCTCCCCGCGGAAGTGGAGCGGCTGGGTGCGCGCAAAGCGCTGGTGCTGTCAACTCCGGAGCGGCGCGCCGCGGCCGAACAGGTGGCGGCTCTGCTGGGCCCGCGCGCGGCCGGTGTGTTCGACAAGGCGACCATGCACGTGCCGATAGCGACGGCACGCGAAGCCTGCGAGTACGCCGCGCGGATCGGCGCTGACTGCGCCGTGGCGGTGGGCGGGGGTTCCACGATCGGCCTGGGCAAGGCGATCGCCCGCGAGTCCGCCGTGCCAATCATCGCCGTGCCTACGACCTATGCCGGCTCCGAGATGACCAGCATCTATGGCATCACCGAGGCGGGCCTGAAGAAGACCGGGCGCGACGACCGGGTGCTGCCGCGCACCGTCATCTACGACCCCGAGCTCACGCTGTCGCTGCCGGTGGGGATGAGCATCACCAGCGGCATGAACGCCGTCGCGCACGCGGCGGAGGGGCTGTACTCCGCGACCGGCAACCCCATCATCGATCTGATGGCACAGGAGGGCATCCGCGCGCTCGGCCTGGCGCTGCCGCGGCTGCGCACGGCGCCCGGCGACATCGGGGTGCGCGGCAACGCCCTCTACGGCGCCTGGCTGTGCGGCACGGTACTGAACTCGGTAGACATGGCGATCCACCACAAACTATGCCACACCCTGGGCGGCAGCTTCAACCTGCCGCACGCGGAAACGCACACCATCGTGCTGCCGCACGCGTTGGCCTACAACGCCCCGGCGGCACCGGAGGCCATGCGTCGCATCGCCGGTGCGCTGGAGGCGAGGAGCGCGCCGCAGGCGGTCTTCGACCTGGCGAAGGACAATGGCGTGCCGGTGGCGCTGCGCGACATCGGCATGAAAGCCGATGACCTCGACCTGGCCTGTGAGCTCGCGCTGCAGAACCAGTACCCGAACCCGCGGCCGTTGGAGAAGGCGGCCATCCGCCAGCTGCTGCAAGATGCCTTCGAGGGCAACCGGCCCGCATCTTGAACCCAATCGTCGCTTCAGAGAGTTCCTACTCTCCTAGAGTTCGACCTGCGTATGCGCGAACCTCAACCAAGACAACATCACCCAGGCGGTGATTGCCGGCCTGGTTGGCACTTCGCCAAATGCCACCTGCGGTCCTCACAAGCCTCTTGCAGCACTTGCACAGCTTTGCGCGCGAGTATCCTTCAGCGAGCAGGAGTGGGGAGCAGGGCATCCGGTTCCTGCAGCGCAGCCACCACTTGTGGGCGCCGGTGCGAACGTGCTGGTTATCGGCCGGTTTCAAAATGCTGAGAGGTTCGCGGCGGCATTGCTGAAGCTGGCGCTGGCGGCGAGGGCGCGGTCGGGCTTCAGGCCTCGCCGTGAGCCTGTCCGCGGTAGCTCTTGCCCTCGATCAGAACGGTCTCGACGTGGTCCAGCAGGGCTGAGGTCAGCGTGCCGTCGGCGTTGAAGATGGGCCCATTGCTGATATGCGTATTTCGGCCCATTGTGACCGGCCGTTTCGGCATCGTGACCGGTGATTCCGGCGATCGTGACCGACCCTCCGTTTCGGATCATCGTGACCGACCATTTCGGCGATCGTGACCGCCAAATCGGCGTCCCCTGAGGGGCTCTGACTTGCCGGTGGTGCTGCGTAGAGAACGCAAACCCGGGTGTCCTACCCTCGACGGTCTTTTCCCGTCAAGGCCCTGGATGCCACAAAACGAATGTCTCTACGCATAATCAAGAATGTAATTCGCCTGAAGTGGCAGGCACAGCTCTCTCTCGAGCAGATCGCCTCCACCCTCGGGATCTCCAAAGGTGCCGTCGCCAAGTACGTCAGCTTGACGAGCGTCGCCGGGCTCGATTGGGAGACGGTGCAGGACTGGAGCGAACAGCGGCTGTCCACCGCGCTGCAGCCGCGCGCTGCGCCCTCGCAGCCTTTCGTCGAACCTGACTGGAGCCGCATGCACCGCGAGCTTGACCGCAAGGGCATGACGCTGATGCTGCTGTTGTCGGCGCCGAACGAAATTTGAGCCACCGTGCCGATGCAATATTGAGCCAGGGCTAAACGCCTTCCGCGAGCGGTCGGCTTGTGGATAAGTCTACGTCCTTGTCTTCATTGCCTCCTCTTTGATCGATTGCGGGGCGGCCGCGGAGGGCGAAGCCCGCAGCGGCTGCCCCGCGCGGAGTCAGTCACTCGCCGGGCCGGCCGGTTTGGGGTCAGCGCCCTTGCGTGCCTGCTCTCGCGCCTTGATCCGCTTCTTCGCAACCGCAGTGCTGTGCAGGAACCGGTGGCTCTCGTTTCCGGTCTCCACGATGTGGCAGTGATGGGTGAGGCGATCGAGCAAGGCGGTGGTCATCTTGGCGTCGCCGAACACGGTGGACCACTCGGCGAAGTCCAGGTTGGTAGTGATCATCACGCTGGTGTGCTCGTACAGGCGGCTCAGGAGATGAAACAGCAGCGCGCCGCCGGCCTGGCTGAATGGCAGGTAGCCCAGTTCGTCCAGGATCACCAAATCCATGCGCAAGAGGCTCTCTGCCACCCGGCCCGCGCGCCCCTGCGCCTTCTCTCGCTCCAGCGCGTTGACCAGATCGACCGTGGAGTAAAAGCGCACCCGCTTCCCATGCTTGGTGACGCCAGCGACACCGAGCGCAGTCGCCAGGTGCGTCTTGCCGGTTCCGGGTCCGCCAACCAATACGACGTTCTGCGTTTGCTCGGTGAACTCCAACTCGGCCAACTTCAGAACAAGCTTGCGGTCCACCGGCGAGGCGTCGAAGTCGAAGCCCGCCAAGTCGCGGTGCACGGGGAACTTGGCCACGTGCATCTGGTGCTTGACCGATCGCATCCCCCGGTCAACGGCCTCGGCCTGCAGCAGGTGTTCGAGCAGCCAGCGCGCGTTCTCCAGCCCTGCGTCGCCCCTTTGGTCGGCGAGCTCGCTCCAGGCGCCGGCCATGCCGTGCAGCCGCAATGCCTTGAGTTCCACCATCACGTCACGCATGGTCGATCTCCTCGGCTGCATCGGTGGCGCGCAGGCTGTCGTAGCGCGCCGTGTTGGCCAGCGGCGGCGTGGCCACCTGCAGCGTCGTCGCCGCGTTCTGCGGGGTCGGTGCGGCATTCAAGCGCGCGAGCACGTTGAGAACGTGCTCGGTACTCACGCGCCCCGACGGGGGTGCGCCCTCCAGCGCGAGCTCCACCGCGACCAGCACCTCATCGAGCCCCGCCGTGGGCACCAGCGCCAGCACCTGTGCCATCGCGCGGTCGCCGCCGGGGTTGCGCAACAACGAGCGGCGCAGCGTCTGCAACGGCGCCGGCAGGTCCTCGAACGGCGCCCCGTTTCGCAGCGCCCCGGGCTTTCTCTGGATCAGCGGCACGTAATGCTGCCAGTCGTAGCGGGTCTGCGCCTTGGATGTCAGGCGCTCATGGCGAGCAACGATGGCGTTGCCCGCCACCACGACTACCTCGCCCGGGTACAACCGCGCGCTCACCATCTGCCCGGCCAGTTCGCACGGCACCGAGTAGCGGTTGCGCGCCACCGCCACCAGGCACGTGCTGGACACGCGCGCCGGCGCCTCCACATAGCCGTCGAATGCAGCGGGCATCGGCATCAATGCGGCGCGCTCGTGCTCCAGCATCTCCGCCACACTGAACTGCTCGTGCTCAGGGTGCCGAACTTCCTCCCATAATGCCCGGCAGCGGTCCCCCAGCCACGCATTGAGCTGCGCGAACGAGCCGAAGCGCTGCTTGCCCGCCTCGATCCAGATGCGCCGGCGGCTGTCCTGCACGTTCTTCTCCACGACGCCCTTCTCCCAGCCGGAGGCGACGTTGCAGAAGTCCGGGTCGAACAGGTAGTGCGCGCACATCACCTCGAAGCGCGCATTGACGACGCGCCCTTTGCCCTTGCGGACCTTGTCGACGGCCGTCTTCATGTTGTCGTAGATCCCGCGCCGCGCGACGCCGCCCAGTGCGGCGAAGCTGCGCGTGTGCGCGTCGAACAGCATCTCGTGGCCCTGGCTCGGATAGGCCACCAGCCAGAATGCGCGCGAGGCGCACAGCTTCATGTGCGACACCTGCATGCGGTAGTAGATGCCGCCCACCACCAGCCCTTCCTCGCTCCAGTCGAACTGGAAGGCCTCACCGAGCTCGAACGACAAGGGCACGAATGCGTTCGTCGTCGCTGAGCTGCCGTCGCCGGCACGCCACTCGCGAATGAAGTCCGTCACGCGCGAGTAGCAACCCGTATAGCCCGCCGCCCGGATCTCCTCGAACAGCGCCTTGGCGGTGCGCCGGCTCTTCGCCGGGCGCCGGGCATCGGCCTTGAGCGCCAGTTTCAGCACCTCGTGGTACCGCTCCAGCTTGGTCGTGCCGGCGCTTCGCTGGTACTTCGGCGGCGCCTCAGCGGGTCCTTGCAGCCACTTGGCTACCGTGTTGCGCGACAGCCCCGTGATGCGCGCAATCTCGCGCGCCGACTTCTTGCCCCGGCTGTGCAGGCGCCGGATTCTTCCAACCATGTCCATGGTGATCACTCCTCGAACCCCGCTGCACAAAAAGGCAGCAGGGTAGGTGAAACACCTGGCTCAGTTTTCGATCGGCACGACCCTCAAAAGTGGCTCAGTTTTCGGTCGGCGACAACAGCTGCTGTGGCAGAAATACGTGGCCGCCCACCCTGAGGGCCGCACTTGGCGCTACACGCAGTTCTGCGAGCATTAGAAGGCGTTTGCAAAGACGCTCAAGCGCTCGATGCGCCAGCACCGGCTGGCCGGCGAGAAACTGTTCATCGACTGCACAGGCCCCACGGTGCCGCTGGTCAATGGCGCGCGTGCCCAGGTGTTCGTCTCGGCGATGGACGCCTCCAGCTACGTCTTTGCCTGTGCGACACCGGCCCAGCGCCTGGACGACTGGATCGAGCGCATGGTGCGGGCCCCGAGCTTCTACTCGGTGTGCCGCGTCGTGCTGGATTTTGTTGCCGGCAACAAAATCAGGCACGATGTAGCGCACGGCTCTGCCGAAGTAGCGAAACGCCTGCTCGTGCAGCTGCGCCCCCTCCCTTCGACCGGACTTCCACACCATGAACCGCCCCGGAATTGAACTGACCCCCAGAAGTTGGACGAACTTCAAGGGGTTTCATGAAGAAGTACCAAACAGAGTTCAAGCTCGAGGTCGTCAAGAGCTTTTTGGTGATCGGCGTCAACTATCTTGGCCGCGGGCGCATTGACTCAGCTTTTTTGCTACCCGTGCTGACCTGTTGCCTCACGTAGTCTGCTACCCCGTCGGAAGGGCCGGCGGGAGCACAACACGTGAAAAGGCGAGTCAGCATGACAACACGCAAGGAGTTGATCGAAGGAGTCGGAGCGCGGTACCGCGGCTCGTCGGTGAGCGAGAGGACCAAGATCCTCGACGAGTTCGTTGCGATCACCGGACCACCGCAAGCACGCTATCCGCGTCCTGGGCTCGGAACCTTCCCATGCTCCGTCGATGCGATCACGCAATCGGCTCTACGACGAAGCCGTGCGCCAAGCCCTCATTGTGCTGTGGGAGGCAGGCGACCGTGTCTGCGGAAAGCGGCTGAAGGTTCTGATCCCGATCTTGGTCTACGCGATGGAGCGACACGGCCACCTTCAACTGGACCCGGTGGTCAAGGCCAAGCTCTTGCAAGTCAGCGCCGCGACCATCGACCGTGCCTTGGGCGACGCGCGCAATCGCGTCGATGGGCAACGCAAGCGGCGGACGGGCGTCGGCGCGGCCATTCGCCGCAGCATTCCCGTGCGCACGTTCTCGGATTGGCGCAACCCACCGCCTGGCTTCTTCGAGGTCGACTTGGTCGAACACTGCGGCGGCGCAAAGACCGACGGCGACTTCGTCCACACTCTGGTGCTGACCGACATTGCCAGCGGCTGGACGGAGTGCATCGCCATGCCGGTGCGCAACCAGTCCCTTGTCGTCGAAGCCATGGCGATCGCCGCGGCCGATCTGCCCTTCGCGATGCTCGGCGTAGACACTGACAACGACAGCGCGTTCATGAACCAGACCGTCTTCGACTACTGCAAGGACAACGGGCTCGAACAGACGCGGTCGCGAGCGTACAAGAAGAACGACCAAGCCTGGGTCGAGCAGAAGAACGGCGCCATCGTTCGTCGGCTGGTCGGTTACGGCAGGCTCAGTGGCCTTGCGGCGACACAGGCCCTTGCGCAGCTGTACAGCGCCTCGCGGTTGTGCGTCAACTTCTTCCAGCCTTCGTTCAAGTTGAAATCGAAGACACGTGACGGTGCACGAGTGAGCAAGACGTACCACGCACCGGCAACGCCCTGCGACCGGCTGCTTACCTCGCCCTGCGTGAGCGAGACGGTCAAGTCGAAGCTCAAGGCTCAGTTCGACGGACTCGACCCCGTACTGCTGTTGCGCGACATTCGATCGGCTCAGCAAGCGTTGAGTGACCTGGCAGCGCGAGGACAGCTGGTCCGTCCGACGGTGGCGGCACCCACTGACATGCCGACGTTCCTCGAAAGTCTGGCAACAGCGTGGAAGGATGGTGAGGTTCGGCCGACCCATCGCAAGCAGCCCACCACCGAGCGGTGGTGGAGAACTCGAGCGGACCCGTTCGCACACGCATGGCCAGTCGTCGAGGGTTGGCTGATCAACGAGCCGACGGCGACAGCTAAGGAACTGATGGACCGCCTCGCGCAGATCGTGCCAGACGTACATGGACGCCCCCGGTTTGCCAAGCTTTCAGTTTGCTGCAGCACGAAGGAGAAGATTGCTCCCGTACATCCGGACTTTCGGTGCGAGACGAACTCGCTGTCCCTGATGGGTTCTGCTGGTCGGCGCCTCGATCGCTTACACGCACTCTGGGTGCCTCGTCTGGCGCGGGCTGTGCCAACCACGGTCTGACCTATCCTGCCATCAACTTGCTGATCGCCTGAGCAATCGCGGTGGGAATCTCCTGTCTTGTTATCGTCGTTGGGGCCCCTTCCCGCTGGCGGGAAGGGCGGGGGGATGGGTGGATGTCTCTACGCAGGTGCGTAGTCGGCCCTGAACTCGCGATCATGTGCGAGCAACGCCCAGATCGTCCTGGCGGTCATGTTGGCCAGCGCCACGGCTGCAATGTTCTTGTTGCGGCGGGTGGTGAGCTTGACCAACCAACTCTCGGCATCGGCCCGCTGCGTTGCCCGGTAGATGACTGACCTGGCGCCGTGAATCAGCATTGTTCGCAGGTATGCATCTCCCCGTTTACTCATGCCTAGCAAGGTGGGCTTGCCGCCGCTGGAGTGCTGGCGGGGCACGACGCCGAGCCAGGCCGCGAATTGGCGGCCGTTGTCGAAGTTCTTGGCGTCACCGACGCTGGCCACCATGGCCGTGGCCGTCAACGGGCCGATACCGGGAACCTTCTCCAGTCGTCGGCTGGCGTCGCTGGCCCGATGCCAAGCCTTGATCTGCACTTCGATCTCCTCGACCTGCCGGTGCAGCAGCTTCAGGTGCTCGAGCAATCTGTCAATCAACAGGCGAAACGATCCGGGCAATTCGATCGAGGCATCCTCGATGAGGGCCGGTACACGCTGGGCAATATACGAAATGCCCTGCGGCACGATCAGCCCATACTCACCGAGCAGACCACGGATCTGGTTGGCCTGCGCGGTTCGGGCTTTGACGAAGCCCTGGCGCACACGGTGCAACGAGAGGACCGCCTGCTGTTCGATGTTCTTGACTGGCACAAAGCGCATCGAGGGTCGGGCCACGGCCTCGCAGATTGCCTCGGCGTCGGCCACATCGTTCTTGTTGCTCTTGACGTAGGGCTTGACGAACTGCGGCGCCATCAGCCGAACCGTGTGCCCCAAAGCCTGCAGCTTCCGCGCCCAGTGGTGCGCACCCGAACACGCCTCCATGCCGATCAAGCAGGGGGGCAGATTGGCGAAGAACGCTGCAACCTGCTCACGCTTGAGCTGCTTGCGCAGTTCCACCTTGCCGTGTCGGTTCACGCCGTGGACCTGGAACACGTTCTTGGCCAGATCGAGGCCGATTGTCGTAATCTGCATGGTGGACGCTCCTTCCGGTTCGAGTGGTTGGTGACACTTCCACTGTGGCACTTCGATGCCGTCATTGGGTGGGGGCGTCCATCCCATTGCTTACGCGGGCAAGGCGCAGCTGCGAACACTGCAGCGACGCATCAAGGCTTGGCGCGCCGAGAAAGCGAAGGACTTGATCCTCGGGCAGCTTAGAAGGGCGACCACGGCGACCGCGGAAACCTGAGCCCGGCAGGAAGAAAATCGCCGGCCGCGGGGGGGCCGGGCGCTGCGCGCCCGGCAGGCCATGGACATGTGGACGATGCGCCTGCGGCGCACCGGGCGCGCCCGTGGACAACGCGATGCGTTGCCCACCGCCGCACCCTTCGCCCACATGCCCACAGCCTCCCACTACGAGAGATCAAATTGCCGAAGAGAACGACACCATCGCGCGGGTAACATCCGAATATCGAGAGGAGTAACAAGTGAGCACTGAACGGTCACTTCCGGAGCAATGGCGCCACGCGCACAGGGAAGCTGTGGCCGCTGAAGAACTTCTGACCCGGGTCTCCAGCAGTGGCGCTTCGCCGCTTGGCGAAGAGTTGCTTGCAGAGGTCCGCCGCACGCGTGAACGTGCAGCAGCACTTCTGCAGGCGGCGATAAAAGAGCTGGGGAGCTTGCCGGAGGGCACTGACCTCCGAGCGTGGATCGTCAAGGGCTCCAAGTAACTTCTCATCAGCCCTGCTGCCGATGGCTAGCAGACTCCGCCGGTGGCCCAGAAATAACCGCTGTGAACGCACCCGTTGGTCCACCCCCTGCCAAAAACGGGACGCCTGCTACTTGGGATTGTTGACGCCCGCCTTCAACGCCGCTCCTGGCACGAATTTCACCGTCGTCGCGGCTGCGATGGTGATGGCTTCGCCAGTTTGCGGATTGCGCCCCGAGCGCTCCCCTCTCTCGGCCCGCTTGAAGCTGCCAAACCCCGGAATCGCCACCTCGCCGCCGCGGGCGAGCTCCTTGGACACGATCCTCGTGAAGGCCTCCAGTGACCTGGAAGCCGCGGCCCGCGATTGTTCGGTGGCCGCAGCCAGCGCCTGCACGAGTTCGGACTTGTTCATCAATCGGATCTTGTTGTCAGGTGGAGGGCGCCGAGTGTAGTCACCTCCTGCCCGGCAGTGGGCGTCGCACCATGCCCTGCCCCTGCCCTACCCGGTGCCGCCGGCACACGACCGTGTTTATGTCAAATCGAATACTTCGGGAGTTTGCGGTGCTGCAACGGGGCGCTGTGTGTGGCTGAATAAGGTTAACTAGCCGCCAAGTTGCGATTGACCCCGGCGGAATGCCCAAGGAATATGCAACTGGCCGAAAGCAGACCAGTTTCACCTACGAACTGGGGACGGCACGCAGTCGCTTCACCTTGGTTGGCGCTGGATGGAGCAAACTGACCTTGAACTCGGGGGTGAGCTCCGGGTGCGCCTTTACCGGAAATCAGGGCTAGATAACCTTTCTCTGTGGCCGACTCTGGGCTGAGTTCACCTTGGTTGGTGAGTGCCGGGGCTACTTGTCCTCGCTGCACGCACTGAACATTTGGTGCGCCCCCTGCTCCGTGGCGGTCGAGCATCACTGTGGCGGCCTCAAGTCGGAAGGCCCGATTCAGGCAGCTCGGGATGTTCGGCTCGGCGCCTCGCCTGCGGGCGCGGCTATCGCTCGTCAGCGCGTGGTGCCGTCGGTTGGCACCTGAGAAGACTGCGCTTTCAGCACGGCTTCCTTACTCGCCGCAGGACAGCACTTCACAAGGAAACACCGACACCGACTGAATGCAATCGGCAATGCGCGTACCTGCGCAAGAACCGCTGCAGCAACTGCTCGCTCACCCGTTGCCGCATTTCAAAGACGACCTCGCGGCCTTGGCGTCGAAGCCGCCAAGGCGGCGAAAAAGACGCAGGATGCGGGCGCCAGTTCCATGCAACGTCCAGCGTTTGCCGACATCGGCGCAGATCCACCAGATTCAAGACATAGAGGCTGTAGACCTGACACTCGGCGACCCGCTGGACCAGTTCCTCGTACATCGGCAGCCACTCGTTGTAAAGCGGACTCCGAGCTGAGACCGGACGTGCGCCTGGAAGCACCTCCTCCTGCATCCCCAGCGCGACGGCCGTGCGCGCAAAAGCTGCGCTGCACGTGTCCATCGGCGTCGAGATGGGCGCTCTACTGCGAGAACTTGCCATGAAGTAAGGGGCCGCCGGCACGTCCAGCGTGTTTCCACTCGCCTTGAGGCATGCCTGGATGTTTTCAAAGGCCGCGACGCGGGCCGCGTATGCGAGCTCGTTCACCCGTTCAATTGGCAAGGGCTCGTTCGCTGCAATAACGCGTGTCGTCGCCGCAAACCAACGCACTCCTGGCGTCACTCCCGCCGGCCACGACCGGTGTGCAGCGCACGCGACGAGCGTGGTGCGATCCGCTGCCAGCAATTCATGGGCGGTCAGATCCGACCTGAAGGGCGCGAGTTCGGCTTTCGATTCGGCCTTCAGTGCAGCCGCCAGACGCCCAAAGACACCGTGCTCGTCGTCAGGCCCGAGTTCGCGCCGGGCGCGCAGAGCATCCATCGGTGCGAACGGGAACGAACAGTGGGGACAGAAGTTTTGGTGGGTGGCGATGGACACTGGTTCGAGGTTGATCGGCTTCTCGCACTGAGGGCAGCCCTGACGCAAGGGTGCGCGGTGCAGCGGGCAGCACCGGGCTGCGATGTGCTGGAACATGGCGCAATGCCAGCCGGCAGCCAGGCACTCAGGGCAGTAGCGCAGGTCGGGCGCTAGCAGCAGCTTCGCTGGTGAGCCAGCCAGGTAGGCAGCACCAGACGCGACGCTCCACTGACTGGGCGAACACCCCAATGCTTGGCGCAGGCGTGGCGATTCGGGCAAGTGGAAGACGGAGGCGTTGTGGATCCAGTGTTGCGCCAGGTACTGGCGCAGGTCCACGGGCTCGAGTAGGTAGTCGTGCCAATGAACTGCAAGTAGCTGAAAGGCCGAGGCGACAAAAGGCGATCCGTGGATGTCCGCAATGCACCCCGCCTGCGGTGGTCCCGCGAGCGCCGTACTCATTTCAACGCTCATTGGGATACTCCACGTAATGGCCGATTACCTTGTGCAGGCCAGTGAACTTGAAGCACGACAGCGCGACGGCCCGGTCGACAATCGCCTCCAGGTCGTCGGCCAACTGGCGGAACATGAAATTGAGGGCAGGACGCAGATAGCCCAGGGGAAGCCGAACTCGCGCGCCCGCGATGTTCTTGCCCGCGAGCATCGCCGAGACGGCTTGCTCCATCGGCACGGCGAGGTCAACGATCGACCAGCCTTCCGCGGCACGCCCGGGAAAGTGCTGCCGCGTGAACTCCCGATCAGTGCCTTCCATATTGGACAGAAGCTCCCGGATGTCCTGCGAGGTGAGCCCGCAGTACACCTCCGTGCGCTGAAAGAAGCGGCCGATCATCTGCAGGTAGTTGCCCTGGAACACCAGGTCAATGGTGGTCTGCATCTCCGGCTGCCCAATGGACAGAAGGTGAGGAACGAGCCGAAGCTTCATCAGGTCCGCCGTCACGCTCATGAGCACCGGGTACAACTCGTGGGGGATGTTCTGCATTTCGTCGACGATGATCAGCACCCGCCTGGCGCTCACCGCCTGACATCGCTGCCCCACCAGTGCGACCAGACGCGCCTGAAGTACCAGTGTTTCCCGCGCCGAGATCGTGTTGCATCCCATGTCCACGAGGCAGCGCTTGAGCAACTGGTCGGCGTTCTTCGGCTTCAGGCCCAGAAAGTTCCACATGATTGCGACTGCAGAACCCTCCAGCATCGTCGGGATCACATCGAGCAGGTACTTGGCAAATTCGCTCTTTCCCGTTCGCTGCACGCCCCAGATGTGGGCGCCCGCGAGATCGCATGCCATCCACTCGGCCACCATCGCAGCCTTGCGGTCGATCTCTGGAGTCCACAGGGGCTTGTCTGGAAAAAAGCTCCTGAGAGTGGCGCCTCCCTGCGCACCCACTTCATCCGGCTGCCAATCGGCAGCTTTGGTAGCTTGAGCGGGCTTTGATTTGATGGCGCTGTCGCTCATGCCAGCCTCCTCGGAATCTGGAACCGCTTGACCTTCGGGTCTGCCGTCTCGGGTTCCGGGGAATTCCACTGGCCATGG
>CANJQN010000063.1 GCA_947476465.1 Comamonadaceae bacterium | reverse complement strand
CTGAGAGAACCGGACGCGGAACCGGCCCGATGACCTTGAGGGCGAAGTCCGCAAGATTCCGCATTAACACGCAACAAACACCGGGGAACACGCACGATCGGACAAGAAAAAACCCCAACTCAGACGAGTTGGGGTTTTGAGTATGGTGGAGCTGGCGGGAATTGAACCCGCGTCCGCAAGCCTTCTATGAGCAGTTCTACATGTGTAGCGTTCTGATTTGGTTTCTCGCCACCGTTGTCGCGCAGACGCACGCTACACCGGCCGCCAGTGCCCTATTTTCTCGTCCCCACCCAAGGCACCCGGGTTGGGACCAGCCGATGTGAATGACGTCGCAGCTCAGGGCTTGCGCCCCTTGCCCCAGCCCATCGACAAGCTGGTGCGACGCGATTGCTTAAGGTTTAGTTAAGCTTGGAGCGCGAGACCGCCGAGGCGGTCATTCGCAGCTTCATCGGAGTAGCTGTTGTTGGCAGTTACTTGATTTCAGTTGGATTTACGAGGTGACTGACCCTCGACATGCCCTGCTGCATGTCCGAACCCACGTCGAAACCGGTGCAGCCCCAGGAACTCGCATCTTAAGGCTTGCGCGCTCATTTCAAGAGGGAAAGCAGCTGCAGGGGCGAATCAATGCGCGCATCGGCCCCCCAACGCCCGGTGTCGGCGTTGCCGCCGAGGTAGCCGTAGGTGGCCGCCACGGTCGGCATGCCGGCCGCGCGGCCGGCCTGGATGTCGCGCTCGTCATCGCCGACGTATACGCACTGGGCCGGCGGCACGGACAGCAGCCGCGCCGCCTCCAACAGCGGCGCCGGGTGCGGCTTGGCGTGCGGGGTGCTGTCGCCGCCCACAATGGCCGACGCCGTGGCAAACAGCGGCATGCCCCGGGTCAGCGGCCCGGTGAAGCGCATCTGCTTGTTGGTGACCACGCCCCAGGGCAGGCCCCGGGTGCGCAGCAGGTCGATCATGTCGGCAATGCCGTCGAAGGCGCGCGTGAGCACCGTCATGCGCGACTCGTAGTTGCGGAAGAATTCCTCGCGCAGGGCCGCGAAGTCCCCATGCTCGGGGGTGATACCGAAGGCAATGCCAAGCATGCCGCGCGCGCCCGCGCCAGCCATCGGGCGGTAGTGTTCCAGCGGCAAGGAAGGCAGGCCCCGGTCGACACGCATCTTGTCGGCGGCGGCGCCCAGGTCTGGCGCGCTGTCGATCAGGGTGCCGTCCAGATCGAACAGCACGGCACGCGCAGCGAACATCATGGCCTGCGGGTCGCCAGCATGTAGTTGACGCTGGTGTCGTGGCTGATCCAGTAGCGGCGGGTCAGGGGGTTGTATTCCATGCCGCGGGTCTGGAGGACGTCCAGGCCGCCCGCGCGGCAATCACGCGCCAGCTCGCTGGGGCGCACGAGCTTGTTGTACTCGTGGGTGCCGCGCGGCAACAGCCGCAGCACGTATTCGGCGCCGACGATGGCAAACAGAAAAGCCTTGAGGTTGCGGTTGATGCTGGAGAAAAACACCCAGCCGCCAGGCTTGACCAGTTGGGCGCAGGCGCGCACCACCGAAGCGGGGTCAGGCACGTGCTCTAGCATTTCCATGCAGGTGACGGCATCGAAACTCTCTGGCGCTTGCGCCGCCAAGGCCTCGACCGCGACTTCACGGTAGGCGATGTTGGGGGTCTGCGCCTCCAGCGCATGCAGTTGCGCCACGCGCAGGGCCTTGCCGGCCAGGTCGATGCCGAGCACCGAAGCGCCATTGCGCGCCATCGAGTCCGACAAAATGCCGCCACCGCAGCCGACGTCGAGCACCCGCAGGCCGTCGAGGGGGCAGTGGCCGTTGATCCACTCCAGCCGCAGCGGGTTGATGTGGTGCAGGGGAGCGAATTCGCTCTGCGGGTCCCACCAGCGGTGGGCCAGCTCGGAAAACTTGGCCAGTTCGGCCGGGTCGGCGTTGAGAGGGGCGTTCATCTTGTGTGGGCAGGCAAGAAGGCGAGCCTACCAAGAAAAAAG
This sequence comes from Comamonadaceae bacterium, assembly GCA_947476465.1. Lineage (GTDB taxonomy): Bacteria > Pseudomonadota > Gammaproteobacteria > Burkholderiales > Burkholderiaceae_C > Ramlibacter. Next base: position 14,461 of record CANJQN010000063.1, on the reverse strand, counting down.
GCCCCGCATCGCGGGGCCTTTTCTTGGTGCGAAAACCGATTAACGGTTGGCGCGGGTGCCCACCACTTCGATTTCCACGCGGCGGTTCTTGGCACGGCCTTCGCCGGTCTTGTTGTCCGCGACAGGCTGGGCTTCACCCTTGCCCTCGGTATAGACGCGGTTCTTTTCAATGCCCTTGGTGACCAGATAGGCCTTGACGGCTTCCGAGCGGCGAACCGACAGCTTCTGGTTGTAGGCATTGCTACCGATGGAGTCGGTATGGCCCACGGCGATGATCACTTCGAGGTTGATGCCCTTGACCTTGTCGACCAGATCGTCAAGCTTGGCACGGCCTTCCGGCTTGAGCACAGACTTATCGAAGTCGAAGAAGGCGTCGGCGGCGTAGGTGACCTTGGTAGCCGCCGCAGGAGCCGCAGCGGCTGCGGGAGCCCGAGCCGGGGCCGGTGCAGGGGCCGCGGCCGCGGCCGCGGCCGGGGCGGGCATCGGAGCGGGAGCGCGAGCGGGAGCGGCACCGGGAGCGGCTGCGGCTGCGGGAGCGGCTGCGGGAGCGGCTGCGGGAGCGGCTGCGGGAGCGGCTGCGCGAGCGGGAGCAGCACCGGGAGCGGCTGCGGGAGCCGCAGGACGCACCAGCGCGCCGTCGCAACCCACAGCAGCCGTAGCGGGGGTCCAGTTGGCATCGCGCCAGCACAACTCTTGCGTACCGTTTTTCCAGACCATCTCGCTGGTGCCGTTGACCCAGTTGTCGACGGTGTTGCCACCGTTGGCAGCGGTCACGCGGGTTTGCGCACCTGCGGCAGTTGCCAGCGCTGCGGTCGCAATCAAGAGCGCCACTTTGTTAAGTTTCTTCATGGTTCTCCTCTAGGGGAATAAGGCGCAGCCCAGCTGCGTCGAAAACTACGAATCAGGTGACCACCACCGAAAACGTCAGAGAATTGTGCCACACGCCTTACACAGGCAGGGTTTGGAGCCGTCGAGCTCCGTAGGACAACGCCGCTTACCCCTTCGCATGTTGTTAGACCGCGACAACCCCCGGCGACCCCGTAAAATCCCAACATTCACGCGCACCGCGCTGCCCGCCACATGACCCAATTCGCAAAAGAAACACTTCCCATCAGTCTCGAAGAGGAAATGCGGCGCAGCTATCTCGATTACGCGATGAGCGTGATCGTGGGCCGGGCCCTGCCGGATGCGCGCGACGGCCTCAAGCCGGTGCACCGGCGCGTCCTGTTCGCGATGCACGAGCTCAACAATGACTGGAACCGGCCCTACAAGAAGTCGGCCCGTATCGTCGGCGACGTCATCGGCAAGTACCACCCGCACGGCGACCAGTCGGTCTACGACACCATCGTGCGGCTGGCGCAGGATTTTTCCATGCGCCACATGCTGGTGGACGGCCAGGGCAACTTCGGTAGTGTCGACGGCGACAACGCGGCGGCCATGCGGTACACCGAAATCCGCCTGGCCAAGATCGCCCACGAGATGCTGGGCGACATCGACAAGGAAACCGTCGATTTCGGCCCCAACTACGACGGCAGCGAAAAAGAACCGCTGGTGCTGCCCTCGCGCTTGCCCAACTTGCTGGTCAACGGCTCGGGCGGCATTGCGGTGGGGATGGCCACCAACATCCCGCCGCACAACCTCAACGAGGTGGTGGACGCCTGCCTGCACCTGCTCAAGAACCCCGAGGCGACCATTGACGAGCTAATGGAGATCATCCCGGCGCCCGACTTCCCCACGGCCGGCATCATCTACGGCATCAATGGCGTCAAGGACGGCTATCGCACCGGCCGCGGCAAGGTGGTGATGCGCGCCAAGTGCCACTTCGAGGACATCGACCGCGGCCAGCGCCAGGCCATCATCGTGGATGAGCTGCCCTACCAGGTCAACAAGAAGACCCTGCAAGAGCGCATGGCCGAGCTGGTGCACGAGAAGAAAATCGATGGCATCAGCCACATCCAGGACGAGTCCGACAAGTCAGGCATGCGCCTGGTGATCGAGCTCAAGCGCGGCGAAGTGCCCGAGGTGGTCCTGAACAACCTGTACAAGCAGACGCAGCTGCAGGACACGTTCGGCATCAACATGGTGGCGCTGATCAACGGCCAGCCCAAGCTATGCAACCTCAAGGACCTGATCAAGGTCTTCCTGCAGCACCGCCGCGAGGTGGTGACGCGCCGCACGGTGTTCAATCTGCGCAAGGCGCGCGAGCGCGGCCACGTGCTCGAAGGCTTGGCGGTGGCGCTGGCCAACATCGACGAGTTCATCCGAGTCATCCGCGAGTCCCCCACCCCGCCGGTGGCCAAGGCCGAGTTGATGACCCGTAGCTGGGACAGCCAACTGGTGCGTGACATGCTCACCCGGGCCCGCCAGGACGGCAGCGTGATCAATGCCGACGACTTGCGGCCCGAGGGCCTGGCGCGCGAGTACGGCATGGGCCAGGACGGCCTGTACCGCCTGTCTGATACTCAGGCCCAGGAGATCCTGCAGATGCGCCTGCAGCGCCTGACCGGCCTGGAGCAGGACAAGATCGTGGCCGAGTACAAGGAAGTCATGGCCGAGATCGACGACCTGCTCGACATCCTGGCCAATGCGGCTCGCGTGTCCACCATCATCGGCGATGAGCTGTCGGCGCTGCGGCTGGAGTTCGGCCAGACCAAGAACGCCGCCCGCCGCAGCTTTGTCGAGCACAACGCGCAAGACCTGGCCACCGAAGACCTGATCACGCCCACCGACATGGTGGTGACGCTTTCGCACTCGGGTTACATCAAGAGCCAACCGGTGTCGGAGTACCGCGCCCAGAGGCGCGGCGGCCGCGGCAAGCAGGCCACGGCCACCAAGGAAGACGACTGGATCGACCAGCTGTTCATTGCCAATACGCACGACTGGATCCTGTGCTTTTCCAATCGGGGGCGCCTGTACTGGCTGAAGGTATGGGAGGTTCCCTCGGGCTCGCGCGGCTCGCGCGGCCGCCCGATCGTCAACATGTTCCCGCTGGCCGAGGGCGAAAAGATCAACGTGGTGCTGCCGCTGACCGGCGAATTCCGCAGCTTCCCGGCCGATCACTATGTGTTCATGGGCACCTCGATGGGCACGGTCAAGAAGACCTCGCTCGACGAGTTCAGCAACCCGCGCAAGGCCGGCATCATCGCGGTGGACCTCGACGAGGGCGACTTCCTGATCGGCGCGGCCCTGACCGACGGCAAGCACGATGTGATGCTGTTCTCCGACGGCGGCAAGGCCGTGCGCTTCGACGAGAACGACGTCCGCCCGATGGGCCGCAACGCCCGTGGCGTGCGCGGCATGATGCTCGAAGAGGGCCAGAACGTGATCGCGATGCTGGTGGCCGAGGACGAATCACAAAGCGTGCTCACCGCCACCGTCAACGGCTTTGGCAAGCGCACCCCCATCACCGAATACACCCGTCACGGCCGTGGCACCAAGGGCATGATCGCCATCCAACAGAGCGAGCGCAACGGCAAGGTCGTGGCCGCCACGCTGGTGCACGCAGACGACGAAATCATGCTGATCACCGACAAGGGCGTGCTGGTGCGCACCCGGATCAGCGAGATCCGCGAGCTCGGCCGCGCCACGCAGGGCGTGACGCTGATTGGCCTGGATACGGGCTCCAAGCTCAGCGGCCTGCAGCGCATCGTGGAAAATGATGCTCAGCCGCTTGAGGCCGATGCGGCCGATGTGTCTGACCTGACCCATGTGAACGACGCCGCCGAGCCGCCTGTCGGCGACACGCCGCCCGAAGGCGACGCCACCTGAACAACGCCCACCGATCCACCGCCACGCCCTGCGCATGTCGCAAGCGTGGCTCATTTTCACGCTGAGATGGCAAAAAACCTCGCGCAACTGCGGATTGAAATCGACGCGCTCGACCGTGAACTGCTGGACATGCTCAATCGCCGCGCGGCCTTGGCCAATGAAGTTGGCGAGATCAAACGCGTCGAGCAATCGCCCGTCTACCGGCCCGAACGAGAGGCGCAGGTCATCCTGGGTCTGCAACAGTCGAACCCGGGGCCACTGAAGCCGGAGAACGTAGCCACGATCTGGCGCGAGATCATGTCGGCCTGCCGCGCCCTTGAGGCGCCGCAGCGCGTGGCCTATCTCGGGCCCGCCGGCACCTTCAGCGAACAGGCGGCGGTGCAGTTCTTCGGCGCCAGCATCGAGCACATTCCCTGCGTGAGCTTCGACGAGGTGTTTCACGCGGCGGCCAGCGGCAACGCCGACTTCGGCGTGGTTCCGGTGGAAAACAGCACCGAAGGCGTGGTCACGCGCTCGCTCGATCTGCTGCTGCAGTCACCCCTGCACATCGTGGGCGAGATCAGTCTGCTGGTGCGCCACCACTTGCTGCGCACCAGCGCCTCGCTCGAGGGCATCGAGGCCGTCATGGCGCACCCGCAGGCGTTGGCGCAGTGCCAGGGCTGGCTCAACAAGCACCTGCCCGACGTCGAGCGGCGCGCGGTGTCGAGCAATGCTGAGGGCGCCCGGCTGGCCGCCGGCAACCCGGCCTGGGCCGGCATCGCCGGTGAGCGCGCGGCCAGCGAGTTCGGCCTGCACCTGGCTGCCCAGGCGATCCAGGACGACGCGTTCAACCGCACCCGTTTCGCGGTGGTCTGCCTGCCGCAGACGCTGGAGGCGCCCCAAGCCTCGGGCCGCGATTGCGTGAGCCTGGTGGTCTCGGTGCCCAACCGCCCCGGGGCCGTGCACGACATCCTGGTGCCGCTCAAGCAACACGGCGTGTCCATGACCCGCTTCGAGTCACGCCCGGCCAAGTCGGGCCAGTGGGAATACTACTTTTTCATTGACATCCAGGGGCACCCCTCGCAGCCGCACGTGGCGGCGGCCCTGCACGACCTGCGTGGCCTGTGCGCGTTCTACAAGGTGCTGGGCAGCTACCCAGTGAACGAGTGATGTTTGAGCAACTGGCGCTGATCGGCTGCGGGCTGATGGGCGGCTCCTTTGCCCTGGCGCTCAAGCGCGCCGGCCTGGTGCGGCGTGTCGTCGGCTACAGCAAGTCCCCCTCCACCACCGAACGCGCCCGTAAGCTCGGCGTGATCGATGTCGAGGCGCCCTCGGCGCTGCTGGCGGTGTCGGGCTCCGACATCGTGCTGCTGGCCGTGCCGGTGGCGGCCACCGAGGCGACGCTCAAGGCGATCCGGCACCTGGTCAAGCGCGACATGCTGATCATGGACGTCGGCTCGACCAAGCAGGACGTGGTTGACGCGGCGCGCCGTGTGCTGCGTGATGACGTCGGCGCCTTTGTGCCCTGCCATCCGGTCACCGGCAAGGAAGCCGCCGGCGTCGAGCATGCCGACGCCGAGTTGTACGAGGGCCGCCAGCTCATCATCACGCCGATCGAACGCACCCTGGTGGCCCAGTTGAAACAAGCCGAGCAGGTGTGGTCCGCGCTGGGCTGCAAGGTGCTCAAGATGTCGCCCGAGGCGCACGACGCGGCTTTCGCGGCCGTGAGCCACCTGCCGCACCTGCTGGCCTACGCCCTGATGGACAGCATCGCATCGCAGCCCCACGCCAAGGAATTCCTGTCCCTGGCGGGGCCGGGCTTTCGGGACTTCACCCGCATCGCCGCCAGCGACCCCGCCATGTGGCGCGACATCCTGCTGGCCAACCGCACCGAATTGCTGGAGCAGATGCGCCACTACCGCGACAGCCTCGGCCGTTTCGAGCAACTGATGGAGCAAGGCGATGGCGCGGCGCTCGAAAGCCTGATCGCCGGTGCCAGCAAGGCGCGGTCGAAGTGGCGCATGGGCGGCGGGAGCTGAACGCGTGTTCACCACCGAGTTTCTCGACCTCCCGCCCCTGGACAGCGCTGGCGGCACGGTTGCCCTGCCGGGCTCCAAGAGCATCTCCAACCGGGTGCTGCTGCTCGCAGCGATGAGTGAGGGCACGACCGCCGTGCACGATCTGCTGCACTCGGACGACACGCGCGTCATGTTGGCCGCATTGGAGCAACTCGGCTGCGCCCTGCGCTGGGAAGGGTCGGTGCTGTGGATCACTGGCCTGGGCGGCCAGCCGCCGCGTGTTGCGGCGAAACTGTTTCTGGGCAATGCCGGCACGGCCATGCGGCCGCTGGCGGCCGCGCTCGCCGTCCTGGGTGGCGATTTCGAGCTGTCGGGCGTGCCTCGCATGCACGAGCGCCCGATCGGGGATCTGGTCGATGCACTGCGCGCCCTGGGGTGCGGGATCGACTACCTGGGCCAGCAGGGCTTTCCGCCGCTTCGCATCGGTCAGCCTGCGCTGCGGCTGGACGCGCCCATCCCGGTGCGCGGCGATGTGTCCAGCCAGTTCCTCACGGCCTTGCTGATGGCGCTGCCCTTGGTGGCGGCCCGCGACATCGTGATCGAGGTGCGGGGCGAGCTGATTTCCAAGCCCTACATCGAGATCACGCTCAACCTGCTGGGCCAGTTCGGCGTGCACGTGGCGCGCGACGGCTGGCAGCGCTTCACCATCCCCGCCGGCAGCCGGCCGCGCTCGCCGGGCGTCGTGCATGTCGAGGCCGACGCCTCGTCGGCAAGCTACTACGTGGCCCTGGGGGCGATCGCCAGCGCTCGGAGCGACCGCATCCGCATCGAGGGGCTGGGCCGCAACAGCATCCAGGGCGACATCCGCTTCCTGGAGGCCGCCGAGCGCATGGGTGCATCGGTGCAAAGTGGGGCCAACTGGATCGAGGTGCGCCGCGGCGCCTGGCCGCTCAAGGCCATCGACCTGGACTGCAACCACATCCCCGACGCCGCCATGACGCTGGCCGTGATGGCCCTGTATGCCGACGGCACGACCACCCTGCGCAACATCGCCAGCTGGCGCGTCAAGGAAACCGACCGCATCGCCGCGATGGCCATCGAGCTGCGCAAACTGGGGGCGACGGTCGAGGAAGGTGCCGACTTCATCCGCGTCGGCGCGCCCAAGACCTGGACGCCTGCGCGCATCCACACCTATGACGACCACCGCGTCGCCATGTGCTTTTCGCTGGCCGCCTTCAATCCGGCTGGCGTCGCGGTGCGCATCGAAGACCCCAAGTGCGTGGGCAAGACCTTCCCCGACTACTTTGAGGCCCTGTTCGACGTCGCCCGCGCCACGGCGCAAAACGTGCCGGTGATCTGCATCGACGGCCCCACCGCTTCTGGCAAGGGAACACTGGCCTCGCAGCTCGCACAGCGCCTGGGCTATCACTACCTGGACTCCGGTGCGCTTTACCGCATCACGGCCTTGGCTGCGGTCCGCGCCGGCCTGGAGCTGGACACCGCGCACGAGCACGCCATCGCCCACATGGCCGAACGGCTGCCGGTGCGCTTCGAGGGCGAACAGGTGCTGCTGGCCGGCCAGAATGTGACCGAGGCCATCCGCACCGAAGATGCGGGAATGAACGCCTCGCGCGTGTCGGCTTTGCCGGCGGTGCGCACCGCACTGGTGGCCCTGCAGCAGGGCTTTCGCCGCCTGCCAGGGCTGGTGGCCGACGGCCGGGACATGGGCACTGTGATATTTCCCGACGCGAGCTTGAAGGTCTACCTCACGGCGAGCGCCACGCATCGCGCCGAGCGGCGCCATAAGCAATTGATTTCAAAGGGTTTTGACGCTAGAATCCAAGCTCTTCGCGCCGACTTGGAGGCGCGCGATGCGCGCGATTCGCAGCGCAGTGTCGCGCCACTCAAGCCCGCGCAAGACGCCCTCCTTCTGGACAACTCTGAACAATCGATCGAGCAGTCGATTGACCAGGTGCTCAGGTGGTGGGAGGACAAGCAGCCTTTCGGGTCCGCCTGAAGTCTGCCCAACTGAGACAGTGACGCCCGCAAGGGCACCAAGGTCCACGCCGCTCCTACCCGCGCGACAGCGCTCCGGCAGCGTGGTTCATCAACCGTAACCGCGGTCCCAAGCCGCAAACCAACCGCCGTCCCAGCCTTAGAAGCGTTGGCAATAGTGCCGACGCGAACCTGTGCGACGAGCAAGGAAATCTGATGTCCGAATCTTTTGCCGCCCTGTTTGAAGAATCGCTGCAACGCGCCGAGATGCGCACCGGCGAAGTCATTACCGCCGAGGTGGTGCGCATCGAACACAACTTCGTCGTCGTCAACGCCGGCCTGAAGTCCGAAGCGTACGTGCCCGTCGAAGAGTTCAAGAACGATCAAGGCGAAACCGAAGTCCAGGTCGGTGACTTCGTATCGGTGGCCATTGACGCCATCGAAAATGGCTACGGCGACACCATCCTGTCGCGCGACAAGGCCAAGCGCCTGGCCTCCTGGATGGCCCTGGAAAAGGCCCTGGAGTCCGGCGAGTTCGTCACCGGCACCACCTCCGGCAAGGTCAAGGGTGGCCTGACCGTCCTGGTCAACGGCATCCGCGCCTTCCTGCCGGGTTCGCTGATCGACACCCGCCCCATCAAGGACCTGACCCCCTACGAAAACAAGACCTTGGAGTTCAAGGTCATCAAGCTGGACCGCAAGCGCAACAACGTGGTGCTGAGCCGCCGCGCCGTGGTCGAAGCCTCGATGGGCGAAGAGCGCGCCAAGCTGATGGAAACCCTCAAGGAAGGCTCCATCGTCCGCGGCGTCGTCAAGAACATCACCGAATACGGCGCCTTCGTCGATCTCGGCGGCATCGACGGCCTGCTGCACATCACCGACATGGCCTGGCGCCGTGTCCGCCACCCCAGCGAAGTGGTGCAGCCCGGCCAGGAACTCACCGCCAAGATCCTCAAGTTCGACACCGAAAAGAACCGCGTGTCGCTGGGTCTCAAGCAGATGGGCGACGACCCGTGGTTGGGCGTGTCCCGCCGCTACCCGCAGGGCACCCGCATGTTCGGCAAGATCACCAACATCGCCGACTACGGCGCGTTCGTCGAGCTCGAGCCCGGCATCGAAGGCCTGGTGCACGTCTCCGAGATGGACTGGACCAACAAGAACGTCGCCCCGTCCAAGATCGTCTCCCTGGGTGACGAGGTCGAGGTCATGATCCTCGAGATCGACGAGGACAAGCGCCGCATCTCCCTGGGCATGAAGCAGTGCAAGGCCAATCCCTGGCAAGAGTTCGCGCAAAACACCAAGCGCGGCGACCGCGTCAAGGGTCCGATCAAGTCGATCACGGACTTCGGCGTGTTCGTCGGCCTGGCCGCCGGCATCGACGGCCTGGTCCACCTGTCCGACCTGTCCTGGAACGAAACCGGCGAAGCCGCCGTGCGCAACTACAAGAAGGGCCAGGATGTCGAAGCGATCGTGCTGGCCGTCGACGTCGACCGCGAGCGCATCTCCCTGGGCATCAAGCAACTGGACCAGGACCCCTTCACGACCTTCGTGTCCGTCAACGACAAGGGCTCCATCGTCTCCGGCAAGGTCAAGACCGTCGACCCCAAGGGCGCCGAGATCGACCTGGGCCAGGACATCATCGGCTACCTGCGCGCCAGCGAAATCTCGCGTGACCGCGTGGAAGACGCCCGCAACGTGCTCAAGGAAGGCGACGAATTGTCCGCGGTGGTCGTCAACGTCGACCGCAAGACCCGCAACATCCAGTTGTCGGTCAAGGCCAAGGACATGGCTGACGAGCAAGGTGCGATGGCCAACCTGAGCCAACAGTCCGCTCGCGAAAGCGCCGGCACGACCAGCCTGGGTGCCCTGCTGCGCGCCAAGCTCGAGAAGTAAGAGACCCACGACGAAGGGGCGGGGGGACCCTGCCGTCCCTTTGTCCTGACGTCACCTTCATGACCCGATCCGATCTCGTCGAGGAGTTGGCCGCCCGTTTCGGCCAGCTCACCCACCGCGATGCCGAATACGCGGTCAAGGCCATCCTTGATGCCATGTCCGAAGCACTCGCGCGTGGGCATCGCATCGAGATCCGCGGTTTTGGCAGTTTTTCGGTCAACCGGCGCCCTCCGCGGCTCGGGCGCAATCCCCGATCGGGCGAGAGCGTTCAGATTCCGGAAAAGCGCGTACCACACTTCAAGCCTGGCAAGGCCCTGCGTGAAGCTGTAGACCGACGCACCGCCGAGATAGAAGCCGCCGACACCGGCCGGCCCGACCGAGCGGACTAGAATTCCCGCTCCACTGAGGAGCCGGATGAAATATCTCGTATGGCTGCTGAAGGCAGCCATTTTTTTTACCTTGTTCGCCTTCGCGCTGAACAACCAGCACACCATCACGGTGCACTTCTTCTTTGGACAGGAGTGGAGCGCGCCTTTGGTGCTGGTGGTGCTTGCCGCGTTTGCCATCGGCCTGGCCGTGGGCGCGCTGGGCATGGTGCCGCGTTGGCTCAAGCACCGCGCCGCGGCGCGCCGGGCGGCCTCCGCCGCCGCCGTGCCGCAGACCGGTGCGCCCGCCAATCCGCCGAGTCCGCCGGTGGGCCCCAATGGAATTTGATGCCCTCTGGCTCCTGCTGGGCCTGCCCGTCGCCTTCGCGCTCGGCTGGATCGCGTCCAGGCTGGATCTTCGCCAACTGCGCATCGAGAACCGGCAGGCGCCCAAGGCCTATTTCCGTGGCCTGAACTTCCTGCTCAATGAGCAGCAAGACCAGGCGATCGACGCTTTCATCGAAGCCGTCCGCAACGACCCCGACACCTCCGAGCTGCACTTCGCCCTGGGCAACCTGTTCCGTCGTCGCGGCGAGTACGAACGCGCGGTCCGTGTGCACGAGCACTTGCTGTCACGGGGCGACCTCAGCCGCGTCGAGCGGCATCGGGCTCAGCACGCGCTGGCTTTGGACTTCCTCAAAGCCGGGCTGCTCGACCGTGCGGAGGAGGCTTTGCGCAAGCTCGATGGCACGGAGCACGAGCCCGAAGCCCTCCTGGCGCTGCTGTCCATCTACGAGCGTACCCGCGATTGGCCGCAGGCCACGCAGATTGCGCGCAAGCTCGACGCCAGCGGCGAAGGCAGCATCGCCATCCGCCTGGCGCATTACCTGTGTGAGCAGGCCGCGCAGGCGCCCAACGAGACCGCTGAACGGCTCGTTCGAGAAGCGATGCAACTGGCGCCGACAGCGGCACGCCCTGCACTGGAGCTCGCGGCGCTGCAGCGGCGTTCCGGCGATCATCGGGCGTCGCTCGACACACTGATTCAACACGCCGGCGCCGTGCCCACCGCCATGGGCTTGATCGCCGGGCCCTTGGCCGAATCCGCCCAGGCCAGTTCACAGGCCGCGCGGGCCGCCCGCGTTCTGCAGGAAAGCCAAGCCAACCAGCCGTCGCTGGATGTGCTGGACGCACTGGTCACTCTGGAGCCCGATCCGGCCGCCAAGCGCGCGCTTTACATGCGCCATCTCGAACGAGAGCCGTCGCTGGTCGCCGCCACACGTTGGATGGCTGGCGAACGCCTCGAAAACGAAGAGTCTCATCCGCTGCTGCAGCGCGCACTGGACCATGCGGCCAAGCCACTTACCCGTTACCGATGCGCAGCCTGTGGTTTTGAGGCCAACCGCCACTTCTGGCACTGCCCGGGGTGCCAGGCGTGGGACAGCTACCCCGCGCGTCGGGTCGAAGAACTGTGACGTCACCAATAGAACCATGAACTACCCCAGCAAGGAAAAACTCGCCAAGGCGCGCGTCCTGGTCGTCGGCGACGCGATGCTTGACCGCTACTGGCATGGAACGGTGGACCGCATTTCGCCCGAGGCACCCGTTCCCGTCGTGAAGATCAGCCGCGAGGAGGAACGCATCGGCGCCGCCGCCAACGTGGCCTACAACGTCGTGACCCTCGGCGCGCAGGCGAGCTTCCTGGGGGTGGTCGGCGACGACGAGCCGGGACGCCGGCTTGAAGCCTTGCTCGAACGCACCGGCATCACCGCACACCTCAAACGCGACCCCGAGCTGATGACCACCGTGAAGCTGCGCGTCATTGGCCGCCAACAGCAACTGCTGCGCATGGATTTCGAGAACGAGCCTGACCACGAGGCATTGGCGCTGCAAAACGAAACCTTCCTGGCACTCGTGCCGCAGCATGATGCCGTGCTGTTCTCGGATTACGGCAAAGGTGGTCTGGCCCACATCCCCGCCATGATCGCTGCCGCACGGGCACAGGGAAAAGCCGTCCTGATCGACCCGAAGGGCAGCGACTACGCACGCTACGCCGGCGCCACGGTGATCACACCAAACCGGGCGGAGTTACAGCAGGTGGTCGGCAGCTGGCAAGGTGCCGAAGGCCTTGCCGAAAAGGCGCAAGCACTGCGTAACTCACTTGGCCTCGACGCCCTGCTGGTGACGCAAGGAGAAGACGGCATGACACTGTTCGACGGACAAGGACAACTCCATGTCGAGGCCCAAGCACGCGAGGTGTTCGATGTGACAGGCGCCGGCGACACCGTCATTGCCACCCTGGCTGCCCTGGTTGCGGCCGGTGTCCCGCTTCGGCAGGCCGTGCCACTGGCCAACAAGGCCGGCGGCATCGTGGTCGGAAAGTTCGGCACCGCGACCGTTTCCTACGGGGAGTTGTTCGCATGACGCGCATCGTGGTCACCGGCGCCGCCGGTTTCATCGGCAGCAACATCATCAAGGGTTTGAACGAGCGCGGCATCGACGACATCGTCGCCGTCGACGACCTGACCGACGGCGACAAGTTTCGCAACCTGGCCGACCTTCGCATTGCCGACTATGTCGACGCGGACCTGTTCTACGACGCGTTCGCCGACGGATTCTTCGGCCATGTCGAGGCTGTATTCCATGAGGGCGCATGCAGCGACACCATGGAGAACGACGGCAAATACATGATGGACAACAACTACACCACCTCGTGTGGATTGTTCCGCGCCTGCCAGGACCGTGGCACACGGCTGTTGTATGCATCGTCGGCGGCTACGTATGGCGGCTCCGAAACGTTCCGCGAATCACCCGAGTTCGAGAAGCCGCTCAATGTGTATGGGTGGAGCAAGCTCCTGTTCGACCAGCGCATGCGCCGGGAACTCGGCGCAAGCTTTGAACGGGCGGCGCACCAGGTCGCCGGGTTTCGCTACTTCAACGTGTATGGTCCGCGCGAGCAGCACAAGGGACGCATGGCCAGCGTGGCGTTCCACCAGTTCAACCAACTGCGCAAAGACGGCAAGGTTCGTCTGTTTGGCGAGTACGGCGGCTATGAGCCGGGTGAGCAACGGCGCGACTTCATTCACGTCGACGACGTCGTCGCGGTCAACCTGTGGTTCTACGATCGCCCCCAGCACAGCGGCATCTTCAACCTGGGCACGGGAAGAGCTCAGCCGTTCAACGATGTTGCGGTAGCCGTGATCAATGCCTCGCGCCAGGGACCGCCACTGGTTGCGCAAGCGGCCGTCGAGGCCGGGTTGCTCGAGTACATCGCGTTTCCGGACGCCCTGCGCGGCAAATACCAATGCCACACTGAGGCGGACCTGCGCGCGCTTCGATCGGTTGGCTGCGAGCACTCCTTTGTGGACGTCCAGAACGGCGTAGCTCGCTACATGCAGTGGTTGTCGGGACAACCCTGATCTTATCGTGTCAACCTAAACACTTACTTCTTCATTGAGGAGACGCCTTCATGTTTCGTGAGGGCATTTCAAAACCAACTCAGGGAGAATTTCATGATTAAGAAAGCACTGGCCATCGCAGCCATGTTCTGGGCGGTCTCGGCAATGGCCGCGGTCGACGTCAACAAGGCCACCGAGGCTGAACTCGATGGGGTCAAAGGCCTCGGCCCCAGCACCACCCAGCTCATTCTGACCGAGCGCAAGAAGAGCGAATTCAAAGACTGGAACGATCTGATCTCACGCGCCAAGGGCATTGGACAGGCGCGAGCTGCCAAGCTGTCCGCACAAGGACTGACGGTCGGCGGTGCGGCCTTCAAGCCGACTTCAAGCACATCCGGCAAACCCCAAGGCGAGAAGCAACCGATGAAATCAGCGAAAGCGGCTGAAGAGAAAAAAGGCGACAAGAAGTAACCGGACTACCCGTGACCGGATGCCGTATTGGGTATTGCGTCAAATGACCGCACCCGAAGAAGACCCGCCCCGTGCGGGTCTTCCTCATTGTCAAATTGAACGCCGGCCATAAACTCAAAGCGGCGAGAAGCTGCCGTTCAGTTCACAGCAACTTTGCGTGATGCGTTTTTCATCTCTGTTCAACCCGCTCCAGTCCAGCGCCTGGGCCTATCCGAGCCTCGAAGTCGTCCACATCGCCGGCATTGCGTTGCTGCTGGGAAACTTGGTGATACTCGAACTGCGTGTCTTCGGACATGGCGACACCTTGCCCGTGAAAGCGCTGGCTCGCCTCAGTTTGAGCCTGGCCGGCATCGCGTTCGCGCTCGCGGCGACTTCTGGCCTGCTGATGTTCGCGACGCAGCCCGACCAGCTCCTGTCGAACCGCGCTTTTGACCTGCCCCCATCCAGCCGTACCAGCATGAGGTTAGCGAAGTCCGTCAACCAGGAGAATGACGGACATGAGAAAGAGCAGATTCACCGAAGAACAGATCATCGGGTTCATCCGGCAGGCTGAGGCCGGGATGCCGATCAAGGAGTT
>CANJQN010000062.1 GCA_947476465.1 Comamonadaceae bacterium | reverse complement strand
GCAAGTGCATGACCACTGTATGTCGCTTTGGTGCAAACCCGCGCCAGCCCAGGCTTTGCCGGCCTGGGCTCATACAGTGGTTCGAATCGCGCCCCGTTGCAGCTCACCTTTCCTGTGACGCCACAACCACTTAGTCCAATCGTCCGAATCTATTGCGGACACCAGTGCGCGCAGGCGGGGATCCAGCCCCCGGCAATGCGAAGCGAGCCGTCGCGCGCCCCATCAGCGCCATAGTTCTTCCGAACGACCCCCCTCCTCCTTCCGGACAGCCTCACCCCCTCCAGCGAGGGATGCTCAGCAACGCTCTGAGAGGGAACAGTAGGGCCTCACGAACAACCAGCTCGAGAGGCCCTACGTGACCCCACCCGCCCCCACCGCGCCCGTGACCCGCCAGGCCTGGTCCGTGCTCGCCGTCAGCACGCTGGCCTTCACCGTGTGCTTCATGGTCTGGATGATGTTCGGGGTGATCGGCATCCCGATCAAGAAGCAGCTGGGCCTGAACGCGACCGAGTTCGGGCTGCTGACCGCGATGCCGATCCTGACCGGTTCCCTGGTGCGGGTGCCCCTGGGGATCTGGACCGACCGCTACGGCGGGCGCATCGTGATGGCGCTGCTGATGGCGGCGACCGTGCCGGCCATCTGGCTGATGGCCTATGCCACCGCGTTCTGGCACTTTCTCATGATCGGCATGTTCGTCGGCCTGGCGGGCGGCTCTTTCTCGGTGGGAACGCCCTATGTCGCACGCTGGTTCCCCCGCAATCGCCAGGGCCTGGCGATGGGCATCTATGGCGCGGGCAACTCCGGGTCGGCGGTGAACAAGTTCATCGCGCCGGCGCTGCTGGTGGGCTTCGGCTGGCCGATGGTGCCGCAGGTGTATGCGGCGGTGATGCTGGGCACGCTGGTGCTGTTCTGGATGTTCAGTGCCAGCAAGCCCGAGCACCTGGTGCACAACAAGACCAGCCTGCGCGACCAACTGCAGACGCTCAAGGACCCGCGGGTGCTGCGCTACTGCCAGTACTACAGCATTGTCTTCGGCGGCTATGTGGCCCTGGCGCTGTGGATGGTGCAGTACTACGTGGGCGAGTTCGGGCTGGACATCCGCGTGGCGGCCTTGCTGGCAGCCTGCTTCTCGCTGCCCGGCGGGGTGCTGCGGGCGATTGGCGGCGGCCTGTCCGACAAGTACGGCGCGCATTCGGTCACCTGGTGGGTGATGTGGGTCAGCTGGATCTGCCTGTTCCTGCTGTCGTATCCGCAGACCGACTTCACCATCCTCACCGCCAACGGCCCGCGCAGCTTCCACATCGGGCTGAACGTGTACACCTTCACCGCGCTGATGTTCATCCTGGGCATTGCCTGGGCCTTCGGCAAGGCCAGCGTGTTCAAGTACATCAGCGACGAGTTTCCCGAGAACATCGGCGCCATCTCCGGCATCGTCGGCCTGGCCGGCGGCCTGGGCGGCTTCGTGCTGCCCATCCTGTTCGGCGCGCTGATGGACCTGACCGGCATCCGATCCAGCGCTTTCATGCTGCTGTACGGCGTGGTCTGGATCTCGCTGATCTGGATGTACCTCACCGAAGTGCGCCGCACCCCCGTCATGGGCGCGGGCGCGCCACCCAGCCCCTCGCTGCTGGCGCATTGACCTCTCATTTCCCAAGGAGCTCCCATCATGAACAGCACCGCATCAGCGCCCGCACCACGGCGCGGCCGCGTCCTGGCCCTGTGGACGCCGGAAGACAAGAACTTCTGGACCCGCGAGGGCGAGGCGATTGCCAAGATCAACCTGTGGATCAGCGTGCCCGCGCTGTTCCTGGCCTTCGCGGTCTGGCAGGTGTGGAGCGTGGTCGCTGTCAGTCTGCCCGGCCTGGGCTTCAAGTACTCGACCAACCAGCTGTTCTGGCTGGCCGCCGCGCCGGCGCTGTCGGGCGCCACGCTGCGCATCTTCTACTCGTTCATCGTGCCGCTGGTGGGCGGGCGCCGCTGGACGGCAATCTCCACCGCCAGCTTGCTGATCCCCGCGATCGGCATCGGCTACGCGGTGCAGGACAACACCACCACCTACCCGACCATGCTGGTGCTGGCGCTGCTGTGCGGTCTGGGCGGGGGCAACTTCAGCTCCAGCATGGCCAACATCAGCTTCTTCTTCCCGAAGGAGCGCAAGGGCTCGGCCCTGGGCGTGAACGCCGGGCTGGGCAACCTGGGCGTGTCGGTGGTGCAGTTTCTGAGCCCACTGGTGGTGACGGTGGGTGTGTTCGGCATCTTCGGCGGCGACCCGCAGACCATCACCAAGGGCGGCCAGACCATGCAGGTGTGGACGCAGAACGCCGCCTTCGTCTGGGTGCCGTGGATCATCATCACCTCGCTGGCGGCCTGGTTCGGCATGAACGACATCGCCGACGCCAAGGCCTCGTTCGCCACGCAGGCCACCATCTTCCGGCGCAAGCACAACTGGCTGATGTGCATCCTGTACCTGGGCACCTTCGGCTCGTTCATCGGCTATGCGGCGGGCTTTCCGCTCCTGATCAAGAGCCAGTTTCCCAACGTCAACCCGCTGGCCTACGCCTGGTTGGGCCCCCTGGTGGGCGCGGTCATCCGGCCCTTCGGTGGCTGGCTGTCGGACCAGTTGGGCGGTGCCCGCGTGACCTTCTGGAACTTCGTGGTGATGGCGCTGGCGGTGGTGGGCGTTCTGTACTTCTTGCCCACGGGCGGCACGGGCGGCAACTTCACCGGCTTCTTCCTGATGTTCCTGGTGCTGTTCCTGACCACCGGCATCGGCAACGGCTCCACCTTCCGCATGATCCCCGTGATCTTCCAGAACCAGGCGCTGGCCGGTGTGAACCCGAGTGACGCGCAGGCGGTGGCCCGCGCCACCAAGGAAGGCAACACCGAAGGCGCGGCCACGCTGGGTTTTACCGCCGCGATGGCAGCGTACGGGGGCTTTTTCATCCCCAAGAGCTACGGCACCTCGATCACGATGACCGGCGGCCCCGAAGCCGCGCTCTACATCTTCATCGTGTTCTACCTGGTGTGCATTGCGGTGACGTGGTGGAACTACGCCCGCCGCAATGCGCCCATGCCCTGCTGAACTCCCGAGAGAGAAAAATGAGCCACTTCCTAGACCGCCTCACCTGGTTCTCGCAGCCGCGCGAGAACTTCTCCGACGGCCACGGCCAGACCACCAATGAAGACCGAAGCTGGGAGCGGGCCTACCGCGACCGCTGGGCGCACGACAAGATCGTGCGCAGCACCCACGGCGTCAACTGCACCGGCTCGTGCTCGTGGAAGATCTACGTCAAGGGCGGCATCGTCACCTGGGAAACCCAGCAGACCGACTACCCCCGCACCCGCTGGGACATGCCCAACCACGAGCCGCGCGGCTGCGCCCGGGGCGCCAGCTACAGCTGGTACCTGTACTCGGCCAACCGCGTGAAGTACCCGCTGGTGCGCGGCCGCCTGCTCAAGCTGTGGCGCGATGCGCGCCTGACCCAGGGCCCGGTCCAGGCCTGGCAATCGATTGCCAGCGATGACGCCAAGCGCAAGTCATACCAAGCGGTCCGCGGCCTCGGCGGCTTCGTGCGATCGAGCTGGGACGAGGTCAACGAGATGGTGGCTGCGGCCAACATCCACACCATCGCCCAGCACGGCCCTGACCGCATCATCGGCTTCTCGCCGATTCCGGCGATGTCGATGGTGAGCTATGCCGCCGGCAGCCGCTACCTCAGCCTGATCGGCGGGGTGTCGATGTCCTTCTATGACTGGTACTGCGACCTGCCGCCGGCCAGCCCGCAGATCTGGGGCGAGCAGACCGACGTGCCCGAGTCGGCCGACTGGTTCAACAGCAACTACATCATCGCCTGGGGCTCCAACGTGCCCCAGACCCGCACGCCCGACGCGCACTTTTTCACCGAGGTCCGCTACAAGGGCACCAAGACGGTGGCGATCACGCCCGACTACTCCGAGGTGGCCAAGCTGGCCGACCTGTGGATGCACCCCAAGCAGGGCACCGACGCGGCCGTCGCGATGGCCATGGGGCATGTGATCCTCAAAGAGTTCTACTTCGACAAACGCAGCACGTACTTCGACGACTACGCGCGCCGCTACACCGACCTGCCGATGCTGGTGATGCTGCGCGAGCACCAGCTGCCCGACGGCCGCACGGTGACCGTGCCCGACCGTTACCTGCGCGCCAGCGACTTCAACGGCAAGCTGGGCCAGTCCAACAACCCCGAGTGGAAGACCGTGGCCTTCGATGAAGCAGGCAAGGTGGTGCTGCCCAAGGGCGCGATCGGCTTCCGCTGGGGCCCGGATGGCCGCCCTGACGCGGGCCAATGGAACCTGCAAGCCAAGGAGGCGCGCCACAACGGCGACGTGAAGCTGCGCCTGTCGGTGCTCGAAGGCGGCAACGCCGATGCGACCACCGCGCAGGTGGGCTTCCCCTATTTCGGCGGCATCTCGAGTGAGCACTTTCCGGGCAACACGCAACAAAGCGGCGACGTGCTGGTGCGCAGCGTGCCGGCCCAGCGCATCAAGCTGGGCAAGGAAGGCGAAGAGCGCTACGCCCTCGTAGCCACCGTGTTCGACCTGCAGGCCGCGCAGTACGGCGTGGCCCGCGGTATCGAGGGCGAACTCGCCGCCAGCAGCTTCGACGACGACACCCCCTACACCCCTGCCTGGCAGGAGAAGATCACCGGCGTGCCGCGCGACCAGGTGATCGCCGTGGCCCGCCAGTTCGCCGACAACGCCGACAAGACCCACGGCCGCTCGATGGTGATCATCGGCGCGGCGATGAACCACTGGTTCCACAGCGACATGAACTACCGCGGCGTCATCAACATGCTGATGATGTGCGGCTGCGTCGGCCAAAGCGGCGGCGGCTGGGCGCATTACGTGGGCCAGGAAAAGCTGCGTCCGCAAACCGGCTGGACGGCCCTGGCCTTCGCGCTCGACTGGATCCGCCCGCCGCGCCAGATGAACTCCACCAGCTTCTTTTATGCCCACACCGACCAGTGGCGCTACGAGAAGCTGGGCGTGGAGGAAATCCTTTCGCCGCTGGCCGACAAGCGCCAGTGGCAGGGCAGCCTGATCGACTACAACGTGCGCGCCGAGCGCATGGGCTGGCTGCCGTCGGCGCCTCAGCTCAAGACCAACCCGCTGCAGGTGGCGCGCGACGCCGCCGCCGCCGGCATGGAGGGCAAGGACTATGTCGCCCGCGCACTCAAGGACGGCAGCCTGGAGATGAGCTGCGAAGACCCGGACAACCCGCACAACTGGCCGCGCAACATGTTCGTGTGGCGATCCAACATCCTGGGC
This sequence comes from Comamonadaceae bacterium, assembly GCA_947476465.1. GTDB lineage: Bacteria > Pseudomonadota > Gammaproteobacteria > Burkholderiales > Burkholderiaceae_C > Ramlibacter. The sequence goes on along the minus strand of CANJQN010000062.1, from coordinate 12,233 downwards.
TCCTCCGGCAAGGGCCATGAGTACTTCCTCAAGCACCTGCTGGGCACCAGCCACGGCGTGCAGGGCAAGGACCTGGGCGCCGATGAAGGCAAGCCCACCGAGGTGAAGTGGCACGACAAGGCCCCGGAGGGCAAGCTGGACCTGGTGGTCACGCTCGATTTCCGCATGAGCACCACCTGCCTGTACTCGGACATCGTTCTGCCCACGGCCACCTGGTACGAGAAGAACGACCTCAACACCAGCGATATGCATCCCTTCATCCACCCGCTGTCCACCGCGGTGGACCCGGCCTGGGAATCGCGCAGCGACTGGGAGATCTACAAGGGCTTCGCCAGGAAGTTCAGCGAGTTGTGCCCCGGCCATCTGGGTGTGGAAAAGGAAGTGGTGCTCACGCCGCTGATGCACGACACGCCGGCCGAACTGGCCCAGCCCTTTGGCGTGTCCGACTGGAAGCGCGGCGAGTGCGAGCTGATTCCCGGCAAGACCGCGCCCAACATCGCGGTGGTCGAGCGCGACTACCCCAACGTCTACAAGCGCTTCACCGCTCTGGGCCCCCTGATGAACAAGGTGGGCAACGGCGGCAAGGGCATTGCGTGGAACACCCAGACCGAGGTGGAGCAGCTGGGCCAGCTCAATGGCTTCGTCAAGGAGGAAGGCGTCACCCAGGGCATGCCCAAGATCGAGACCGACATCGACGCCTGCGAGACCATCCTGCAGCTGGCGCCCGAGACCAACGGCCATGTGGCGGTGAAGGCCTGGGGCGCACTGGGCAAGCAGACCGGCATCGACCACACGCACCTGGCGCTGCACCGCGAGGACGAGAAAATCCGCTTTCGCGACGTGCAGGCCCAGCCGCGCAAGATCATCTCCTCGCCCACCTGGAGCGGGCTGGAGAGCGAGAAGGTCTCTTACAGCGCCGGCTACACCAACGTGCACGAGCTGATCCCATGGCGCACCCTCACCGGCCGCCAGCAGTTCTTCATGGATCACCCGTGGATGAACGCCTTCGGCGAAGGTTTTTCCAGCTACCGCCCGCCGGTGGATTTGAAGACCACCGCCGAGATCGCGGGCATCAAGCCCAATGGCAACACCGAGATCCAGCTGAACTTCATCACGCCGCACCAGAAGTGGGGCATTCACTCGACCTACAGCGACAACCTGCTGATGCTCACGCTCAATCGGGGCGGCCCGGTGGTGTGGCTGTCGGAGGATGACGCCAAGAGCGCGGGCATCGTCGACAACGACTGGGTGGAGCTGTTCAACGTGAACGGCGCGATCGCGGCGCGCGCGGTGGTCAGTCAGCGGGTCAACCCCGGCATGGTGATGATGTACCACGCCCAGGAAAAGATCATCAACACGCCCGGCTCGCAGATCACTGGCAGGCGCGGCGGCATTCACAACTCGGTGACGCGCATCGTGCTCAAGCCCACGCACATGATCGGCGGCTACGCGCAGTTCAGCTGGGGCTTCAACTACTACGGAACCATCGGCACCAACCGTGACGAGTTCGTGGTGGTGAGAAAGATGTCCAAGGTCGACTGGCTCGACGAATCCGCCGACCCCGTTCGGGCTGAGCCCGTCGAAGCCCTTCGACTAGCTCAGGGCGAACGGATTGAAGGAGTGAACCAATGAAAATCCGCGCACAGATCGGCATGGTGCTCAACCTGGACAAGTGCATCGGTTGCCACACCTGCTCGGTGACCTGCAAGAACGTCTGGACCAGCCGCCCCGGCGTCGAGTACGCCTGGTTCAACAACGTCGAGACCAAGCCCGGCATCGGCTACCCCAAGGAGTGGGAGAACCAGGGCAAGTGGCAAGGCGGCTGGGTGCGCAAAGCCGACGGCACCATCGAGCCACGCCAGGGCGGCAAGTGGAAGCTGCTGATGAATATCTTCGCCAACCCCAACCTGCCGCAGATCGACGACTACTACGAGCCCTTCACCTTCGACTACGAGCACCTGCAACAGGCCCCCGAGGGCAAACACGTGCCCACCGCCCGGGCGCGCAGCCTGATCACCGGCCAGCGCATGGACAAGATCGAGTGGGGCCCCAACTGGGAGGAGATCCTGGGCGGCGAGTTCTCCAAGCGCAGCAAGGACGCCAACCTCGACAACTTCGAGGCGATGCAAAAGCAGATGGTGGGCCAGTTCGAGAACACCTTCATGATGTACCTGCCGCGCCTGTGCGAGCACTGCCTGAACCCGGCGTGCGTGGCCTCGTGCCCCTCGGGCTCGATCTACAAGCGCGAGGAAGACGGCATCGTGCTGATCGACCAGGACAAGTGCCGCGGCTGGCGTATGTGCGTCTCGGGCTGCCCCTACAAAAAGATCTACTACAACTGGGAAAGCGGCAAGGCCGAGAAGTGCACCTTCTGCTATCCGCGCATCGAGGCCGGCCAGCCCACCGTGTGCTCCGAGACCTGCGTGGGCCGCATCCGCTACCTGGGCGTGGTGCTGTATGACGCCGACCGCATCGAGGCCGCCGCCAGCGTCGCCGACGACAAGGACCTCTACCAGGCGCAGCTTGACGTGTTCCTTGACCCGCACGACCCGAAGGTGATCGAGCAAGCCCGCAAGGACGGCATTCCCGAGGCCTGGCTGGAGAGCGCCCGCAAGAGCCCGGTCTACAAGATGGCGATGGACTGGAAGATCGCCCTGCCCCTGCACCCCGAGTACCGCACCCTGCCGATGGTCTGGTATGTGCCGCCGCTGTCGCCGATCACCGGCGCGGTCAACGCCGGCTACGTAGGTGCGAACGGTGCGCTGCCCGACGTGTCGCAGATGCGCATTCCGGTGCAGTACCTGGCCAACCTGCTCACCGCCGGCGTCACCGGGCCCATCATCCGCGCCCTGGAGCGCATGCTGGCCATGCGCTCCTACCAGCGCGGCAAGCATGTGGACGGCCTGGAAGACTTGGCCGTGCTCAAGCAGGTGGGCCTGACGGCCGCCCAGGTGGAAGACATGTACCAGACGATGGCGATCGCCAACTACGAAGACCGCTTCGTGATCCCCAGCACGCACCGCGAGTACGCCGAGGACACCTTCGACATGAAGGGCGGCTGCGGCTTCTCGTTCGGCAATGGCTGCTCCGACGGCAAGTCCGAGACCAGCCTGTTTGGCGGCAGCAAGCGCCGCACGATCCCGATCCAGCCGACTGTCTGAAGGAGCGCGCCATGAAGAAGATGACCCACACCCTGCGCGCCCTGTCGCTGCTGCTGGCCTATCCCGACGCGCTGGTGCGCGGGCGGCTGACCGCCCTGGCCGACGCGATCGATGCCGAGGCCGCCCTGCCCGCCGCGCGGCGCGCCGAGATCCGCGCGCTGGCGAACGCGATGGCCCGCACCGAGGCGATCGAACTGGAAGCGCGCTATGTCGACCTGTTCGACCGCAGCCGCGCCACCTCGCTGCACCTGTTCGAGCATGTCCATGGCGACAGCCGCGACCGCGGCCCGGCCATGATCGACCTGCACCGCACCTACGAGGCTGGGGGCATGTTCATGGACAGCGCCAAGGAGCTGCCCGACCACCTGTGCGTGGTGCTGGAGTTCGCCTCGACCCAGCCGCCGGCGATTGCCCGTGAATTCCTGGGCGAGATGGCCCACATCCTGCAAGCCATCTTCAGCGCGCTGCGCCAGCGTGACAGCACCTACGCCGTGCTGCTGGCGGCCGTGCTGGAGCTGGCCGGCCACAAGGCACAGGCGGTGGCGGTGCCCGCCGACGAAGCCCTGGACGACAGCTGGGCCGAGCCCGAGGTCTTCGGCGGTTGCAGCACGCGCGGCCAGGCCGCCCCGGGCCAACCACAACCGATCCGGATCGTGCGGCGCGGCGCGCCGTCCACCACAGCCTCGCAAGGAGTTCGGCCGTGAACTACGTCAATCACTTGATCTTCGGCATCTACCCCTACATCGCGCTGGCCGTGTTCCTGCTCGGCAGCCTGATCCGATTCGACCGCGACCAATACACCTGGAAGTCCGATTCGTCGCAGCTGCTGCGCGCCGGCCAGCTGCGCTGGGGCAGCAACCTGTTCCACACCGGGGTGCTGTTCCTGTTCTTCGGCCACACGGTGGGCATGCTCACGCCGCACTTCCTGTACGAGCCCTTCATCTCCAGCGGCAACAAGCAGCTGATGGCCATGGTCACCGGCGGCATCGCGGGCGCGCTGGCCTTCATCGGTGTGACGATCCTGCTGCACCGCCGGCTGACGGACGCGCGCATCCGCATCACCTCGCGCAAGAGCGACATCTTGCTGCTGGTGCTGCTGTGGCTGCAGCTGGCGTTGGGCCTGGCCACCATCCCGCTGTCGGCCCAGCACCTGGATGGCAGCATGATGGTGGTGCTGGCCGAATGGGCCCAGCGCATCATGACCTTTCGCACCGGCGCGGCCGAGTTGCTGCTGAACGCCAGCTGGGTGTTCAAGCTGCACATGTTCCTGGGCATGACGGTGTTCCTGGTAGTGCCCTTCACCCGCCTGGTGCATGTGTGGAGCGGCTTCGGCACCCTGGCCTATGTGGTGCGGCCTTATCAGGTGGTGCGCACCCGGCGTGCGCTGGGCCGCAATGCTGGCAGGAGCACATCATGAGCGTAGCGACCCTCCCCAGCATCAACGGCATCGCCCTGCATGCGCCCGGGCTGTCCCTCACCGATGCCGAACTGCGCGAGCGCGCCTGGGGCGAACTGCTGCGCCAGGAGGCCATGCACCAGGGCTTCCTGCCGCAGCGAAACGTGCTGGAAAGCCCCAAGCTGAGCGCCCAAGACCATGAGCAGATCGGTCTGATGATCGACGGCCAGTTGCCGCTGCCCGAACCCACCGGGGACGAGGCCCGCCGCTACTACGAGGGCCACGGCACGCGCTTTGTCGCGGGTGCCCGGGCCCGGGTGCGGCACATCCTGTTCGCCGTCACCGAAGGCGTGGACGTGTCGCTGCTCGCGGCACGGGCCGAGAAGACGCTGGTGGAACTCAGCGCGAAGAGCGTGGCGGCCGGCCGCTTCGCCGAGCTCGCACGGGAGCTGTCCAACTGCCCCAGCGGCGCCGACGGCGGCGAGCTGGGTTGGCTGGTGGCGCACGAGCTGGCGCCCGAGCTGGCCAACGAGCTGTTTCACCAGAGCGGCGGCGTCCAGCCCATGGGCCTGCGGCCCCGGCTGGTGCACAGCCGTTACGGCTTTCATGTGCTGGAGGTGCAAGAGCGCGAGCCCGGCCGGCAGGCCGCGTTCGAGCAGGTGCGCGAGCGCATCGCCGCCATGCTCACCCAGCAATCACGGGCCCGCGCGCTGCACCAGTACATCCGCGTGCTGACCGGCCAGGCCCGGGTCGATGGCATCGAACTGGAAGCCGCCGAAAGCCCGCTGGTTCAATGATCCGATGACCCACGACACCGGCAAGCAGGACGACGGAGACGAGCTCCTCGGCCGCCTGCGTGCCTTCCAGGCGGACTACTTCCCGAAACACCAGCAGCGCTTCCAGGATCTGGTGTCTGGCGGGCAGCATCCGACCACGCTGTTCATCGGCTGCTCCGACTCGCGCCTGGTGCCCTACCTGCTGACCGGCGCCGGCCCGGGCGAGCTGTTCATGGTGCGCAACGTCGGCGCCCTGGTGCCGCCCTACGACGGCTCGCAGGGCCTGCACGGCACCATGGCCGCAGTCGAGTTCGCGGTTCTCAGCCTCCATGTCAAGCACATCATCGTGTGCGGCCACAGCCACTGCGGTGCGATCCGCGCGGTGTACGAAGGCATTCCCGAGCGGGCCGTCGCGCTCAAGGCCTGGTTGCAATTGGCCACCGATGCGGTGCTGCCGGTGCAGGCCAGCCCCGAGGCGATGCGGCGCACCGAGCAACGCTCGGTCGAGTTGCAGCTGGCGCGCCTGATGGACTACCCCATGGTGCGCGAACAGGTCGAAGTGGGCGCGTTGGCCTTGCATGGCTGGCACTACGTCATCGAGACCGGCGAGGTGCATGTCTTCGACGTCGCGCGAGGGGGCTTCGTGCCAGCCGCCGAGGCCGCGCACAGCGGAACGGGACCGTATCTCCCGTATGTCGAACCCATGAGGCCGGATCAGGCCCTTTAGCTGGAACTCATCATGTCGAATTTGCAGGGCACCATGTGCCCAACCCAGGCCTCAGACGCAGCGTCGGCGGCCGCGCAGCTGCGCGCGCTCGCGCTAGGCGCCCAGCTGGCGCCCATGACGATCAAGGGCCGGGATCTGCTGCCCGTGGTGCAAGGCGGCATGGGTGTCGGCATCTCGGCCGGCGGCCTGGCCGGCACCGTGGCCGGCTTCGGCGCGGTAGGCACCATTTCGTCGGTGGACCTGCGCCGGCTGCACCCCGACCTGATGGCGCAGACCGCGCACCTGGAAGGCGGCGAGGCCAAGGCGCGGATCGACGCGGCCAACCTGCTCGCGCTGGACCGCGAGATCCGGCGGGCCCAGGCCCTGTCGGGCGGACGGGGCATGGTGGCGGTGAACGTGATGCGCGCCGTGGGCCAATACCAGCACTATGTTCGCCAGGCGCTCGAGAGCGGCATCGACGCGGTGGTGGTGGGCGCCGGCCTGCCGCTCGATCTGCCCGAGCTGGCGCGCGAGCATCCGCAGGTGGCGCTGGTGCCCATCCTGTCCGATGCGCGCGGCGTGCAACTGGTGCTGCGCAAATGGGAGAAGAAGGGCCGCCGCCCCGATGCCATCGTGATCGAGCATCCGGGCCTGGCCGGCGGCCACCTTGGCGCGGCGCGCATCGAGGACCTGCACGACAAGCGTTTCGACTTCGAGGTGGTGCTGCCGCAGGTGGCGCAGATGCTGCGCGATGCGGGCATTGAGCGCGAGGTTCCGGTGATTGCAGCCGGCGGCATCGCCAGCGGCGCCGACATCCGGCGCCTGCAGGCCCTGGGCGCGGCCGGGGCGCAACTGGGCACCGCCTTTGCAGTCACCCGCGAATGCGACGCCCACCCCGAGTTCAAGCGCGTGCTGGCGCAGGCCCGTCCACAGGACCTGGTCGAGTTCACCAGCGTGGCCGGCCTGCCGGCACGCGCAGTGCGCACGCCCTGGCTCGACAAGTACCTGCGGCTGGAAGAGCGCATGAAGGCCGGCGCCCACGTTAAGCGCCACTGCACGATGTGGTTCGACTGCCTGGCCCAGTGCGGCCTGCGCGACGGCAAAGCCGAGTGGGGCCAGTTCTGCATCGACAAGGTGCTGGGCCATGCCGTGGCTGGCGAGGTCGGGAAAGGCCTGTTTTTCCGTGGCGCAACGACCCTGCCTTTCGGCAAAGAGGTACGCTCCGTCCACGAATTGCTGCAATGGCTGCTCGGCGGCCTGATGCCGTCGGGCCTGGCCCAGGAGATTCCCCCATGAAACGAGATGCCCAGGCAAGCGCGCTTGCGCTGCCGCCCGCCCAACCGATCAGCCAGGACGTGCTGCGCGAGAAGTATTTCAAGGGCGGCGAGCAGACCGAGCAGGATGTGTTCGACCGTGTCGCCCGCGCCCTGGCCAGCGTCGAGGCCGAACCCCTGCGCGAGGCCTGGCAGGCGAAGTTCCTGACCAACCTGCAGGCCGGCGCCATCGGCGCGGGCCGCATCATGAGCGCCGCCGGCACCGAGCTGCAGGCCACCCTCATCAACTGCTTCGTGCAGCCCGTGGGCGACTGCATCCAGGGGATGGACGACGAGGGCTACCCCGGCATCTACGAGGCGCTGCGCGAGGCGGCCGAGACCATGCGGCGTGGCGGCGGGGTGGGCTACGATTTCTCACGCATCCGCCCACACGGCGCATCGGTGCGCGTCACGGCCTCGCTGGCCTCGGGCCCCTGCAGCTACATCGACGTGTTCGACCGCAGCTGCGCCACAGTGGAAAGCGCCGGCGCGCGGCGCGGCGCCCAGATGGGCGTGCTGCGCATCGACCACCCCGATGTGCTGACCTTCATCACCGCCAAGCGCACACCGGGCCGCTGGTCCAACTTCAACGTCTCGGTGGCCGTAACCGACGCCTTCATGAAGGCGCTGAGCGACGATGCCGACTGGCCCCTGGTGCACAAGGCGCGCCCCGGTGACGCGATGATTGCCGCCGGCGCCCACCAGCGCGCCGACGGCTGGTGGGTCTACCGCAGCATCAAGGCCGGCGCGCTGTGGGATCAGGTGATGAAGTCCACCTACGACTTCGCCGAGCCGGGCATCCTGTTCCCGGACACCATCAACCGGGACAACAACCTGGGGTATTGCGAGAGCATTGCGGCGACCAACCCTTGTGTCACGGCCGACACCTGGGTCATGACCGAAGAGGGGCCCGCGCAGGTGGCCGACCTGATCGGCCGGCGCTTTTGCGCCATCGTCGACGGCCAGGCCTACGGGGTCGAGAGCGAAGGCTTTTTCAAGACCGGCGACAAGCCCGTCGTGACACTCACCACCCGCGAAGGCCATGCCCTGCGGCTGACCGCCGATCACCGCGTGCGGCGCGTGGCGCGCAAGACCCGCTACACCCAGGAGCTGGAATGGATTGCCGCTGGTGAACTTCGGCCCGGTGATGAGGTGATGCTGCACGACCACCGCGCATTAGGCGGATGGTCAGGCGCCGCCACCCAGGCCGAAGGCTATCTGCTCGGATTGCTGGTCGGCGACGGCACGCTCAAGGAAGACAAGGCCATCCTGTCCGTCTGGGCGCCAGAGCTTCGGGCGGTGGGAAACGGGACGACCACGCGCGCGGCCAGCGGGGCCGACGGGATCATCCTGGCTGCTGAGGCCGCGGCACGCACCCTGCCCCATCGCTCGGACTTCCGTGGCTTCCAGCGGCCCGTGGCCGGCAATCGGGGCGAATGCCGCATGGCGAGCGCGGCGCTGCGGCAACTGGCGCTGTCGGTGGGAATGCGTCCCGGCCACAAGACCATCACGCCGGCCATGGAGCGCAGCTCCAGCGCGTTTTGCGCGGGCCTGCTGCGCGGCCTGTTCGATGCGGATGGATCGGTCCAGGGAGCGCAGGACAAGGGCGTCAGCGTGCGGCTGACCCAGGCCGATGCGCCGCTGCTGCAAACCGTGCAGCGCATGCTGCTTCGCATGGGCGTGGCCAGCACCATCTACCGCGGACGCAAACCCGCTGGCTTGAAGCTGCTGCCCGATGGAAAAGGCGGACAGCGCGCCTACGAGACGCAGGAGCTGCACGAGCTCGTCATCAGCGGCGCGAACCTTCCGGTCTTTGCCGAGAGCGTAGGCTTCTCCGACACCGCCAAGTCCGCCCGGCTCGAACAAGCGCTTGGCAACTATCAGCGCGCCCTGAATCGCGAACGCTTCACGGCCACGGTCGAATCCGTCACGGCCGATGGCGTCGAGCCTGTCTACGACGTCACCGTGCGCGAGGTCCATGCCTTTGACGCCAACGGCCTGTATGTCCACAACTGCGGCGAGCAGCCGCTGCCCCCCTACGGTTGCTGCGATCTCGGCCCCATCATCCTGCCGCGCTTCGTGCAGCATGCCTTCGGCATCGGCGGCGAGGCCGCGTTCGACTTCGCGGCTTTCGAGCAGGCGGTGGCGGTGCAGGTGCGGGCCCTGGACAACGTGCTCGACCTCACCTACTGGCCACTGGCGCAGCAACGCGCCGAGGCCATGGCCAAGCGGCGCATCGGCGTGGGCTTCACCGGGCTGGGCAACACGCTGGCCATGCTGTGCCTGCGCTACGACGACGCAGCGGGCCGGGCGATGGCGGTGCGCATCGCCCGCGCCATGCGCGACGCCGCCTATGCAGCGTCAGTGGCATTGGCGCGGGAGAAAGGCGCCTTCCCTGCGTTTGATGCCGACGGCTATCTGCGCGAGGGCAGCTTCGCCAGCCGGCTCGGCGCGCCACTGAAGGCCGCGATTCGCGAGCACGGCATCCGCAACAGCCACCTGCTGTCGATCGCCCCCACCGGCACCGTCAGCCTGGCCTTCGCCGACAACGCCTCCAACGGCATCGAGCCGCCGTTCTCCTGGACCTACACCCGCAACAAGCGCGAGTCCGACGGCAGCAGCACCGCCTACCAGGTGCAAGACCACGCCTGGCGGCTGTTCCACGCGCAGGCCGGCGAGAACGCCACGCTGCCGCCGTACTTCGTCACCGCGCTGGAGATGAGCGCCGGCCAGCACCTGGCCATGATGGAGGCGGTGCAGCCCTTCGTCGACACCGCGATTTCCAAGACGGTGAACGTGCCGGTGGACTACCCCTACGACGACTTCAAGGGCCTGTACCACCAGGCCTGGCAGGCGGGCCTGAAGGGGATGGCGACCTACCGGCCCAACGACATCCTGGGCGCCGTGCTGCAGACCGACGCGCAAGCCGCACCCGCCACGTCGGCAGGGACGGCGGGCGAGTCGGCCGACCCCATGCGCTCGATGATCGGCAGCCGCCCGCGTGGCGACCTGCCGGCGGTGGCGGAAAAGATCGAATACTGGACGCAGCAGGGCCGCCAGAGCCTGTACCTGGTGGTCTCGTTCCTGCCGGTCGAAGGCGGGCGTGAGCGCGCGATCGAGTTCTTCATGCCGGTGGGCCAAAGCGGCGAGTCGCAGCAGTGGATCTCGGCCAGCATGCGCCTGATGTCACTGGCCGCGCGCGGCGGCTTCCTGGACCGCGCGCTGGCCGACATGCGCAAGGTGTCCTGGGACCGCGGGCCGGTGCGCCTGGGCACCTACCAGCGTGCCGACGGCGCGCAGGTGCCGATGTGGCACGACTCGGAGGTGGCGGCCATCGCCTGGGCGGTGCAGAACATCATCGCCCGGCGCAACGGCGGCGCGGCGGGCAGCCTCGCCACGCCAGAGCCCAGCGTCGCCCCCGCCGAGATCCACGCAACGCAAAGTGCGCCGATGGCCGGCGCCAAGTGCCCCGAGTGCGGCGCCCACGCAATGATCCGCAAGGACGGCTGCGACTGGTGCACCCAGTGCGGCCACATGGGCAGCTGCGGCTGATGCCCGCGTGCGCTGGCCTGGCTCAGCCCGCCCGGCGCAGCAGCCGCACGTGCATGAGGCGGGCGAAACGTCCGCCCTCGGGGCCCGCATGCAGCTCGAACACCGCACGGCCACCTCGGTCCACGCTCCCGCGCCCAAGGCCTCGTCCAGCGTTGCCTGCGCGCCGGCGGCGATGAAGTCCAGGCCTGCCTGCGGGGCCGCGAGGTTGTTCGCGTGCTGTCGTTCGTCGACCTCCAGGGCTGTCACGTGGCTGCCGGGAAAACGATCGAGCAGGGCACGCGACAGCTGTGCGGCGCCGCAACCCAGTTCCACGATCTGCGGCTCGGCCAGAGTCAGCAGGTCGGCAGGGACGTCCAGCTCGTCTTCGATCTGAGCGGGTGCGGCGGCGACTTGACTGATGGGGTGCTTCCGGTGCGGCAATGAGGTTGATGATCGGTGGTAGCCTGCGGTTTGCACGCTTTCGCGCATCGTAGAGCATCGAGTTTTCAACCTTGCAGCCTATGCTTTCACCCACCCAGATCGCCGCCGAACTGATCGAGCAGCGCCAGACCCTGTTGCCCAAGCGGCTGCTGCCGCCGGGTCCCGACGAAGGCCAGACCGCGCTCATCGTCGGCGCAGCAGCAGCCGCGCCCGACCACGCGCGGCTGCTGCCCTGGCGCTTCGTGAGGGTGCCGCAGGCGGCCCGCGCGGCCCTGGCCGATGCCTTCGAGCAGGCGCTGGTGCTGCGCGATCCGCTGGCGCTGGCCGCGCAGCGCGAGCAGGCCCGCGAGAAGGCCTTTCGCGCACCGCTGCTGCTGCTGGCGGTGGTGCGCCTGGCCGGCGGCGAAGACCCACCCACGGCTTTCGACGAGGCGCGCGAGGTGCCCGACGCCGAGCGCATCGTCTCTGCCGGCTGCGCCATCCAGAACATGCTGCTGATGGCCACCGCGATGGACTTCGGCTCGTCCCTGACCAGCGGCAAGGCGCTGCAGTCGGCGCCGCTGCGCAAGCTGTTCGGCCTGGGTCCGCACGAGCAGGCGCTCTGTTTCGTGAACGTCGGAACGCCGGGCCAGCGCAAGCCGGGGCGTGTGCGGCCGACGCCAGCGCAGTACCTCACCACGCTGGAGCCGCCCGCAGCATGACACGCGCCGTCCCGCTGACGCGACTGACACCCGGCGCCTAGGCCGGCGACGACCTCGGCTCTGGATCCCCTACTGGGGCTTCCCACGCTGTCAATTGATTTCCATCTCCGGTTCGGCGCTGCGCTGAGTGGCTGAACGAGGAACAGACTGCAAACCTACTGTCGGCCTTGTTGACGTTCTGCCCGCAAGGGCAAGTGTTGAACGTCGG
>CANJQN010000061.1 GCA_947476465.1 Comamonadaceae bacterium | reverse complement strand
TCATTCCCGCGCAGGCGGGAATCCAGGCAACGGCCAAGCGCAGCGATGGCCCGTCACGCCGAGCACACCTCGCTCCTGGGCCCCCGCCTTCGCGGGGGTGACATCCATCCCGGGCCCCCGCCTTCGCGGGGGCGACAAATATCTCGGGGGCGACAAATATCTCGTCATTCCCGCGCAGGCGGGAATCCAGGCAACGGCCAAGCGCAGCGATGGCCCGTCACGCCGAGCACACCTCGCTCCTGGGCCCCCGCCCTCGCGGGGGTGACATCCATCTCGGGCCCCCACCTTCGCCGGGGCGACATGCCGCGTCCTTGCCACACGCTCCCCGCATGGCTTATAGTTTGTATAAGCATTTCACCAGGAGACACCCCATGCAAGCGTCCGCCCCGTCCGCCGAGTGCGCGACATCCCAGCCGTCAGTCGTTGCGCTGCCGGCCCCGATTGGCGCCGAGGTCCGCGGCATCGACGTGGCGGCGGGTGTCAGTGAGGCGCAGGCGCAGTTCCTGCGCGACGCGGTCAGTGAGCACTCGGTCATCGTGTTGCGCGGGCAAGATATTTCGCCCGACCAGCAGCTGAAGTTCGCGCAGCTGCTGGGCGAGCCGCGCGCTTCGTTCTACAACCGCTATGGGGTGGCGGAGCGCCCGGAGTTGACCATCGTGTCGAACCTCAAGCGCGAAGACGGAGAGGCCCTGGGCATCGCCGACGCCGGCATGCTCTGGCACACGGATGCGTCTTACCTCAAGACGCCGGACATGTACACAGTGCTGTACGGCATCGAGATCCCGCACAAGGACGGCAAGCCGGTGGGCGATACGGTCTTTAGCAGCGCCTGGAGCGCCTACGACGCGCTGCCGCCCGACATGAAGCAGCGCATCGACGGCCTTCGCGCGGTGCACAGCTTCAGCGCCCACCTCGAGAAAAAGCGCGCCAAGGGCCAGCTCAAACGTGCGCCCCTGACCGAGGAGCAAAAGAACGCCTTGCCGGATGTGGACCATCCGGTGGTGCGGCGCCATCCGGTCAATGGCCGCAAGTGCCTCTTTGTCACCGAAGGCCACACCAGCGAGATCGTGGGCCTGCCGGCGCAAGAGGGCGTGCAACTGCTCGAGCTTCTGACCAAGCACATGACGAAGCCGGAGTTTCACTACCGCCACAGCTGGCGCAAGGGCGACCTCATCGTCTGGGACAACTGCGCCGTGCAGCACCTTGCGATCTTCGACTACGGTGACATTCCACGGCGCCTGCACCGCGCGGGCATTTATGGGCCGGTGCCGGTCTGAGTAACCACAAACGATCCCAGGAGACCCGATGAACATGACCGGCCCGCGGCGCCGCCGCATCCTGCTTGCGCTGCTTGTGCCCGCGCTGCTTGCCTGCACGGGCCTTGCCGCCGCCCAGGACAGGTACCCCAGCAAGCCGGTGCGGCTGGTGGTGGCCTACCCGCCGGGCGGGCCGGTGGACACGCTGGCGCGCACGCTGGCACAGCCGCTCAGTGAGGCGCTCGGGCAGGCCGTCATCGTCGAAAACCGCCCGGGTGCAGGGGGTGTGATCGGTTCGGACTATGTGGCCAAGGCCACGCCCGATGGCTACACCCTGCTGTTCGGGTCCACCCCACTGACCATCCAGGAGACGCTGCTGGCCAAGCTGCCGTATTCGATCCTGAAGGATTTCACGCCCATTGCCAACATGGCCGAAGGGCCGCAGGCCCTGGTGGTGGGCAACTCGGTGCCGGTGAAAAACGTCAAGGAACTGATCGACTACGCCAAGGCGCAGGACGGCAAGCTCAATTACGCCTCGCCCAGCGCCGGCGGCTCGAATCACCTGGCCGCAGAACTGCTGATGAACGTGGCCGGATTCAAGGCCACGCACGTGGCCTACAAGGGCGGCGCACCGGCGGAGATGGATCTCATCGCGGGCCGGGTCACCTTCATGTTCGGCGCATTCAGCAACGCCGTTGCCCAGGCCCAGGCCGGCCGGCTGAAGATTCTGGGCGTTTCTTCACGCAAGCGCATGCCCACCGCCCCGGACATCCCCACCATCGCCGAGACCTTGCCGGGCTTCGAGGTGGTCTCCTGGTACGGGGTGCTCGGCCCCGCTGGCATGCCGGCGCCGATCGTGAACCGCCTCAACGCCGAAATCCACAAGGCGGTGGCCTCACCGGATCTGAAGGCGCGGCTGCTCAAGATGGATCTGGAGCCAGCGCCTGGAACCGCCGAGCAATACAGCCAATACATTCGTGCCAATGCCGCGATGTGGTCCAAGGTGATCCGGGAGGGCAATGTCAAAGCCGATTGATCCTGCGGCGGCCGCGGCCGCGCCGGGCCCCGAGTTCTTCAGTGCGTTCGCGGACTTCGCGAGCCAGGCACTGCAGCAGCCCTTTTCCGACGTCGTGCGCCAGCGCGCGGTCGACGCTATCACCGACTGCATCGGTTGCATGGCCGCCGGCCGCGCCGAGCCGCTGGCCGGCAAGCTGCTGGAGGCCCTGCCCAATTCAGGCGAGGGCGCCAGCGGCGCCGCCGCCATGGCCTTCAGCGACCGCCGGGCCCAGCCCTGCGAGGCGGCCATGTACAACGGCGCCATCGCCCACGCGCTCGACTACGACGATTCGAGCCACCCGGCCTATGCCCACCCCAGCGCCGTGCTGGTGCCCACCTTGCTGGGCGCCAGCCGCATGGGGGACTTCAGCGGCGCCGATGCCGTGGCCGGGTATGTGGTCGGGCTCGAGATGTTCGGCAAGCTCGCCCGGGGCCTGAACAACCGGCATTACGAGAACGGCTGGCATTCCACCAGCACGCTGGGCACCGTGGCTGCCGCTGCGGCGGCGGCCACCGTGTTGCGCCTGCCCCGTGCGCAGATTCTGGTGGCCATCAACCTGGCCACCACCTTCGCCAGCGGCCTGCGGGTGCACTTCGGCACCATGACCAAGCCGCTGCACGCCGGCATGGCCGCGCGCAACGGCCTGCTCGCCGCGCAGCTGGCGCGGGTGGACTTCGGCTGCTCGCAGCAGGCGCTGCAGCATCCCTATGGCTTCGCCTCGGTGTTCAACTGGGGTGAAGGGCGCTACGACCTGCAGGCCATGGGCCAACCCGGCGAGGCCCTGGAGCTGGGCACCGATTACGGCGTGTCGCTCAAGGCCTTTCCGTCGTGTGGCGCCAGCCATCCCGGCATCGAGGCGGCCATTCGCCTGCACGGGTGGTTGGCGGGGCGGCGCGTTCGGCGTGTGCGCATCGGGGTGCCGGCGTTGTCGTTCAAGCCGCTGATCCACCACGACCCCAAGACCGCGCTGCAAGGCAAGTTCAGCCTGGAGTTTTGCGTGGCCGCCGGCCTGCTCGATGGCCGGGTGCGCATCGACACCTTCACTGATGAACGGGTCAACGCGCCCGAGGTCGTGCGGCTGATCGCCAGCACCACGATGGAAGTGGACGAGCGCGTTCGTGACGACGCCGAGTGGGCCACAGCCGTGAGCGTGGAGGCTGAAGACGGCAGCTCGCGCGAGGAGCTGGTGCCCCTGGCCATCGGAAAAGTGGGCCGCTGGTTCAGCGAAGAGCAGATGCGCGAGAAGTTCATGGACTGCACGCAGCGGTGCCTGCCGCCCGCTCGGGCCGCCGAGCTTTTCACCTTGCTGCGCGGTTTGCCGACACTGCCCAGCGTCGCCGCCCTCGATGCCGCCTTGATCTGTGACTGAGCTCGACATCATCCCCAGCGGCAAGCCCGCCGGCGCCGAAATCCGCGGTGTGGATGTCGGCCGGGGCGTGGCGCCCGAGGTGATGGCGCAGATCCGCGATGCGCTGCACACCTACAAGGCGGTGGTGCTGCGCGGCCAGAAGCTCACTGCGCCACAGCAAATCGCCTTCAGCGGCTACTTTGGCAAGCTCGAGCGCCATGTGATTCCGCAGTACCTGGTGCCAGGCTATGAGGATCTCGTGCGCGTGTCCAACATCCTGGACGACGCGGGCAAGCCCATCGGCCTGGTCGACGCGGGCCGCATCTGGCACAGCGACGGGCATTTTCTGCCCAAGCCCAACCTGTACTCCATGCTCTACGCCCTGGAGATACCGCACGACCAAAGCGGCAAGGCGCTGGGCGAAACGCTCTTTGCCAACACGGCCCATGCCTGCGCCACGCTGCCCGACGCGATGCGGCAACGCATCCAGGGCCTTCGCTCGGCCAATTCCCTGGCCAATGTGTACCGGCGCATGCATGCCGAGAACGCAGCAAAGAACCGGCCGCCCTTGACCGAAGAACAAAAGCGCGAGGCCATCCACCCGGTGATTCGCACGCATCCCGTCACGGGCGAGAAGTGCCTGTACGTCACCCGCGCGGCGACGGCCCGCATCCTCGATCTTTCACCGCAGGAAAGCGACGCCCTCATCGGCGAGTTGGCCGATTGGTGCGTGCGCGATGAGTTCGTGTACGCCCACCAGTGGCAGGTGGGTGACCTGCTGCTGTGGGACAACTGTGGCAGCCAGCACCTGGCTGTGGGTGACTATGCGTTGCCGCAGCGGCGGCTGTTGCATCGCACCACTGTGGGTGGGACCGAGACTTTCTAGTGTGAACGCCCGGGATTCCCGCCTTCGCGGGAATGACGGAGTACTCGTCACCCCCGCGCAGGCGGGGGTCCAGGAGCGCGGTCTGGCCGACGTGACGGGCCGTCGCGATGCTCGGCCTGAGGCTGGATTCCCGCCTTCGCGGGAATGACGAGAGGTTTACCTTCGCGGGAATGACGGAGTACTCGTCACCCCCGCGCAGGCGGGGGTCCAGGAGCGTGGTCTGGCCGGCGTGACGGGCCGTCGCGATGCTCGGCCTGAGGCTGGATTCCCGCCTTCGCGGGAATGACGAGACGTTGGCCTTCGCGGGAATGACGCGGACCACCCCATTAGCCGCACTTTGGCTACCCCAGCGGCCCGCCACCGACCGTCGCCCGGCGCATCACGCGGCGCTGCGAGGGCGTGTAGTCAAAAGTGGCGTGGTGCAAGGTGGCGCGGTTGTCCCACAGCACCAGGTCACCCTCGGCCCAGGCGTGGCGGTAGCCGAACTCGGGCTTCAAGACATGCTGGTTCAGCATCGCCAGCAACTGCTGCCCCTCGTCCTGCGGCAAGCCTTCCACCTGCGTCGTGTACCCCTCGCTCAGGTACAGGCAGCGGCGGCCTGTCACCGGATGGCGGATCGCCAGCGGGTGCGACACCGGCGGGAAGTCCGCGGACTGCGTGGCCATCGAGCCTGGCTTGGCGGGCTTGATGGTGTAGCGGTGGTACAGGCTGTGCACCCCGCGCAGACCATCGATCAACTCGCGCGTGGCCGGTGGCAGCGCATCGTAGGCAGCCGCCATGCCGGCGAACCGCGTGTCGCCCAAAGCCGTGCCATCTGGCCCGTGCGGCACCTCTACGGCGTACAGCATCGACACACTGTGCGGTGAGGGCAGATAAGCGCCATCGGTGTGCCAGAACTCACCCGCATCCTTGCTGCCCAGCGGCTTGCCGTTCTCGTCCACGTTGGACACGAAGAACAACTCAGGGTAGCGGGTGGACAAGGCATCCTTGATGAAGATCTTTTGCAGGTCGCCAAAGCGGCGCGCGAACGTCACCTGCTCGGCCTCGCCCAGCTTTTGCCCACGAACGGCCACCACGCCACGCGCGTGCACCAGGTCCCGCAGCTTGGTGAAATCGTCGTGCGCAATGGCCGGCAAATCCAGCCCGTGCACGGCCGCGCCAATCGGGCCCGGCGCGAGAGTGATGTTCATTGCCATGCCTGTGGGCCCCTTACTGGAACTTGATGTTGGCCTTGCGGATCACGTCGCCCCACTTGCGCACGTCGTTTGCCATCAGGGTGGTGAACTCGGCGGGTGAATTGGTGATGACGTCCATGCCCACGGCATTGAGCTTGGCCAACATGGCCGGCGTGGCCAGCGCCTTGCGGGTGTCCGCGTTGATCTTGTTCACGATGTCAGCCGGCGTGCCGGCCGGCGCCATCAGCCCGAACCAGACCGTCACGTCGAAGCCGGCCACGCCGGATTCGGCCAGGGTCGGCATACCGGGCATGGCGGGCGTGCGCTGGCCCGAGGTGACCGCCAGCGCCCGCAGTGTGCCGGCCTTCACGTGCTGGCCGATGGCCGCGGGCGTGTCGAGCACGAAGTCAACCTGGCCGCTCAATGCGTCGAGCATGGCGGGGTTGCTGCCCTTGTAGGCCACCGTGGTGGCCTCGATGCCCGTGGCTGCACGCAACAGCTCAAAGGCCAGATGCGACAGCGTTCCGTTGCCCGGCGAGCCGTAATTGAGCTTGCCCGGGCTGGCCTTGGCCAGGCGCTGGAACTGGTCGAACGTGGTGGCGGGCAACTTGGGGTTGACCGTCACCACGTAAGGCGTCTGGGCCAGCAGGGTGATGGGCGCGAAGTCTTTGACCACGTCGTAGGGCAGGTTGGGGTAGGCCGCCGGGCTGACAGCCATGGTGTTGGCCGTCATCAGCAGTACGTAGCCGTCTGGCGCCGACTTGGCCACGGCGCCCGTGCCGATGGTTGCGCCTGCACCCGGACGGTTGTCCACCACCACCGACTGCTTCCAGATCTCGCCCAAGGCCTGTGCCAGCGCCCGCGTCAGTTGGTCGCCGCCGCCGCCCGCTGCATAGGGCACGATGATCCTGACCGGCTTGTCCGGATACTGGGCATAAGCCCCCGCCGCTGCGAACAGTGTCAGGGCTGCCATCAGCGCCCGTCGGATGAATAGCAAAGTCATTTGGATGTCTCCTTTGAATGGGATAAAGCTTCGGGGTTGGCGATGGCGATGGGCTTGCCGTCGAGCCAATCAAGAACGGGCAGCACGCCTGACGTCACGATCGAACCATAACCTTCTGGCGTGAAAGCGCCCAGGTGCGGCTGCATCAGCACGCGGGGATGTTGCCGCGCCCAATGGTCGGCGGGCAGGGGCTCTTGCCAGTACACGTCCAGCCCGGCACCGGCCAGGTGGCCCGTGTCGAGCGCTGCGCGCAGGGCTGCCTCATCGATCAAGGCGGCGCGCGCCGTATTCACCAGGTAGGCGCCGGGCTTCATCAGCGCGAATTGCGCCGCGCCCAGCATGCCCGCGCTTTCTGCCGTGGCATTGGCATGGAGCGTGACCACATCGGATTGGCGCAGCAGCGCCTCTAGTGGCACCGCTTCCACACCCTGCTGCGCCGCCCGCTCGGCGGTCAGGCGTGGGCTGTACGCCAGCAAGCGCATGCCCATGGCCTTGGCGACGTCGGTCACGATCTGCCCGACCTTGCCCGTGCTGCCCACCACGCCCAGCGTGCGCCCGCGCAGGCCGGTGCCGATGCGCGTCTGCCAGCCGCCCGCGCGCATCACCTGCTGGTTGTGCTCCATGCTCTTGACCAGGCCCAGGATCAGCGCCAGCGTCAACTCGGCGGTGGCGTAATGGGCGTCGCTCAAAGAGTGGTGTGCCGGGCCGCAGCACACCGGCACGCCGGCGCGGGTGGCAGCGGGTAGGTCGATGTGGGGTGCAAGACGCGGGCCGCACACCGACAGCAATTGCAGCCCTTGCATCCGCTCAAAAATGCCCTTGTGGAACATGACACGGTCACGGATGGTGATGGCCACTTGCGCGCCAGCGAGCCGCTGCAACAGCTCGGCGTCGTCGCGTGCCTTGTCGGTGTAGATCTGCAAGTCGACGCGTTGCGCCAGCGCCTTCACGGCATCGGTGTGGCGGGCGTAGTCGAGGTAGTCCTCCATCAGGACGACCCGGGTGGCTGTTTGCTTCATCGGTCGGCCTCAGTCGGACTTGGCGCCCGAGACCTTCACGATCTCGGCCCAACGGGCGCGCTCGGTGTTGACCGCGCGCGCGAACTGCTCCGACGTGCCGCCCACCGCTTCGCTGCCCCCGGAGGCCAGGCGCTGCTGCACATCCGGCCGGGCTGCGATCTTGGCCAGGCTGGCCTGCAACCGCGCGACCACCTCGCGCGGCATGCCAGGCGGCCCCACCAGGCCGGCCCAGGTCTCGGCCGCGTAATCGCGCACGCCGGCCTCGGCGACGGTGGGCAAGTCCGGAAACGTGCGCGCGCGCTTGGCGGACGTCACGGCCAGTGCGCGCACCTTGCGCTCCTGGATCAGTGGCGCCGCCGTGCTCAGCGTGTCGAACAGGGCCTGGATGTGTCCGGCCATGACATCGCTGGCGGCCAGCGCGGTTCCCTTGTAGGGGACATGCACGATGTCGATGCCGGTGCGCACCCGCAGCATCTCGGTGGACAGATGGGCGAGCGTGCCGTTGCCGCCACTGCCGAAATTGAGCTTGCCGGGGTTGGCCTTCGCGTAGGCCACCAACTCCTGCATGGAGTTGACCGGCAAGGCGTTGTTCACCGTCAGCACCATCGGCCCGGTCGACACGATGGAGATATGCGTGAGGTCTTTCTCGGGGTCGAAGGGCATCGTGCGGTACAGCGCCGGATTGATGGTCAGCGTGCCCGCCGACACCATGGCCAGGCTGTAGCCATCGGGGGCGCTGCGAACCACCTGCTCGGTGCCCGTGTTGCCATTGGCGCCCGGCCGGTTCTCCACCACGAAAGGCTGGCCCAGGTCGTCCGACAGGTGCTGCGCGAAGAGCCGGGCGGTCACGTCCAGGTTACCGCCTGCGACGTAAGGCACCACGATCCGCACCGCGCGCTCGGGGTAGCGCTGTTGTGCGCGCGCTGCCCAGGGCGCCAGAATCAGCGAGCCCGCCAGGCCGGCGCTCCATCGCAGAAGTTGTTTGCGATTGATCATGTCTTGTCTCCGGATTCGGGTGCGTTTGAACGCGTTTGGGCGGCCCGGCGCACCTGGTCGTGGAACTGCTGCGCGCCGATCGCCATCAGCTCGGTCGTGCGTGTGAGCAGCAGGCGCGCGCCCGCGGCCACCACCGCCGGAGTCGACTCGGGCGTTGCCAGCGTTCCGGCCACCTTGCCCGCCGCCGAGATGGTGCGCACGGCGCCGGCCACCGCGTCGCGCACCTCGGCACGCACCGCCGCCTGGCCGGGAAAACCCATGCGGTGGGCCAGATCGTTCGGGCCGACGAACCAGGCGTCAATGCCTTCCACATCCAGCAATTGCGGCAGCAGCGCGATGGCCTGGGGGGATTCGATCATGCCGATCACCAGTTTGTCTTGCCAGTCAGACCAGCGCGCATAGCGCACCGCCGCCACCAGGGCCTGCGCTTCGCCAACCGATTCAATCCCCGCCTGCATGATGCCGTTGGCGCCCAGATCGAGGTAGCGGCTGATCAGCCCGGCGTCCGCGCTCCAGGGCCGCACCACCGCGCAGATGCCGGCGGCGCGCGCGCCACGGCACATGTTCTCGATGTGCTCGGTGGTGGCGCTGCCTTTTTCGCAATCGATGAACGCGGCGTCGAAGCCGAGCTTGCCAATATGCTCGACCAGCGCGGCCGAGGGGTAATTGACCATCACCATGCTCGCGACTTCGCCACGCGCGAGCTTGTCTTTCACAGCCAACATGCTTGCCCTTTTAAAAACTTATGAAAACTATAAGTGAATTTGCGGCGCTGCCGCAAGCCGCGGCAAACCCTGCCCGGCTACGATCCGGGGCATGAAATCGCCCAAAGATTCACAGCAGCCCGCCGACACCAGCGCCGCCCTGCGCCTGAACCTGCGCATGCTCGACATCTTCGTGCAGGTGGCCGACCACGGCAGCATGAGCGCCGCCGGTGAGCAGCTGGGTGTGAGCCAGGCCGCCATATCGCAGGCCATCACCGCGCTGGAGGAATCGTTGGGCGTGCAGCTGCTAGACCGCAGCGTGCGCCCGCCCGCGCTCACGCTGGCCGGCGGCTCGGTGTTGAAGGCAGCGCGTGGCGTGGTGGCCAAGGTGCAAGAGGTGCACGACGCCGCCCGCAATGCCGCCCTGGGCCGCGTGCCGCTGTTACGCATCGGCATGCTCGACAGCTTTACCTCCACCGCCGGCACGCAAACGCTGGACCGCCTGAGAGACATCGCCAGCGAATGGACGGTCGCCTCGGGCTTTCGCGCCACCAGCTTCCAGGCGCTGATCGACCGCCGCTCAGACGTCATCATCACATCCGAGGACGGCGCCGCGCCCGATAGCCTGGCCGTCAGCACCATCCTCACAGAGACCTTCATGCTCGCCGTGCCGGCCGATTGGCCCGGCGACCCCGCCAACCTCAGCGCCCTGGCGGCCGACCTGAGCTACATCCGCTACGGACGCGATTCGCACATGGGCGTGATGATCGACGCCTACTTTCAGCGCGCCGGTGTGCAGCCTGTCACGCGCTACCAGTTCGACACCACCGACGCCTTGCTTCGCATGGTGGCCGCCGGCTTCGGCTGGACCATCGTCACCCCCTTGATCCTGCTCAAGTCGATGGCGCCCGCCAACAAGGTAAGGGTGTTGCCGCTGCCCCGAGGCACCTTGCGCCGCCGTTTGGTGGTGGCCGTGCGCAAGGGGGAGGGCGCCGAGATTCTGGCGCGCGTGCGCAAGGCGGCACTGGAGGCCTTGCGTGAGTCGGTGCTGCCGCAGATTGAAGGGCTGATCAGCGATGCTCGGGCGAAGTTTGTTGTGGGGGGAGGGCGGCCATGACTTGTTGCCGAGCCATCCGTCTCAAATATGACATCAGCTTATCTGTAGACAGAAGGCCGCTCGATGACGGTCTTGGACTTCCGCAGATACTCCGCCTCGTAATCGACCATTGACGGCGAATCCTTCGGGGACTTGTCGCGCAGCTTCGAGTACTCGCCGTAGATGTTGTGGAACTCGTATAGGCGACGCATTTCGTGCACCGCGCTGTGGTGAATGTCGACGCGAAGGTCGAGAACAGCAAAGCCCGGCGAATCGCCGGTCTTGGTGATCTTGATCGATGCCGACCGCTCGGTCAGAGCCGCACCGGTGCCGCCAGCTTGCCCGCCAGCATCGCGCCCCGCCTCTAGCGCACGAAGGATCCGCTCGGCGAGCGGCTCGCTCTCTGCCGACACATAGGCGTCGCGCATCGCTTTCACGACGCGCTCCCCTGCGAGTACGTTTCCGGCAACGACAAAGTCTTGATCGGCGATGTGCCCCACCCAAGGCCGAGCACTTGGTCCCGAGTGTGCAAAGATCGGTCCCGATCTTGGCACAACCATGATTTGCCTGAACTCGATGTACGGATCGGCCTTCTTGACGACGGCAAACGCTTCTTCAGGTGTCGCTCCCTTGTCCATCTCCCTTGCCAGGAGGTAACCATCCTCGGGAGACGCGTACGCTTGGCTAACGATAAGGTCGCCCGCGTGGCTGTAGAAGGCACACAGTCCCCCTGCAGCGATTGAGCACGTGGCAAGTCCCACACCGACCTGTCCGAGCTTCGGCGATCTCACTGCAATAGTAAACGTCATTGATGCATTCCTTCTCTAGAAAAAACGTTGAAAACCAAGCGCCCCGCGTTATCGAGGGCACACACGGAGACGCCAACTACTCGAGTAATGACGGGAGATATGTGATGGTCGTCTGGGACGAACACCATCACAGCCAACACGACTGCGTTCGGGCCACTGTCAACTCTATCCTCCTTTGCACCGCAGAACCTTGGACGACTGACCATGGCCATCGTCATCGGCGCCAACGCCGCCCCCACCAGCGGCATCGGCGGCAGACAGACCGAGCTTCAAGTCCTGCGGGAGCTGGAGCAAGCCCTGACCGATGCCTACACCATCGTGGCCGACACGGTGTTTCGCTTCAAGGGCCAGTCTGCCCCCGCAGTCGTCTTCACCGAGATCGACTTCGCCGAGTGGTCCCCCAGCGCAACACGCCGCCTCTTCGTGGGCCTGACCCGCGCGCGAGTGCATTGGGAATGGGTGATGTCTGAAGCCGCGCAGCGGCTTATTGCAGGCAGATTGGCTTGAAAGGAGGTGGGCCAGGGATGGTGCGCACGAGCGCCGGCCAGACCCCGCTCCTGGGCCCCCGCCTTCGCGGGGGTGACAGGGAATCCAGGCCCAGGCCGAGCACCGCGACGGCCCGCAGCGCCGGCCAACACCGCCCCTCTGGGTCCCCGCCTGCGCGGGGACGACGGGAAGTTCGTCATTCCCGCGGAGGCGGGAACCCAGGCCCAGGCCGAGCGCAGCGACGGCCCGTCACGGCGGACACACCTCGCTCCTGGGTCCCCTGTCACCCCCGCGTAGGCGGGGGCTGCGCGGGGACGACAGTTAGCGAAGCGCGTTGCGCAAGGCCGGTTCAGCGCGCCATCAAATCGATGTACGCCCGGTAGCTGTAGTTGCGGTTCTTTTTCTGCCCGGTCTGCTCGGTGACTATGCCCAAGCCCTCCAGCACCTTCACCGCGGCATTGGCCGTGGGAAAGCTGGTGGCTAGGCGTTGGCGCACCTGCTCGATGGAAAAGCGTGGCATCAACGGCAGCATCTCGAACAGCCGGTAGCTGGCCGAGTTGGCCTTTGGGGCTTCCAGCAGGCGGTGGCGGTCGGCGGTCACCAGGCTGGCAATTGCCACGATGGCGCGCTCCGCGTCGGTCGCGGCCACCGTCACACCCTCCAGGAAGAACGCTACCCAGCCTTCCCAATCGCCCTCGGTGCGCACCGCCGCCAGGCGCCGGTAGTACTCGGCCTGGTGTTGCTTCAGGTAGCCGCTCAGGTACATCAGCGGCTCGGGCAGCAGGCCCCACGCTTCCATCAGCGCGGCGATCATCAGGCGCCCGATGCGCCCGTTGCCGTCGAGAAAGGGGTGGATCGTCTCGAACTGCACATGCACCAGGGCCACCCGCACCAAAGGCGGCAGCTTGGGGTTCATGTCGTGGATGAACCGCTCCATGTCGCCCAGCAACTGCGGCACCCGCTCGGCCGGCGGCGGCACGAAGACCGCGTTACCCGGCCGGGTGCCGCCGATCCAGTTCTGCGAGCGGCGCAGTTCCCCGGGCTGCTTGCCTGCGCCGCGCGCGCCATCGAGCAACAGCCGGTGCGCATCGCACAGCAGGCGCGCGCTGATCGGCAGGCCGCGCGGCTTGCGCAGGTTGTCGCGCACCAGCCTGAAGGCGCGCAGGTAGTTGGTCACCTCTTCCACGTCGGCTGTGTTGCTCACGGCAAACCCCGCTTCCTCGTCGAACAGGTCAGTCAGCGTGGCTTGCGTGCCTTCGATCTGCGAGGTGAGCAGCGCCTCTTTTCGAATGGCGCTGTACAGCAACCAATCCACCGACGGCACCAGGCCCGACACGCCCGACAAGCGGGCCAGGGCCATCTCGGCCCTGTGGTTGAGGTCGGCATAGGCATCGGCCGCCAGCGGCGGCTTGGCGGGCGGCAGCGCACGCGGCACAAACGCACGCACGGCTTCGCCGATGGTGGTGACGGTCGTGTAGGTGCCGGTGGAGCGCATGGAATGGAAGCGGGCTTTAACAGGTGGCGTGGATATTAAAGCAATCTTTAATTTGGTGGCGTGGTTTTCAAGCTTCCAGGCCGTGCCGGGACGACGGGAAGTTCGTCATTCCCGCGAAGGCGGGAACCCAGGCCCAGGCCGAGCACGGCGACGGCCCGTCACGCCGGCCACAGCTCGCTCCTGGGCCCCCGCCGCTGCGGGGGCGACGAATGCGGAGCTCATTCGCCCTGACACGGCCCCGCCGGCGCGAACGGATACCGATCCCCCGCAAGCCGATGTATCACCGCGCTCTTCACCGCCAGTTGCCGCAAGCGGTAATTCTCTGCCGCACCTGGCGCAGTCGGCAGATCCAGAAACGCCCGGTGGCTGGGATACCACGCGGCCAGCACCTCGTGCAGCGGCTGCACGCCCGTCGCCTGCCCCAGCACCGGTTGCCGCCAGAGGATGCGCGCACCGACCGCTGGCAGAAAACGCTCAAGCACCGCCATGTAGTCGCGGTACAGCGCACCGTCCGGGAAGCCCGCCGCTTCCGTGTAGAGGTTGAGGTTGAGCATCAGCACGGGCCCATCCTGCGCACTGTCTGCGATGGCGCGGATGCGCGCGATCTCGTCGTCGTTGCGCTGGAGGGACGGGCTGCTTATGTTGTGGTTTGTCACCCTTGTTCCCTCCCGTTTTTGCGATCGAGTCGCGATCACATTGAACCTGCCCGCCAGGAAGGCCGCCAGTTCGATTCCGTATTGCTCAATCGAACCCGCGTCCGCATCTGCCGGTCTTGTGGGCATCCTACGCGTCCGGGCGCAAACCATTCAAGATGCGTTCGGCGTCCGCCCACGGTAGTCGACGCTTGCTCTCTTTCATCAACGTGAGCGCGGTGATGGCTTCGTCTACGCTGAGCAAATGGTTTTCAACCATCGTCCGGAGCAGCCAGACGGTGCCCATGACAGGCACATCTTCAGCCTGGGCGGCAGCCTTGAGATATTGATCGCCAGTCAGAAGCGGACAGCCTTCTTGCTTGGCAAGCGCCAAAGCGAGATAGTCGTTGGGACTGGGCGCCGTTCCGTACTTGCCTTGCATGGCAGACGCATACTGGACGTACTCGCCAGTGACCTCCAGGATCTGTAGGCCCTGATCCTCCAACCCCGGCGTCCCCGGTTCAATCTCCTCCCAATAGAGGATGTCGGGAATCGCAAACTGGACTGGCAGCTGGAAGAGTCGCTGCATGAGCTCCCCAGCCTCCATATCGATCAATATGTTGGCATCACTGATGAGCAGCAACATCCAGCGACTCCAGCTGGCGCTCCTTATGGAAGCGCATCATGGGTATGCCAAGCAGCTCGGCCGCCTTGGGCTCAGAGACGTATTGCTCCCCTAAGGCTCGATATACCAACTGCTCGAACAGTCGTGGATGTTCACGTGGCACGGCCTCACCAGGCTCATTTTTTCGCCATCCCTTCGCGGAAAAGCGCTTCCACAAGGCAAGATGCGTAGCATCAGTGATGACGCCGCATTGCTTCGCCCGTTGAAGCCAACCGGCCATGCTCAATCCGAACTCGTGCTTCAGCGCGAATAATTCTTGCCACTCGACACCTCGTCGGGCTTGGCCCAGGAGTTGTACGACCGCGGCCTTTGGTGCCAAAAACGCACCAGCAAAGCGATTACAGGCCTTCTCCTCGTTAATGCCTGCAGCCAGACGTCCAGAAAGCAGTAAATGACCGAGTTCGTGCGCAAGCGTGAATCGTTGTCGGTCGCCTGGCCATTGTGACGACACGGCGACAATTGGATACGTTCGTCCGTCGGACGCTCGCGCGGTCGCCGTCAAGCCGGAGAACCCCGGATTTGCTTCGTCAACCACGAGCACCAGCAGGCCCAGCGTCTCCAAGGTGTCCGTCAGATCGCCAATCGGATTGAGGCCCAACTTCCAGGCATCTCGCACCCGATCCGAAAAAATCTCCAACTCGTCGAGATCATTGACGTGCTGAGGCAGCCCATCAGGTGCCTCGAACCGCCGAATGGGTGATTCTGGAAAGAACCCCAGCAGCTCCACTCGCTTTTCGATCAGTTCGACGGTCTTGATCTTAAGCGCCTCTTGCGCGGTCTTCCCGAAGGTAGCCAGTCGCCGGAACTCTGGCTCGAGCAGCTCCACCTCATGGGTGCGGAAGAAGTACTCGACACGTATCCCACAAGCACGCGCCAGCTTGAGGAGCTGCGATGACGGCGGGGTCATAGTCCCCTTCTCGTACTTCTGGATCGCCGTGTGCGTGACGCCAACTTTCTTCCCCAAGGCGTCCAGGGTGAGCCCTGCGGCCAGACGAGCTTGCCGAATGCGGTTCCCGATCATGACGCCTCCGTGGTTGGTTTAAAAGATCTGTGATTTTACAGAAAATTTAAACCAAATGGAAGGTGGGGCTGTCGCCCACGACGGCCGCCTGCCCCTGACTTACCGCACTGCCACAACCCGGGCGCTGGCCTGCTGGAGAAGATCGGACGTGGCCTGTATCGCCTGCCGGGCGCGCGGGGATCGGCTACCTCGCCCGCCCAGCATCAATCCATCTCTGCGTCATCCCCCGCGCCAAGTTGTACCTGGCGCAGTTGTATTGCTCCAGCCGGTCCAGCTCAGTGTTCGCGATGACGCGCAGCGCCGTTAGATCAGCGGCCGCTATCGGCACCTGCGACAACGCCTGCTCCAACGTTCGGCCGTGGAAGACGACGAACTGCATCAGCTCGTTGAGGGCCTGCCGGTACCGGGCTCGAAGCGGGTCAGGCACGGCCAGGGACGCTCGCAGTACGCTGTACTTTTCAATCGAGCGACGGTAGATAAATTCAAACAGCTCCACCGCCGCGGCGACGTTGCGCTGCTCGTAGATGCCGAGCATGGCTGTCGCATAGTCCGTGCGCTCCACATCCAGAAAGGACAGGGGCGCGCAGTTGTAAAGCATAAGCGGCATGTTGGCGGCCAGGCGGCTCGTGCGCTTGTTGCCGTCCGCAAAGGGCTGCAGGTAGGCCACGTTGACCCAAAGGAAGAATGCGGCCTCTATCGGGTTGTAAATCTGGCGGACCTTGTCGACGATGGACGTGAGCGTCTCTTCCAGAAGCGCCGGGATGTTGCTTGGGGAGTAGACAGAGCCGTCGATGTTGACCACCCGCCGGCGGATGCTGCCGATGTCGCGCGAGTCCTTCAATAAATCCTTCATCAACTTGGCCTGCAGGTCGACGATGACCGGCACCGTGATGCCGTCAGTCGGCACAGCGTCGACCATGAACTCGATGGCCTCCTTGTGGTTGAGCAGCATCAGGGTGTCTTCATCAAGGGGGCCTGCCTGCTCGCCGAGCTCAAAGAGCACCTTGGTGTCGAGCAAGCTCATGTTGTTGCCCTCAAGGTGCGACGACGACCAGGACAGGTCAATCAGCAGCTGATCCAGAACGTCGTGGGCATAGGCTCCTGCGGGTTGCTGGTCTCGGCCGCGACCGGCGTTGAACAAGTCTGTGGCCAGCTGCGGTGGCAGCAAGCTCGATTGGTTGGGGATGTAGTTGTCCACAAAACTGCGTTCATAGCCTTGCGGGGTGCGCGTCCCCAGCGGCGCGCGAAGCGTTTCGACCAAGGGTAGGGCAGCCGGAGACCATTCGCGTCATTCCCCCTGACGCTGTTCCACAGGCGCGAACGGATACCGATCCCCCGCCAGCCGATGAATCACCGCACTCTTCACCGCCAGTTGCCGCAAGCGGTAGTTCTCCGCCGCACCCGGCGCAGTCGGCAGATCCAGGAATGCCCGGTGGCTGGGATACCACGCGGCGAGCACCTCATGCAGCGGCTGCACGCCCGTCGCCTGCCCGAGCACCGGTTGCCGCCAAAGGATGCGCGCACCGACCGCTGGCAGAAAACGCTCAAGCACCGCCATGTAGTCGCGGTACAGCGCGCCGTCCGGGAAGCCGGCCGCTTCCGTATAGAGGTTGAGGTTGAGCATCAGCACGGGCACATCCTGCCCGCTGTCTGCGATGGCGCGGATGCGCGCGATCTCGTCGTTGTTGCGCTGGAGGGGCGGGTTGCTCATGGTGTGGTTTGTCGTGCGGCGGTTCTGCAGCTGTGCAGTTATCGGGGGCGTCCTTCGTCAATCCAAGCCTGAGTCTCGTCGATACCAAGCCGGTATCGCGCACAGTTGAAAGCCGCCAGTGCATTGAGTTCCTGCCCAAGAAGCTGTTGGAACTTCGACCCCTCCTCTTCGGGCAAGCCAAGGTTGGAAACAGCAACCGCCTCAGATGCTCGACGTCGAACCACCTGGCCGACCGCTTCGTTGAGCGCCTCACGGTACTTGATGCGAAAGGGGTCTGGCGAGCCCATGGATTCAAGCACCACCTTGTACTTGGCCTGGGACCGACGATAGGTCCACGCGAAGAGGTCCATCTGTCGGCGCCGATTGAATCTTTCCCACCCGTGCCGAGCCAGCATTTTCCAGGGGCGAAGGCCGACGTTTTGATGGTCGGCTGTTAATAACTATACGGCGTTTTGCCTTTTTCTTCCTCCTTTCCG
>CANJQN010000060.1 GCA_947476465.1 Comamonadaceae bacterium | reverse complement strand
GGCTGAGCCTGTCGAAGCCTCGCACTTGCACTCGCATGCCCTTCGACAGGCTCAGGGCGAACGGAAATTCCACCGAGGCCGCCCCTTTGTCTTTGTATCACCCGATCAATTTATTCCGGACACCAGTGCGCGCAGGCGGGGATCCAGAAGCGCGGTCTGCCCGGCGCTATGGGCCGTCGCTATGCTTGGCCTGGGCCTGGATTCCCGCCTACGCGGGAATGACGAGTGTGCTCAGGTCGCTGCCTTGAACAAGGCCGCGACCTTGCGCTTGGGCTTGATGTTGGCCGACACGCGATTGGCCGGCTTGGCGGACGCCTCCCAGGCGGGTGTGGCATCGGCCGGCGCCTCATAGGGCTGGTCGAAAAACGGGTCTTTCGGCGCTGCCGGTGGGCGCGCCGCACGCGGGGCCCGCTCGCGCGGCGGGGCGTCGAGCGCGTCACGCGGGTCGCCGGTTTCGCCGTGCTCGCGCCAGGTGCGGCGGCCGTCGTTAATGCGCCCGCGCGGACGGTCTTCCTCGTACTCGACGGGCTCGATCTCGAGCTTCTTCTTGAGCAGCTTTTCGAGGTCGGCCACCAGCCGGCCGTCGGTGTTGGAAACGAAGGTGACGGCCAGGCCGGATGCGCCGGCGCGGCCGGTGCGGCCGATGCGGTGGATGTAATCCTCGGCGTTGAAAGGCACGTCGAAGTTGAACACCGCCGGCACATCCTTGATGTCCAGGCCGCGGGCGGCGACGTCAGTGGCCACCAGCAGGTCGACCTCGCCGGCCTTGAACGCGGCCAGCGCCTTCAGGCGCTCGTCCTGGCTCTTGTCGCCGTGCAGCGCGGTGGTGTTGAGACCGTCGCGCTCGAGCGAGCGGGCCAGCCGGGCGCAGCCGAGCTTGCTGTTGACGAAAACAAAGGCTTGCTTGATGCCGCGCTGGCGCACGATCTGGCACAGGGCGCGGCGCTTGTCCTCGTCGATCACGCTGTAGAAATGCTGTTCGACGGTGGAAGCGGTCGCGTTGGGGGGCGCCACCTCGATGGTGACCGGGTCTTGCAGGTAGCTGCCGGCCAGCCGCCTGATCTCGGGCGAGAAGGTGGCCGAAAACAGCAGCGTGGTGCGCTGCTTGGGCAGGTAAGACAGGATGCGCTGCAGGTCGGGCAGGAAGCCGATGTCCAGCATGCGGTCGGCCTCGTCGAGCACGACGTACTCGACCTGGTTGAGCACCGCATTCTTGGCCTCGATGTGGTCCAGCAGGCGCCCCGGCGTGGCCACCAGCACCTCGACGCCTTTTTTCAGCTCGGCGGTCTGCGGCTTCATGTCGATGCCGCCGAACACCACGGTGCTGCGAATGCCGGTGTACTTGGCATACAGCTTGACCTGCTGGGCCACCTGGTCGGCCAGCTCGCGGGTGGGCAGCAGCACCAGGGCGCGCACCGGGTGCCGCGCGGGCGAGGTGGAGGTGTTCTCGTGCTTGAGCAGGCGCTGCAGCAGGGGCAGGGAGAAGGCGGCTGTCTTGCCGGTGCCGGTTTGCGCGGCGCCCATCACGTCTTTGCCGGTCAGCACCACAGGGATGGCCTGTTCCTGAATGGGCGTCATGGACTCGTAGCCCATTTCGGCCACGGCGCGTGCCAGCGGTTCGGCCAGCGATAAATTGGAGAAAGATGCGGTCATGTCAACTGCATATTGTCGCATCTGGCCGTGGCGGGGCCGTTACAGCCCTTTTTTCCCCGTCATTCCCGCTCAGGCGCACTGGTGTCCGGAATAACTTTTCGTCATTCCCGCGCAGCCCCCGCCTTCGCGGGAATGACGGCAGTGGCGGTTAAAGTGGCCCGATGCAAGGCACCTTTCCCACTGCGCCGGTCAGCATGCCCACCGTGCTGGTGACCGGGTTCGACCCGTTCGGCGAGGCCACCGTCAACCCCAGCTGGCTGGCGGCGCAAGCCCTGCACGGCCGGGTGATCGCCGGGCATCGGATGGTGGCGGCGCTGCTGCCCACCAGTTTTGGCGAATCGGTGCTGCGGCTGGACGCCGCGCTACTGCGCCATGCGCCCCGGCTGGTGCTGTGCCTGGGCCTGGCCGGTGGCCGCACCGCGCTGTCGCTGGAGCGGGTGGCGATCAACGTGGACGACGCTCGCATCCCCGACAACGCCGGCGCGCAGCCGGTGGACACACCCGCGGTGGCGGGCGGGCCCGCCGCCTACTTCGGCACGCTGCCGATCAAGGCCATGCTGCGGGCGTTGCTGCAAGCGGGCGTGCGCGCCGAGGTGTCGCAGACGGCCGGCACCTTCGTCTGCAACCACGTGTTCTATGGGTTGATGCACCGGCTGGCGCAGCCGCGGTGGCAGGGCGTGCGTGGCGGCCTGGTACACCTGCCCTGGCTGCCCGGGCAGGGCCAGCCTTCGATGCCACTGGAGACCATGGTGGGCGCGCTTGCGATGGCACTCGAATGCGCCCTCACCACGACCGCCGACCTGCGCCTGGCGGCCGGCGCGCTCGACTGACCGCTTGCGGCGCCAAGGGCGCGGTTGCCGCGCGGTCATGCCGGCGCACCTAGAATCGAAGGCGTGAACAGCCAACTCAACGCCGACCTCCATTGCCATTCCGTCGTGTCCGACGGCACCCTCACGCCCGAGGCGCTGGCCGCCCGTGCGGCCGCCAACGGGGTCGAGCTGTGGGCCCTGACCGACCACGACGAGGTGGGCGGCCAGCAGCGCGCCCAGGAGGCCGCCCATGCCCACGGCATGAAGTACCTCACCGGCGTCGAGATCTCGGTCACCTTCGCGGGCCAGACGGTGCACATCATCGGCCTGGGCTTCGACCCCGAAGACGCGGCCATGCGCCAGGGCCTGTACGACACCCGAGGCGGGCGCGGCGCACGCGCCCGCGAGATGTCCGACCAGCTGGCGCTGGTAGGCATCAAGAACGCCTATGAGGGCGCGCTGCGCTACGTGGGCAACCCCGAGCTGATCTCGCGCACCCATTTCGCCCGCTTTCTGGTGGAGGCCGGCGTCTGCCGCGACACCAACGAGGTGTTCCGGCGCTTTCTCACCGAAGGCAAGCCCGGCTTCGTGCCGCATCGCTGGGCCAACCTGCGCGACGCGGTGCACTGGATCAACGAAGCCGGCGGCACGGCGGTGATCGCCCACCCGGCCCGCTACAAGTTCACGGCCAACGAGGAGTTCGCGCTGTTCTCCGAGTTCAAGACCCACGGCGGGCGTGGGGTCGAAGTGGTCACCGGCAGCCACACCGCCGCCGAAGCGGCCCGCTATGCCGAGACCGCGAAGGAGTTCAGCCTGGTCGCCTCGCGCGGCAGCGACTTTCACAGCCCCGACGAAAGCCACACCGACCTGGGACGCCTGCCGCCCCTGCCTGGCGGGCTCACGCCAGTTTGGGAGCTGCTTAGCGATCGCGTGCGGTGACCACGCCAGCGCATCCCGCCGACGCCAGGGTGCTGGGCAGCGTCGGCCTGGCCATCCTCACATGCGCGTGCTTCGCCGCCATGGACACGATCAGCCAGTTCGTGGTGCTGGCGGGCGTGCCGGTGGTGGTGAGCGCCTGGGGGCGCTACGTGTTCCAGTCCTTGCTAACCACCGCGGTCGTGCTGCCGTTGCGGGGCCGGCGCGTCCTGCAGACGCGCCACCTGCCCTTTCAGCTGCTGCGCGGCGGCCTGCTGGTGACCGGCACCTTGCTGTTTTTCACCAGCCTGAAGTACATGCAGGTGGGGGAACTCACCGCCATCATCCTGCTGGCACCGGTGATCGTGACGATGGCCGGCCCGGCGCTGTTCAAGGAGCAAGTAGCACCCTCACGCTGGGCGCTGGTGCTGACCGCCTTCGCCGGTACGCTGATCATCATCCGCCCGGGCGGCAGCGGCTTTTCCTGGGTGATGCTGCTGCCGCTGGCCCAAGCGGTGGTCAACGCGGCGTTCCAGATGGTCACCAGCAAGCTGGCGCGCACCGAAGATCCGCTGACCACGCATTTCTACACGGGTTGGATCGGCGCGATCACATTGACGCTGGTGCTGCCCTACGCCTGGACCGGCTCGCCTACGCCGGGCAACTGGCTGCTGATCGCTCTGATGGGCATCTTTGGCGGCGTCGGGCACTTCGTGATGGTCCTGGCCTTCCGGCACGTTGCCGCGAGCACGCTGATGCCCTACATGTATTCGCAGATCGGCTTTGCGGTGCTGTTCGGCTGGCTGGTGCGCGGCCATGTACCCGACCACTGGTCCTTGATCGGCATGGCCGTGATCGCCGCCTGCGGCGTCGCCAGCGCCTGGCTCTCGGTGCGTGAGTCGCGCCGGGCCTGACACTTCCCCGTGGCCCAGTATTTCGAAGTCCATCCCGACAACCCGCAGCCCCGGTTGCTCAAGCAAGCAGCCGTCTTGCTGGCGCGCGGTGGCATCGTGGCGCTGCCCACCGACTCCAGCTATGCGCTGGCCTGTCACCTGGACGACAAGCCCAGCGCCGACCGGCTGCGCCAGATCCGCGGTGTGGACGACAAGCACCACCTCACCCTGCTGTGCCGCGACCTGAGCGAGCTGGCCAGCTATGCCCGGGTGGACAACCGGCAGTACCGCCTGCTCAAGGCGGCCACGCCGGGGGCCTACACCTTCATCCTGGAAGCCGCCCGCGAGGTACCGCGGCGCCTGAGCCATCCCCAGCGCAAGACCATCGGCCTGCGGGTGCCCGAACACCGCACGCTGCAGGCCCTGCTGGAGATGCATGGCGCGCCGCTGCTGGCCACCACGCTGATCCCGCGGGGTGGCACCGAGCCGCTGAACGACGCGCATGAGATCCGCGACCTGTACGAAAAGCTGATCGACGGCGTGGTCGATGCCGGCGCATGCCCTTCCCAGCCCACCACGGTGGTCGACCTCACGCCCATGGCCACGGGCGGCGACGCGGTGGTGATGCGCGAAGGGCGCGGCGATGTCGCGGTGCTAGGGCTGGGCTGAGGACGCCGCCAGGGCTGCTCGGCCGCGTCTGAGACAATGCCGCGGTGGATTTCAACAACCTCATCCAGACCGTCCTCGTCTACGCCCTGCCGGTGATCTTCGCCATCACGGTGCACGAGGCGGCGCATGGCTATGTCGCGCGCTACTTCGGCGACAACACCGCGCAGGCGCTGGGCCGCGTGACGCTCAACCCTATTCCCCACATCGACCCCATCGGCACCATCCTGATGCCGCTGATGCTGTACTTCGCCACCTCCGGCGCTTTCCTGTTCGGCTATGCCAAGCCAGTGCCCGTGAATTTCGGCGCGCTGCGCCGGCCCAAGCGCGACATGATTTGGGTGGCGCTGGCCGGGCCGGCCTCCAACTTCATCCAGGCCATCCTGTGGGCCGTGGCCTTCGTCGTGATGCGCGCGATGGACGTGCAAGAAACCTTCTTTCTCAAGATGGCCCAGGCCGGTGTGCTGGCCAACCTGGTGATGTGGGCCTTCAACCTGTTTCCCTTGCCGCCGCTGGACGGCGGGCGAATTCTGGTGGGCCTGCTGCCCATGCGCCAGGCCATCTTGGTGTCACGCGTGGAGCCCTATGGCTTTTTCATCGTGCTGGCGCTGGTGGTGGCGGGTGTGTTGGGCAACTGGTGGCTGCGGCCGCTGATGGGCTTCGGGTACGGCGTGATCGACGTGCTGCTGACCCCCCTGCTCTCGCTGCTTGGCTGAGCCCTCCTCCTCCTTGTTTGCGCGCATGACCGAACCCATTCGCTTCCTCACCGGCATCACCACCACCGGCACGCCCCACCTGGGCAACTACGTCGGCGCAATCCGCCCCACGGTGCAGGCCAGCCTGCGGCCCGGCACCGAGAACTTCTACTTCCTGGCCGACT
Source organism: Comamonadaceae bacterium (assembly GCA_947476465.1). Classification (GTDB taxonomy): domain Bacteria; phylum Pseudomonadota; class Gammaproteobacteria; order Burkholderiales; family Burkholderiaceae_C; genus Ramlibacter. The sequence continues at coordinate 12,580 of CANJQN010000060.1, read as the reverse complement.
ACCACGCACTGATCAAGTGCGACGAGCCGGCCCGCATCCAGCGCTCCACGCTGGAGATCGCGGCCTGCTGGATCGCCGCCGGGCTTGACCTCGACAAGGTGTTTTTCTACCGGCAGTCCGACATCCCCGAGATCCCCGAGCTGACCTGGTTGCTCACCTGCGTCACCGGCAAGGGCCTGCTCAATCGCGCCCATGCCTACAAAGCCGCGATGGACAAGAACGCCGCCAGCGGCGCCGACACCGACACGGACGTGACCGCCGGCCTGTTCATGTACCCGGTGCTGATGGCCGCCGACATCGTGATGTTCAACGCGCACAAGGTGCCGGTGGGGCGCGACCAGGTGCAGCACATCGAGATGGCGCGCGACATGGCGGCCAGCTTCAACCATCTGTACGGCCCGCATTTCACGCTCCCCGAGGCGCAGGTCGACGAGTCGGTGGCCACGCTGCCCGGCCTCGACGGCCGCAAGATGAGCAAGAGCTACGACAACGCCATCCCGCTGTTCGCGCCGCCCGAGCAGATGCGCAAGCTGATCGCCGGCATCGTGACCGACTCGCGCGCGCCCGGCGAACCCAAAGACACCGAGGGCTCGGCCCTGTTCCAGATCTACCAGGCCTTCGCCTCGCCGCAAGAAGCCGACGCCCTGCGCCGCGCCTACGCCGACGGCATCGCCTGGGGCCAAGCCAAGCAAGTGTTGTTCGAGCGAATCGACCGCGAGATCGCGCCCATGCGCGCCCGCTACAGCGAGCTGCTGGCCCACCCGCAGGAAGTCGAGCGCCTTTTGCGCGCCGGCGCGCAAAAGGCGCGTGCGCGGGCCCAGCCCTTCATGCGCAGCCTGCGCCACGCGGTCGGCCTGCGCGACCTGGCCGCCCGCACCGATGCGGCGGCGCCACGCAAGCACGACAAGTCCACGCTGGCGCAGTTCAAGCAGTACCGCCAGGCCGATGGCCTGCATTACTTCAAGCTGGTGGAACCCGGCGGGCGCGTGCTGCTGCAAAGCGCGGGGTTCGCCTCGCCGCGCGAGGCCGGCCAACGGATTGCGCAACTGCGCCAGGGTGACCCCCTTGATTCGGCGCCCGATGCACAGGCGGCGCCCGGCGTGACTGAGGCAGAAATCGTTCACGCACTCACACGAATGCGTGACAGCGAATAGTGTTGGGCTGACAGACTCTGCTATAAACATCGCGCAGCTACTTGGATACACACACACGATGCAGCCAACCAAAGTCAGCCCGTCCGTAGGCAGCCCGGCCACCGCCACCACGGCCAGCCCGCCCATGAACCTTTTTGTCATCGACGACCATCCGCTGATGCGTGAGGCCGTGGTGATGCTGCTGCGCCGGCTGCGCCCAGGGGCCAACGTCGTCGAACTCGACCGCATCGGCGGCCTGGACGCCGCCGTGCGCCAGCATGGCGCGCCCGACCTCATCTGCCTTGACCTGAAACTGCCCGACACCACCGGCACCTCGGGCGTGCACGAGATCAAGAACCTGTTCCCCGGCACGCCGCTGGCGGTCATTTCGGCCACACCCGCCGCCGACGCCGAAGAAATCTGCGTCGACGCCGGCGCCGACATCTATATCGAAAAATCAGCGGGCGCCGGTGAGATCGGCAACGCGCTGCGCGCCCTGATGGCGGCCGATGGCGGGTTCGAAGAACTGGCGCCCACCGACAACAAGCTGTCCAAGCGCCAGAAGCAGTTGATCGTCATGCTCGACCGCGGGCTGTCCAACCGCGAAATCGCCGAAGAGCTGGGCATCAGCGAGCACACGGTCAAGGTGCACCTGTGGCGGCTGTTTCGCCGCCTGGGCGTCAAGAGCCGCACGCAAACCATTCACTACGCCCGCGTTCACGGCCTCCTGGGCAGCTGATCGAGCGCCGTGGCCCGCGCGCCGGCCTGCACTGCGTCGGTCGGTGTGAGCACCAGCCGCACCACCGTGCCATGCCCAGGCTTGGACGCAAGCTCCACCGGGTGCCCCAGGATGCCCGACAGGCGCGACACGATGTACAGCCCCAGGCCAAAACCATCTTCGGTTCCAGCGTGGATGGGCACCTTGTAGAACTCCCGGAAGATGTCGCGCTGGTGCGCGGGCGCGATGCCCACGCCGGTGTCCCACACCTCGATGCGCGGCACGCCGGCGTGCCAGCGCAGCCCCACCAGCACCGTGCCGCGTTCGGTGTATTTCACCGCGTTGGAAATCAGGTTGCCGACAATGCGCTTGAGCAGCAACGCATCGGAGTGCACCGTGCCGCGGCCGGCACGCACCCTCAGCTGCAGTCCCTTGGCATTGGCCAGCGGGCGGTACTGCACCTCCAGCTCAGCCAGCAGGCGCTCCAGCGACACTGCCTCCAGCTTCAGGCGGATGGCGCCGCCGTCGACCCGGGCCATGTCAAAAAGCGAGTCGAACAGCGAGTTGATCGCCTTGGTCGATTCGACGATCTTGGGCGCCAGTTCATGCACCAGCTCGGGCTCGCTGGCCAGCCAGTCGGCGTACAGGCCCAACGCGTGCACCGGTTGGCGGATGTCGTGCGTGGCGCTGGCCAGGAACCGGTTCTTGATCTCCACCGCGTCCAGCGCCGCCTGGGTCTGGCGCGTGAGCGAGTTGATCAGCTGGCTGTTTCGGTACTGCAACTCGTAGTTGCGCCGGTGGGTCATATGCAGACGCCGGGCGGTCTGCTGCAGCACCTGCCACAGGATGACGATCAGGGCCATCAGCCAGAAGTGGTAGTAGGGCCCCTGCAAGCGCAGCTCGACCACCACCCGCCAGCCCACGATCGTGACAGCGCCGAGCACCAGCAGGTTGACGGCGCCGCGCGCGGTGTCGAGCTTGCTCGACAGCGTGTTGGACGACACCATGCCCACCCCGGCCAGCATGAGCCAGCAGACGAACTGGTTGGCCAGCGGCGTGCGGTCAAAGAACAGCCACACGGTCGAGGCCCACACCGCGGCTGAGACCAGCCACAACACACGGGTACGCTCGAAGAAGCGCAGCTGCTCGGCCGTGCCCGCGGCAGCCACCCGCTCCATGTAGAACCGCGTGACGAGGAAGCGCGCGCCGACGACCGCTACCGTCGCCAGCGCCCACAGGGCCAGCATCCAGCTGGCGATGTCGTCCCACAGCACACCCACATACACGGGGATGAGCAACGCCATCGGCACCTGGGTGTTGCGGGCCGTCCGCATGAGGTTGCGCACCAACTCGGCCTCCACCCACTGCGTTTCAGCAGGCGTGTGAATGGGCGCGGAGATGTTGGGCTTCATGCGGAATGTGAGCGAATGCAGCGGGTCTAGCCAATGGGTGAGCCAGCACGAGCGGCCGTCCGGCCCAGCCTCGCATCAGCGCCTCACTGACAAGCGCCGCGCATCCTGTCCCACACGGCCGGCGGACACTCTTGGCAACACTTGTGACCGAACTTTCGGAAAGCACCGGATGGCGGGCGTGTCCCCCTTCATTTACTACGCGTTGGGTCTGATTTCCGGCTTGCTGCTGGCGGCGGCGGTCAGCGCGGCCATCACCTGGCATCTGCGGCGCCATGCGCTGCGGCGCGCGCACACGCTGATGCTGGCACGGGCGCTGATGCGCTACGCGGCCTGGGTGGCGGCGCAGCGCGGCGGCGCAGGCCTGGGGCCGCAGCGCGAGCTGGCCGACCACGCCCTGCTGGACGCCAGCCGGGCGCAAGGGCGCTGGTTTCCGCAGCTGCGCGGCGAGTTGTCGGGCCTGCTGGAGACTGACCGTCAACTGGAGCGCTTCGTGCACCGGCAGCGGCAATTGCAGATGAGCGACCCGGAAGCCTGGTTGGAGTCAAACCACGAAAAACGCTTTACCGACCTGCTGCGCCAACAGGATGAAGGGCTTGAGCGAATCCTTGAGCGGCTCGAGCGTTCGGGGGACCGGGCCGGCGCGACATCGATGGCTTGAATGTCGGTGTGGTCGTCCGAGGGCACAGCCGGGCCGGGCCGGGCCACGGGTCGGTCAAGCGTCTTGCGCGAGCGCCGCCTCCAACTGGACCAAGGCCTGACCCACCGCCCCAACGCCGTCGCACAGCCCCTGCAGCTGTGACGGCAGCTGATCCAGCCCGGCCTGCGCGCCCAGCGCCGCAGCGTGCTGATGGGTGGCGGCCAAGCCCCGTGCCAGCCGACTGAGCACATCGCGCAACGTGCCCGAGCCCTCGCCGGGCCGGGGCAGCAAGCCCCCTTGCACCAGCTCACGGGTGACCGGCGCGAGCGCATCGGCGCTCTGGGACGCCAGCTGCATGGCGCGGTCGCCCAGGTGGGCGACGTCATGCCACAGCGCATGGCGGGAGGTGGGCGGTGCCGCGCGCCATTCGGCGCGGCGATCCTGGGCGAGTTCGTCCAGGGCGGTCCAGTCGGGCAGCAGGAAATCGGCGACGGCGCCCAGCCGGTGCTGGGGCGTGCGGGCGGCGTAGATGCGGGGGTCGCGGGCGGCCAGGGGCTTGCTGACAATGCCGGCGCTGTCGACAGTGTTTGCGTCGCCCGGCCCACTATCGGCCGAGGCCGGCCTGACAACGGCGCGCGCGGCGGGCGCCACCGCCGAGGGTGGTGGCTGCCGGGCCTTGCGTGCGCCCAGCCCCGCGGACGGCTCAGCCGGGCGCCTGGGTCGGCCGACTCCACTCATCGATACAGCTCCTCGGGCGGCGCTGAATGCGCCGGGTGCGTGTAGCTTATACCTGACGCGCGCCCGTCCAATGCATCTTGAAAGCAGTGCAGCCTGGCTAAGTGGTGTCTTTTCGGGCGTACTTCGCCGCAAGCTCGGGATGCAGCGGCGGCGGCAGCGGCGGTCGCAAATACGGCAATTGGTCGGACAGCGATTTCAGGTCAGTCCTGCGCACCTCCATGATCGCCATATCGGTCAATTCGCCGACGGACATCGTGTCGAGCTCCTTCAGCTTCTGCCCCGCAGGCAGCGACTTCTGCTTGGTGTCGCGCCGGCTCATTTCGGGTTGCAAGGCCATTTCCTGGTCCACCGCGAGGGCAAAGGCCCGTTCCACATATCGCGCCAGCATGTGCGCCTCGGCTTTGACCAAGCAGTCGTTGTTCAAGAAATACTTGAGCCTCTTTGCGATCTCGTCAAAGCGCTCCCGCGCCCCACCGGAACGCACCATCGTCACCCTCTGATCCCAGCTCTTGGTGCGAAAGGCCAACCGGTAGGCAAACAGTTCGGGCGGGCCTTCAAGGGCAGACTTCATGCTCTCCTTGAGCTGGGCGATCAATGACGGGCCCACGCCCAGTTCCTTCAAACGGCTTGCTACGGTCTCCAGCACCGACCCGTTGGCGGACTGGTTCGCGGTCACTTCCTCGAGCGTCATGGGGCCATGCACATTCGGCGTGCCGTACTTGCCATCCTCCCTGGCGGTGCCGTCGGCGTAGGTTTTCCGCATGAGCTGCTTGCCGTTATCGCCGCGAGTGATCTGTAGCGTCTCCTCCTCCTTCGTAAGGGGCGCATCCCCTCGGCGGATCTTTGCGTCAATCGCCTTGGCGAGACGGACCTCGCTGGCACTGAGGCCCTCCATCGACTGAATCACCACCAGGCGACCCTGGTGGACCTCCAGATGGCTCCCGGAGGCCCCAAGGATCGTGTTACTTTGGATCGTGTCGGCGAAGCCGGTGAAATCGGTGCGTCCCCCGGTGACACGGATGCTCGCCTCGCGAACGGCGCTGTCAACCACATGGTCCACACTGCTTGTGGCTTTATCGACCTGCGCCTTGGCTGCCGCATAGATCTTCAGTGCGCTACGGCCGAATTCCTGCTGCGGCAAGACCGCGCACTGACGCTCGAGCAATCCAACTTCCTTATGGAATGGGGCGTCCGCAGGGAGCTTGAGCCTGGACGCATAGGCGTTCAAGGCAGTCAACAACTTGCGGTTTCCCTCGCCATCGCTGGACACCGATGCCTCCTGCGGCTCGGACGCCGACGAACGGCTTTGAGAAGAATCCGAGGACGAAGGACTGAGGGAGCGCGACTTGGAGGGCGAGGCCGATTGCGAGGAAAAGTCCTTGGAATCGGACCGCGGCCTGAACAGGGCCCCCAGAAGCCCGCGCTTCGTCTGGGGCGTGGCCGGCGTGATGACGACCAGGCGGTCCTTTTCAAGCGCGAGGTAATCGCCCGATTTAGATTCAGCCGGTGTTGGCGCGAGGCTTGAGGGCCGGAAGGGAGATGAGTCAGAACGTACGGACACGGATTCCTCCGTTGGAACGAATCTTGGACTCCCTGCCTTGATGAGTAGTATTTACGTTCGATCTATTCCTGTAAAGGGGTAAGGAAGAGTTGGTATTCAACCCTCCCCATGGAACTCACTGCGGCTCGATCTTCGCGTCCTTGATGGCCTTGGCCCATTTGGCGGTCTCCGTGCGCGAACGCTGGGCCAGGGCCTCGGGTGTGCCGGGTTCGACCGCGAAGCCGATGCCGGCGAATTTGTCCTGGATGTCCTTGCTGCTGGCGGCAGCGTTGATCGCCTGATTGAGCCTGGCGACGGCCTCGGGCGGGGTGCCGGCGGGCGCGAACATGGCGAAATAGGCGATCAGCTCGTAGTCTTTCAGGCCCAGCGCCTCGTTGACCGTGGGCAGCTCGGGAATGGCCGGCGAGCGTTTGGTCGAGGTGACGGCCAGGCCACGCACCTTGCCGCCCTTGACCTGCGGCAGCATGACGGCGAAGTCGGCGCTGAACATCATCACCTGGCCGCCGATCAGATCGGTCATGGCGGCGGGGCCGCTCTTGTAGGGCACGTTGGTCATCTGGATGCCGGCCATGCTGGCCAACATCTCGCTGGAGACCAGCTGCGAGGTGCTGGCGCTGGCGAAGGTGACGCCCGTGGGCTTGGCCTTGGCCAGGTCGACGAACTCCTTGAGGTTCTTGGCTGGCACATCGTTGTTCACCGCCACGATCAGCGGCACCGAGCCCAGGTAGCCCAGGGGCGCGAAGGCGGTGTCCTGGTTGTAGGGCAGCTGCTTCATCAGGCTCTTGAGCGCCGCGTTGGTGCTGTTGGTGCCGATCAGGATGGTGTAGCCGTCGGGCGCGGCCTTGGCCACCGCATCGGCGCCCAGCATGCCGTTGACGCCCGGGCGGTTTTCCACCACGATGGGCTGGCCGAGGGTTTCGGACATTTTTTGCGCGAAAGCGCGGCCGATCTGGTCGGTGGCGCTGCCGGCGGCGAAGGGCACGATGGCCTTGATCGGCTTGGCCGGCCAGGCCTGGGCCAGGGCGGCCGAGCCCAGGCTGATCGCGGCGGCGAAAACGGCCAGACGGCGGGTGACGAGGTGCATGGAAAGTCTCCTGTTGTGGGCTGCGGTGTGCAAAGCGTGCAGTCTACGACCGCCACGGCCGGCCGCACCGGGGGTTTGACCTGCCGCAATGCCAGCACCGGCCAATGCGCTAAATTGATAAGCAGGAGTCATCCAAGGAACGCACATGTTGCACGAACCCTTTACCAGAACCTTGCTGCGGCAGCCCGCCGGCCGGACCTGCGCCCAATGACGGGCGCGGCCACCGCCCCCCCGATCCAGCCCGGGTACACGCCCGCGGGCCCCTCGCTCGTGCGCACGCACGCCGAGCTCGAAGCCGCGCTGCGCCGCGACCGCCGGCCGCACCGGCGCCTGGGCGAGATCCTGGTGCAGGCGGGGCTGGCGACCCAGGCCCAGATCGACGCGGTGCTCGAGCAGCAGCGCGCCGGCGGTCACCGCGAGTTTCTGGGCGAGATGCTGGTGGCCCGCGGCCTGCTCGATGCCAGCGTGCTGCGCGGCCTGCTGGCCAGCCAACTTGGGTTGCCCTCGGTCGACCTGGCCCACTATCCGATGGATGCCAACGCGCTCAAAGCGCTGTCGGCCGCGCTCGCGCGCAAGTACCAGGTGCTGCCGCTGCTGCGCACCGATACGCAGTTGGCGATCGCGGTGGTCGGCCCGCTGGCCTGGCAGACCGAGCGCGAGCTGGCGTTCTACACGGGCTTGCAGATCGTCTCGGTGTTCGCCGCGCCCGAGCTGCTGGCCAAGGCGGTGCGCGAATACTACGGCCTGGAGGGCGAGCGCATCGGCCAGCTGGTGGCCAAGCTGGACGAGGAAGGCGCGGCCGCCAGCTACGCCGCATCGCAGCAGCCGGTCAGCGACACCGACAACACACTGGTGCGGCTGGTCAACAAGATGATCCTGGACGCTCAGTCGCAGCGCGCCTCGGACATCCACATCGAGTCGCGGCCCGATCGCAAGTCCAGCCGGGTGCGCTTTCGCATCGACGGCGAGCTGCGGCCCTACATCGAGGTGCCGCCCAACTTCCGCTCTGCGCTGGTATCGCGCCTGAAAATCATGTGCGGCCTGGACATCGCCGAGCACCGCCGGCCGCAAGACGGAAAAATCCTGTTCGAGAGCCCCGGCGCGGCAGGGCTGGAGATGCGGGTGGTGATCATGCCCACGCTTCACGGCCTGGAGGACGTGGTGTTGCGCCTGCTGGCGCCGCCGCAAAGCCTCACGCTCGACCAGCTGGGCTTATCGCCGCGCGTGCTGGCGCAACTCAAGGAGATCGCGCAGCGCTCCTTTGGCTTGCTGTTCGTGTGCGGCCCCACCGGCTCGGGCAAGACCACCACGCTGCATTCGCTGCTGGGCGTCATCAACACGCCTGCCCGCAAGATATGGACGGTGGAAGACCCGATCGAGATCACCCAGGACGGGCTGTGCCAGGTCGAGGTCAATGCCAAGCTGGGGCTCACGTTTCCGGCGGTGCTGCGCAGCTTTCTGCGGGCCGACCCCGACGTGATCATGGTCGGCGAGACGCGCGACGCCGAGACCGCCAACACCGTCACCGCGGCGTCGCTCACCGGCCACCTGGTGGTGTCGACCATGCACACCAACAGCGCCGCCGAGAGCGTGGTGCGCCTGCTCGACTTCGGGCTCGACCCCTTCAACTTCTCCGACGCCCTGCTGGCCGTGATGGGCCAGCGGCTGGTGCGGCGGCTGTGCAAGTGCAAAGAGGCCTACGTCGCCGGCGAGGCCGACATCCAAGCGCTGACCACCGAGTACTGCCGCGACACCAAGTTAGTGCCCACCGAGCTGGCGGCCCGCTGGCGTGCGCGCTTTGGCCGCAACGGCGCCATCATGCTCAACGCCCCGCGCGGCTGCCCCGCCTGCGAAAACACCGGCTACAAGGGCCGCCAGGGGGTGTATGAGCTGCTGATCGCCTCGCCAGCGATCAAGGCCGAGATCCAGCAGCGTCAACCCGCCAGCGAAATTCTTCAGCGGGCCCTGATGGAGGGCATGGTGACTTTCGAGCAGGACGGCATCGAGAAAATCCTGCAGGGTCAGCTCGACCTGCGGCAGGTGCTGGCCAGCTGCCGCTGAGCACAGCGGCTCGGCTTCCACCCGCTACGTCAACGGGGCCAAGACCGCCCATAGCGGAACAGCTTCGATGCCGTCAGCCATCCTGAAGCGGTGCTCACCCGGATAGATCACATACAGGGCATCGAGCTTGAGGTCGTCGATGGCAATGCGCATACTGGGCGATACCTTGGGCACGTCCGCGCGATTGAACTCCACACCGATCCGCCGCTGGCCGCGCATCATCAGCAGATCCAGTTCCGCCCCTTGGTACGTGGACCAGAACCAGGCTTGGTCGGGTTTCGCGATGCGCAAAACTTGCTCCAGTGCAAAGCCTTCCCAACTGGCGCCCGACTTCGGGTGGGTGAGCAGCTCTGGCAACGACCGGATGCCAAACAGGGCATGCAGCAGGCCCGTGTCACGAAAGTAGATTTTTGGCGCCTTGACCTGACGCTTGCCCAGGTTCTCGTGCCACGGCTGAAGCTGCCGCACCATCATGGTCTGGGTGAGGATGTCGAGGTACCTGCGCACCGTGGGCTGCGACACGCCCAGCGAGCCCGCAGGGTCCGCTGCGGACCAGATCTGGCCATGGTAGTGGGCCAGCAGTGACCAGAACCGAAGCATCAGGGGCGCAGCCACGTTCATGCCGAACTGAGGCAGGTCGTTGTGCACATGCAGCGCCAACGCGTTTTGGCGCCAGATGAAACTGTCTTGATCGCTGGCGGCCACGTAGGAACGAGGGAAACCTCCACGAAGCCAGAGTTGGTTGACGATGTGCTTGTCCCAGCCGCCCTGGGCCGTGACTTCCTCAAGGTCGAACCCCCCCACTTGGACAATCTCCACCCGGCCCAACAGAGACTCGCCAGCCTGTCTGGAAAGATTGGGCGATGCGCTGCCAAGCAGCAGATACTGCCCAGGTTCGTTGGACCGGTCCATCAGGACCCGCAAGAGGGGGAACAGTTCGGGTTCGCGCTGCACTTCGTCGATGACCACCAGCCCCTGGAGATGCTCCAGAACCTGCACCGGCTGCGCCAGGCGGCCCGCGCTGACCGGCAGCTCAAGATCGAAGTAATTCGGGGAATCGCGGTGCACGAATCGCTGGGCCAGCGTGCTCTTTCCAGCTTGGCGTGGCCCGATCAGCACCACGCCGCGGGAGCGAGCCAAGGCACGTCGCACAGCGGATTCAAGCTCTGGCCGGGGCAGCATGTTCGCATCATATCACCATGAAAATCAAAAGTGGCAGTTTCGATTTTCATGGATAGTATCCGCGTGCCTCCTCTTCAGGCGCATATGCCCGTCCCCACACGAAAGATGCGTCTGGAGTTCGGCCACAGTCACAGGATGGGGCCAGCTGCGTTGCGTTGGCCCTGCTGCGTTGCGGTAGCGCAGCGCAAGATATTGTTGGCCGCAACAATTCGTTCGTATTTATCCTTGACCGCCGTTCCGCTGTTATGGTGCACCGCGACATACCAATATGAAGGAACGGGATGACGCTCAGTTCAATCCCCTTGTCCAAGGCAACACGTCTACTGCGGTCGGGACGGCTGGTCCGTGCCACGCTCGCCCTGCAAAAGAGCATTCTCAAGGGCGTTCTAGGCGCCATGCCACGCATCGCCCGCCCTGCGCGCGTGGGGCGCAAGCCGCGCACCGCAACCCCGCTGGCCGGCCAGGGATTCGAGGCGGCCACCTTCACTTTCCAGGACCAGGCGTGGCGCTACCGGTTGTATAAGCCGCCCGGACGCGATCAGGATGCGCTGGTGCCGCTGGAGGTCATGTTGCACGGCTGCAAGCAGGACGCCGAAGACTTCGCCCGCGGCACCGGCATGAATGATGTGGCCGCGCGCGAAGGCTTTCTCGTGCTCTACCCGGAGCAGCGCCGCAAATCCAATGGCATGGGCTGCTGGAACTGGTTCGAGCCGGCCCACCAATCCCGAGCGCGTCGGAGGCAATGGCCAAGTTCTTTCTGGCGCACGAGCGGCGGGACTGACGTTTCAACGGCAACCATTCGCTGGGCGATCCGGCCTGGCTGCTGCCGGGGTGGCTACGCCACCTGACCCGTCATGGCGAGCGTGTGCCGCGCAGCACCGTGGTCACCACGGGCCGCTGGTGCGGCCTGTTGTCAGCGGCGCCGGGCGATCTGGTGCGGGTGGCCTTCGAGGGGATCGGGCACGCGTCCGCGCTGCTGTAGGCCACCGGCGCGCCAGCCTCGATTTGCAGCATCGCATCAATCACCGCTGCCACCGCCGTCGCCTGCCGCTCCATCAGCTCCAGGTGCTCGCCGGGCACATCGACCACATCGAGCCTGGCGCGCGCCGCGCCGCGCCAGGTGCAGCTGCGAATCGAGCAGGCAGACCAGTTACAGGCGTTCGCCCTCCTGCGAAAGTTGCCGGGCGATCGCCAGTGCCACCAGCCCGCCAAAGGAGTAGCCGCACAACGCATAGGGCCCGTGCGGCTGCGCGGCGCGGATGGCGGTGGTGTCGTAGGCGACCATACCGGCGACCTTGTCGTGCGGCGGCTGCTCGGCGTCCATGCCGCGCGCCTGCCGGCCGATCACCGGACATGAAGTACGCAGGGCCTGGATCAAGGGCCAGCACGAAGCAGCCCAGGATGTCGGTGCCGCCAGAAATCGATTGCACCGCCAGCCGCTCACCCACGTGCGCCGCAACCCAGCGAAACTGGTCGTCGTGCAGCACTGCGCCGGTGGACAGCACCCGGCGCATCGTCGCCCGTGGCGATCAAGTGCGCCTGGGCAAACGTGTGGATCTGAGATGAGCTGCGGTGATCGGCGAACTGACGGGCCACTGGCATCGACATTGAAACTTCCTGCCGCGTCAGTGTGGCCCAGGCACACCCGCGCGCACGTTACGCGCGGGTAGTCCGTTCGGGCCATTTGCCCTTCGTTTTCCGTCATCTCCGCGCAGGCGGAGATCCAGGGGCGCGGTGTCTACGGCGCGACAGGCCATCACTGCGCTCGGCTCAGGCCTGGATCCCCGCCTGCGCGCACGGGTGTCCGGAATAACTTCTCGTCATCCCCGCGCAGGCGCACTGGTGTCCGGAATAGATTCAAGTAGTCGTCATCCCCGCGAAGCCCCCGCCTTCGCGGGGGTGACAGGGGATCCAGAAGCGCGGTCTGCCCGGCGTGAAGCTGAGGGGCGCCGCCTTTTTGGCGTGTTCGGGCGCACGGATGGTGGTGTGGCTGATGCGGGGAGCGCGCCGGGCATGCGGTGCGGGCGCGCCGGCTTCGGTGCGGGGGCCCTTCG
>CANJQN010000059.1 GCA_947476465.1 Comamonadaceae bacterium | reverse complement strand
GGCGCTGGCCGGCGGGCTGCTGCCCTGGGCGAAGTCGCTGTAGCTGAACTCTCTGGGCTTGTTGAAGCTGGTGTAGCTTTCAAAGCGCAGGCTCTGGCGCTGGCGCGCGCGGTCCTGGGAGACGGTGTAGACCAGGTTGCCATTGCCCAAGGTGATGTTCGCCAGGGTGACGTCGCTGCCCCGTGAGGGCGGCATGCCCGGCTGCGGCGGCGCACCCGGGGGCTGGGCCAGGGTGTCGTCGAAGGCATAGGCCAGGGCCCGGGTGCCGGTGTTCGGAAGCCTGGCGCCGGGCGGTGCGTCCAGCGTGACGTTGGTCAGGCGTGTGGGCCTGGCCGGGTCATACCAGTAGCTGCCGACGTCACTCTTGTAGCGGATGTTGCCGCGCCGGTCGTACAGCACCTCGGTGGCCTGAGGGGCGATGAGGCCACCGCCGACCAAGGTGTACAGGCTCAATCGGTTGAGGCGGTCATAGGCGAAGCTCTCGCGGGTGCCCACGCCGGGGGAGGTGTCGTCGCGCCACAGCAGGTTGCCCAGGCTGTCGTAGCGGTAGGACTGGGCCAGGACGGCGCCGGCCTGCTGGCTGAGGAGGCGGCCGGTGGCGGAGTCGAACTGGCGCACGGTGCGGACGCCGCCCTGGCGAAACTGCGTGATGTGGCCCTGGGCGTCCATGGCCAGGACTTCGTAGGTGACGGGGGCCGCGGGCGGTGTGGAAGATGCGGTCGCGTTCGGCGTCTGTGTCGACGCTTGTGTCGGTGGGGACGTGCCAATCACCTTGCGCAGGAACCCGCCCTCGGTGTACTCATACCGCGCCTCGAAGCCGGTGGGCCAGCGCTGGCTGGCGATGCGGCCAGTCGCCTCGTCATAGGCGACGCTGATGCTCGCCGGCTGCGCCGGGTTGTCGAGCACGGTGGATGTGCGCTCCGGTCGGCCCAGGCTGTCGTAGTGGTGCAGGCGCCGGTAGCCGTTGTCGGCGGTCGCCTCGCACAGCTTGCCGATGTTCTTGCCGCAGGTGCTGCCGTTGAAGCGGCGCTCGTAACTCCAGCGGCTGATCAGGTCGGACTCGCTGCGCTGAACCAGGCGGCCCAGCGGGTCGTAGGCCTGTGTCGTCGTCTGCCCCAGCGCGTCGCGCTGCCACACCAGTTCGCCAAAGGCGTTGTAGCTATAGTGCCATTCGCCCATGGCCGGGTCTTGCATCGCCACCTTGCGGCCACGCTGGTCGTAGCGCAGGCGGGTGACCAGCCCGGCGGCATCGGTCTCGATCAGCTGGCCCAGGGCGTCGTAGCGGTAGCGGACCGTGCCGCCCTGCTCGTCGGTGACCTGGGCGACGAGGCCTTGCGCGTTCTTCGTTGTGGTCTTGCGCTGGCCCCTGGGGTTGATAACGGTGGTCGTCAGGCCGCGGTAGACGGTGGTGAAACGGACCCGGCCACTCACCGTGTCGAGAGCGTGGATGTCACGTGTGGTCTGTGCCACCGGGCGGCCGAGCGCGTCGTAGCTGAAGTGGGTCCAGGCGGGGTCGCCACCATTCAGGGCATACAGCGCCGACTTGCGGGCCACTCGCCCCAGGCGGTCGTATTCGGTGTCCTGCACCAGCACAGGCGCCGGGCCGGCGCCGTCGAAACCGGTGGTCTGCACGCGCAGGATGCGGCCGAGCTTGTCGGCGTACTGGCGCTTGTCGGGGGCGTTGGGTTTGCCGTCAGCGCCCCAGGATTGTTCGACGACGACCCAGGCGCTGGCGGCGCGGCCGATGGGGGCCGGGCACTCGGCGCCCGGCTCGGTGCACAGGAGATACGCCCAGGTGGTGGCCGTGCCGTCGGCGCGCTGCTCGCGTGTGCGACGGCCCAACCCATCGTGGGTCCAGGTGGTGGCCAGGCCGTTGGGGCCGACCAGGCGGGTGGGCAGGCCGGTGCGGGGATCGAAGGTCTGGGTTTCGCTGTGGCCCAGGGCATTGGCGGGTGCGGCGGGATAGCGGCCATCAGGGCCCCAGTCGGTGGAGGCGGTGCGGGCGGCGGCGCTGGCGATGGTGTTGCCGGAAGCCCCAGCGCAAGCGCTGGTGGACACACCGGCCTTGTTGCCCCAGGCGTCGTAGCGGTAGCTGGTCTGCAGGCAGTCGTTCGGGCGATCCGGCTCGATGACCTCGCGGACCAACAGGCCCCGGGCGTCGTAGTCGAAGCTGCTGGTGCGAACCTGGGTGTCGGCCTGTGAAGCATCGCCCAGGCACAAGGCCAGCGCTACGCCCAGGCATCGACCGAGCCATCGCATGACTTTCATCGCAACTCCCTGCGTTGTTCCGGACGGCGCCCGGCTGAGATGCCATGCGCGACGCGAAACGCCGCAGGGTAGTCAGGCCGCGCCGGAAAGCTTGACCGCAGGCTGAAGCTCGGGGGCGCAGCGATGGTGGCGGTGCTCGCGGCCGATGTAGCCGAACGCTATGAGGCCCACGGCATGCAGGCCCGCCTGGCCTACACCATCCGCAGCAACTGAGCGTGTACGGGATCATCACCGCCAGGGGTCGGCCGTTGATGCTGGCTGCCGCGCGGGGCCCCAAACCTATAATCGAAGGCTTCGCCAGCGCCAGCCATGGCGCCCTTTGGCCCACTTGCGCACACCCATGAGCTCCTCCGACAAAAAGCCCCCGTTCACCGTCGCCGACATCCGCAGGACCTTCCTGGAGTTTTTCGCCGCGCGGGGGCACACGGTGGTCGAGTCCAGCCCGCTGGTGCCCGGCAACGACCCCACGCTCATGTTCACCAACTCGGGCATGGTGCAGTTCAAGGACGTGTTCCTGGGCAGCGACAAGCGCCCCTACGTGCGGGCCGCGTCCGTGCAGGCCTGCCTGCGCGCCGGCGGCAAGCACAACGACCTGGAGAACGTGGGCTACACCGCGCGCCACCACACCTTCTTCGAGATGCTGGGCAACTGGTCTTTCGGCGACTACTTCAAGCGCGAGAGCCTCAAGTGGGCCTGGGAGCTGTTGACGCAGGTGTACAAGCTGCCGGCCGAGCGCCTGTGGGCCACGGTTTACTTCGAGGATGACGAGGCCTACGACATCTGGACAAAAGAGATCGGCCTGCCGCCCGAGCGCGTGGTGCGCATCGGCGACAACAAGGGCGCGCGCTACGCCTCCGACAACTTCTGGATGATGGCTGACACCGGCCCCTGCGGCCCGTGCTCCGAGATCTTCTTCGACCACGGCCCCGAGATCGCCGGCGGCCCCCCGGGCAGCCCGGAGCAAGACGGCGACCGCTATATCGAGATCTGGAACAACGTGTTCATGCAGTTCGACATGCAGGCTGACGGCTCGGTCAAGCCGCTGCCGGCGCCCTGCGTGGACACCGGCATGGGCCTGGAGCGGCTGGCGGCCATCCTGCAGCACGTGCACAGCAACTACGAGATCGACCTGTTCGACGCGCTGATCCGCGCTGCCGGCCGCGAAACCGGCACCAGCGACCTTGCCAACCCCTCGCTGCGTGTCATCGCCGACCACGTGCGCGCCACGTCGTTTCTGGTGAGCGATGGCGTCATCCCCAGCAACGAAGGCCGCGGCTACGTGCAACGGCGCATCGTGCGCCGGGGCATCCGCCACGGCTACAAGCTGGGCAAGAAGACGCCTTTCTTCCACAAGCTGGTGCCTGAACTGGTCGCCCTGATGGGGGCCGCCTACCCGCGCCTGGCGGCCAACGCCCAGCGCATCACCGAGGTGCTCAAGGCCGAGGAAGAACGCTTCTTCGAGACGCTGGAAATGGGAATGCAAATTCTCGACGATGCCCTGCCGCCGGTTCGCGTTGAAGTCGCGCCTGCTCACCCATCCGTTCGCCCTGAGCCTGTCGAAGGGCTCGGGAAGGCTTCGACAGGCTCAGCCCGAACGGAGGCAGGCTCAGCCCGAACGGAGGCAGGGTCAGCCCGAACGGAGGCAGGCTCAGCCCGAACGGAGGCAGGGTCAGCTCGAACGGAGTACGTGCTCCCCGGCGACATCGCATTCAAGCTGCACGACACCTACGGCTTCCCGCTCGATCTGACCCAGGACGTCTGCCGCGAGCGCAGCGTGAGTGTCGACGAAGCCGGCTTCAATGCCGCCATGGAAAAGCAAAAGGCCGCTGGCCGCGCCGCCGGCAAGTTCAAGATGGACCGCGCGCTCGAATACACCGGCGCTGGCAACAGCTTCGTCGGCTACGACCAGCTGCAAGCCACCGCCAAGGTGGTGGCCCTGTATGTCGACGGCACTGCGGTGGCCGACATCAAGGCCGGCCAGACCGGCGTGGTGGTGCTCGACACCACCCCCTTCTATGCCGAAAGCGGCGGCCAGGTGGGCGACGCGGGCGCACTCACCAGCGGCTCGGCCCGCTTCGCGGTCGAAGACACGCAAAAGATCAAGGCCGACGTCTACGGCCACCATGGCCAGCTGGCCCAGGGCACGCTGGCCGTGGGCGACCACGTCACGGCGCAGGTCGACCTGGCCCGCCGCGCGGCCACCATGCGCAACCACAGCGTCACCCACCTGATGCACAAGGCCTTGCACGAAGTGCTGGGCGAGCATGTGGCGCAAAAGGGCTCGCTGGTCGACCCCGACAAGACCCGCTTCGACTTCACCCACAACGCGCCGGTCACCCCGGCGCAAATCCGCGAGATCGAATCGCGCGTCAACGCGCAGGTGCTGGCCAATGCGGCCACGCAGGCCCGCGTGATGGACATCGAATCGGCCAAGGCCACCGGCGCCACGATGCTGTTCGGCGAGAAGTACGGCGAGACCGTGCGCGTGCTGGACATCGGCAGCAGCCGCGAGCTGTGCGGCGGCACCCACGTGCAGCGCACCGGCGACATCGGCCTGTTCAAGATCGTCGGCGAAGGCGGCGTGGCCGCGGGCGTACGCCGCATCGAGGCCGTTACCGGCATGAACGCGCTGGCCTACGCGCAGCAGACCGAATCGACCGTGCATTCTGTGGCCGCCACACTCAAGGCCCCGGCCGCCGAGTTGCAAGGCCGGCTCGGCCAGGTGCTCGAGCAGGTGCGCTCACTCGAAAAAGAAGTGGCCGCGCTCAAGGGCAAGCTCGCTTCCAGCCAGGGCGACGACCTGATGGCCCAGGCGGTCGACGTCAAGGGCATCAAGGTGCTGGCCGCTGTGCTCGCCGGCGCCGACGCCAAGACCCTGCGCGAGACCATGGACAAGCTCAAGGACAAGCTCAAGACGGCGGCCATCGTGCTGGCGGCGGTCGACGGCGGCAAGGTGCAGATTGCCGCTGGCGTCACCGCCGACAGCATGGGCAAGCTCAAGGCCGGCGAGCTGGTGAATTTTGTCGCCCAGCAAGTGGGCGGCAAGGGCGGCGGCAAACCCGACATGGCCATGGCCGGCGGCACCGATGCCGCCAATCTGCCCGCTGCCTTGCAGTCGGTGCAGGCCTGGGTGGCCGAGCGGGTGTAGGCGATCGTCCGGCGTGTGTGGAGGCACACGAGAGGTGCGGCACCCCGCAAGTCGATATGCGTGATCGCCAACAAGGCGGAGACCCAGGAGCGTGGCGTCTGTTCGCGTGACGGGCCATCCCCCCGCCTGCGCGGGGGTCGGCGACGGCCTGGATTCCCGCCTTCGCGGGAATGACACATTTGTCTCGTCTCCGTGCATGCGTCGTCTTCACCGGATGACGCGACTCCTCTCGTCATCCCCGCGAAGGCGGGGATCCAGGGGCGAGGTGGCTGCGGCGCGACGGTTCACCCGTCATGCAACAGGCCGGACATCGACGAACACGGCGGCTGAGGACGGCCGGGTCGACGCTACACCCGCTCGAACACCAGGTCCCACACCCCGTGGCCCAATTTCAGGCCACGGTTCTCGAACTTGGTGAGAGGGCGGTAATCCGGCTTGGGCGCATACCCATCGGTCGTGTTGCGCAGCAGCGGTTCGGCCGAGAGCACCGCAAGCATCTGCTGCGCATACGGCTCCCAGTCGGTGGCGCAGTGGATGTACCCCCCGGGGGCTAGACGCCGCGCCAGCCGGGCCACCAGCGGCGGCTGGATCAGCCGGCGCTTGTTGTGGCGCAGCTTGTGCCAGGGGTCGGGAAAGAAGATGTGGATGCCGGCCAGGCCGCCCTGCGGCAACATGTGGTCCATCACCTCGACCGCGTCATGCGCCAGGATGCGGATGTTCTCCAGCCCCAGCTCGCCGATGCGTTTGAGCAGCGCGCCCACGCCGGGCTCATGCACTTCGCAGCACAGAAAGTTGATCTCGGGCATCAGGCCGGCGATGTGGGCCGTGGCGTCGCCCATGCCAAAGCCGATCTCAAGGACGGTGGGCGCATCGTGGCCGAAGGCGGTGGCCAGGGGCAGCGGCTGGCCGGTGTAGGGCAGCACATAGCGAGGGCCGAGGGTTTCGAAGGCCTTGGCCTGGCCGGTGGTGGTGCGGCCGGCGCGGCGCACGAAGCTGCGAATGGCCCGCGGATGCGCGACGCCTTCGGGCACGTCGTGAGATTGAGTCATGCCGATATTGTCGCGGCCCACGCGCGCGTGGCGGCGGACAGCCATGCGGGGATGTCGGTTGCTGCATCGATGGATGTGGCCGGCAGTCCCAGCGCCGCACCGGCCTCGCGCAGGCAGCGCAGCGCGTGACCGGTGTTCAGTGCCACCGCGCCGTTCTGCTTGGACAGTTTCTCGTCGTCGGCTCCCAGCACGAGCGGCGTGTGCAAGTAGGCCGGGGTGGGCAGGCCGAGCGCGCCTTGCAGCAGGATCTGGCGCGCGGTGTTGTCGGCCAGGTCTTCGCCGCGCACGACGTGTGTGATGCCTTCGGCCGCATCGTCCACCACGACGGCCAGCTGGTAGGCCCACAGGCCGTCGGCGCGGCGCAGCACGAAATCGCCGACCTCTTGGGCCACGTCCTGCCGCTGTGGGCCCAGGCGGCGGTCGGTCCAGTCAACGCAGGATTCGTCCGGCACCCGAAAACGCCAGGCCCGCGCAGCCTTGCCACGCAGCCCGCCGCGGCAGCTGCCAGGGTAGACCAGCTCGCCGTGCCGCTCGCGCCCCTGGCCTGCCGCGGCCAGGGCCTGCGCGATGTCCTTGCGCGAGCAGCCGCAAGGGTAGGCCAGGCCGGCGGCGGCCAGCCGGTCCAGGGCTGCCTGGTAGTGCGCGCCGCGGGCCGACTGCCACAGCGGCGGCGCGTCGGGCACCAGGCCGCAGGCGATCAGTTGGGTGAGGATGGTCTGGTCGGCGCCCGGCACGCAGCGCGGCGTGTCCACGTCTTCTATGCGCACCAGCCAGCGCCCGCCATGGGCCCGCGCGTCAAGCCAGCTGGCCAGGGCGGCGACCAGCGAGCCCGCATGCAGCGGGCCGGTGGGCGAGGGCGCGAAGCGGCCGATGTAGGGTGCCACAGTCATGGCCGAGGTCAGGCCGTGCTACGCAGATGTCCGATCAGCGGCCACCGCGGAACCGGCTTTGCCGGGCCGTTGGTGGCGCCCCCTGGGGGGAGGCGCCGCAGGCGCTTCGGGGGGGGCACTTTCGTCAGGCCGTGGCCAAGGCCAACTCCAGCCCGGAGAGAAAGGCGTCTTCGACCCGGTGGCCCAGGCACCAGTCGCCGCACACGCCCAGGCCCAGGCGGGCATCGAACAGATGGCTCTGGCCCAGGGGCACGTGGGTCTTGGCATGGCGCCAGCGGTGCACCTGAGCATGGGCGGGCTCGGCCCGGATGCCGGTGACTTCGGAGAAGCCCTTGAGCAGCTTGGCTGCGACGCGTTGCGGATCGTCTTCCAAATGCTCCTCGGACCAGCTCGCGCTGGCCTGGACGGTCCAGCGTTCGATGGGTTCGCGCCCCGGCTTGGACGACTCGCGCGACAGCCAAGCGATGCGGTGGTGCGTGCTCGAAGCCGCGTTCCACTGCGGGCCCAGGTGCGGCAGGCCCGGTTGCTGCGCGTTGGGAAACGCGACCATCAGCGTCCAGCAGGGCGCGACCTTGACCTGGTCGATGCGTTTGACAAACGGCGCCGCCAACCCAGAGGCGCGCAGCAGATCGGCGGCCTGGGCGCTGGGCAGGGCCAACATGACGTGATCGAAACCGTCTTCGACATGGATGCTGTCTAGCGGGCCTTCGGTGCGCAGCTGCCAGCGGGCGGGGTTGATCGCATCGCGCTCGATGCGCGTGACGCGCGCCTCCAGCTTGACCCGTCCGGCCGCCACCAGCGGCTCGGCCCAGGCGCGGGGCAGCGAGTTCATGCGCGGCGCGCCCACCCAGTGCGACTCGGGCCGGCGCATCGAGGCTTCGGCGACGCGGCCCAGCGGGTCGAGCACGCGCACGGCATTGGCGCTCCAGGGGCGGCAAAGGCCGGTCTGCAGCTTGATGACGCGGGCGAAGCGTTCGTCGCGCACGGTGAAGTACTGCACGCCGTGATCGAAGCTGCCAAACGGCGTGCTGCGGCAGGCCATGCGGCCGCCGAAGCCGCGGCTTTTTTCCAGCACGGTCACGTCGTGGCCGGCCTGGGCCAGCGTGCGGGCGCAGGCCAGGCCGGCGACACCGGCGCCAATGACGGCAACGCGGCGCGGCACGAACCTGGACGCCCGCGGCGTCAGCTCGGCTTGGGTGTCAGGCAGGGAGGGAGTTTCGCGGGTGGGGCGGGGACGGCTATGGCGCATGGTTCGGGGGATTGTGCATTAGGGGAGCGTGAGACTTGGCGTCTGTTGCAGCAGCGCCGCCCGGGTGGCTGGGCCTTCGAGGCGTGCCAGCCACCATTGCAGGGCCCGTCCTGGGCCGGTGGGGCCGGCGTCGCGCCAGGCGTAAGCGGCGCGCACCACGCGCGGCGGACGCTCCACGCGCTTGGCTACCAGGCGGCCGGTCTCAAGGTACGGGCGGGCCACAGGCTCGGGCAGGAAGCCCGCGCCCAGGCCGCGCAGTTGCGCGTCGAGCTTGGCGCTCATGGTGGAAACGGTGAGCACGTCCTGGCCGGCCAGCAGGTTCACGGTCAGGCCGCTGCCCTGCTGCACCGAGTCGGCCACCGCGACGGCGCGATGGCGCTGCAGCAGGTCGTCGGCCAGGGGCTCGGGCAGCTCGGCCAGGGGATGGTGCGGCGCCACCGCGAACACGAAGTCCAGATCGCCCAGCGGGCGGCTGCGGATCCCGGCGTGGTTGCCGGCCTCGTTGGACACGCCCAGCGCCAGGTCGGCCTGGCCCGACACCAGCGCCTGCAGTGTGCCCGACAGCGCCTCGTCGCGCAGCCGCAGCCGGGTCTGGGGGGCGGCCTCCAGGAATGCCTGTGTCAGCTCCATCACCGTGCCGCAGGACATGGCGGTGTCCACCGCAATGGTGAACTGCGACTCCCAGCCGGTGGCCACGCGCCGCACACGGTTGGCCACGGCATCGACCTCGCCCAGCAGGCGATCGCCCTCGCGCAGCAGCTCTCGCCCGGCGGCGGTCAGGCGCGCCTGGCGCGAGGTGCGGTCGAACAACAGGGCGTCCAGTGCGTCTTCCATCTGCCGGATGCGGTAGGTGACGGCGCTGGGCACCAGGCCGAGCTCACGCGCGGCGGCGGCGAAGCTGCCGGCGCGCGCCACGGTCTGCAGCAGCGCCAAGGCATCGGGGGTGAGGACGTCGCGGGCGGTCGGCATGGGGCGGTGGCGGCGAACCAGCATTCAGGATTTTTGAATGATGCCATCAATCGGGCAGGCTCTCGAGCCTGGGTTCGAGACCTACATTCGTTGCATCGCCTCACGGCACTCACTTGGAGCCCACCATGCTGACCTTGCGCAAATCCCAGGACCGGGGCCACGCCAACCACGGCTGGCTCGACTCCTTCCACAGCTTCTCGTTCGCTGAGTACCACGACCCGCGCCACATGGGCTTCGGGCCGCTGCGGGTGATCAACGAGGACCGCATCGCCCCGGGCACCGGCTTTGGCGCCCACGGCCACCGCGACATGGAAATCATCAGCTACGTGCTGCAGGGCAACCTGGCGCACAAGGACAGCATGGGCAACGTCAAGGGCATCCCGCCCGGCGACGTTCAGCGCATGAGCGCCGGCACCGGCGTGCGCCACAGCGAGTTCAACCACGCGCCCAACGAGGTGACGCATTTCCTGCAGATCTGGATCGAGCCCAACCAACGCGGGATCGAACCCGGCTACGAACAAAAAACCTTCGCGCCCGAAGAAAAGCGCGGCCGGCTGCGGCTGGTGGCTTCGCCCGACGGTGCGCAAGGCTCGGTGCTGCTTCATGCGGACGCCAACCTGTACGCCGGCCTGTTTGACGGCGAAGAGACCGCACAGCTGCCGATCCCTTCTGGCCGCAAAGCCTATGTGCACCTGGTGCGCGGCGAGCTGGAGGTCAACGGCCAGCGCCTGTCCGCCGGCGACGCGGCCAAGCTCGAGGCCGAAGCCGCGGTGCGGCTGGCCGGCGGCCGCGAGGCGGAAGTGCTGGTGTTTGAGCTCGGGGCCTGAGCCGCCCCAGCCCCCCGCAACCCGATCCGATTTCCCTTTCTTTCAACCCGACTTTCACGACTCACAGGAACCCTCATGACCACCCAGACCCTTCGCGCTCCCCAGGCCCCCACCCTGTCCACCACGGCCGCCCAGGACGCCCTGACCCTCGCCGGCCGCGTCCTGCTGGCGCTGCTGTTCATCCCCGCTGGCTACCAGAAGATCGGCGGCTTCACCGGCACGGCCGGCTACATCGGCTCGGTCGGCTTGCCGCTGCCCGAAGTCGGCGCCGCGCTGGCGATCGCCGTCGAGCTGGGCCTGGGCCTGCTGCTGTTGATCGGCTGGCGCACCCGCATCGCGGCCCTGGGCCTGGCAGCCTTCACGCTGGCGGCCAGCGTCTTCTTCCACAACTACTGGGGCGTTCCGGCTGAACAGGTCATGGTGCAGCAACTGATGTTCTTCAAGAACATCGCGGTGGTCGGCGGCCTGCTGGCGATCGCCGCCTTCGGCGCCGGCGGCTGGAGCCTGGACGCGCGCACCGGCCGCCGCTAGTCGGCGAGGCGTTCAGGCGCCTTTGCAGCTGACCGGCTGAACCGGTCGCCAGGCTGACGGATTGGCGGGTAGCGGTGTTTACCGCACCTGAAAACCAATACGTTTGTGCTAATTTTGACGGCTCATCCTTTCCGTCGTCACCGAAGGCGCGGGGGGCCTTCACGATGGCAGTGGGAGCATGGCGGCGATGGACACTCAGCGACGGAACTCCTGGACCGCACCCGCCGGCCCGGCCTTGCCGCAACCTACAGCGGCCAAGCGGTCGCTCAGCTTGCGGGCGCTGCCCGCGCCAATTCCAGGTGCATTGTCCGGCCCTGTCTGCGGGCCTTTCCGCGGTCTTTTCTCCAGCGTTTCTTCGGCCGCGGCAGTGCAGGTCAGGTCGGTGGATCCCTTGGGCTCGCAGATCCGCGACCGCGCGGTCGAGCAAGCGGCTTTCGTCCCTGCGTCTGCATCGCTGGCGCCGGTGCGGTGGATCACGCGCCCTCACGGGCCTGAAGAGATAGATTTCTCGGGGCACCGGGCGATTGCGTCCAGATCGAGTGGGGCGCTCGCTCGCCAAGCCATCGAGAGTGCCCTCCGCGCGCCGCGCGCCGCGCGGGGGCCGGTGCTCGATCAGGCGCTCGCCAATATGCGCAAGGCGGTCAGTGAAGGACACATGACGGTGAAGGTGGCGGCTGAGTCGATCTTTATGGGCTGGCAGACCGCGGCGGGCGCCCACGGCGGGCAGAAGACCGATTTCATCGACATCCTCGCGGCCATGCGCCGGGTCGGCTTGCCGAGCGATTGGTTCGAAAGGATGCTGTCGGTGCGCGACCAGGAGCCACGCGCCCACGCGGGCGCCTGGTGTGGCGACAGAGTCAGGCAAGCCTGGGTTGCGGTCTCGCGCGCGGAGCGCTTTGCGGTCTCCGACGTGCAGCGGACTGAACGCCTGACGGGCCCTGCGCCGCTCACGCCCAGAGATCTGCGCGAAATCGTCAAGGACGCTTGCGGATGGCGCGAGCGGCCGCTGGGCGAGACGATCGCACACATCGTCACGAAACTTCGCATCGGCATGGCCAACCGCAGCGCTGGCGGCGAGGCCATCCGCACCGACACTGTGGGCCAGCGCACCGACACTTTGGACAAGCGGACCGACACTTTGGACCAGCGGACCGTGGGCGCGCTCCTCGATGGCCTGCTGGACTTCGCGGCCAGCGATGGCGCCAAGGTGAGCGCGCGCGAGGCCGTCGGCCACCTCGTCAACCAGCTGCGCCTGGAGCTTCATGCCAAGGGCGAGTTCGACAACTTCTTGGGGGCGCTGCGCCAGCGGTGCGCGGTGCGCGGGCATGGCCAATGCGCGGCCTTGGCATCGCTGCTGGATGAGCGATGCGCACAGGCGGCCAGTGACAGGATGCGCACGCTCACGAACGCACAAGTGAAGCGGCCAGCCATCGCCATGGCCGCCGCGCGCCTGGTCGAGCGTGCAAGGAACGAGTCGGCCGCTGTGCTGGCGCTGCGCAAGGCCCATGGCCTGCATCAGCCACCGCCACTGGACCGAAAAATTTCCGCCGAACTTGCCGCTTTGTGCACAGACCTGTCAGAGGTGGACGATGATGACGACGGAGTCCACGAGACACTGGCCTTGCTGATCGAAAAGTGGAACAGTCGCGCCATGCGCCGCGCGGGTGTCGCCGGGGTCGCGCGCCGAGAACTGCCGGCGGCACGGATCGACCGCAAGCATTTGGCCCGCCCGGAGTCGGAGCCCGTTGAGATCGCCGCGCCCCGGCCCCTGCCGCCCGTACAGCCCGTGGAGCCCGACACCGTGCGGTATGTGAACTTGCGGTCGCTGCCCAATCCCAAGGACTTGATCCGCGTGTACAAGCGCTACCCGGACAGAGGCAGTGCGTGGCAGACGTGCATGGACCGGGTGGTCTCGCCGGCCCTTCTGCCGATGCGCCATTTGCCCGCCGCAGACCTGCCGAACCAGCCCATGCGTTCATGGCACGAGGACCTGGCCTGGTGCGTGGGCCAGGCCTTCGCCACGCCGGATCGGCCAGTTGGGCGGGCGATGCTCTTCAACCTGGTCGGCGAGTTGTCGAACAATCTCACCAAGGCAGGTGATTGCCGCCTGGACGACAGCATGGTCGACGTGTTCGCCGCCGAGTTGTTCAAGGCGAGCATGGCCGCACCGCCCGACAAGCAGGCCGCCGTGGCCGCCGAGCGCATCGGCAGCCTGATGGACGCAATGTTCCCGGTGCAGCCGTCGGTTGAGATGCTGGTGCACGGGCTCGACCAATTGCTCGATTCGATGCGGCGGATGCGCGTCACGCAGGCCATCTCACCGGGCTGCCTGGCCGCCATGATGGCCGAGGTGGTCCGTCGCACCGGCGGCGCCGCAGCGCCGGCCGAGGTGTTGCGCTTCGCGTTGCAGCCGGTGTTCTGGGGTGGGTTTGGCAAGGACGATGTGGCTCAGGTGCTGCGCGCTGTGGTCGACGCACTGCGCGGCGCCGCGCCGGACGTGTCCGTGCAGGAGCGGTTTTTCGGTGCCGTGTTCGACTGCTATCAGGGGCTCGGGGGCATTGCGGACAGACAGGCCTTCGAGGCGCTCAAGTGCGCACTCGAGTCAGTCTCCTGGTTCAATCCGCCGCCCCTGCCGGGCGACACCACGGGCCTTTCGGGCGCAACACTTGCCGCATTGCGGCGCAAGGTGACCACGCATCTCCTTGGCCTGCACCACCGCGAGCCGGATCACCTCGGACGCATCTTGCAGCACTGGGCGCAGGTGTGCGAGCGCAATGCCCGCGTGATGGCGCTGTACGCGCCGGCCACGCAGGCCGCGATGGCGGCGAACGTGCGCGGGCAGGCCGTCGACCCCCTGCCCGGGATCGTCGACGCCGCACTCGAGCGCCTGTTCGACCCCGACCAAGTTGAACGCTTCGGGATCACCCGCTCGCCTGTGGCCAACGGCCCGTGGCGTGGGTGGAGCTCGGCGGCCGACTTCGAGGCGGCCATGGCCCTGCCAGCCGTGCTAGAGATGGTTGAACGCTCGCCGCGGTCCGATGCGCTGATGGCCAACGTGCGCCGGCGCTTTGGCGAGGCGATCCCCGGTTTGCCAGCCGACCGGGTCGAGGCGCTGGCCCTGACCTGGGCGGGTGCCCAGCTGCAGGTCCAGGTGCCGCACGCCGACGTGTTGAGGGATCTCCTCAACCTCTTGCGGCCGACTCGGGAGGAGGGCGCGCCCCCCCTCTTTGAGCCACTCGATGCGCCGCGTACCGCGGCCCTGGTGCGCGGCTTCATGCGTGCATGGGTGGACCGTAGCGCTGTCAAGCCGATCGATCCGCAGAAAGACGGTCGCGCCCTGTTGGACGGGATGGCGCCCGACCTTGCCGGCATGCCGAACTGGAAAGCGGCCGCTGTCGCTTTGGGGATCCGGGGCGTCGTGCCGGCGCCGGGTCCGGCCAGCACGCCCAAAGACGCGCGGCAGCTGGCATGGTTGGAGTGGGCCAGCGTCGACCTGAGCGAGCCGCAGCTGCTCGAACCCATCTTGCGCGAGGTGATCGGCCAACCCATGCCGGCGCGCAACAAGCGGGCCCTGGTGGCCATGCTCACTCGCGACCGCCTGATGGATCTGACCGACGACGCTTTCAAGGCCGTGCTGACATTCATGGTGTCGCAGTCCCTGCAGCCCACACCGGCCAAGGGTCAGGCGCGCCTGCTGTCGTTCTGCCGCAATCTGCGCGATCACACGGGCCTGGGGTTTGTGCGTGATGGCAGGGCTGTTGATACGCCGCTGTGGGTGCTGGAAGATACCGAGGAGCGCATGAAAAAGGCGAGGGGTCGCGTCAAGCAGGTGCTCGCCTGCCTGGAGCCCACGCAGGCCTCTCAGGCCTCTCAGGCCTCGCGCGAGCTGGTCGACTTCTCTCGGCGGCTCGACGAGGCGCTCGAGCTGGTGCCACCGCCCCCGCCGGCGCTGCGCGCCGGGCACCGGCCTGTACCCGAGCCCGATGGCTTGGTGCGCGCGATTGACTTCAGTCGCATAGGCATGGACGATCGCAAGGAGCGCGAACGCAAGCACAGCGCGACCCCCTTGGTGCACAACTCGCACCCGATGGTGTCGTCGCCCGTGATCGACCAAAATCGCAGCGCGGCGGCCTGGGCTGAGCAGGTCCAGTCGGAGCAAGTCCAATGGCACTATCGCGCCGCTCGAAGCGACGCTGGCCCGATCAGGCACGTGTCGTCGTCATCGACTTCAACTTCGTAGGCGGCGGGCCTTCCTACAATGGCGGCATGTTCGTTCACCTGCGCCTTCATTCCGAATTTTCCGTCGTCGACGGCACCTGCCGTATCGACGAGACCGTCAAGGCCGCCGCGGCCGACCGCCAGCCCGCGCTGGCCGTCACCGACCTCAGCAACCTGTTCGGCGGCATCAAGTTCTACAAGGCCGCCCGCGGCGCCGGCGTCAAGCCCATCATTGGGACCGAGATCAACTTGCAGGGCCTGGGCGCCGACGCGGCGCATCTGTCGCGCATCGTGCTGCTGGTGCAAAGCCACCAGGGCTACCTGAACCTGTGCGAGCTGCTGGCGCGCGCCTGGACGCAAAACGTGGTGCGCGCCCAGGGCGTGTGCAAGCTGGCGTGGCTGCAGGAGCTGGGCCAGGGGCTCATTGCCCTGTCGGGCGCGCAGGCCGGGCCGGTGGGGCAGGCCCTGGTGGCCGGCGACCCGCAGCGCGCCAGCGAGCTGGCCCTGACGCTGGCGGGCGTGTTTCCCCACCGCTTCTACCTGGAGCTGCAGCGCGCCGGCCGAAACGACGATGAGCCGCATGTCACGGCCGCCGTGCAGCTTGCGGCGCGGCTGCATCTGCCGGTGGTGGCCACCCATCCGGTGCAATTTCTGGGGCCAGACGACTACGAAGCGCACGAGGCACGGGTGTGCATTGCCGAGGGCGAGATCCTGGGCAACCAGCGGCGTGTGCGCAAGTTCACACGCGAGCAGTATTTCAAGACCACCGCGCAGATGGAGCAGCTGTTCGCCGATGTGCCCTCGGCCATTGCCAACACGGCGCAGATCGCCCGGCGCTGCAACCTCACGCTGGAGCTGGGCAAGCCGCGCCTGCCCAACTTTCCCACGCCCAACGGGATGCCCATCGAGGCGTACTTCCGCTTTGCCTCGCACGAGGGCCTCAAGGAGCGCATGGGGCACCTCTACCCGAACGAGGCCGAGCGCGCCAAGGAGATGCCGCGCTATGTGGAGCGGCTGGAGTTCGAGATCAACACCATTGTCAAGATGGGGTTCCCGGGCTACTTCCTGATCGTGGGCGACTTCATCAACTGGGCCAAGCGCAACGGCTGCCCGGTGGGCCCGGGCCGGGGCTCGGGCGCGGGCTCGCTGGTGGCCTACTCGCTCAAGATCACCGACCTCGACCCGCTGCAGTACAAGCTGCTGTTCGAGCGTTTCCTCAACCCCGAGCGGGTGTCGATGCCCGACTTCGACATCGACTTCTGCCAGGGCAACCGCGACCGCGTCATCGACTACGTCAAGGACAAGTACGGCCGCGAGGCGGTCAGCCAGATCGCCACCTTCGGCACCATGGCCGCGCGCGCGGCCATCCGTGATGTGGGCCGGGTGCTCGACATGAGCTACACCTTCTGCGACGGCATCAGCAAGCTCATTCCCAACAAGCCGGGCCAGCACATCACCATTGCCGGCGCGCTGGAGGTCGAACCGATTCTGGCCGAGCGGCTCGAGCGCGAAGACGAGGTCAAGACCCTGTTGGGCCTGGCGCAAAAGCTCGAGGGGCTCACCCGCAACGTGGGCATGCACGCCGGCGGCGTGCTGATTGCCCCGGGCAAGCTCACTGACTTCACGCCGCTGTACCAGCAGCCGGGCTCTGATTCGGCCGTGAGCCAGTACGACAAGGACGACGTGGAGGCCGCCGGCCTGGTGAAGTTCGACTTTTTGGGACTGGCCACGCTCACCATTTTGGAGATCGCCCGCGAGTTCATCCGCCAGCGCCACAAGGGTCAGGAAGACTTCGCCTTCGAGAACATCACGCTCACCGACGCGGCCACCTACAAGCTGTTCTCCGACGGCAAGACCGAGGCGGTGTTCCAGTTTGAATCACGCGGCATGCAGGGCATGCTGCGTGACGCCAAGCCCACCCGGCTGGAGGACCTGATCGCGCTGAACGCGCTGTACCGGCCGGGCCCGATGGATCTGATCCCCAGCTTCGTGGCGCGCAAGCACGGGCGCGAGCCGGTGGAGTACCCGCACCCGCTGGTGGCCGAGATGCTGTCCGAGACCTACGGCATCATGGTTTATCAAGAGCAGGTGATGCAGACCGCGCAGATCCTGGGCGGCTACTCGCTGGGCGGCGCCGACCTGCTGCGCCGCGCCATGGGCAAGAAGAA
Organism: Comamonadaceae bacterium; assembly: GCA_947476465.1. Lineage (GTDB taxonomy): Bacteria > Pseudomonadota > Gammaproteobacteria > Burkholderiales > Burkholderiaceae_C > Ramlibacter. The sequence continues at coordinate 1,615 of CANJQN010000059.1, read as the reverse complement.
GGCCGAGGAGATGGCCGAGCACCGCGAGATTTTCCGCGCGGGCGCGGCCAAGAATGGCATCTTGATCGAGAAGGCCGACGAGATCTTCGACCTGATGGAAAAATTCGCAGGCTACGGCTTCAACAAGTCGCATGCCGCCGCCTATTCGCTGCTGGCCTATCACACCGGCTGGCTGAAGGTGCACTACACGGCCGAGTTCTTCTGCGCCAACATGACGGTGGAAATGGACGACACCGACAAGCTCAAGGTGTTGTTCGAGGATGCGGTCAAGAACTTCGCCATTACCTTCGAGCCGCCCGATGTCAACCGCGGCAACCACCGCTTCGAGCCGGTCACCGACAAGATCATTCGCTATGGCCTGGGCGCCGTCAAGGGCACCGGCCAGCAGGCGATTGAGGCCATCGTCAAGGCGCGCGAGGAAGGCGGACCCTTCAAGAGCCTGTTCGACTTCTGCCTGCGGGTCGATCGCACTCGCCTGAACAAGCGCGCGGTCGAGGCCCTGATCAAGGCCGGCGCCTTCGATGCGCTGCAGCTCAATCGCGCCTGCCTGGTTGCCTCGGTCGATAGGGCCTTTGATTTCGCCAGCGCCAGCGCCGCCAACGCCAACCAGGGCGGCCTGTTCGACATGGGCGACGATTCACACGGCGCCAGTACCACCGAACCCGATCTGGTCGAAGCCACGCCCTGGGGCGTGAAAGAGCGCCTGACCTATGAAAAGACGGCGGTGGGCTTTTACCTCTCGGGCCACCTGTTCGACGAAGTCGCGGGCGAGGTGCGGCGCTTCGTGCGGCGAACCATCGACGACCTGCTCGACTCGCGCGAGCCGCAGCTGCTGGCCGGCATCGTGAGTGATCTGCGTGTGATCAACGGCCAGCGCGGCAAGCTGGCCATCTTCACGCTCGATGACAAGTCGGACCAGATCGAGGCCACCGCCGACGAGGCCGTGCTCAACGCCAACCGCCACCTGCTCAAGGACGACGAGTTGGTGATCGTGATGGCCCGCATGCAGCCCGATCGTTTCTCGGGTGGTTATCGTTTGAGCGTGCAGCAGGTGTGGGACCTGGCCAGCGCGCGCTGCCGCTTCGGCAAGTACCTCCGGGTGGCGGTCAACGGCCGCGTGCCCGACATTGCGCGCCTGCTGCGCGAGTTTCCGGCGCAAAAAGTCGAGAGTGAGCAGGGGGTGCTGCTGCGCGGCCTACCGGTGCGCCTGGCGCTGCGGCGTGACGAGGCCACGGCTGAATTGCAGTTGGGGGACGAGGCGAAGTTCTTCCCCAGCGACGCCGCTTTGGCCAGCTGGATGGCGCAGGCCGATGGCGGGCAGGCGCAGATCGTGTACGAGGTCTGACTTGCGTCGTGCCCGCGAAACTCAAGACTCGTCATTCCCGCGAAGGCGGGAATCCAGGAGCGAGCAGTGTCCGGCGTGACGGGCCGTCGCTACGCTTGGCCAGGGCCTGGATTCCCGCCTACGCGCACTGGTGTCCGGAATAAATTGATCGGGTGATACAAAGACAAAGGGGCGGCCTCGGTGGAATTTCCGTTCGCCCTGAGCCTGTCGAAGGGCATGCGAGTGCAAGTGCGAGGCTTCGACAGGCTCAGCCCGAACGGTGAGTGAGCT
>CANJQN010000058.1 GCA_947476465.1 Comamonadaceae bacterium | reverse complement strand
GTATCGCGAGCGTGAGCTCGATGCAGTGGCAGCCGCCCTCAATGGAAGGCCGCGCAAGATTCTCGGATGGAGAACGCCGGCAGAGGCCCTGAATGGCCTACTATCCGACGCTCAAGCAACCGGTGTTGCGACCACCCCTTGAACCCAAGCAGGGAGATCCAGGCAGGCGTGGTCAAGGTGCGAAGGGTCCAGCTTGCCCCGGCCGCTTCAGTGCTTTCGTCACTCGCTCTTGTGCGTGAATGGCGATGTCGGTGGCCTGGCCGCCTGTGCCGCCCGAAGGTGGGTGGATCAGACAGCGCGTGTTGGGGGCGCAAAACCGTCGCTCGCGCGGCACCGACAAATACAGGTGGGCGGCGGCGCTGCCCACCCAGCCGGTGCCGATCATGTTCACCGGCGCCGCGATGAAACGGATGATGTCGTGGATGGCATCGCCCGATTCGAGGTGACCGCCAGGCGAACTCACCAGCATGTCGATCGCCGTGGGCGAATCCGAGTCCAGCGCGATCAGCCGCCGTGCGACGTCCCCGGCCGAGGCGTCGCTGATGGCGCCGGGCACCAGCACGGAGCGCGAGCGGAAGGCCTTTTCCTCCAGAACCGAATTGCGCGGCTCGGCGGTCGAGGCGGGCGCGTCCTCGGGGTGTTCAGCGTGGGGGTTGAGGTTCATGGCGCGGCTCCCTTTTGCATGACCGCCATCATGCCTTGGCGCAGGGCGTCTGGCAGAGCCTTCGCACTTTACGCGCGCCAATGCATGAGCCCGCCCGTCGACGTGCGGCAACGTCCTACAGGGCCTCCCGCTGCTTGACCGACATTGAAGCGGCGCTGTGCTTCCTAGAGTGACCGCCAGCCAGCGATGCGCTGGTGTTTGCGTCAACCCGCAGGAGGAATCCCGATGAACATCGATACCAGCAGCAACGCCCCCTTCCAGACCGGCACCTCGATGGGGTCGGTCGGACAATCTCAGATCCTTGGCGGCGCCGGGGCCTCAGCCGGCATGAGGTCGTCCGGACTGGACACCGAAGGCACCGTGCGTCGTATGGCGGTCAAGGCCCATGAGACGGTCGACAAGCTCGAGCACACACTCGATTCCGGCACCCAGCGCGTGCTGGGCTTCCAGCAAGAGTATGGCGACCGGGCGCGCGAGCAGGTGCGCACGCATCCGCTGGCGTCGGTCGGCATCGCCTTTGGCGTGGGCATCTTATTCGCCAAGCTGATGATGCGTTGACGTTGTGACGTGCCGGCCCAGTGGGCGTGGCACTGCGCTTGCGGCACCGGGTTGTACTGGCTGGTATGGGGTTTCCTCAGAAGGTCCCTGTCGAATGTTGTGTCAATGGTGTTTTGACGGTACGCTTGTGTACTGATCGGTAAACCACTTGCACGCGCCCGCATGAACACCACTTTCCTCTCTGCTTCCGAGCACACCGGCCTGGCCGGCCGGGTTTGCGCCATCACTGGCGCCGGCAGCGGCATCGGCCGCGCCACAGCGATGGCCTTTGCACGCCTGGGCGCCCACGTCGCCGTGATCGATCGCGACATCGCCGGCGCACAGGCGACGGCAGAGCAGGCGCAAGCGCTTGGCGTCAAGGCGGTTGCCATTGCCTGCGACACCAGCGACGAGGCCGCCGTCACCGCCGCCGCAGCGCGCTCGCAAGAGGCGCTCGGGCCCTGCGATGTGCTGGTCAATGCCGCGGGCGTGCTCAAGGCCGCCAGCCTGGAGGACATGTCCCTGCAAGAGTGGAACCGGGTCCTGTCGATCAATCTCACGGGCTACTTCCTGTGTGCCCAGGCCTTTGGCCGGCAGATGCGGGCCAAGGGCACGGGATCGATCGTGCACATCGCGTCCATCGCCGCGACGCATGCGACGGGTCACTCGGGCGCCTATGCCATCAGCAAGGCCGCCGTTGCGATGCTGTCCCGCCAGCTCGCGATCGAATGGGGGTCGCAGGGCATTCGCAGCAACACCGTGTGCCCGGGCATGACCTGGACCGGCATGACGCAAGAGTCCTACGGCCGCCCAGGCATTTCAGAGTTGCGCGGCAAGGCCATTCCCCTGGGCCGCATCGGCCAGCCTGAAGAGATCGCCGACGCCATCGTCTATCTGGCCAGCGACCGCAGCGGCTACGTGAGCGGGATCGACCTCACGGTCGATGGCGCCTTCACCCGCAATTTGATGAGCCTGGTGCCGCGCACTGCCAATTGAACGCGGCTCTCGTCGGCTTGGTGACATGTTGCAGCGCCGCCGTCTGCCCTGCGGCCGCCTGAGGTAACCTGCGGCTGATGCGCAACGCCACCGCCTCGGCCGCCCCAGACCGGACCCCGCACAAACGTGCGGCGATCGCCGGTGAGTTCGCGCGGGTGCGCGCCCACAGCCTCGCCCTGGCCGCGCCGCTGTCGGCCGAGGACCAGTGCGTCCAGTCCATGCCCGACGCCAGCCCCACCAAGTGGCACCTGGCGCACACCAGCTGGTTTTTCGAGGCGATGGTGCTGTGCCAGTACTTACCGGCCCACCAACCGTTCGACCGCCGATTCTTCAACCTGTTCAACTCCTACTACGAGTCGCTGGGGCCGCGTCATCCCAGGCCGCAGCGCGGCTTGCTGACCCGGCCGGATGCGGCCACGGTGCGCGCGTACCGCACGCATGTCGATGCCGCGATGGGCAGCTTCATCGCCACGGCCGACGCGGCCACCTGGCAAGCGGCCGCGTCGCTGGTGGTGTTGGGCCTGCATCACGAGCAGCAGCACCAGGAACTGATCCTCGCCGACATCCTGCATGCGATGTCGTGCAACCCGCTGCTGCCCGCCGTTGCGCCCGCCGCCGCGGCGCTGAGCCTGGCTGGCGCCGCGCCGCCGCAGCGCTGGCTGCGGCATGAGGGCGGCATCGCGGAGATCGGCCACACGGGAGGGGACTTCGCCTTCGACAACGAGCAGCCGCGCCACCGCGTGCTGCTGCGGCCCTTCGAGATCGCACACCGGCTGGTCACCTGCGGCGAGTGGTTGGCCTTCATCGACGACGGCGGCTACCTTGATCCCGCCCTGTGGCTGTCCGATGGTTGGGCGCTGGTGCAGGCCCAGGGCTGGCGGGCGCCGGCCTATTGGATCGCCCAGGGGGATCCGCGTGCGCCGGGCCCAGGCTGGAAGGTGTTCACGCTGGAGGGCCAGCGCCCGCTTGAGGACGCTGCGCCCGTGATCCACCTGAGCTTCTACGAAGCCGCGGCCTATGCGCAATGGGCCGGCGCACGCCTGCCCACCGAGTTCGAATGGGAGGCCGCTGGCGCCTTGGGGGGCATGATCCAGCTGACGGGCCATGCCTGGCAATGGACGCGGTCGTCCTACGATCCGTATCCGGGCTACCGGCCTTGGGCCGGGGCCGCTGGCGAGTACAACGGCAAGTTCATGGTGGGGCAGATGGTGCTGCGCGGCGGCAGCCTGGCCACGCCGGCCGGTCATGCCCGGCCCACCTACCGCAACTTCTTCCCGCCGGCCGCGCGCTGGCAGTTCAGCGGGCTTCGCCTGGCAAGGGACCTGGCATGCTGACAAGACCGATGCACCTCACCGAAACGGATGGCACCCCGATGCCGGCGCGCACGCCCGAACACCTTGCCTTCGCCGAGGACCTGGCCCAGGCCTTCAAGCTGCGGCCGCGCGCGATCTCGCCCAAGTACTTCTACGATGCCGAGGGCTCGAAGCTGTTCGAGAAAATCTGCGAGTTGCCCGAGTACTACCCGACCCGCACCGAGCGTGGCATCTTGCTGGCGCACCGCGTGGCGATGGCCGCCGAGATCGGCGCCGACGCCGAGATCGTCGAGTTCGGCGCCGGCTCTTGCGAGAAGGTGCGGCTGCTGCTGGACGTGCTGGAGCGGCCGCACCGTTATCGGCCGGTGGACATCTCGGCCGAGCACCTGGCCTGCGCCGTCGACGGACTTCGCAAAGATTACCCGGGCCTGGACGTGCAGCCGCTGGCGGCTGATTACACCCAGCGCCTGGTGCTGCCGGCGGCCGAGCCGGGCGTGCGGCGCGTGGGCTTTTTCCCGGGGTCCACGTTGGGCAACTTCACACCGGCGCAGGCGCTGCAGTTCCTGCGCAGGGCCGGCCAGGCGCTGCGCGGCGGCGGCCTGCTGCTGGGGGTGGACCTGGTGAAAGATCCGCAGGTACTGCACGCCGCCTACAACGACAGCCAGGGCGTCACGGCCGCCTTCAACCTTAACCTGCTCGCGCGCGCGAACCGCGAACTGGGCTGCGGCTTCGCGCTGGACGCCTTCGCCCACAGCGCGTTCTACAACGCGCCGCTGCAGCGTATCGAAATGCACCTGGTCAGCCGGTGCCGTCAAAATATCGCGCTGGACGGCCAGGGGCATTTGATGGATGAGGGTGAAACCCTGCACACCGAGAATTCACACAAGTTCACCATCGACGGCTTGCGCGCGCTCGCGCTGCAGGCCGGCCTGCAACCCGGGCCGGTGTGGGTGGACGAACAACGCTGGTTCAGCGTGCACTGGCTGCGCGCACCTGACTGACAAGAGAGGCGGATGAAGATGAAGGCAATCTGGAACGGCGTGGTGATCGCCGAAAGCGACGATCTGGTGGTGTTCGAGGGCAACCACTATTTTCCCGAGTCCTCACTGGACAGGCGCTACGTCACCTTCAGCAACCACCGCACGAGCTCCGCGCTCAAGGGCCAGGCGCACTACTACTCGCTGCTGGTCAATGGCGAGCTCAACACCGACGCGGCCTGGTATTACCCCGAGCCCAAGTACGAGGCCGAGGAGATCAAGGGCCGCGTCGCGTTCATGAAAAGCGTGAAGGTCGAGCCATGAGACGGTGAGCGCGGTCCCTGCGCTTAAGCTTGCGGGATGTCCCATGCGCCACCCCTGACCTCGCTTGAAGGCCTCGATTCTCAGCTGCGCGAACACGGTTTCGCCGTGGTCAATGCCGACAGTGTGTGCCGTCGGGCTGGTGTACGGCTGGACGAGCTTGCCGCCTGGCAGCCTGGCTGGGATAGCCTGCCGCCGGATCTGTACCTCAAGGATGGCGGTCACTACCGCCGACGGCGCCATGCCAATCTGGTGGTCGATCGCGATCGCGTTGTGCCGGCGCCGCACCGGGCCCATTGGCAGCCGGTGCACTACAACGCCCTGCACGGCGGCATGGAGCGCTGGTTCGAGCCGATGTCGGCCGAAGTGATCACCTCACCCGCCTGGCAGCGCCTGATGGCGGCGCTGGGCCGCACCGCCTCGGCTCTGCGCGGCTCACAGCCCTGGTACGTCGAAGCGCACCAGTTTCGCATCGACACCGCGGGCGGCATTGGCCGCCCCACACCCGAGGGTGCGCACCGCGACGGCGTCGACCTGGTCGCGGTGTTTTTGGTGGCCCGAGAAGGCATCAAGGGCGGCGAGACCCGCGTGTTCCACGCCGACCGCCCAGCCGGCATGCGCTTCACGCTGAGTGAGCCCTGGAGCGTGCTGCTGCTTGACGACGCCCGCATGGTTCACGAGACAACGCCGATCCAGCCCGAGGGGCGGGACGGTGGTTACCGGGATACGCTGGTGGTCACGCTGCGCGCAGGCGGGTTCCAGGGGCCAGGGGCATAGCGCGGCACCGAATGTTCAGGCCGCCACCACGATCGGAAAGCTTGCCCGAAGTCCGTCGACGCCGGGCCGAAAGGCCACGGTGAGCAGCTCGCGAGCGGGCGCATCGAGCCGGCGCCACAAGCCATCGCGCTCGTTGCCAGAGTCGCCCTGCACGTACAACTGCGTCGTGAGCAGATCGCGTTCGCCAAGCCTGACCTTGAAGTGAATGTGGGGCGTTCTGCCGCTGTAGGGTGCGGGGCGGATGGTGCGGAAGCGGTAGCTTGCGTCGGCGCCGACCCGTACGCGGCCGAAGCCCTGGAAGGCCGGGTTGGCGCGGCCTCCGTCGCCCGGATGGTGGTAGTGGCCCGATTCATCGCATTGCCAGATCTCGACCACGGCGCCGGACACCGGGCGGCCAGCCGGGTCGCTGACAACGCCCTCGACCCAGGCCGGCTGTGCAGTGCGGTAGGCGGCGCTCGAACCATTGCGCAGCAGGTCAAAGTCCGTGTCGGCCGGCGGCCTCACCGGATAGAACGGCCCTTCGGTCTGCGATGGGGTGAGGCGGCGCGGGACGGTCTGCGCACGCACGCCCAGTATCAAGGCCGGCGCGGCGACAAAGGCGGCAAGAGTGACGGCGCGGCGGCGCGGCGAGGTGGGCATGCATTGACTGTAGCGGCGGCGCGCAACGCGCGGAAGACCGGCGCTTTGGCATTGCCGCGAACGCGGGAATGCGCACCACCACGTGCTCAGAATGGGGCGTCGGACCGTACGGTGATTGCCGCCGCTGTGCCGGGATGGGCGAAGCCTAGTTCGGTGGCATGGAGCAACAGGCGCGCAGCCGCGTCGCGCGGCGGCGGCGGCGCGTACAGCGAGTCCCCCAGGATGGGGTGCCCCAGCGCCTGCAGGTGCACCCGAAGCTGATGGGTGCGGCCTGTCAGCGGCTCCAGCTCGAGCCGGCTGGCGCCGCCTTCATGCCCGAGCAGGCGCCACCGGGTGATGCTGGGCTTGCCGCGCTCGTGGTCCACGACCTGGCGCGGGCGGTTGGGCCAGTCGGCGGCCAGGGGCAGGTCGATGACGCCCCAACCGTCAGCGGTGTCGGGCGGCCCGATGCGGCCAGCCACCACCGCCACATAGCGCTTTCGCACCTGCCGCTGCGCGAAGGCGATGCCCAAGGCCCGCTGCGTCGCTGGGCCCAGCGCCATCAGACACAGGCCCGAGGTGGCCATGTCTAACCGGTGAACGATCAGCACCTTCGGATAGACGGTCTGGATTCGCCGGGCCAGGCAGTCCTGCTTGTCGGCGCCTCGTCCTGGCACGCACAGCAGCCCCGACGGCTTGTCCACGATCAGGCACCACGCATCTTCATGAACGACGCGCACGACAGAGGGAGCGGCTGCTTCGGCCGGTACAATTCGGGCTGTCACAGAACTGTCACACGCTCCAAACGGGATAAAAGGATCGCCATGCTTTTTGGCAAGTTGTTGCCCCGGGGGGGCAATTTTTTCGAGCTGTTCAACCAGCACGCCGAGCGCATTGTGGAGGCCGCGCATGCGTTCACACAGCTGGTGGCCAACTATAGCGACCCTCACCTTCGCGAGCAGTACAACCGCGACGTGGACAACGCAGAGCGCGCCGCCGACCGCATCACGCAGGAGGTCAACCGCCTGCTGCATCGCACGTTCATCACGCCCATCGACCGCGACCAGATCCATCAGCTGATCAACACGATGGACGACGTGGCCGACCTGATCCAGGACTCGGCCGAGACCATGTCGCTGTACGACCTGCGCAGCGTCAACGAAGAGATCACCCGCCTGACCGACCTGAGCGTCAAGTGCGTGGAGCGCCTCAAGCACGTGGTCGGTCTGATCGGCAAGCTGGCCGATCCTGCCGTGACCGAGGCCGCGCTCAAGACCTGTGAGGAGATCGACCGGCTCGAGTCCGACGCCGACCGGGTGATGCGCAGTGCCATGAGCCGCCTGTTCCGGGAAGAACCGGACGTGCGCGAGGTGCTCAAGCTCAAGGCCATCTACGAGCTGCTGGAGACGATCACCGACAAGTGTGAAGACGTCGCCAATGTGATCGAGGGCATCATCCTCGAGAACTCGTGAACCGGCGCAGCACAGACCCATGGATACGGCAATGACCGCCCAGGCGGCGCTCTGGGTAGTGATCCTGCTGGTGGCTCTGGCCCTGGCGTTCGACTTCATGAACGGCTTCCACGACGCGGCGAACTCGATCGCCACCGTGGTTTCCACTGGCGTGCTGCGGCCTACCCAGGCCGTTTTGTTCGCCGCTTTCTTCAACTTCGTCGCGATCTTCGTGTTTCACCTGAGCGTGGCGGCGACGGTTGGCAAGGGCATCGTCGAGCCCGGCGTGGTCGACACGCACGTGGTGTTCGGTGCGTTGATCGGCGCCATTACCTGGAACGTGGTCACCTGGTACTACGGCATTCCCAGCAGCTCCTCACATGCGCTGATTGGCGGCATCGTCGGCGCGGTAATGGCCAAGAGCGGCACCGGTGTGCTGCTGTCCGCTGGCATCGGCAAGACGATTCTCTTCATCTTCATCTCGCCTGCGTTGGGCTTCCTGCTGGGGTCGCTGATGATGGTGCTGGTGGCCAACGTGTTCCGCCACGCCCGGCCGCTCAAGGTGGACGGCTGGTTCCGGCGGGCGCAGATCGTCTCGGCCGGCGCCTACAGCCTGGGCCATGGCGGCAACGACGCGCAAAAGACCATCGGCATCATCTGGATGCTGCTGATCGCCACCGGCTACACGGCCGTGGGCGACAAGTCGCCGCCGGCCTGGGTGATCATCAGCTGTTACATCGCCATTGCCGCGGGCACCATGTTCGGCGGCTGGCGCATCGTCAAGACCATGGGGCAGCGCATCACCAAGCTCAAGCCGGTGGGCGGTTTCTGCGCCGAAACCGGCGGCGCGATCACGCTGTTTCTGGCCACCGCGATGGGCGTGCCGGTGTCGACCACGCACACCATCACCGGTGCCATCGTGGGCGTGGGCTCGACGCAGCGCGCCAGTGCGGTGCGTTGGGGTGTGGCGGGCAACATCGTGTGGGCCTGGATCCTCACCATTCCGGCCAGCGCCTTCGTCGCGGCCATTGCCTACTGGCTGAGCATGCAGCTGTATTGATACCGGTCGTGCGGACCGGTATGAGATCGGCTACTGAGAGATCCGCCGGCCTTCTTCCACCTGGTATTCGAAGTAGCGCTGAAAGCTGAAGACGATGCTCGCCATCAGCACCGTGGTGCCGATCAGCAGGGAGAGCACGACGGCGCCGATGGTCAGCCAGCCGGTGGCGCCAGGGGTGGCCTCGGGGTCGGCGCCGGGGTTGAAGCGGGCATTCCACTGGCTGCGGGACATCAGGCCGTAGACGATGGCGTTGAGGGCGCAGCCGGCGACAGTGAAGCCGAGCATCGGCACCAACAGCCAGCTCAGGACGTCGTCCTGCCCGAACTGCTGGACGCGTTCAAGGCCGTAGATGCCCAGCGCCGTGGGAATGGGCAGCAGCCACCCGAGCAGGTCGCCGAACCCGCGCAGGTAGAAGCGGTGCAGCCCCAGCGGGCCGCCCACGAAGGCCAGCCAGGCGGCGGCGGTCTTGTTTTTCATTCGGTTCATGGGGTGAGTATCTAGGGTGCGGTGCGATCGGCGTCGCCCAGCGGCTTTTCCATCAGCACGATGTCGAGCCAGCGGCCGAACTTCCAGCCGCAGGCGCCGATGGTTCCCACCGGCTCGAAACCCAGGCTGCGATGCAGGGCGACCGAGGCGGCGTTGTCCGAGTCGCCGATGACAGCGATCAGCTTGCGCAGGCCGGCCAGTCGCGCCTGCTCGATCAGGGCTGCCAACAGTTGCCGGCCCAGGCCGCGGCCGGCCGCGTCGGGGTGCAGGTAGATTGAGTCTTCCGCCGAAAAGCGGTAGGCCGGCCGGGGCTTGAACCACTGGCAGTAGGCGTAGCCCAGCACCTTTCCCGCATCTTCGACGACCAGCCAGGGCAGGCCCTTGGCTAGCACGTCGGCGCGGCGCGCGGCCATCTCGGCCTCGGTCGGCGGCACTGTCTCGAAGGTGCCGGTGCCGTGCAGGACGTGGTGGCCGTAGATCGCCGTCATGGCGGCAATGTCGGCATCGAGGCTGGGTCGAATGGTGCTCATGGGGTTCGAAGGCTATAATCGTGGGCTTTTCAGCGTGTCGCTGGCCGGGTGGCCAAGTCGCGTGTCTCAAACGCTGGAAGAACCTGAAGGCAAGCTCCAATGACGCCACTGCAACGCACTGCAATGGTGGCACCCAGGCTTAGCCCTCACCCGAAGGATAAATCATGGTCGTGATCCGACTCTCCCGTGGCGGCGCCAAGCACCGTCCGTTCTTCAACATCGTCGTGGCCGACAAGCGTTTGCGCCGTGACGGCCGCTTCATCGAGCGCATCGGGTTCTACAACCCGACCGCCAAGGAAGGCGAGGAAGGCCTGCGCATCGCCCAGGACCGCCTGACCTACTGGAGGGGCGTCGGCGCCCAGGCTTCCCCCACGGTCGAGCGCCTGATCAAGCAGGCTCCCCCCGTCGCGGCTACTTCTTCGGCCGCCGCCTGAGCATCCCTTCAAGCCGGATGAGCCTGCCGCTCGAACCCGCGGATCTCCCCGCGGACGCGATCGAAGTCGGGCGCATCCTCGACGCCTGGGGCATCAAGGGCTGGTTCAAGGTCCTGCCCCACAGCGCTTCCCCCGAGGCGCTTTTTTCTTCCAAACGCTGGTACCTGCAGCCGTCCGAGAGGGGCGCCAAAACCTTCTCCGGCACGGTGCTGTTGCGTGTGCGCGAGGCGCGGGACCACTCCGACACCGTCGTGGCCTGGGCCCAGGACATCGACGACCGCGCCGGGGCCGAGGCCTTGAAGGGCGCCCGTATCTTCATCCCCCGTTCCAGCTTCCCCACCGCCGGCGACGACGAGTATTACTGGGTCGACCTGATCGGCTTGGCCGTGGTCAATCGCGAAGGCCTGGCGCTCGGCGAGGTGACAGACCTGCTGTCCACCGGCCCACAGACCGTGCTGGTGGTGAGCTCACAGCACGATGGCAAACCGCAGGAACGCATGATTCCCTTCGTATCCGCCTACGTGGACACCGTGGACTTGCCCGGGCGGCGTATCACGGTCGACTGGCAGCCCGATTATTGAGAGGATGGCGATGCGCTTTGACGTCGTCACGCTGTTCCCGGAGTTGTTCGGCCCTTTCCTTGAAAGCGGCGTCACCCGCCGGGCCTACGAGAGCCGCCAGGTCGACGTGCGCCTGTGGAACCCGCGCGATTACGCCGAAGGCAACTACCGCCGGGTCGACGATCGGCCGTTCGGCGGAGGCCCCGGCATGGTCATGATGGCGCAGCCGCTGGCGCGCTGCGTGCAGGCGGTCCGTGCCGACCGCGCGGATGCCGCCCCGGTAGTGCTGTTCACGCCCACCGGGCGCCGCATCGACCATGCACTCGTGGCCGCCGAGGCTGCGGGCCAGGGCGCCGTCCTGCTGTGCGGACGCTATGAAGGCATCGACCAGCGCTTCATCGACACCTTCGTCGATGTGCAGTTGAGCCTGGGCGACTTTGTCCTTTCGGGCGGCGAGCTGGCCGCCATGGCCCTGCTGGACGCGGTGGCCCGGCTGCAACCCGGCGTACTGAACGACGCGGGCAGCCACCAGGAGGACAGTTTCAACCCCGTGCTGGACGGCCTGCTCGACTGCCCCCACTACACGCGACCCGAGGAATGGGCGGGCCACAAGGTACCCGAGGCGCTGATGTCCGGGCACCATGTGCAGATCGACCGCTGGCGCCGCGAGCGCCGCCTGGAAGCCACGGCCCGACTGCGCCCCGAGCTGATCGAGTCGGCTCGCGCCGCAGGCCGGCTGACCAGCCTGGATGAAGCCTTCCTCGCCCGGCTATAATTGCGGGCTTTTCCGATCCTCTGTCCGGCCGCCCCCTGGTGAGCTTTCGAGCTCAAGGCTTTCGAGCCGAAGGTTTACCAGCCTTCCATTCAATGTGGGGCCCCTAGTGCAGCGCGGACACGATCACTAAAGAGAAATCATGAACCTCATCCAGACTCTCGAGCAGGAAGAAATCGCTCGTCTCGGCCGCAAGATCCCCGAGTTCGCCCCTGGCGACACCGTGATCGTCAGCGTGAACGTCGTCGAAGGCACCCGCAAGCGCGTCCAGGCCTACGAAGGCGTGGTGATTGCCAAGCGCAATCGCGGGCTCAACAGCGGCTTTATCGTTCGCAAGATCTCCAGTGGCGAAGGCGTCGAGCGCACCTTCCAGACCTACAGCCCCCTGATCGCCAGCATCGAAGTCAAGCGCCGCGGCGACGTGCGCCGCGCCAAGCTGTACTTCCTGCGTGAGCGCAGCGGCAAGTCGGCCCGTATCAAGGAAAAGCTGCCGGGCAAGGCGACGGCCAAGGCGACGGCCAAGGCCGCGTAAGCGCGGCTGCCGCAGCTTGGCACGCCCCGAAGCCGCCGCCAGCCAACGTGCTGCGGCGGTTTTTTGTTGTCCGGTGTTCCACCCATGCCCATTGCCCCCACACCCGATTTGACGCCCGAGTTCATGCCGCTGTCCAAGCTGCCGAACTTCGATCCGCGCGCGGTGCCGGTGATCGGCATCGATTCGCACCTGGCGCCCGTTCCCGGCCATGCGCTGGAGCCCACCGCGCTGCGGCACCGCTTCCTGCAGCCGCCGGTCTGGCGCCCGGAGCTTCTGGGCGAGCCGCGCTTTACCGACCGCCAGATCGCGTTCGCGTCCGTGCTGCTGCCTATTGTGATGCGCGAGCAGCCCATGGTGCTGCTGACCGAGCGCACGACACACCTGTCCACCCATTCAGGGCAGATCGCCTTTCCTGGGGGGCGGCGTGACGAGACTGACACCGACGCCGCACACACCGCCCTGCGTGAAGCCTTCGAGGAGGTCGGTCTGTCGGGTGAATATGTCCATGTGCTGGGCGAGTTGCCCACCTACACCACCGGCACGCGCTTCATCGTCACGCCGGTGGTTGCCTTGATCAGTCCGGGCCATGTGCTGGAACTCAATGCCCACGAGGTGGCCGACGCCTTCGAGGTGCCGCTGGCCTTCCTGATGAACCCGGCCCACCACCGCCGTCATCGGGTTGACGTTCTCGGTCATCCGCGCGATTTTCTCTCCATGCCTTACATGGACGGCACCACTGAGCGCTTTATCTGGGGCGCGACCGCCAGCATCCTGCGCAATTTTTACCGCTTCCTGTCCGCCTGAAGGGCGCAGAGAGCCGAGGGGGCGCAACGGCCAGCCCGCTATCATGTCGCGATGAGCTTCTTTGCCATCTTGTTCGCCCTGCTGCTCGAGCAGGTGCGTCCACTGGCACGGCACAACCCGATCCACGCTGCGCTGCGTATGTGGGCGCGCTGGGTCAGCCGCAACTTCGATGCAGGGAAAACCCATCACGGCTGGGTGGCGTGGGCGCTGGCAGTACTCGGGCCGGCCTTGGCCGTGGTGCTGCTGCACTGGGCACTGCTGTTGTACGTTGGCTGGCCGGCGGCGGTTGTGTGGAACGTCGTGGTGCTGTACGCCACCCTGGGTTTTCGCCAGTTCAGCCATCATTTCACCGCCATCCGCGACGCCCTGGAAACCGGTGACGAAGAGCAGGCCCGGCTGCTGTTGGCGCAATGGCAGCAGGTCGAGGTGATGCAGCTGCCGCGCAGCGAGATCGTACGGCATGTCATCGAGTACTCGGTGCTGGCCGCGCACCGCCACGTGTTCGGCGTTCTGGCCTTGTACTCCTTGTTCGCGGCGCTGGGCCTGGGGCCCTTCGGCGCGGTGCTCTATCGCATGAGCGAATTTGTCGCGCGTTACTGGCCGCATCACAACGTGGCCGACACGCAGCCGGTGAGCCCGGCGCTGGAATGCGCCTCGGTGGACGCCTGGCACGTGATCGACTGGGTTCCCGCGCGCACCACGGCGGTGGCTTTCGCGGTGGTCGGCAGTTTCGAGGAGGCCATCGACTGCTGGCGCCACCATGCGCAGCGCTTTCCGAACGACAACGACGGCGTGGTGCTGGCGGCCACTTCGGGCGCTGTGAACGTGCGCCTGGGCGGCGAGGCCCTTCGCGCGGCGTTCGCCTCTTCCGGGTCCACCACGTCTTCGGCGTCGCCCACCGCTCAGGTGGCACTGCCGCCCTCGGCCGCCTTCGAGGACACCGAGAGCACGCCTGGCCGCGAGGCCGAGGTAGGACACCTTCGCAGCATCGTCGGCCTGGTGTGGCGCTCGGTGGTGCTGTGGATGGTGCTGCTGGCGCTGCTGACACTGGCGCGCCTGCTGGGGTAGGTTCACCAACGCGGCGGTTGCGACAGCTCCGCGAACAATTGCCCGTAGATGCGGTGCCGGTTGGGATGCACCGCGCCGTCCCCGCCTGAACCCACGGCCGCCAGCACGGCGCATCCCGGCTCGTGCAGGTGGGTGCAGTTGTAGAAGCGGCAGTGCCCCAGGTGCGGGCGAAGGTCGGGCATCAGGCTGGCCAGGCGCGCCGGCTCGATGTGGTGCAAGCCGAACTCCTGAAAGCCGGGTGAGTCGATCAGCGCCGTGGTCCGCTGCGCATCGACCCAGTACCAGGTGGTGCTGGTGGTCGTGTGCTTGCCCGAATTGAGTGCCCGCGAGATCTCGCCGGTCTGGGCCGATGCGCCCGGCACCAGCAGGTTGATCAGGGTGCTTTTGCCGGCGCCAGACGGCCCCAGCACCAGCGTGCGCTTGCCGCGCAGGTGGCGCAGCAGGTGTTCGTGGTCCACGTCGCCGGACAGGCGCAGGCACAGCGGCATCACGCCGTAGTTCATGCGCTGGTAGGGCAGCAAGCGGGCCCAGGCCCGCTCAAAGGGTTCGACCAGATCGCTCTTGTTCAGAGCGATCAGCGGCGCGATGCCTTCAGCCTCGGCGGCGATCAGGGCGCGCGTGAGCTGCACCTCAGAGAACTCGGGGTCGGCCGCGATCAGGATCAGGACCAAGTCGAGGTTGGCGGCGAAGCTCTTGGTGCGGATCTCGTCCTGCCGGTAGAACAGGTTGCGCCGTTCCTCCACCTTCTCGATCGTGCCCTCGTCGTGGGTGCCCTGCCAGAGTACGTGGTCGCCGACGACGGCCTGGCTCTTCTTGCCACGCGGGTGGCAGATCAGGCGCCTGCCCTCGGGCGTCTCGACCATGACGTGCCGGCCATGACTGGCGACCACCAGGCCGCGGTCGAGTGCGGCGCGCTCAATCATGCGAGCACCTCATGGCACCAGGGCGTCGACCAGCGCGGCGCATTCGAAGTCGCTGTCGCTGATGCCTTGCACGTCGTGCGTGTTGAAACGCACCACGCAGCGGTTGTAGTGGACGGAAAGGTCCGGATGATGGTCCTGCGCGTTGGCGATGAAGGCCACCGCGTTCACGAAGGAAATAGTCTCGTGGTAGTTGGCGAAGGTGTACGTCTTCTCGATGGTCACCTGCGGGCCGTCGCCGGACAGCTTCCAGCCCGGCGCCGTGATCAGCCGCGTGACCACCTCGGTGGGAGAGAGCGCGCGACGCTTGACCTGAGACCAGTCCTTCTTCTTGAGCATCGAGCCTGTCATGTGGCAGCCTCCAGTCGGGCCAGCCGTTCGGAGGCCGGCGGGTGGGAATAGTAAAAGCGCACGTACATCGGGTCGGGTGTGAGTGTTGACGCATTGTCCTCGTACAGCTTGAGTAGCGCACCGCTCAGCTCGCGCCCGCTGGTCAGCGACACGGCGAATGCGTCGGCCTCGAACTCGTGCTTGCGCGAGACGCGCGCCATCAGTGGCGAGACGAAGAAAGCGAACACAGGGATCGTCAGCAGGAACAGCAGCAGCGCCAGGGCATCGTTGGGGCCGACCAGATTCGGGCGAACGCCCAGGCCCGTGAAAAACCACAGGCGGGTGGACAACCATCCGAGCAATGCGAAACCCGCCAGGCTGATCGCGAACATCAGCACCAGCCGCTTGACGATATGTCGATGCTTGAAGTGGCCGAGCTCGTGGGCCAGCACGGCATCGACTTCGGCCGGCGAAAGCTTGGCCAGCAGCGTGTCGTAGAACACCACGCGCTTGGCGGCGCCGAAGCCGGTGAAGTAGGCGTTGGCATGGGCGCTGCGCCGGCTGCCGTCCATCACGAACAGGCCCTTGGCCGCGAAGCCGCACCGCTTCATGAGGGCCGTGACACGCTGGCGCAGCGCCTGGTCTTCGAGCGGCTGGAACTTGTTGAACAAGGGCGCGATGAAGTTGGGGTAGATCACCAGCAGCAGCATGTTGAACGCGATCCAGGTGCCCCAGGCCCACAGCCACCAGGTGGCCCCCGCCGCACCCATCAGCCACAGGATGAGCGCGGTGATCGGCAGGCCGATCACCGCGCCCAGCAAGGTGGACTTGACCAGGTCGGCCAACCACAGCGCGGGCGTTGTCTTGTTGAAGCCGAAGCGTTGTTCGACCACGAAGGTCTGGTACAGCGAGAACGGCAGCTCCAGCAGGCCGCCGATCAGCGCAAACGCGGTGAGCAGGGCCAGTTGCTGGGTCATGCCCGTGCCCAGCCAGCTGACCAGTGCGCGATTGAGAACGTCAAGGCCGCCTAGCAGCGTCCACCCAAGCAGCACGGCGGCGCCAAAGGCCATTTCCAACAAGCCCAGGCGTGACTTGGCCACCGTGTAGTCGGCGGCCTTCTGGTGCGAGGTCAGCGACACCGTGGCGGCAAAGGCCGCCGGGACCGCGTCGCGGTGCCGCGCCACGTGACGGATCTGCCGCGTGGCCAGCCAGTAGCGGGTGGCCAGCGATCCGAGAAGCGCCAAGGCAAAGGCGAGGGTCAGGAGCAGGGAGGAATCCATGGCGGTGAGTTTAGAGCTTCGGGCAATCAAGTCAGGGGCACGGGGTCACTCGTTCGGGCGGGCCGGTGGGAGACAATCGCGGGATGACAGATATCGCACCCGCCGCGCCAGCTACCGCTACCGAGGAACTCGCCAAGCACGAACAGAACCTGGTGTGGCTCGACTGCGAGATGACCGGGCTGGACCCGCAGGTCGACCGCATCATCGAAATCGCGGTGGTCGTCACCGGCCCCGACCTGACCCCGCGCATTCCCGGGCCCGTGCTCGCCGTGTTCCAGACCCAGGCCCAGCTCGACAAGATGGACGCCTGGAACAAGGGCACCCACGGCAAGAGCGGCCTGACCGAGCGGGTGAAGGCCTCGACCATCACCGAAGCGCAGGCCGAGGCGCAAGTCATTGCCTTCATGGAGCGCTACGTGCCCAAGGGCATGAGCCCCATGTGCGGCAACACGATCGGGCAAGACCGGCGTTTTCTCGTGAAGTACATGCCGCGTCTGGAGGCCTTTTTCCACTACCGCAACCTCGACGTGAGCACGCTCAAAGAGCTGGCGCGGCGCTGGCGGCCGCAGGTTTACAGCAGCTTCAAGAAGCAGCAGGCCCACACCGCCCTGGCCGACGTGATGGAGTCGATCGACGAACTGGCGCACTACCGCGAGCACTTCCTGAAGCTCCAATCGTGAGGAAGTCCGGGCAGCGATCAAGCCTGTGACGATCGAGTCGACAAATATTTCCTGGGGTTTTCCCTGCGTGTGCAATAATCGTGGGCTTCGCCGCAATCCCTGCGGCATACCTTGCATCTCCCTTCATGCACAGGCTCACCGAATGAGCCAGCGGGCCGCACCAAAGGCGGTGCCCCGTACGTCGTTTGATGGTTGATGTCCCTTAACCATTGACGACGATCCGTCCCCCACGGGGATGGTTCGCGTGCGAGACCTCATGACCGACACCTTTGAAGTGCAGGGCGACTTTACGCCTGCCGAAACCTTCGCCGATACCTTCGCCACTCCCGCCGACGACACCCCCGTGGTGCCCAACGGCTTCATCGCAATGGGCCTTGCGCCCGAACTAATCCGCGCCGTGGAAGACCTGGGTTACACCCAGCCGACCCCAGTGCAAGACAAGGCCATTCCCCTGGCCATGGGCAACACCGAAGCTGGAGCAGCCACCACCTTCATCGACCTCATGGTCACCAGCCAGACCGGCAGCGGCAAGACCGCGGCCTACCTGCTGCCCGTGCTGCACACCCTGATCCAGCTTCAGGCCGAGGAAGACGAGCGCGAGCGCGATGAACAGAAGCGCCAGGCCGATGAGGCCGCTGCCAGTGGTGCTGCCGCCCCCAAGCGCAAGCGCCGCAACCCCGCCGACCCGCGCAGCTTCAAGGCCGCCACGCCCGGCGCTCTGGTGCTGTGCCCCACGCGCGAGCTAGCCCAGCAGGTGGCGCATGACGCCATCGAATTGGTCAAGCACTGCAAGGGCCTGCGCATCGCCAACGTGGTGGGCGGCATGCCCTACCAGGTGCAGATCGCGCGCCTGCAGAACGCCAACCTCGTGGTGGCCACGCCTGGCCGCCTGTTGGATCTGCAGCGCTCGCAGCAGATCAAGCTCGACCAGGTCAAGTTCCTGGTTGTCGACGAAGGCGACCGGATGCTCGACCTGGGCTTTGCCGACGACCTGGCCGAAGTCAATCAACTGACCATCGAGCGCCACCAGACGATGATGTTCAGCGCCACGCTGGCGCCGCGCATCCAGCAACTGGCGTCGCGCGTGATGCGCCAGCCGCAGCGCGTGGAGATCGACACGCCCCAAGAAAAGCACGCCAACATCAAGCAGGTGCTGTTCTGGGCCGACAACTCCCAGCACAAGCGCAAGATGCTCGACCACTGGCTGCGCGACGCCAGCATCGACCAGGCCATTGTCTTTGCCAGCACCCAGATCGAGTGCGACGGCCTGGCCAACGACCTGCAGCAAGAGGGCTTTTCGGCCGTCGCGCTGCATGGCGCGCTCAGCCAGGGACTGCGCAACCGCCGTCTGATGGCGTTGCGTCAGGGCCAGGTGCAGATCCTGGTGGCCACCGACGTCGCCGCCCGCGGCATCGACGTGCCCACCATTACCCACGTCTTCAACTTCGGTCTGCCGATGAAGAGCGAGGACTACACCCACCGCATCGGCCGCACCGGCCGTGCGGGCCGCGACGGCCTGGCCGTCACGTTCGCCGAGTTCCGTGACCGCTTCAAGATCTTCGACATCGAGAAGTTCACGCAGCAGCCGATTGCCGCCGAGACCCTGCCCGGTCTTGAGCCGCAACAACGCGCCCCGCGTGCCCCGGCGCCTGGCCACTTCGGTGGCAAGCCCGGTGGACGCAGCGGCGGTGCCGGCGGCCATCGTGGCGGCTTCGGCGGTGGCGGTGGCGGTGGCGGTGGCGGTGGCGGTGGCGGTGGCTTCGGCGCCCGTCGTAGCGGCGGCGATGACCGTGGCGGTGACCGCGGCATCGACTACGCCCGCAAGAGCGGCTTTGGCGAATTCGGGCAGCAACGGCGCGACGCCAGCGACTCTTTCCGCGACGACCGCCGTGCCGGCGGCGCCACGCCCTGGGAGAAGCGTGCGCCTGCTACGGGTTTCGCCAAGCCGGCGCCCCGTGGTGATTTCGCGCGGGCACCTGGGGCCGGCTATGGCAACAGCGATGGCGGCGGCAAGGTGTTCGTGCCTCGCGACGCCAAGAAGCGCGCGTACAAGCCGGCACGCTGAGCCCGGCGGTCATCCCCGCGCAGGCGCACTGGTGTCCGGAATAAATCGGGCGGGTTGCGCTAAGTAGTTATCGCGCAACAGGAAAGCTGCGCCCGGTTCGCAGCCGATTCGAACCACTGTAGGAGCCCAGGCCGGCAAAGCCTGGGCTGGCGCGGGTTTGCACCAAAGCGACATACAGTGGTCATGCACTTGCGAGGTGGAGCGTGGCAAAGGTGTTGCGCAAGATCG
>CANJQN010000057.1 GCA_947476465.1 Comamonadaceae bacterium | reverse complement strand
GCGGGAATGACAAACAAAGCGTCATCCCCGCGCAGGCGGGGATCCAGCCAAGGCATGCTCCTGGATTCTCGCCTGTGCGGGAATGACAAACAAAGCGTCATCCCCGCGCAGGCGGGGATCCAGCCAAGGCATGCTCCTGGATTCTCGCCTGCGCGGGAATGACAAACAAAGCGTCATCCCCGCGCAGGCGGGGATCCAGCCAAGGCATGCTCCTGGATTCTCGCCTGTGCGGGAATGACAAACAAAGCGTCATCCCCGCGCAGGCGGGGATCCAGCAGCGCGGTACATCCGGTGCGGCGTGCCCACTGTTCGCTCAGGCGATAATTCCCGCCACTCAACGACTCCGGAGTCCGCCCTTTGCCCGCCTCACGCGCTTGGGAAAGCTTGCGTCCATGGCCCGTGTACCTGATGGCGGCCGCCCTGCCCCTCTCGATCGCCGCCGCGAACACCGCCAAGGCGTTCGTGGTCCTGTTCGCGCTCGTGGCCGTGGTTCGCGCGGCGCGCGGCCATGACTGGCCCGAGTTCTTGCGTCAGGGCCGTCTGCTGGCGGTGATCGGCGTCGTGCTGGCGGTCTTCGCCCTGAGCATCTTCTGGAGCTCCGCACCCTTGGGCCAGGCCGCCAACGCCTGGCTCAAGCACGCCAAGCTGCTGCTCATTCCCGCCTGCCTGCTGCTGCTTCGCACCCGCCGCGAGGCTGCGATCGCCCTGGGTGCCTTTGTCGCCGTCGAAGCCTTCGTCGTGCTCAGCTCCTGGTTGCTCTGGTCGGGCATTGAACTGCCCTACGTACGAGCGGAGCGCACCTCGGTGGGCACGGTGTCCTCCAGCTACCTCGACCAGGGCATGCTCACCGCCTTGCTGGCGGTGCTGTGCTGGTATCTGCGCCACGACTTTCCCACCGGCCACGGGCGCTGGATCGCCGCCGCGCTCGCTGTGGCCTCGATGCTCAATGTCGGCGTCGCCCTGCCGGGGCGCAGTGCGCAGCTGGGCTTGCTGCTGATGCTGGGGCTGGTGCTGTGGTGGTCGCTGCCTTCGCGCACACGCTGGGTCGCGCTCCTTGCGCCGGTGGTCGCGGTGGCCGCCATCGGCGCCGCGTCGCCGCCCTTTCGCGAGGGTGCGCTGCGGGTGGTAAACGAATCTCGCGCCTTCGGGCAGGGCGAGCGCAACACCTCGGCCGGCCAGCGGCTTGAGTTCTGGAGCCGCTCGCTCCAGGCAGTGGCCGAGCGGCCCCTCTACGGCTTCGGCGCGGGCAGCTGGAACACCGAATACCGGCGCCTGGCTGGCGAGCGGATCATCCCCAAAACGGTCGAGGTTCGCAACCCGCACCAGGAGTACCTGCTGTGGGCGGTACAACTGGGCATCGCCGGCCCGCTGCTGCTGATGGCGGTGTTCGCCGCGCTGCTGCACGATGCCCGCGGCTTCGCGCGGCGCGAGCGAGAGGCCCTGCGTGCGGTGGTGTGGCTGACCGCCATCCTTTGCCTGCTCAACTCCGTGCTGTACGACGCCGTCACCGGCGAAGCCTTCGTCCTGACCCTGGGCATCCTGCTGGCACTTGGCGCGGCCACGCAGGCCGCACCGCCACCCCGCCCCGTGCCCGGATGAGCGCCGATCGCACCGGCCTGGCCGGCCTCATTGCGCGGATGAAGCGCCCGCTGCCCTACTTTGCGGGCACAGGCTGGGCCCTGCCCGCCCTCATCCTCGCGGTGTTCGTGGCGGCGCTCACCGAACCCATGGTGCCGGCGCTGATGAAGCCACTGCTCGATCGCGGCTTTTCGGGCGGCCAGCTCGATCTGTGGCTGGTACCCGTGTTCCTGCTGGGGCTGTTCGCGGTGCGCGGCGTGGCCGGCTTTGTCGCGCAGTACAGCCTGGCCTACATGGCCAACCACGGCATGGTCGCCATGCGCGATCGCATGTTCGCGCGGCTGCAGGATGCCCCGCTTTCGCTGTTCTCGAACGCCTCGGCCAGCAGCCTGTCGAACACGCTGGTGTATGAGGTGCAGACGGGCGTGACGCTGCTGGTCAACGCCCTGCTGTCGCTGATCAAGGACACGCTGACGCTGGTGGCGCTCATGGCCTACCTGCTGTACCTCAACTGGAAGCTCACGCTGATCGTGCTGATCATTTTTCCCGGCGTCACCTATGTGATGAAGTCGCTGTCGCGCCGGCTGCACCGCATCACGCAATCGAGCCAGGACGCCACCGACCGCCTGGCCTATGTGGTCGAGGAAAACGTGCTGGCGCACCGCATCGTGCGCCTGCACCAGGCCCAGGCCAGCCAGGCCCAGCGTTTCAGTGCCCTGAGCCACGAGCTGCGCAAACTGGCCATGAAGGCCACCATCTCCGCCTCGGCCATGACGCCGCTCACGCAGATGCTGGCCGCCGCCGCGCTGTCGGGCGTGATCGTCACCGCGCTGTGGCAAAGCGCCAGCAGCGGCATCACCGTAGGCGGCTTCGCGGCCTTTGTCACCGCCATGCTGATGCTCGTGGCGCCGATCAAGCACCTGTCGGAAGTGGCCTCGCCCATCACCCGCGGCCTGGCGGCGGTCGAGCGCGGGCTGAACCTGATCGACCGCGTCACGCCAGAGCGCGGCGGCAGTTTCACGGCCGAACGCGCGCGCGGGGCGATCGAGCTGCGCGAGGTGACGGTGCGCTACGCCAATGCCAACGTCGATGCGCTGGGCGCCGTCAACCTGCGGGTGGCGCCCGGCGAAACCGTGGCCCTGGTGGGCAGCTCAGGCTCGGGCAAGACCACGCTGGTCAACCTGCTGCCCCGGTTCGTCGAACCGACCGCCGGGCAGGTGCTGCTGGATGGTGTCGAGCTGCCGCAGTGGCGGCTAGGCAACCTGCGCCGCCAGTTCGCGTTCGTGAGCCAGGACGTGGTGATGTTCAACGACACGGTGGCCGCCAACGTCGCCCTCGGCCAGCCGCTCGAGCCTTCCCGCGTGCGCGCCGCGCTGGAAGCTGCCCAGCTGTGGGCCGTGGTCGAGGCCCTGCCCCAGGGCGTGGACACGCTGGTGGGCCACAACGCGGCGCAACTGTCTGGCGGCCAGCGCCAGCGCCTGGCCATCGCCCGGGCGCTCTACAAGGACGCGCCGGTGCTGATCCTCGACGAGGCCACCTCGGCGCTCGACAACGAATCGGAACTGGCGGTCAAGACCGCGCTGCAACGCCTGATGACCGGCCGCACCACGCTGATCATCGCGCACCGGCTGTCCACCATCGAGCATGCCGACCGCATTTTGGTCATGCACCAGGGCGCCATCGTCGAGAGCGGCGCGCATGCGCAGCTGCTGCGATCAGGCGGCCACTATGCGCGGCTGTACACCCTGGCGCGTGAGGGTGGCCTGGACGCCGTACAAGACGAGGTGCTTTGATGGCGCACGTGAGCATCAGCGGCTTCAGCTTCATCCGCAACGGGGTGTCGCTGGGCTTTCCCTTTATCGAATCGATCCGCTCGCTGCTGCCTCTGGTCGACGAGCTTGTGATCGCGGTGGGCCGCAGTGACGACGACACGCTGGCGCGCATCCAGGCTTTGGGCGAGCCCAAGATACGCATCATCGAGACCGTGTGGAACGAGCACATGGGCGACCGCGGCTTTGTGTACGCGCAGCAAAAAATGATCGCCCAGTACGCCTGCACCGGTCAGTGGGCTTTCTACCTTGAAGGCGACGAGGTGCTGCACGAGGGCGAGCTTGCGGCCATTCGCGCCAGCGTCGAGCGGCATCACGACAATCCGACGGTCGAGGCGCTGGTGTTCGACTACAAGCATTTTTACGGCACCCCTGGGTACGTGTCGGTCAGCCCTGGCTGGTACCGGCGCGAGTGCCGGTTGATTCGCAACACCATCCGTACCTACGCACCCGACGGCCAATATTGGCTGGTGATGCAGCAGCACAAGAAGCCGCGCAATCCGCGGGGCGCGCTGGCTGGCGCGCACATCTACCACTACGGCTGGGTGCGCAAGGCCACGCAGATGCAGGCCAAGCTCGACCAGGTGGCCAAATACTGGAAGGGCTCGACACCGATGCAGATCGACTATGCGAATTTCGATCCTCAGGCGGTGACGCCTTTCATTGGCACACACCCGGCCGTCATGGCGCACTGGATCGCGCATGAGGCCGAGCAGAGCCTGGTGTTCAACCCGGACTACAAGCTCACTTCGAAGGAGCGCAAGTACCGGTTGTCGCGTCGCATCGAGCAATTGACGGGGCTGGATTTCAGCCGGAAGCACTTTACGTTGGTGGTTTGAGGGGCGTGGTACCGCGCGGGGGCTTCGACAGGCTCAGCCCGAACGGATTGGGGGCTCAGCCCGAACGGAAACAGCGCAAGCACGATCAAATACCCGTTCGGCCTGAGCCTGTCGAAGGCCCCCCGATCATCCTGAGCCCGTCGAAGGGCCTGAGCCTGTCGAAGGCCCCCCGATCATCCTGAGCCCGTCGAAGGGCCTGAGCCTGTCGAAGGCCCCCCGATCATCCTGAGCCCGTCGAAGGGCCTGAGCCCGTCGAAGGGCCTGAGCCCGTCGAAGGGCGTGGACAAACCTTGGCTGTCCGGGCCGCCAGGCTCTCCCGATAGATCGCCTCGAAAGTCTGAGCCGCCGCGGCCCAGGTGTGTGCCGCCGCAAATGCAAGGCCCGCCCAACGCAGCCGATCCCGCAAACCAAAATCCCGCAGCAACACAGCGACACGTTTGGCCAACGCCCTGGCGTCCAGAGGATCCGCCAACAACAAGGCATCCTCCCCATCCCGCAGCAGCTCCGATATCCCGCACCAGGGCGCCGCGCTGACGATCACCGGCAAACCATGCGCCATCGCCTCGGGCACCACCATCGCGAAGCTGTCCTCGCGGGTCGGATGCACCAGCACATCGGCCGCGTCGTAGGCCGGGCCCACATCGTCGCGCGACCCGAGGAAATGGACACGTTCGCCAACACCCAAAGCCTGGGCCTGAGCGCGAAAGCCTGCGATCTGCTCGCCTTTTCCCACTACGGCCAGCGCCACATCGGGAGGCAGTGAGGCAAGCGCCTGCAAGAGTGTCTCAAGCCCCTTGCGCGCATAGTCGTTGGCCACGAACAGCAGCAGCGGCCCGGCATGCGCCAGGCCCAATGACGCGCGGGCGGCGGCCCGATCGGGCGCAGCATTGGCCGCCAGATGCACCCCCGGCGTCACCACCCGCATGCGCCGCACCGCCTCGGGGTACACGAGCTCGGCCTCGCGCCTCAGCGATGCAGATGCCAGCACCACAAGCCGCCCGGGCCGCGCCGCATAGCGCGCGGCCTCGAAGCCCAAATAGGTGAGCAACCTCGGGCTGAGCGCGATCTTGAGCCAGCGCAGCCCGAGCGCGACCCCACCGCGCCCACCCAACAGGCTGGCGCGCACCGACTTCACATGAATGCTGTGGATGTCGCCATGCCAGGTGTTCTCGTGCGAGTGGACGATGTCGAAGCCCTCGCGCGTGGCGCGCCAGGTGGCCCAGGCAAAGGCCAGCTGGTTCAGCCAGCGTGGCTTGCGCAGCGCCAGGCGGATGCGGTGGTAGGTCACGCCGGGATGTTCGTGCGTGATCTCCTGCGCGAACACATGCACCTCATGGCGGGCCGCCAGTTCCTCCACGATGCGCACCGAATAGCTTTCGGCGCCGCCGCCACGCAAGGCAAACACGCGGTTGAGCATGGCGATTCGCAAGCGGGGCATCTCCTGGCCCGGGTTCATCAGCGCCGCCGATCCTCGTAGGCCGTGGCCACCTTGAGCCACAGCACCGGCAGGCTGGTGGTGCCCACCACCGGCGCCCGCGGCAATTGCAGCAGGCTGTCGGACGGCAGCACGCGCGAGCGTTGCGTGGTGGTGGCGGTGGCATAGCCGGCCTCTTGCACCAGCGCCACATGCTCCGGCCCGAAGTGGCCGTAGGGGTAGCAGAAGTGCCGCACCGGGGCGTCGGCCAGCGCCTGCAGCTCGGCGCGGCAGCCGGCGATCTCGTCGCGGGCCGTGGCCGCGTCGACCGCCCGCAGATCCACATGGTGGCGAGTGTGCGCGCCGATCTCCTGGCCACCGGCCACCCAGGCGCGCAATTGCTCGCGGTTCATCAGCGGCTTGACGGGGATGCCACTGGGCGCATCCCAGGCGTTGGTGCCGCCCAGCTGCCCGCTCACCATGTAGCACGTGGCGCAAAAGCCGTGGCGGCGCAGCACGGGCAATGCATAGGTGAGGTTGTTGACGTAGCCGTCGTCCAGGGTGATGCCGACCACCCTGCCCCGCTTCTCACCGCGCAGGTAAGGCTCCAGCGCCGTCATCGACAGGCCGCGCCAGCCCAGCATGGCCAGCATTGCCATCTGCCGCGCGAAGGCGCCGGGCGTGACGGTGAGCCCGCGAAACGGCGTACCCGATGCCGGCGCCACATCGACCTGGTGGTAGGTGAGGATGGGAATCGGCGGGCGCATCACAGGAGCACGACGTCGTATTGCTCCTGGCCCATGACGCTGTCGCTTTGCAGCGAGATGGGTTTGCGGATGAAGTCGGACAGGCCGGCCAGGTGCTGGCTCTCCTCGTCCAGGAACAACTCGACCACCTTGGGCGAGGCCACCACGCGGTACTCACGCGGATTGAACTGCCGTGCCTCGCGCAGGATCTCGCGCAGGATGTCGTAGCAGACGGTGCGCGCGGTGCGCACCTGGCCCGAGCCCTGGCAGGCCGGGCAGGGCTCGCACAGCATGTGGGCCAGCGACTCGCGGGTGCGCTTGCGGGTCATCTCCACCAGCCCCAGTTGCGAGAAGCTGCCGATCATGGTCTTGACGCGATCATGCGCCAGCTGCTTGCGCAACTCGGCCAGCACGGCCTCGCGGTGGTCCAGACGGGTCATGTCGATGAAGTCGGCAATCACGATGCCGCCCAGGTTGCGCAGGCGCAGCTGGCGGGCGATCGCCTGGGCCGCCTCGAGGTTGGTCTTGAAAATGGTTTCGTCGAAGTTGCGCGCGCCAACATAGCCGCCGGTGTTCACGTCCACCGTGGTCAGCGCCTCGGTCTGGTCGACGATTATGTAACCGCCTGATTTGAGATCGACGCGGCGACCCAGCGCCTTGGTGATGTCATCGTCGATGGAAAACAGATCGAAGATCGGCCGCTCGCCCTTGTACAGCGACAGGCGCGAGACGGCGGCAGGCATGAATTCTTCACCAAAGGCCAGCAGCTTGATGTGCTGCTCGCGCGAGTCGATGCGGATGGTCTGGGTCTCTTCGCCCACCAGATCGCGCAACACACGCTGCAGCAAATTCAGATCCTGGTGCAGCAGCGAGGTGGGCGGCAGCGTGGTCGCGGCCTCGCGGATGCGCGCCCAGGTCTTGCGCAGGTAGGCGATGTCGTCGGCCAGCTCGGCGTCTGTGGCGTCCTCGCCGTTGGTGCGCAGGATGAAGCCGCCGCCCTCGGGCCCGGCCAGGGCCTGCAGGCGCGCGCGCAGGGCGTCGCGCTGCTGCAGCGGGATCTTCTGCGACACGCCCACATGGTCGTCCTGCGGCAGGAACACCAAGAGGCGCCCGGCGATGCTCACCTGGGTGGACAGGCGTGCGCCCTTGGTGCCGATCGGGTCCTTGATCACCTGCACCAGCAGGGCCTGGCCCTCGAACACCTGGCGCTCGATGGGCACCAGCGGCTGGCTGTTGCGCGGCGGCAGCTCGCCATCGGGCGTGCGCTGCCAGACGTCGGCCACGTGCAGGAAGGCGGCGCGCTCCAGGCCAATGTCGATGAAGGCCGACTGCATGCCCGGCAGCACCCGGGCCACCTTGCCCAGGTAGATGTTGCCCACCAGGCCGCGCTCGAGCGTGCGCTCGACGTGCATCTCTTGCACCGCGCCGCCCTCGACCACGGCCACGCGCGTTTCTTGGGGAGACCAGTTGATCAGGATGTCTTGCTGAAGGCCCATGGATGGTTGCGGCTGGTTGCTGTTGTTGTGGCCGAGTCGATCGCTGACTTGCGAATGCCGCCCCAGCCTTACCGTTCGGGCTGAGCCTGTCGAAGCCCTCGCTCAGCGGGCCCCCTTCGGCCTTGCTCAGGACAGGCTTCGACAGGCTCAGGGCGAACGCAAGTGTGGTCAGACAACAAAGCCAGCTTCCCGCAACAGTTGCGCGGTCTCGTGCATCGGCAGGCCCATGATGCCAGAGTAGCTGCCGACGATCCGTGTCACGTGCATCGCCGCCCGCCCCTGGATCGCATAGGCGCCCGCCTTGCCCATGGGCTCACCGGTGGCAACATAGCGCGCGATCTGGGAGCGCGTCATGGGCTCGAAGGTCACGCGCGAATCGCTGAGCACCTCAGCGCGGCGCCGCGCCGTTCCCAGGGCCACGGCGGTGAGCACGCGGTGCGTGTGGCCGCCCAGCTCGGCCAGCATGCGGGCGGCATCGGCCGCGTCGGCGGGCTTGCCGTAGATGCGCCGGCCCATTGCCACGGTGGTGTCGGAGCACAGCACCGGCGCCGGCGGCAGGCTGCGGCGCTCGCGGCGGGCCAGCGCGGCGTCGAGCTTGAGCCCGGTGACGCGGCGCACGTAATGGGCGGGCGCCTCGCCGGGCAGCACCGCCTCGATCGCCTCGGCATCTTCATCGTGGCCGGGCAGCAGCAGCTCGTGCGCCACGCCCAGTTGATCGAGCAGTTGCCGCCGGCGCGGGCTTTGCGAAGCGAGATAGATGAAGGTGGGACGGCTGGCCATGCGCGCTCACTCGCGGTGGTAAGGATGGCCGGCGTTGATCGACCAGGCCCGGTACAACTGCTCGACCAGCAGCACCCGCACCATGACGTGGGGCAGCGTGAGGTCTGAAAGGCGGATGCGCTCGTGCGCCTGTTGGCGAAACGCCGGCTGCAGGCCGTCAGGGCCGCCGATCACCAGGGCCACGTCGTCGCCGCCCAACTGCCACTCCTTGAGCTTGCTGGCCAGGGCCTGGGTGCTCAGCGTGACGCCGCGCTCGTCCAGCGCGACGACACGGGCGCCGCGCGGAATCTGCGACTCGATGCGTTCGCGCTCGGCCGCGTAGATGGCGTCCAGGCTTTTGGAGGCGCGCGGCTCGGTCTTGACGGCGCGCAGCTCCAGCTTGAGCTCGGGCGGAAATCGTTTGGCGTAGTCGTCCCAGGCGGTCTGGGCCCAGTCGGGCACCCGCTGGCCGACCGCCACCACGCACAGCTTCATGCGCCGGACTTGGGGACCGGTTTCCTGGCGGCCGATTTCCTGGCGGGAGCCTTCTTCGCCGGTGCTGCCTTCTTCGCCGGTGCCGCCTTCTTCGCCGGTGCCGCCTTCCTGGCCGCAGCCGGCGTGGCGGCGCGGCTGGCCAACGCTGGCTTCACCGGGGCCTTGCCGGCAGCGCTGCGGGCAGCCGGTTTCTTGCGCGCCGGCGCCTTCTGTTCCTTGGCCTTCTTGGCCAGGGCATCGGCCGCCTTTTGCGCCGACCTGGCCGCGCTGCTGCGTCGCAGCATGGGCGCATCGTCGTCCGTCTTGCGGGCCGACCCCTTCTTGGCGGGCGCTGCCGCCGGCGCAGCGGCGGCGGGGGCCGGCTTGGGGGCACCCAGCTTCAGGCGCACCGGCTTGTCACCCCAGATCTCTTCGAGGTGGTAGTAGGTGCGGATGGTCGGCTGCATGATGTGGGCGACGGCTGGCCCACAGTCCACGATGATCCATTCGCCGTTCTCCTGGCCCTCGATGCGGGGCTTGCCAAAGCCGGCCTCGCGCACCGCGTCACGCACGCTGGCGGCCAGCGCCCGGGTCTGGCGGTTGGAGCTTCCGGTGACAACGATCACGCGCTCGAAAAGGGGGGACAGGTGTTCGGTGTTGAAGACCTGGATGTCTTGCGCCTTGACGTCCTCCAGCCCCTCCACGATGGCACGTTGCAGGCGTTGGGTGTCTTTTTTGGCGGTGGTTTCTTGGCTCATCAGGTCGGTTGGTAAAGAAAGTGTTGGTCAATATAGCCTGCCACGCCGCTTGGCACCAAGTGGGCAATGCCCTGACCGGCGGTGGCACGTTCGCGGATCGCGGTGGCACTGACAGGCATGGGCGCCAGCGCCACCGGCAGCCAATGGCCGCCGGGTACCTGGGAAGCGTCGAAGGGAACAGGGGTCTGGGCGGGCCGGGCACGCTCGGCAATGGCAATGGTGGCCAGCGTCGCAATGGCAGCGCTGTCGCGCCAGCCGGCCAGGGCCTCGGCCTGGTCGGCGCCGATCACCAGCACGAGCTGGGCGTCGGGATATTCAGCGCGCAGATCACGCAGCGTGTCGACGGTGTAGGTGGGGCCGCTGCGCTCGAGCTCGCGGCCGTCGACCACCGCGCGCGGGACATCGGCGAAGGCGATGCGGGTCATGGCCAGGCGCTGCTCGGCCGGGGTGAGCGTGCGCGCCTTGTGCCAGGCCTGGCCGGTCGGGAACACCCGCAGCATGTCCAGGCCCAGTTGCTCGACGGCGGCGCGGCCCAGCGCCACATGCGCCAGGTGCGGCGGATCGAAGGCGCCGCCGAACATGCCGATGCGGCGCGGCGCCACGCGATTCAAGCCCACTCCTGCGGCACCAGGAACTGGCGGGTCAGCGCGTCCTCGGGCGAGCCCGGCTCAGCCTGCGACTGGTAGGCCCAGCTGGCCAGCGGCGGCATCGACAGCAGGATCGACTCCGTACGCCCGCCAGACTGCAGGCCAAAGTGGGTGCCCCGGTCCCAGACCAGGTTGAACTCGACATAGCGGCCGCGCCGGTAAAGCTGAAACGCGCGCTCGCGCTCGCCCCAGGGGGTGTCCTTGCGGCGCTGCAGGATGGGCAGGTAGGCCGGCAGGAAGGCATCGCCCACCGCGCGCAGCATCTCGAAGCTGCGGGCTTGCCCCAGCTCGGCGAAATCGTCGAAGAAGATGCCCCCCACGCCGCGCTGCTCGCCGCGGTGCTTGAGGGTGAAGTACTCGTCGCACCAGGCCTTGAAGCGCGGGTATTTGTCGTCGCCGTAGGACGCCAGCGCCGCCTTGCAGGTAACGTGGAAGTGGCGGGCGTCGTCCTCGAAGCCGTAATAGGGCGTCAGGTCCATGCCGCCGCCGAACCAGCACACCGGATCGCGGCCGGCCGGGGTGGCCGCGATCATGCGCACGTTCATGTGCACCGTGGGCGCATAGGGGTTGCGCGGATGAAACACCAGCGACACGCCCATGGCCTCAAAGGGCGCGCCGGCCAGCTCGGGCCGGTGCTGCGTGGCCGAGGGCGGCAGCTGCGGGCCGGTGACGTGCGAGAAGCCGCAGCCGGCGCGCTCGAACACGTTCCCGCCTTCCATGATCATGGTCAGGCCCTCGCCCTGCAGCCGCTCGCCCGCCGGCTTGAGCCAGGGGTCGGACAAGAAGGCCTGGCCGTCCACCTCGGAGCAGGCGCTGGCGATGCGCTGCTGCAGGCCCAGCAACCAGGCGCGGACCTCACTGACGGCGGGGGTAGCGTTCACGGCGCTGAGCGGATGGCACGGTGGCCGATGTCGCGGCGCCACTGGGCGCCATCGAAGTGGATGCCGCCCACCAGGTCGTAGGCGCGCTGCTGCGCGGTCTTGACGCTGTCGGCCAGGGCGGTGACGCACAACACGCGGCCGCCCGAAGTGACCAGGCGGTCGTCGGCCTGCGCTGTGCCCGCGTGGAACACCATCGCGTCGGGCGCCGCGGCCGGCAGACCCGTGATGGCGTCGCCCTTGCGCGGGTTGAGCGGGTAGCCGGCGGCGGCCAGGACCACACCCAGCGCGATCCGGCGGTCCCATTGCAGTTCGACCTGATCGAGCCCGCCGGAGGTGGCGGCCATCAACAGGTCGAACAGATCGGACTTGAGCCGCATCATGATGGGCTGGGTCTCGGGGTCGCCCATGCGGCAGTTGAACTCCAGCGTCTTGATGTGGCCCTGGCCGTCGATCATGAGGCCGGCGTACAGGAAGCCGGTATAGGGGATGCCGTCTTTTTCCATGCCACGGATGGTGGGCAGGAGCACCTCGCGCATGGCGCGGGCGTGCACGTCGGGCGTGACCACCGGCGCCGGCGAGTACGCGCCCATGCCGCCGGTGTTGGGGCCCAGGTCGTCATCGAGCAGGCGCTTGTGGTCCTGGCTGGTGGCCAGGGCGGCCACGTGGCGGCCGTCGCACAGCACGATG
This sequence comes from Comamonadaceae bacterium, assembly GCA_947476465.1. Lineage (GTDB taxonomy): Bacteria > Pseudomonadota > Gammaproteobacteria > Burkholderiales > Burkholderiaceae_C > Ramlibacter. The sequence goes on along the minus strand of CANJQN010000057.1, from coordinate 8,597 downwards.
AAGCTGGCCTCTTCGCCCTGCAAGAACTCCTCGATCACCACGCGGGCGCCGCCCTCGTTGTGGGAGACGCCGAGCTTGTTGTCCAGCAGCATGAAGTCGATCGCTTCATGCGCGTCGGTGGCTGCGAGGGCCACCACCACACCCTTGCCAGCAGCCAGGCCGTCAGCCTTGACCACGATGGGCGCGCCCATCCGGTCGACATAGGCATGAGCCAGGGCCGGATCGGTGAAGGTTTCATACGCGGCGGTGGGAATGCCATGCCGCTTCATGAAGGCCTTGGAAAAAGCCTTGGAGCTTTCCAGCTGGGCGGCGGCCTTGGTGGGGCCGAACACCCGCAGGCCGTGGCTGCGAAAGTCATCCACGATGCCAGCGGCCAGGGGCGCCTCGGGGCCGACGACGGTGAGCACCACTTTGTGGTCGATCGCCCATTGGCGCAGCTGGGCGATGTTGGTGATGGGCAGGTTGTGCAGATCGGCGTCCAGCGCGGTGCCGCCATTGCCGGGGGCGACGTGCACCGAGGAAACCTTGGGCGATTGGGCGAGCTTCCAGGCGAGCGCATGTTCGCGCCCGCCGCTGCCGACGACGAGAACCTTCATTCCAGAATCTCGGCGTTGTGATAGACGTCTTGCACGTCGTCGAGGTCTTCGATCATGTCCAGCAGTTTTTGCATGCGCGCGGCGTCGTCGCCAGTGAGTTCAATGGCGTTTTCAGGGCGCATGGTGACCTCGGCCACCTCGGGCTTGAGCCCGGCGGCCTCCAGGGCGTTCTTGACGGCCTCGAAAGTGCCGGGGGCGGTGAGCACCTCAACGACGCCGTCGTCACCCACGATCACGTCGTCGGCGCCGGCCTCCAGGGCCACATCCATGACCTTGTCCTCGCTGGTGCCGGGGGCCAAAAACAGCTGGCCGCAGTGCTTGAACTGGAAAGCCACCGAGCCTTCGGTGCCCATGTTGCCGCCGTATTTGTTGAACGCGTGGCGCACCTCGGCCACGGTGCGCACCTTGTTGTCGGTCATGGTGTCGACGATGATCGCCGCCCCGCCGATGCCGTAGCCCTCGTAGCGGATTTCCTCGTAGTGCACGCCGTCGAGGTTGCCCGTGGCCTTGTCGATGTTGCGCTTGATGGTGTCGGCCGGCATGTTGGCCGCCTTGGCCTTGTCCACCGCCAGCCGCAGGCGCGGGTTGATGGTGAGGTCGCCGCCGCCCTGCCGGGCCGCGACCATGATCTCGCGGATGACCCGGGTCCAGACCTTGCCCCGTTTTTCGTCCTGGCGCCCCTTGCGGTGCTGAATATTGGCCCATTTACTGTGTCCAGCCACGGGGTTCGTCCTTGTACTGTCGTCTGCGTTACGCTTGCGCGAAAGTCGTCATTCTACTTTTCACACCATGGCCGAACCTCTGCTCATCGCCCGCAACAGCCACACCACCTGCCAATTGCTGCCCGCACTGGCCAACCGGCACGGCCTGATCACCGGCGCGACCGGCACCGGCAAGACCGTCACCCTGCAGACCATGGCCGAGAATTTCAGCCGGATTGGGGTGCCGGTGTTCATGGCCGACGTCAAGGGCGACCTCACCGGGGTCAGCCAGGTGGGCAGCCTGCCGCCCAAGATGGCGGCCGTCCTCAAGGAGCGGGGCCTGGACGAGCCCGCCCATGCGGCCTGCCCGGTCACCCTGTGGGACGTGTTCGGCGAGCTGGGCCATCCGGTGCGGGCCACCGTCTCCGACCTGGGCCCGCTGCTGCTGGGCCGCATGCTCAACCTGAACGAGACCCAGGCCGGTGTGCTGCAGATCGTTTTTCGCATCGCCGACGCGCAGGGCCTGCTGCTGCTGGACCTGAAAGACCTGCGGGCCATGCTGCAGTACGTGGGGGACAACGCCAAGCAGTTCACCACCGAGTTCGGCAACATCAGCGCGGCCAGCGTGGGCGCCATCCAGCGCGGGCTGCTGCAGATCGAATCGCAGGGCGGCGACAAGTTCTTCGGCGAGCCCATGCTCAACATCGCCGACTTCATGCAGACCGATGCCAAGGGCCACGGCATCGTCAACATCCTGGCCGCCGACAAGCTGCTGAACTCGCCCCGCCTGTATGCCACCTTCCTGCTGTGGATGCTGTCCGAGCTGTTCGAGCAGTTGCCCGAGGTGGGCGATCTGGACCAACCCAAGCTGGTGTTCTTCTTCGACGAGGCCCACCTGCTGTTCGACGAGGCGCCCAAGGCCCTGGTCGACCGTATCGAGTTGGTGGTGCGGCTGGTGCGATCCAAGGGCGTGGGCGTGTATTTCGTGACGCAAAACCCGCTGGACATCCCCGACAGCGTGCTGGCACAGCTGGGCAACCGGGTGCAGCACGCGCTGCGCGCCTTCACCCCACGCGACCAGAAAGCCGTCAAGGCCACGGCCGAGACCATGCGGCCCAAGGCCGGGCTGGACATCCAGGCCGCCATCACCGAGCTGGCCGTGGGCGAGGCCCTGGTCAGCCTGCTGGACGCCAAAGGCCGCCCCAGCGAGACCGAGCGCGTCTACGTCCTGCCCCCGCGCAGCCAGCTCGGGCCGATCACGCCCGCCCAGCGGCAGGCGCTGTTGGCTGGCTCGTTGGTGGCGGGGGTGTACGAGAAGACGCTGGACCGCGAATCGGCGTATGAGCTGATTCAGTCGCGCACGGCAGCGACGCAGGCTGGCGCGGCGGCGCAGCCAGGTGCCGGCACCGGCGCTGCTGATGGCGGCGGCATGCTGGGCGGATTGGGCAGCATCCTCATGGGCTCCACCGGCCCGCGGGGCGGCCGCCGTGAAGGCCTGGTCGAGATGCTCGCCAAGTCGGCGGTCCGCACGGTCGGAAGCAGCATCGGGCGCGAGATCATCCGGGGGGTGCTGGGTGGGATCATGGGCGGCAAACGGCGGTAGGGTCTTGTCGGTGTCGGTGTCGGTGTCGTTGTCGTTGATTTTGTAGCGGTCGTGGCAAGCCGGGTCTCGGCCCGGCAGCCGAGTTCCTTTCTTTGTCTCGCCAAAGAAAGGAACCAAAGAAAGGCGACCCCACTGTCCGCGTCCCCTGCGCGCCTGGCGGCGCTCCGGGGCAACCTGCGGTGCTCGCGTCGGGCGGGAAAGCGCTCAAACTCGCCCCTGCGGGGCTCAAACAGTCGCGCTTCCTGATCCGCCCGCCGCTGCGCTCCTCGGCGCGGCCACAGGGGCTTGAGGGTCAACACGGCCTGCGGCCGTGTCCTTGTTGCTTTTGGGGTTGGCGCGCTGTCATTATTTCGGTTGCCTGCGCTTTGGCACGCACACATTTCCTGGATCCCCGCCTGCGCGGGGATGACTGAATTCACATCACGCGCGTCATTCCCGCGAAGGCGGGAATCCAGCCCCAGGCAAGCGCAGCGAGTTGTTGGTGGCCGACCCCCGCGAAGGCGGGGGGATGGCCCGTCGGGGCCCCCTCCCCTGTGAATGCGCCGAGGAGCGCAGGGATGCGGGGATCAGGAAGTGCGACTGTTTGAGCCCCGAAGGGGCGAGTTTGAGCACTTCCCCCCGCAGCCCGAGCACCGCAGGTTGCCTCTGTGAGCCGACAGGCTCACAGAGGACGCAGACACCGGGGTCGCCTTTCTTTGCCTTCTTTCTTTGGCGAGACAAAGAAAGAAGGTCGGCCGCCGGGCCGAGACCCGGCTTGCCACGACCGCCACAAAATCACCGCCAACGCCAACGCCAACGCCAACGCCAACGCCACCGACAAGATCAAGGACAAGGACAAAGCCGACACCCAGGGAAGTCCCCGACCCTTCCAACCTATCCACGCACCTTACCTGCTGTACATTGATTTTCTTTTGAGCCCCCGACATGCCCCATGACGTCGCCCCCTCGCGGCACATTCGTCTGACATCGCACAGCGGCGGCTCCGGCGCCTTGCCCATCCGCTGGGGCGCCGCCACCGCCGCCGAGCGCGGGCCCATCGTCGGCACCACCTCTGACCGTGCCAAGCGCAATGTGATCGGCACGCACAGCGGCTCCTACAGCGTGTACCGCGCGCTGGCCGTGGCCGCCGGGGCGCTGCAGCGCAGCCACCGGGCCGACCTCACCAACACCTCGCCCACCGACATCATCGGCCCGCACCCGCAATGGAGCGACCCTGGCCACATCGTCAGCCTCGACCCCTGGGGCGCCACCGTCTCGGAGGTGTTCGCAGGGGAGATTGCCGCCGGCTACGACATCCGCCCCACCATCGCGGTGACCAAGGCGCACGTCATCCTGCCCGAGGTGATCGAGGCGGTGCAAAAGGGCCGGCTGGTACCCGACGGCAAACTGCTTACCGCCAACGGCGCGGCCCTGGTGACCAAGGCGGCCATCGAGCCGGTGTGGTGGCTGCCGGGTGTCGCCAAGCGTTTCGGCTGCTCCGAAGCCGACCTGCGCCGAGTGCTGTTCGAGGAAACCGGCGGGATGTACCCCGAGCTGGTCACCCGCAGCGACCTTGAAGTCTTTTTGCCCCCGATCGGCGGGCAGACGCTCTACATCTTCGGCGACCCGCTCGACCTGCCCCGGCCCGAGGTAGAGCTGACCGCCCGCGTGCACGACGAGTGCAACGGCTCGGACGTGTTCGGCTCGGACATCTGCACTTGCCGCCCTTACCTCACCCACGCCATTGAGGAATGCATCCGCGGCGCGCAAGCCAAAGCGGACGGCGGCCGCGGCGGAGTAGGCCTGATCTCGTACTCTCGCAAGGAAGGCCGTGCCCTGGGCGAGGTGACCAAGTTTCTCGTCTACAACGCCCGCAAGCGCCAGGTGGGCGGCGACACGGCCGACCAGTACTTCGCCCGCACCGAATGCGTCGCCGGCGTGCAGGACATGCGCTTCCAGGAGCTGATGCCCGATGTACTTCACTGGCTGGGCATTCGCAAGATTCACCGGTTGGTGTCGATGAGCAACCTGAAATACGACGCCATCACCGGCTCGGGCATCGAGGTGGGCGAGCGGGTCAACATCCCCGACGCGCTCATTCCGGCCGATGCCCAAGTGGAGATGCAGGCCAAGATGGCGGCCGGCTACTTCACCCCGGGTGTCGTGCAAGACGCGCAGGGCCTGAAGCAAACACGCGGACGCGGCCTCGACTGACGGCGTTCACTCGGCCTCGCGGGGAGGCTGCCACCATGACCGACACCTTCGCCGACCCTCACACCAACGCCGAAACCGCGGCGGCCGCGTTGCGCACCACCGCCGCGGTGCGCGAACGCTGCGGCCAGCTGCTGGCACGTGCCCGCCGGGGCGAATCCGCCTGGTTCGAAGTGGACGACAGCCAGCTGGACGATGCCGCGCGACGTGTGGCCGACACCACGCGCCACAACTATCCCAGCCTGCACATCCCCCTGCACAGCCGCTGGCGCCACTTCGAGGCCGGCCGCGTCGACCGCAAGGCGCAGCTGGACGCACTGCTGGGCGGCTTGCCCCACACCATGCGCGCGCATGCGCAGATCGACCTCACCGTGGTCAGCGTGCTGCTGGACGCTGGGGCGGGCGCCGACTGGAAGTACACCGAGGCCTCGACCGACCAGGTGTTCAACCGCTCGGAGGGGCTGGGCGTCGCCAGTTTCCACGCCTTCACGTCGGGCCTGTTCTCCAGCGACCCGGCGCGGCCCCTGCAGGCCGACGCGGCCGGCCTGCGCGCGCTGTCCACCGATCGGCTGGCCCGGGCCTTTCAGGAGGAGGCCGGCAACCCGATGGTCGGGCTGGAAGGGCGGGCCATCTTGCTGCGCCGGCTGGGCGAGGCGATGGCCGAGCAGCCAGAAATCTTTGGCGAAGACGGCCGCCCCGGCGGTTTGTTCGACGTGCTGATCAACCCGCGAGGCCCCGACGTGTCGCACACCGCCGACGTCGATGCACACGACATCCTGTCGCAGCTGCTGGCCTCGCTCTCGGGCATCTGGCCCGCCGGCAACGCCATCGGCGACGTCCCGCTGGGCGACTGCTGGCGCCACAGCGCCGCGCGCGGCGAGGGGCTGAGCGACGGCTGGGTGCCGTTTCACAAGCTGTCCCAGTGGCTCACCTACTCGCTGCTGGAGCCCTTCCAGTGGGCGGGCGTTCGGGTGCACGGCATCGACCACCTCACCGGCCTGCCTGAATACCGCAACGGCGGCCTGTTCATCGACAGCGGCGTGCTGCGCCTGCGCGATCCGCAATCGGCCGCGGCGCTGTGGAAGCCGGGCGACGAAGTCATCGTCGAGTGGCGGGCCTGCACCGTGTCGCTGCTGGACGAGTTGGCCGTGCGCGTGCGACAGTTGCTGCAGGCCGATGAGGCGCATATGCCGCTGGGCCGCATCCTGGAAGGCGGCACCTGGGCGACCGGGCGCGAGCTGGCACAGCACCTGCGTTCCGGGCAACCGCCGCTGCGTGTCGACAGCGACGGCACGGTGTTTTGACCCCCCCCCGAAGCGCCAGTGGCCTGGTAAAGAGAGAGAGACAGAAAGTGAAAGGAAGCCCCTTGAGCCAAAGCAACATTCACGTCGTAGACCACCCCCTGGTGCAGCACAAGCTCACGCTCATGCGCAAGAAAGAGGCGTCCACCAACAGCTTCCGGCGCCTGCTCAATGAGCTGGCCATGCTCATGGCCTATGAGGTCACGCGCGACGTGCCCATGCAGGAGGTGGAGATCGAGACGCCGCTGGAGACCATGAAGGCGCGCGTGATCGACGGCAAGAAGCTGGTGTTCGTCTCCATCCTGCGCGCGGGCACCGGCATCCTGGACGGCATGCTCAGCGTGGTGCCGGGGGCGCGGGTCGGCCACATCGGCCTGTACCGCGACCCCAAGACGCTCACCGCGGTCGAGTACTACTTCAAGATGCCCCACGGCATGAGCGAGCGCGATGTGGTGGTGGTCGACCCCATGCTGGCCACCGGCAACTCGGCCATCGCGGCGGTCGAGCGCCTCAAGGAGCTCAAGCCCAAGTCGATCAAGTTCGTGTGCCTGCTCACCTGCCCCGAAGGCGTTGCCGCGTTCCAGGCGGCGCACCCCGACGTGCCGATCTACACCGCCGCCATCGACCGCCAGCTCAATGAGCACGGCTACATCCTGCCGGGCCTGGGCGACGCGGGCGACCGCATGTTCGGCACCAAGTAGGCGGCGAGCTGCGCCCCCGCAACGCCCGCCCCGCGCCGCATGCTGGACCTGCTGGTCACCAACGCCACCCTGCCCGATGGCCGCACCGGCATGTCGGTGGCCGTGCAGGCCGGCCGCATCGCCGAAGTGACGGCCGGCCTGCGGGCACCGGCGCACGAGCTGCTGGACGCGCAGGGGCAGCTGCTGTCGCCGCCCTTCGTCGACGCGCATTTCCACATGGACGCGACACTCAGCTACGGGCAGCCGCGCGTGAACGCCAGCGGCACGTTGCTGGAGGGCATCGCGCTGTGGGGTGAGCTCAAGCCCCTGCTCACGCATGAGGCGCTGGCCCTGCGCGCCCTCACCTACTGTGATTGGGCGGTGGCCAAGGGCCTGCTGGCGATTCGCAGCCATGTGGATGTTTGCGACGCCTCCCTCCTGGCGGTGCGGGCCTTGCTGGATGTGAAAAAGCAGGTGGCGCCCTACCTCGACCTGCAACTGGTCGCTTTTCCGCAGGATGGCGCCCTGCGCTCACCCGGCGCGCTCGACAACCTGCGGCGCGCGCTGGATCTGGGTGTGGACGTGGTGGGCGGCATTCCCCACTTCGAGCGCACCATGGCCGAGGGCGCGGCCAGCGTGCGCCAGTTGTGCGAGATCGCGGCCGAGCGCGGGCTGCTGGTGGACATGCATTGCGACGAATCCGACGACCCGCTGTCACGCCACATCGAGACCCTGGCCTTGGAGACCCAGCGCCTGGGCCTGCAGGGGCGGGTCACGGGCTCGCACCTGACCTCCATGCACAGCATGGACAACGACTACGTCTCAAAACTCATCCCGCTGATCGCCGAATCGGGCGTGAGCGCGGTGGCCAATCCGTTGATCAACATCACGCTGCAGGGCCGCCACGACAGCTACCCCAAGCGCCGCGGCATGACCCGCGTGCCCGAGCTGATGGCCGCTGGTGTCACGGTGGCCTTCGGTCACGACTGCGTGATGGACCCCTGGTATTCATTGGGCAGCGCTGACCTGCTGGAGGTGGCGCACATGGGCCTGCATGTGGCGCAGATGACCAGCCAGGCCGGCATGCGGCAGTGCTTCGATGCCGTCACCGTGAATGCGGCGCACATCCTGCACCTGGACGGCTACGGGCTTGAGGCGGGCTGCCATGCCGACTTCGTGCTGCTGCAGGCGCGTGACGCGGTCGAGGCGATCCGGCTGCGGGCGACGCGGCTGGCGGTGTACCGGCGCGGGCGGCGGGTGGCCAGCAGCCCGGCGGCGACGGCCACGTTGAATTTGCCGGGGCGGCCGGGTCGCACGGCGTTTCAGGGATGAGTTGCGCGACGGAGGTCTGAACGCGGACGACCTCGCGCCTGGATCCCCTACTGGGGCTTCCCACGCTGTCAATTGATTTCCATCTCCGGTTCGGCGCTGCGCTGAGTGGCTGAACGAGGAACAGACTGCAAACCTACTGTCGGCCTTGTTGACGTTCTGCCCGCAAGGGCAAGTGTTGAACGTCGGGCCCAGAT
>CANJQN010000056.1 GCA_947476465.1 Comamonadaceae bacterium | reverse complement strand
GTGGCGGCGCTTGCCCCAGGGGTCGTAGGCCAGGCGCTCGACCAGGTGCCCGCCCTCGTCGGTGATGGCGGCGATGCTGCCCAAGTGGTCGTGGTGGAAGTAGCGGGTGGCGCTGGGTTTCTGTCCGGCCAATTGGGTGACGCTTCCCGTGCGCGTGACGAACATCGCGAACACCATGCCGCCGGCCTGCAGGTAGTGGCGGTGCTCGACCAGGCCCGCGTCCTTGACCTCCTTCTCGTAGGCCAGGGCCTGCTCACCCTCGCCGTGCAGGTACCAGGTGCTGCCGGAACTCAAGGCGCTGGGCGCGTTGCCGGCGATGCGCACCTGCTGGCGGATGCGCTGGTGCTCGGGGCCGTAGACGAAGTTCAGCGTCCGGTCGGCGCTGGCCGGCGGGCTGCTGCCCTGGGCGAAGTCGCTGTAGCTGAACTCTCTGGGCTTGTTGAAGCTGGTGTAGCTTTCAAAGCGCAGGCTCTGGCGCTGGCGCGCGCGGTCCTGGGAGACGGTGTAGACCAGGTTGCCATTGCCTAGGGTGATGGTGTCGCTGGGTCGGGGCGGCATGCCAGGGGCCGGCATGCCTGGGGGCGGTGGCGGCGCGCCCGGGAGCTGGGCGAAGGTGTCGTCGAAGGCGTAGGCCAAGGCCCGTGTGCCGGTCAGCGGCAGGCTGGCGCCGGGGGGCGCGTCCAGCGTGACGTTGGTCAGGCGTGTGGGGCGCGCCGGGTCGTACCAGTAGCTGCCGACATCGCTCTTGTAGCGGATGTTGCCCCGGGGGTCGTAGAGGATCTCGGTGGCCTGGGGGGTGATCAGGGCCCCGCCGATCACCGTGTACAGGCTCAGGCGGTTCAGGCGGTCGTAGGCAAAGATCTCCGCCGTTGCCACGCCGGGGGAGGTGTCGGCACGCGCTAGCAGGTTGCCCAGCTTGTCGTAGCTCCAAGCCTCGGCCAGGATGGCGCCGCCGCCCACCTGTTGGCGGCGCAGGTGCCCGGTGGCGGCATCGAACTGGCGCACGGTGAGGACGCCGCCCTGGCGAAACTGCGTGATGTGGCCCTGGGCGTCCATGGCCAGAACTTCGTAGGTGACGGGGGCCGCGGGCGGAGTGGTCGCGGCTGTCGCGGTCGGCGCCTGCGAGGGCGGTGGGGTGCCGGTGACGCGCTGCAAGAACCCGCCCTCGGTGTACTCGTAGCGCGCCTCCAAGCCGGTGGGCCAGCGCTGACTGGCGATGCGGCCACTGGTGGGGTCGTACGTGACGCTGATGACCGCCGGCTGCGCCGGGTTGTCCAGCACGGTGGAGGTGCTGTCCGGGCGGCCCAGGCTGTCGTAGCGGTGCAGGCGCCGGTAGCCGTTGTCGGCGGTGGCCTCGCACAGCTTGCCGAGGCTCTTACCGCAGGCGGCGCCATCAAAGCGGCGCTCGTAACTCCAACGGCTCACCAGATCCGGCTCGCTGCGCTGGACCAGGCGGCCCAGAGTGTCGTAGGCCTGTGTCGTCGTCTGCCCCAGCGCATCGCGCTGCCACACCAGTTCGCCAAACGCGTTGTAGCCGTACTGCCACTCGCCCATGGCCGGGTCTTGCATGGCCACCTTGCGGCCGCGCTGGTCGTAGCGCAGGCGGGTGATCAAGCCTGCCGCATCGGTTTCGATCAGCTGGCCCAGGGCGTCGTAGCGGTAGCGGACCGTGCCGCCTTGATCGTCGGTCACCTGGGCCACGAGGCCCTGGGCGTTCCTGGTGGTGGTCTGGCGCTGGCCCAGGGCGTTGGTGACGGTCGTGGACAGGCCGCTGTAGGCGGTGCGGGTGGTGACCTGTCGGCCGCCGGTGCCCGCCAGGTCCGGCAGGCCGGGCGCCAAGGAGCCGTCGCCGGCCGGGCTGGCTTGCGTGGTCACCCGGACCAGCGCGTCGTAGCTGAAGCGGGTCCAGGCCGGGTCGCCCCCGTTCAGGGCATACAGCGCCGACTTGCGGGTGATGCGCCCCAGGCGGTCGTATTCGGTGTCTTGCACCAGCACCGCTGCGGCCCCGGCGCCGTCGAAGCCGGTGGTCTGCACCCGCAGCACCCGGCCAAGCTTGTCGTGGACCTGGCGCTTGTCGGGGGCGTTGGGCCTACCGTCGGCGCCCAGGCTTTGCTCGACGACGACCCAGGCACTGGCGGCGCGGCCGATGGGGGCTGGGCAGTCGGCGCCCGGCTCGGTGCACAGGAGATACGCCCAGGTGGTGGCCGTGCCGTCGGCGCGCTGCTCGCGGGTGCGCCGGCCCAAGCCGTCGTAGGCCCAGGTGGTGGCTAGGCCGTTGGGGCCGAGCAGGCGGGTGGGCAGGCCGAACCGCGGGTCGAAGGTCTGGGTTTCGCTATGGCCCAGGGGGTTGGTGGTCGAGGTGGGAAAGCGCCGATCGGGCCCCCAACGGGTCATGACCGTGCGGGCATCGGCCGCACTGGCAACGGTGTGGCCGGAAGCTCCCGGGCAGGCGCTGGTGGAGACGCCGGCCTTGTTGCCCCACGGGTCATACAGGTAGCGGGTTTGCAGGCAGTCGTTCGGGCGATCCGGCTCGATCACCTCGCGGACCAACAGGCCCCGGGCGTCGTACTCGAAGCCGCTGGTGCGCACCTGCGTGTCGGCCGGTGACGCATCGGCCAGGCACAAGGCCAGCAGTACGCCCAGGTATCGACCGAGCCATCGCATGACTTTCATCGCAACTCCCTGCGTTGTTCCGGACGGTGCGCGGCTGAGATGCCATGCGCGACGCAAAACGCCGCAGGGTAGTCAGATCAAGGCGGAAAGCTTGACCTCAGGCTGAAGGTCGGAGGCATCGTGATGGAGGCGGTGATCCCGGCCGAATTTGTTGAGCGCGGGCGATGGCCTCGAATCCGCTCACGAATCGCCTTCGTGCATCATTGGCATGCTTGAAACATCTCTCCATCGAACGTCGCGAGGGCGCACTGTCCAAGGCGCAGCTCAGGCAGATCAAAATGACCGTGGCAATCGCCATGTGAGGCAGTGTGCGAAGTAGTTTGTTTTCCCCCTCGCCCGATGGCGACCCCCGCGGCTTTCTCACCGAGCTGTACCTGGCCGCCGTGCGGCGCGCGCAGCCGCGCGAGGGCATGGCGCGCCACTTGCCCGCGCCGCCCCAGGGGCGCACCGTGGTGCTGGGGGCGGGCAAGGCCGCCGCCTCGATGGCCCACGCGCTGGAGGCCCTGTGGCCGGCCCGTGCGCCCTTGAGCGGGCTGGTGGTCACGCGCTACCAGCACGTCCCACCGCGCCCGGCGGGTCTGCCCGAGCGGGTGGAAGTCGTCGAGGCCGCCCACCCCGTGCCCGACGCGGCCGGTCTGGCCGCCGCCGAGCGCATCCTGGCGCTGACGCGGGGGCTCACGGCCGACGACCTGGTGCTGTGCCTCATCTCCGGCGGCGGCTCGGCCCTGCTGACCCTGCCCGCGCAAGGCCTCACCCTGGCCGACAAGCAGCGCGTCAACCGCGAGCTGCTCGAGAGCGGCGCCCACATCGGCGAGATGAACTGCGTGCGCAAGCACCTCTCACGCATCAAGGGCGGGCGGCTGGCGGCGGCGTGTGCGCCGGCCCGCGTGGTCACGCTGACCATCAGCGACGTGCCGGGCGACGATCCTTCGATCATCGCCAGCGGCCCCACCGTGCCCGATCCCACCACCTGCGCCGATGCGCTCGCCATCCTCGACCGCTACCGGATCAGCGTGCCGGCGGCGGTACGCGCCGCGCTCGAGGCCGGGCAACTCGAAACTCCCAAGCCTGGCGAGGTGGCCTTTGCCGGCCATGCGGTGCACCTGATCGCCACCCCGCAGCAGTCGCTGGAAGCCGCGGCCGATGTGGCCCGCGCCGCGGGCCTGAAGGCCTACATCCTGTCCGACGAGATCGAGGGCGAGTCGCGCGAGGTGGGCAAGGTGCATGCCGCACTGGCACGGGCTGTGGCGCGCAAGGGGCAGCCCTTCGAGCGGCCCTGCGTGATCTTGTCGGGCGGCGAGACCACGGTCACCGTGCGCCCGCAGCCGGCGGGCACGCCGCGCGGGCGCGGCGGCCGGGCGGGCGAGTTCTGCCTCGGGCTGGCTCAGGCCCTGCAGGGCCAGCCAGGCGTGTGGGCGCTGGCGGCCGACACCGACGGCATCGACGGTGTGCACGACAACGCCGGCGCGGTGGTGGCCCCCGACACTCTCGCGCGGGCGCAGGCGCTGGGTCTGCGGGTCGAGCGCTTCCTGGACCGCAACGACGCTTACGGTTACTTTCAGGCGCTGGGCGACCTGGTCATCACCGGGCCCACGCACACCAATGTGAACGACTTCCGGGCCATCCTGATCCTGTAGGGCACGCGACGCCGCCGGCCTTCAAGTCCGACAGCTGCCTAGGGAAAACCAGCATACGAAGTTCGGTATGCGACAATACAGTTCTAGTCTCTCATAAAGAGATTTAGTGGACTTGTCTTGTTGTGTGTGCCTGCGCTGCTACCGGCTCCAAGCCGGCGGCAGCCGGGCCGCAGGTCAAGCGGGGCCGAAACGCCAACGAAGTCGATCAACGCGTCGGGTCCCCACCGGACGATCAAGAAGGAGATATCCATGAAGCGTAGAACCCTGGTCAGCTGCTGCCTCGCCGCTCTGGCGCTGGGCGGTGCCATGAGCGCGGCCGCACAGACCTTTCCCAGCAAGGCGCTGAAGATCATCGTGCCGTATCCGGCCGGTGGCGCCACCGACAACCTGGCCCGCCAGCTCAGCGTGGTGCTGGGTGAGAAGCTGGGTCAGCCGGTCGTGGTGGAAAACAGGCCGGGCGGCAGCACGGTGATCGCGGCCCAGGCCCTGATCGCGGCGCCCGCCGACGGCTACACCGTGGCCATCTTCGATCCGTCCACGGTATCCATGAACCAGCACCTGTTCAAGCGCCCATCCTACGACCCGGAAAAATCCATCACCCCGGTGGGCATGCTGGTGCGCATTCCTTTCGCGCTGATGGTGCCGGCGAACTCGCCGATGAACACGGTGGCCGACTACGTCAACGCCGCCAAGGCCAAGCCGGGCACGATCAGCTTCGGCCACTCCGGCGCCGGCAACCCGGTGCACCTGTCGGGCGAAATCTTCAAGGCCGCGGCCGGCGTCGACATCACCCAGGTTCCGTACCGTGGCGGCGCGCCGGCCATTCAAGACCTGATCGGCGGCCAGGTGCCTTCGTTGTTCATGGACATCCCCAGCTCCATGCAGCACGTCAAGGCCGGCCGGATCAAGGTGCTGGGCGTTACCAGCGCCAAGCGCAGCGAGCAGTTGCCCAATGTGCCGACCATCGCCGAAGCGGGCTTCCCCGGCTACGAGGCCGGCAGCTGGTTCTCGGCCTTCGTGCCCGCCGGCACGCCACAGCCCGTGATCGCCAAGCTCAACGCGACGATCCGCGAAGCCATGGCCACGCCGCAGCTCACCAACTGGGTGCGCGGCCAGTCCTTCGAGATGGCCGTCTCTTCCCCCGAAGAACTCGCAGCCGTGATCAAGGAAGACACCAAGAAGTACGGCGACGTCATCAAGCGCCTGGGCTTCTCGCTGGACAACTGATCGGCCCACCCATGGACCCGCAGCTCCAGCATCTGCTTGATCGCCAGGCGATCCTGGACTGCCTGAACCGGTATTGCTTCGGGCTGGACCGGCACGACGGCGAGCTGATCGCCAGTGCCTTCCACCCCGACGCGATCGACGAGCATGGCCCCTTCACCGGCGGGCCCGACGGCCTGGTGCAATGGGCCAACGATTTCCATGCGAGTGGCTTTCACAGCCACTCGCACAGCCTCACCTCGCACACCTGCGAGATCGATGGCGATGTCGCTCACGCCCAAACCTACTGCCTGTACGGCCTGGCGCGGCGCGACGGCCAGACCGTGGCCTTCGGCTGCGCCCGCTATGTCGACCGCCTCGAGCGGCGCGGTGGCGACTGGCGCATCGCCTTGCGCAAGGTGCTGATCGAATGGCGCGGTGAATTCAAGAGCCATCTGCCGCAGGGCTATCCCGCTGGCCGGTGGGATCGGCTCGATGTGGGTTACCAGCGTCCGCTCGCCCGGGGCCCCGTCGACACCGCCTGAGGCCGCAGCGCCGCCGGGCGATGTGTTGCGACGCAGGCGCACGTGTTCCAGCATTGAATGACAGACAGCACCATGAACCCCGAATACCCCATCGACTTCAGTCTTGCCGGCACGCTGGCACTCATCACTGGTGCCGGCCGCGGCAATGGCGAGGCCATCGCGCTGGGCATGTCGGCCGCTGGCGCGCGCGTGCTGCTGGCCGATGTCGACGAAGCCGCGGCGCAGGCGGTGGCGAGCACCATCCGCGCGCGCGGCGGCGATGCGCGTGCCTACGGCCTGGACATCACCGACCGCGCCGCCTGCCAGGCCCTGGCCGAGCGCATTGCGCAGGAGGCGGGCGATGTCTCGTGCCTGGTCAACAACGCCGGCGTGCTGCTGCACGGGCGCTTCGGCGACGCGCTGGCCCCCGAGAAATGGCAAAGGACGCTGGACGTGAACGTGCAGGGCACGCTGAACATGACGCACGCCTTCCTGCCGGCGCTGCGCAACACGCGCGGCAACGTGATTAACCTGGGGTCAATCGCATCCTTTCTGTCGTCATCGGCGTCCACCGCCTACGCGGCCTCCAAGGGCGCCATCGCGCAGATCACCCGTAGCCTGGCCGCCGAGCTGGCGGCCGACGGTATCCGCGTGAACGCCATCGCGCCCGGCACCATCGACACCGCCATGACCGCCAAGCTCAAGACCGACCCCGAGCGCCTGCGCGTGTTCGAGCTGCACACTCCCATGCGCCGCATCGGCCGGCCCAGCGAGCTGGCCGGCCCGGCGATCTTCCTGGCTTCATCGGCGGCCAGCTACATCACCGGCGTGATCCTGCCGGTCGATGGCGGCTACCTGATCGCCTGAGCCCCAAGAGCACGGCCGCCATCCTTCACCCGACATCACCACAGATCCGCCATCCATGACCTCCATCTCCCTGTTCGCCCCGGCACGCGTGGGCGCGCTCGACCTCAAGAACCGCATCGCGATGGCGCCGATGACGCGCTCGCGCGGCACCGACGAGCGCGTGCCCAAGCCGGTGGTGGCGCAGTACTACGCGCAGCGTTCGGGCGCCGGCTTGATCGTCTCGGAAGGCGTGGGCATCTCGCCCGGGTCATTCGGTTTCCCCAATGTGCCGGGCATCTTCAGCGACGCGCAGGTGCAGGGCTGGCGCGGCGTCACCGACTGTCTGCGCGGCACCGGCACGCGCTTTTTCATGCAGCTGTGGCATGTGGGCCGGGTGTCCCATCCGGACAACCTGCCGCCCGGCGTGCAGCCTTGTGCGCCTAGCGCGCTGGCCGCTGGCCGCGATGTTGTCACCCGCAACGGCCCCCGGCCGGCGTCCCTACCGCACGCGCTGGAAACCGACGAGGTCTGGGCCGTGGTGCGTGACTATGCGCAGGCGGCGCGCAGGGCCATCGAGGCCGGCTGCGACGGCGTGGAGATCCATGCCGCCAACGGCTACCTGCCCGCGCAGTTCCTGCACGAGTCCACCAACCTGCGCACGGACGAGTGGGGCGGCTCGATCGAAAAGCGCGCCCGCTTCACTGTCGAAGTGGCCCGGGCCTGCGCGCAGGCGGTCGGGCCTGATCGGGTGGGTGTGCGGCTGTCGCCCTTCAGCGCCTTCAATGGCGCCAGCAGCGCGGACGAGCCGGCCGTCTACGAGCAGCTGCTCGCCCAACTTGCCCCCCTGGGCCTGGCCTACCTGCATGTGGTGACTATGGAGGTGGCAGGCCACATGACCCGCCAGGCCGACGCCGCCGGGGAGCCCGATGTGGTGGGCTTCGCCCGTCAGCGCTGGCCCGGCGTGCTGATCGCCGCCGGCGGCTACGACCGCGCGAAAGCCGAGCACGACCTGAATGCCGGCCGCGCCGACGTCGTCGCCTTCGGCCGCGACTATGTGGGCAACCCCGACCTGCCCGAACGCCTGGCCCACGGCTGGCCGCTGGTGGAGCGCCGCATGGCCGACTGGTACGGCCCGGACGCCAAGGGCTACACCGACTACCGCAGCTACGCCGCCACCTCGGCCACCGATGCGGCGACTGAAGTCGCACAAGAATCCAAATAAGACACTACATATATAATCTCGCATAGAGAGATTTAACGAAATCAAGGACAACCATGGCAGACCTTCACCATCCCGAGATCCACAGCCGCCACGGCGGCCGTGTCCTGGTGTTCGACTCGGCCACGCACGTTCAGTCGTGGGTGGCGGCCCAGAGCGCGCCGGTGGCCGGCGACGTGGTGGTGGCGGCCTCCTATGCCGGCGTGCTGTGCGCCCGCATGATCATGTCCGCCAAGCCGCAGGCCGCCATCGGCCTGGACTGCGCCATCGGCAAGGACGGCGCGGGCATCGCCGGCCTGTGGTTCTACGAGGCCCTGGGCATCCCCGGCGCCGCCGTCGACACCCAGACCGCCGAGATGGGCAACGGCCTGGACATGTGGAACAACGGCGTCATCAGCCGGGTGAACGATTGCGCGCAAAAGCTCGGCCTGGAGCCCGGCATGACGACGCAGGAGGCGGTCGATGCCTTGCTCACCGGCAGCCGCAGGCCCGCACAGTTCGACAGCGCCCGCCGCCGCGTCATCCACACCGCCGTCACCGGCCGCGCCATCGTTTGTACCGACTCCATCGCCTTCGCCCTGCCCGAAGACCGCGAGCGCAACGTGTTGTGCACCGCCGGCCACACCGGCCGCAGCGTGGTCGACTACTTCCGCCAGTTCCGTCCCTGGGGCTTCATCTGCTCGGACGGCGGCATCGGCAAGAACGACAGTGGCATCTCGGCCCTGGGCGACGTCGACGCCGACGGCATTGCCGGTGCCTCGGTCAGCGCGCTCACGGCCCGCATGGGCGACGGACAGAGCACCTATTTCGACGGTGTCATCAGCGCCTGCAACCGCACCGCCGCCGCCAAGGGCGTGAAAGTCGGGCAGACGGCCCGCGAGGCGGCGCTGCTCATGCTCGATTGAGCGACCCACACTCTCCAAGGAACCGACATGGCCAACACTCCTTTCCTGTCTGGCGAAGACAAGCTCACCGCACTCGACTCGCGTTACGTCAACGTCGAGCACCTGCCCTGGAAGCCCACGCCCACCCCCGGCATCGACATGAAGATCCTGGTGCAGGACGAAGAGAGCGGCCTGCTTACGGCGCTGTTTCGCTGGCAGCCGGGCACCACCCTGGCCTTGCACGAGCATGTGGAGATCGAGCAGAGCTATGTGCTGTCGGGCTACCTGGTCGACGAAGAGGGCGTGTGCAAGTCCGGCGACTTCGTCTGGCGGCCCAAGGGCAACCGCCACATCGCACGCGCACCCGAAGGTGCGCTGGTGCTGTCGTTCTTTCTCAAGCCGAACAAGTTCATCGGCGGCGAACTGGACGGCAAGGAACTGAAGTGACCGCTGCGGCGCAAGAGATCGTCGATGTCCTGGTGGCCGGCTCGGGCGCCGGCGCGCTGGCGACGGCGGTCACCGCGGCCAGGCACGGGCTCAAGGTGCTGGTGGTCGAGAAGGACGCGGTCTACGGCGGCACCACCGCCCGCTCGGGCGGTGTGCTGTGGGTGCCCTGCAACCCCGGCTCACGCGAAGCTGGCATCGAGGACAGCCTGGAAGCCGCGCGCGCCTACCTCGAGCAGGAGGCCGGACCGAACTTCGATCCGGTGCGGGTCGACGCCTTCCTGCAGGCCGGCCCCGAGATGGTGGCGTTTTTCGAGCGCGAGACCGCCGTGCGCTTTGTCGGTGTGCCGGAGTTCTCCGACTACCACCCCAACAGCCCCGGCGCCCGGCCGGGCGGGCGCTCGATCCTGGCCGCGCCCTACGACGCCGCCGAGCTGGGCGAGCAGGTCAAGCGCCTGCGTCCGCCGCTGCGCGAGATCACCTTCGTGGGGATGATGTTCAATGCCAGCCAGGAAGTGGCGCATTTCTTCAACTGCACCCGTTCGCTCAAGTCCGCGATCTACGTGGTGCGCCGCCTGGCGCAGCATGCCCGCGAGATGCTGGTGTTCGGCCGCGCGCAGCGCCTGACCAACGGCAACGCGCTGGCGGCGCGGCTGGCCCGTAGCGCCTTCGACCTGGGCATCGAGATCCGCACCGAATGCCCGGTAGTGGGCCTGGTCCACGAGGGCGGGGCGGTGCGCGGGGTGACAGTGCGTCATGGCGGCGCCGACCGCACCGTGCTGGCACGCCATGCGGTGGTTCTGGGCACCGGCGGCTTTCCGCAAAGCCCCGAGTTGCGCAAGCAGCTGTTTCCCCATGCGCCCACTGGCCAGGAGCATTTTTCGCCCGCGCCGACGACCAACACCGGCGACGGCTGGCACCTGGCCACCGATGCCGGCGGCGCCACCGAGGTGCGCATTCCCAATGTGGCGGCCTGGATTCCGGTGTCGCTGGTGCAGCACCGCGACGGCACACGCGGCGTGTTCCCGCACCTGATCGACCGCTACAAGCCCGGCATCATCGCCGTGGTCAAGAGCGGCAAGCGCTTCGTCAACGAGGCCGATTCGTACCACGACTTCGGCCAGGCCCTGCAGCGCGAATGCGCCGGCGGCCCGCTCCAAGCATGGTTGATCGCCGACCACCGCGCCCTGCGCCGCTACGGCCTGGGCTTTGCCAAGCCCTTCCCGGTGCCCATCGGCCACCTGCTGCGTTCGGGCTACCTGCTGCGCGGGCGCACACCCGCCGAGCTGGCCCGAAAGGCCGGCATCGACGCGGCCCAGCTCGAGCGCACCATCGCGCAGTTCAACGGGCCGGCCCGCAGCGGGCTGGATCCGCAGTTCGGCAAGGGCAGCACCGCCTACAACCGCTACCTGGGCGACCACAACCACCAGCCCAATCCCTGCGTGGCGCCGCTGGACAAGGGGCCGTACTATGCCGTGCGGGTGGTGATGGGCGACCTGGGCACTTTCGCCGGCATTCGCACTGACGCGACATCGCGCGTGTTGGACGCGCAGGCGCGGCCGGTGACCGGCCTGTACGCCGTGGGCAACGATGCGCTGAGCGTGATGGGCGGCGCCTACCCCGGCGGCGGCATCACCCTTGGGCCGGCCATGACTTTCGGCTATCTTGCAGGACGGCACATCGCGAGTGTCGCGCAGGGCGGTGACGCGCACATTCAATTGCGCGAATCGCAGACATTGGGCGGGTCACTGCGGCCGCATGCACTTTCGCAGGAAATTTCACAAGGAATCCGCTCATGAGCGCTTTCGCATCCAACGCATTGGCCGGCCGGGTGGCCGTGGTCACCGGCGCCGGTGGGGGGCTGGGTGTCGCCATCGTGGCGCAACTGGCCGCCATGGGCGCCCATGTGGTGGCCCTGGACCTCAAGCAACCCGTGGTCGATGCCCCGGGCGAGCACCTGGCGCTGGTCTGCGACATCACCAGTGAGGCGGCGGTCACCGCCGCGGCCGATCAGGTGCAGGCGCGCTGGGGCCGCTGCGACGTGCTGGTTAACAACGCGGGCATCCTGCCGCGCAACGTGGCGCTGGAGGACACGCCCGACGCGCTGTGGGACCAGGTCTTTGCCGTCAACCTCAAGGGCCTGCTGTTTTGCGCCCGGCAGTTCGCCCGGCCCATGATGGCGGCCGGCGCCGGCACCATCGTCAACCTGTCGTCCATTGCCGCCACCGCACCCAACCGGGTGGGCGCCTACAGCGCCAGCAAGGGCGCGGTGGTGTCGCTCACGCGCCAGATGGCGGTGGAGTGGGGCCCCAAGGGCATCCGCGTCAATGCGGTCAGCCCGGGCCTGGTGCGCACGCCCATGTCCGAGCCTTTCTATGCCGACCCGAAGATCCATGCCGCGCGGGTGGCCACGGTGGCGGCCCGGCGCATCGGCACGCCGGCCGAACTGGCCTCGGTGATCGCGTTCCTCGCCAGCGATGCCTCGGCCTATGTGAACGGGCAGGAGATCACGGTGGACGGCGGCTTCATGCTGACCGGGTTGTACAACCTCGCCAAGCTGGACTGACGATGACGGTGGTGAACAAGGACCTGTTCAAGGGCCGCCGCGCCGTCGTCACGGGTGCCGGCACCGGCATCGGCGCGGCACTGGCGGTGGGCCTGGCCGCCCATGGTGCCAGCGTGGTGGCGGTCGGCCGCACCGAGGCCACGCTGACCGCCACGGTAGAACGCATCCGCGTCGCCGGCGGCACCGCCCAGGCCTGCGTGTTCAACGTGGCCGACGCCAAGGCCTGCGAGGACGGCGCGGCGCGCCTGCAAGCCGATGGCGGCGGCGATGTGTCCATGCTGGTCAATTCGGCCGGCATCATCCGCTACAGCAACGTCGACGCGCCCGATGTGATGCAAGCCTGGCGCGAGGTGCTGGACATCAACCTGTCGGGCCCCTTCAACACCGCCATGGCCTTCCTGCCGCAGCTGCGGCGCACGCGCGGTGGCATCGTCAACATCGGCTCGATCTCGGGCTATATCTACACCCACAACACGCCGGCCTACTCGGCTTCCAAGGGCGGGGTGCACATGCTCACCATGGCCCTGGCGCGCGAGCTGGGCGCCGACGGCATCCGCGTCAATGCGGTGGCCCCGGGCGCCATTGCCACCGCCATGCCGCCACCGGAAGACGAGGCCAGCCGGGCCCGCCTGGCCAAGCGCGTGCCGCTGGGGCGCCGCGGGCAGCCCGAGGAGATGGTGGGGCCGGTGGTGTTTCTGCTGTCCGACATGGCCAGCTATGTGACCGGCAGCACCTTGATCGCCGACGGCGGCTACCTCACCAACTGAACCGCCGATTGCGATTCCGACCATGAGCACCTCCAGTACCCACCCCACGGTCAGTCCGCGCGACCTGGCGTTCCAGTTGTTTGAAGTTTTGGACGTCGAGCAACTGACCCAGCGGCCGGTTCATGAGGACCACGATCGCACCAGCTTCGCCGCCGCGCTCGACGTGGCCGTCAAGCTCGCCGCCGACAAGTTCCAGCCGCACTACCGCGAATCCGACCTCGACGAACCCCGTATCGAAGACGGCCGCGTGCGCGTGCACCCCGACGTCAAACCCGCGCTGCAGGCGTTCGCCCGGGCCGGATTCATGGTCGCTGACCGGCCCTACGACGAGGGCGGCCAGCAACTGCCGTACTCGGTGCTCCTGGCCTGTGTGTCGTGCTTTCAGGCGGCCAACGTCGGCACTTCCAGCTACAACTTCTTGACGATGGCGGGCGCTGCGGTGATCCGCGAGTTCGGCACCGAGGAGCAAAAGCGCAAGTACATGCGTCCCATGTTGGACGCGCGCTTTCTGGGCACCATGTGCCTGAGCGAGCCGCATGCCGGCTCGGGCCTGGCCGACATCCGCACCCGCGCCACCTTGCAGCCCGACGGCAGCTACCGCCTCAAGGGCACCAAGATGTGGATCTCGGCCGGCGAGCACGAGCTGTCTGAGAACATCGTCCACCTGGTGCTGGCTCGTATCGACGGCGCACCGGCAGGCACCCGCGGCATCTCGCTGTTCATCGTGCCGCGCAAGCGCGTACGGGGCGATGGCTCTGTGGGCGAGGGCAACGACGTGACACTGGTGGGCCTGAACCACAAGATGGGCTACCGCGGCACCGTCAACACCTTGCTGAACTTCGGCGAGAAGGACGCCTGCGAGGGCTGGCTGATCGGCCAGCCGCACCAGGGTCTGAAGGCCATGTTCCACATGATGAACGAGGCCCGCATATCGGTCGGTGTGGGCGCGGCCATGTTGGGCTATGCCGGCTACCTGTACAGCCTGGACTACGCCCGCAACCGCACGCAAGGCCGCCTGCCCGGCGCCAAGGACCCGTCGTCGCCGCCGGTGGCGATCATCGAGCATGCCGACATCCGCCGCATGCTGATCACGCAAAAAAGCTATGTCGAAGGTGCGCTCGGACTGTGCCTGTACGCTGGCCGGCTGGTGGACGATGTGCGCTCGGGCGAGACTGATGCCGCGCGGGATCGTGCGGCCAAACTGTTGGAGATTCTCACCCCCATCGTCAAGAGCTGGCCCAGCGAGTTCTGCCTGGAAGCCAACAAGCTGGCCATGCAGGTGCTGGGCGGCTACGGCTACACGCGCGACTACCCGCTCGAGCAGTACTACCGCGACAACCGGCTCAACCCCATTCACGAAGGCACCCACGGCATCCAGGCGATGGACCTGGTGGGCCGCAAGATTCGCCAGGACGATGGTGCCTTGTTCCAACTGCTGCTGCAGGCCATGCGCGAGGACATCGCGCGATGCCAGGCCGACGACATCGTGCGCGCCTTCGGCCATCAACTGGCGAAGGCACTGAGCCGGGTCGAGGAGGCCACCGCGCGCATGAAAAGCGTGCGCGATGAGCGTCACTACACCGCCAACGCCACGATGTACCTGGACATGCTGGGCCATGTGCTGATCGCCTGGATGTGGTTGCGCCAGGCGGATGTGGCCGCCTGCGCACTGGCGGCTGGTGCATCGGGCACCGACGCTGACTTCTATCGAGGCAAGCTGGCCGCCTGCGACTATTTCCACCAGTACGAACTGGCTCGCCTGGACCACTGGCTGCCGCTGCTGGGGGCGGCGCCCGCGCTGTTCGTCACCATCGACACCGCCTGCCTGTGAGAACGCCGCCATGCGCATGACGCACGAACAACTGCTGGCCCTGGAGTTCCCCGAGCGGGAGTTCGGCTGGGACGAACGCGACACCATGCTCTACGCCGTGGGCGTGGGCCTGGGCCGCGAGAGCGACGAGCTGCCATTTGTCTTCGAGCAGGGCCTGCAGGCGCTGCCCACCCAGGCGGTGGTGGTGGCCTGGGAAGACACCTGGCAGGACCTGATCGGGCTCGATGTGCTGCGCGTCGTCCATGGCGAGCAGCGCGTCACCCTGCACCGCCCGCTGCCGGCGCGCGGGCGGGTGCGGGCACGCCTGTTCATCCAGGATGTCTTCGACAAGGGCCCCGGCCGTGGCGCCATCCTGCTGGCACGCACCGAGCTGACCGACGCCGCCAGCGGCGCACCGCTGGCCACGCTGCTGTCGACCGTGTTCGCGCGGGGCGACGGCGGCTTCGGCGGGCCCAATGGCCGCCGGCCCGACCCGCACGCATTGCCCACCCGCGCTGCCGACCAGGTGCGCGAGCGCGCCGTGCGCCCCGAGCAGGCGGCCATTTATCGCCTCAGTGGCGACCGCAACCCGCTGCACGTGGATCCGGCGTTCGCGCAGGCGGCCGGCTTCGATCGGCCGATCCTGCACGGCCTGTGCACCTGGGGCATGGCCGCCACCGAGGTGCTGCGCGCCGCCTGCGGCCTGCGGGCGCAGCGGCTGCGCCACTTTGAAGCAAGGTTCACCGCGCCGGTGTACCCCGGCGAGACCTTGCATACCGAAATCTGGATCGACGGCGAGGTGGTGTCTTTCCGCACCACCGCCGCCGAGCGCGCGGTGGTGGTGCTGGACCACGGCAAGGCCCTGGTGGCGTCCGCCTGAACCCGACCCCTACACATTCAACCAAGGAAGCAACGCATGGCAACCCAAGCCAAGGCCTTCATCGCCGGGGCCTTCGAGCACCCGACGCGCAAGGCGGATGACAAATCGCTCGCACAGCTGCATGCCGAGGTGGCCAAGGGCGCCCTGGACGACGCGGGCCTGACCAAGGACGACGTGGACGGCTATTTCTGCGACAGCGAGACCCCGGGCCTGGGCGGGCTGTCCATGGCCGACTACATGGGCCTGAAGGTGCGCTACATGGACAACACCGACACCGGGGGGTCGGCCTACCTGCTGCACGTGGCCCACGCGGCCCAGGCGATCGCCCAGGGCAAGTGCAGCGTCGCGCTGATCACGCTGGCCGGGAGGCCCCGCGCCGCCGGCCTGACCGCCGAGCCGGTGGTCGACTACAACGTGCCAGACATGCCGTTCGAGCAGCCCTACGGCGCGACGGTGGTCAACACCTACGGCATGGTGGCCATGCGCCACATGCACGAGTTCGGCACCACCTCCGAGCAGCTGGCCTGGATCAAGGTGGCCGCCTCGCACCATGCGCAGCACAACCCGCACGCCATGCTGCGCAAGGTGGTGACGGTCGAGGACGTGCTGGCCTCGCCCGTGATCGCCGATCCGCTGCATCGGCTTGATTGCTGTGTGGTCAGCGACGGCGGCGGTGCGCTGGTGGTGGTGTCGCCCGAAATCGCCAGGACGCTCAAACGCCCATCGGTGGGCATCATCGGCAGCGGCGAGGCCGCCAAGCACCAGCAGGGCGGCCTGGTCGACCTGAGCTACTCGGCGGCGGCGTGGGCCGGCCAGCAGGCCTTCGAGCAAGCGGGCGTCAAGGCCTCGGACATCCAATACGCATCCATCTACGACAGCTTCACCATCACCGTGCTGATGCAGCTGGAAGACCTCGGCTTTTGCAAGAAGGGGGAGGGCGGACGCTTCGTCGCCGACGGCGGGCTGATCTCCGGCGTGGGCAAGCTGCCCTTCAACACCGACGGCGGCGGGCTTTGCAACAACCACCCGGGCAACCGCGGCGGCATGACCAAGGTGATCGAGGCCGTGCGCCAGCTGCGCGGCGAGGCGCATCCAGCCGTGCAGGTGCCCAACTGCGCGTTGGCCCTGGCCAGCGGCATGGGCGGTTGGATGGGAAGCCGCCATGGCAGCGGCGTGCTGATCATGGAAAGGACGCAGTGAAATGACGACGACCGAACGCGTGATGCCCGCACCGGGCAGCAATATCGAGATCCAGCCCTTCTGGGACGGCGCGGCCGCCGGGCGCCTGATGCTCAAGTTCTGCAAGGCCTGCGGCAAGTACCACTACTACCCGCGCGCCCTGTGCCCGCACTGCCTGAGCGACCAGACCGAATGGCGCCCGGCCAGCGGCAAGGGCACCGTCTACTCGTACAGCGTGATGCGGCGCGTGCCCCAGCCCTATGCGCTGGCGTACATCGCGCTGGAAGAAGGCGTGACCATGATGAGCAACGTGGTCGAGGCCGACCTCGACGCGCTGCGCATCGGCATGCCGGTGAAGGCGGCCTTTCGCAAGACCGACGGCGACATCGTCGCGCCG
The DNA here is from genome assembly GCA_947476465.1 of Comamonadaceae bacterium. Classification (GTDB taxonomy): domain Bacteria; phylum Pseudomonadota; class Gammaproteobacteria; order Burkholderiales; family Burkholderiaceae_C; genus Ramlibacter. Next base: position 5,230 of record CANJQN010000056.1, on the reverse strand, counting down.
GTGTTCGTGCCGGCCTGATCGCCGCGATGTCGACTGCCCAACTTCAGGCGCGCGAGCGCCGGCGTGAGAGCCGCTTCGGCGACCGCGTCGTCTGGTCGTTCGCCGAGCGTGCGCCCTCGGTGTACGCGGGCTTCGCGCAGGCCGCGCAGCGGCACGCGCAGCGCACCGCCATGGTGTTCGAGGGGCGGCGCTGGACCTATGCCGAGCTGTCCGCCGAGGTCGGCCGCCTGGCCGCGGGCCTGCGCGCGCAGGGCGTGCAGCCGGGCGAGCGGGTGGCGCTGTGGGTGCGCAACCGGCCCGAGTTCGTGATGCTGTTCTACGCGATCAGCGCTGCGCAGGGCGTGGTGGTGCCGATGGACGTGCGCCTTGCGGGCGCCGAAGCGGGCTATGCCATTGCGGACGCGGGTGCCGTGATGCTGCTGCACGACGCCGAGCTGGCTGAGCGCCTGCCGGCGGTGCGCGAGGCCGCGCCCGGCTGCCGCGCCAGCGCCCTGCCCGAAGGGCCGGGCGAGCGCCTGTTTCCGCAGCAGGCCGAGTGCGGGCCGGCGCCGGAGTCGGCGGTCGACCCCGAGTCGATCGCGATGATCCTCTACACCTCCGGCAGCACCGGCAAGCCCAAGGGCGCGGCGCTGGCCCATGTGAACGTGGCGCATTCGGCCGTGCTGCAAAACGGCAACATGGGACTGGGCCACGAAGACGTGGCCGTGATCGCCTTGCCGGTTTCGCATGTCTCGGGCCTGATCTGTGGCGTGGTCGGCCCTCTGTGGAGCGGCGGTTGCCTCACGCTGCTGCCGCATTTCAAGGCGCGTGAGTTTCTGCAAGCCGCGCAGGACACCGGCATGACCTACACCCTGATGGTGCCGGCCATGTACAACCTGTGCCTGCGGGTGGAAGACTTCGAGCACTTCGATCTTTCGCGCTGGCGCATCGGCCACTTCGGGGGCGCGCCCATGCCCGAGGCCACCATTGAGGCCTTGGCCCGCAAGCTGCCCCGGCTGACGCTGGTCAACGGCTACGGCGCCACCGAAACCTGTTCCCCCGCCATCATGTCGCCGGTGGGCCAGGGCCAGGCGCCGATCGCGGCGGTGGGCAAGCCCCTGCCCTGCGTGGAGGTGATCACCGTCGACCCCGACACCGGCATCGAGACACCCACCGATGTGCCCGGCGAGATTTGGATCCGCAGCCCCAGCGTGATCCCGCGCTACTGGAACAACCCGCAGGCCAGCGCGCAGGGCCTGGTCGGCGGCTTCTGGCGCTCGGGCGACCTGGGCGTGATCGATGCCGACGGCTGGCTGTACGTGCGCGACCGCATCAAGGACATGATCAACCGCGGCGGCTACAAGATCTACAGCGCCGAGGTCGAGGCCGTTCTGTACCAGTGTGATGGCGTGGTCGAGGCGGCCATCGTCGCGCGGCCCGACGCGGTGCTGGGCGAGCGCGTGCATGCCTTCGTGTGCGTGCGTGCGGGCGTGACCGAAGACCAGTTGGCGCGCTTTTGTGCCGAACGCCTGGGCGACTACAAGGTGCCCGAGAGCTGGACGCTCGGCACCGATCCGCTGCCGCGCAATTCGGCCGGCAAGCTGGCCAAGAAGGACTTGCGCGCCCAGATGGCGCAGGCGCCGGCCTTTGTCCCAAATTCTTCAGGGAGAAAAAAATGAGCATTCGATTTGATGGCCGCACCGCGGTCGTGACCGGCGCGGGCGCCGGCCTGGGGCGCAGCCATGCGCTGCTGCTGGCGTCGCGCGGCGCCAAGGTGGTGGTCAATGACCCCGGCAAGTCGCGCACGCCCGGCAAGGAAGCCCTGTTCGCCGCCGACGAGGTGGTCGAGCAGATCCGCGCCGCCGGCGGGCAGGCGGTCTCCAACCATGACTCCATCGCCGAGGTGGAGGGCGCGCAGCGCCTGATCGACCAGGCGGTGGCCGAGTTCGGCGGCGTGCACATCCTGATCAACAACGCCGGCATCCTGCGTGACAAGACCTTCGGCAAGATGGACATGGCCGACTGGGACCTGGTGCTCAAGGTGCACCTGTCGGGCACCGCCTACTGCACTCGCGCCGCCTGGCCCATCATGCAAAAGCAGGGCTACGGCCGGGTGGTCTTCACCACCTCCAACGCCGGCTTGTACGGCGGCTTCGGCCAGGGCAACTACGGTGCGGCCAAGATGGGCATGCTGGGCCTGATGAACGTGCTCAAGCAGGAGGCCGGCCGCTACGGCATTGCGGTCAACACCATCGCCCCGGTGGCGGCGACCAACATGACCGAGGGCATCCTGCCCGCCGAGATCGCGCCGCATTTCAAGCCCGAGCATGTGTCGGCGGCGGTGGCGGTGTTGTGCAGCGAAGGCTTCACCCAGTCGGGCACCATCTGCTCGGCCGCCGCCGGCCACTATGCGCTGGTGCAGGTGATGTGCAGCGAAGGGGTGCAGTTCGACCCGGCCGCACCGCCCACGCCGGAAGACCTGCTCGACTTGTGGGACGAGATCGGCGACATGAGCGGCGCCCGTGGCTTTCCGAATGCGGCCGCTGAGACGGTGGCCATTGTCGAGGCCATCGCGCAACGCTCGCAGGACTGACTGAGGGCAGGGCGGCTCAGGCGGCCTTGGCAGTGCGGCTCGTACCAGTCGAGGCTTTGGTCGCGGCCTTTGCGCTGGTCTTGACAACGGCTTTGCCCTTGCTTTTTCCGGCAACCGCCGGCGCGTCGGCGGCGGCCGGCCGACGCTGCCGCAGCTTGTCCGAAATCTCCGTTGCCGCGCGCATGGCGGTCTGGGCCAGGGCGACGACGCCCTTGTCGGAGACGTCCTTGCGCATCTTCACCAGGCACAGGCTGGCGGTGACCTCCCCGCTGGGCAGGAACACTGGGGCGGCGACGCCGATCAGGTTCTTGTCGATGTCGCTGGCAGCGACCCAGCCCTGCTTGCTGATCTCGCGCATGTTGTCGCGAAACTCCAGCCAGTTGCGGCCCAGGCCGGCGGCCGTGATGTCCTGCGCATGGTGCAGGAACAGCCGCTGCAACTGCTGCTGCGTCAGGTTGGCCAGGATGATGCGCGACGGCGCGCCAAGGAACAGCGGAAACGGCCGGCCGCGGTCGAAGCTGGTGTGGGCCTTGATCAGCGGGTCCATGCGGTCTTCAAGGATGCTCAATACGCGCAGACCGTAGTAGCGGCACAGCAGCTGGTCGCCGGTGAAGGCTGGTCGCAGGGACTGCATCACCTGCGGTGCCACTTGCAGCAAGGGGTCGGCCATCCGGATCTGGCGGTCCATCTCGATCGAGCGCGGTCCGAGCGAATAGGCGCCGCCGCCATCGGGCGTGAGAAAACCTGTCTCGACAAGAGCGCGAAGGTACCGGTACATCGTGGCGCGGGCCACGCCGAGCCGCTCGATCAGCACCTCGGTGGTCCACACCGGGTGGGCCTCGGTGAAGAGGTCGAGGATGCTCAACACGCGATCGGTGCTGCTGTCCTCCCGCTGGGTGCTCTTGCTCGGGGCCGGTTTGCTGGCGCTCATGGCTGGTTCGTTGCTGCTGAAATGAAGTTCCGGCCGCACAGGCTCAAGGGGTGAGATCCGATAGTAGCAGCGCCCAAGGTCGTCGGTCTCGGGATGTGCGAGCGCTGCCGGGGCTGGTCCTGAAGCCGTTCAAGCCAGTTCATCGGTCACCGGATTGCGCAGGCAGCCGATACCCTCGATGTCCACTTCGACCGTGTCGCCATCTTTGAGCCACAGCGGCGGTTGGCGGGCGAAGCCGACACCTGCGGGCGTACCCATCACCAGCACGTCGCCGGGCTCCAGCGTCATGCATTCTGTGAGCAGCGCAATGGTCTCGGCCACGTCGAAGATCATGTCGCTGGTGTTGGCGTCCTGGGTCACTTGCTCGTTCACACGGCACTGGATGCGCAGGCCCTTGCCGCCCGTCGGAAGCTGGCCGGCCGGCACCAGCCAGGGACCGAAGGGGCCGGTGGCGTCGAAGTTCTTGCCGATCGTCCACTGCGGCGTCTTCTTCTGGTAGTCGCGCACCGACACATCGTTGAAGCAGCTGTAGCCCAGTACCAGCTCCAGCGCATCTTCGCGCTTGACATGGCGGCCGCGCCGGCCGATCACCACAGCCAACTCGGCCTCGTAGTCGAACTGCGTCGACACGCGGGGCCGCAGCACCGGCTGGTCTTGGCCTACCAGCGAACTGGCCGCGCGCATGAAGAACCATGGATAGACCGGCCTGTCGCGGCCGCCTTCCTTGGCGTGGTCGTAGTAGTTGAGCCCCAGGCAGATGACCTTGCCCGGCCGCGCCAGCAGCGGTGCGAAGGCGCCCGCCTGGGCCAGGGGCATACCGCCCTGGCGTGCGATCGCCGCGCTGCCCAGCGCGTCCAGGTCCTGGCCGGCGCGCACCAGTTCCCCCAGTTCGGCACGGGGCTCCAGCCAGTGCACCAGGTCTTCGCTCAGAACAGCGGCACGCGATTGGCCGGCGTCTAGGAGGTTGAGAAACTTCATGGCGCTCAGATCACCTGCGTCATCAGCCGGTTGGTCATCGACTTGATCATTGGCCGCACCACGGCCAGGTAGGCCTGCCACTGCGGATCCTTGGCCAGCGTGGCGCGGCGGCTCTGGCGCTCTTCGAAGGTGTCGTAGCGCCACAGGCTCACCACCGCGTTCAGCTCGCCGACCTCGGTGACGTAGTAGCCCACCAGGCCGCCCAGGGTGCGCGTCTGCACCTCCCGGCCGGACTTGCGATAGGCCTCCATGAAGTCCTGGGGGGAAGACGTGGCGTGAAGCACATAGCAGCGCTCTTCGATCAGCATGGCGAGGTCCTGTGGGGTGCGGTGAGGTGATGTTCGTCTAGTCTCTTAATGCGAGATTATATGTATAGTATCTCAAATAAAGTTCTGGCGGCCCAAGGGCCACCGGCACATGGCCCGCTCACCCAAGGGTGCGCTGGTGCTGTGCTTTTTCCACAAGCCCAACAAGTTCATCGGCGGGGCGCATGACGGCGCGTTGTTGATGTAGGCGGGCGTCATACGGAAGAGCATTGAACCGCCCCAAAAGCCGCAGATCTAAACTAAATCTGGTGTTTAGTGAAAGTACGCTTTAACTCACTACTGTCCGGTTAAAAGTTGAACAAATTCAACTGGTTAGCTACGCTGGGCATTTCGAGGTCTGTGGCGTCGGCCTGCAAGGCGCATGAAAGCTGGGTTTTCTCGAAAACCGAGACCGACAGAATCTGTAGACAGGTGTAGAGCGAG
>CANJQN010000055.1 GCA_947476465.1 Comamonadaceae bacterium | reverse complement strand
TCGACGGTGAGGGTCGAGCCGGAAACGGAGACGCCGTCTTCCAGGCCGGTCACGTCGGTGACGCTGAGCGCGGCGTCGTGGTCGACGTCGCCCGCACCGGCCAGCAGATCGACGTTGAAGCCGGCATCGTCCTCGTCGGCCGCGCCGGTCAGGGCGGCGGCGACAGTGGGCGTGTCGTTGGTGCCGGTAATGGTGATGGTGGCGCTCTGAGCGACCGAGGCACCATGCTCGTCGGTCACGTTGTAGGTGACGGTGATGACCTTGTCCTCGCCCACGGCGAGCGACTGAAAGGCGGCGCTGGTGGGGTCCACGACCAGCGTCGTGCCGTCGAGCGTCACGCCCGCCTCCAGGCCTTGCACGTCGGAGACGCCGAGCACGTCACCAAAGTCCGCATCGCTGGCGCCGGCCAACAGGTCGACGTCGAAGGCGGCTTCGTCTTCTTGCGCCCCGATCTCGATCGCGCCCTCAACTGTCGGGCCGTCGTTTTGGCCCGTCACATTGAAAGTGACCCTGGCCCAGCTCAGGGTGCCGTTGGACATCCGGATCGAATAAACGAACGAGTCAGAGATCGTGTCGTCAACGCCCAGGCTGTTCAGGTTGCCGCCGGCCTGCAAGTTCAAGGCATTCGTGATGTCGAGCTCGATCTTGCCGTTGACGATCCGCATCATGTTGCCGCCGGAGGTGGGCTCCCAGCCGGTGGTGATGTTGGACGTCAGCAGGTCCTGCATGAAGGTTGTGGTGCCTTCGTCGACCGAATAGAGCGTCTTGGCCGCGCCACCCAGATCGTTCGACATCACATCCAGCGTCAAGATCGACGAAGTGCCGTCGAAACTGAACATCGAGCTGTCCAACAGCTGCTGCTCAGTGAACGAATAGTTGTCGCCGTTCGCCTGCGGCGCGTTCGCGAACGAAACGGTGTTGATCTTCGTCTTGTTGATGGTGGTGGTGGCCATGACGCCCTCCGGAAAAAAGAAACGGACCGGGCGATCGCCGGTCAATATGAAAGCAGGCAGATACCAAAAACACGTTTGGTAACAATCTAGCTGGCGAATCTATCCCTTTTGTTTCGCTTGCGGGTGTGTTTAAAGCAAATATGAGGGTTTTCCCTAGTTTAGACTGGCCGATTTCCGAATTAGAGGGCACCCACGCCTGTTTCGGCACCTTGTCACTGAAGGGGCATAGGTGCGAAAAAAGCACGAAAACGTGTAACTCCGGTGTGCGATTTCACTCATGCAGCGATGAGAGAGTTGACGCACAGCCGTTCGCGCCAACAATGCAGAGGCTGGCTGTTCAGGAAACCATCAATTGAGCGGCCATCAAGCCGACCATGCCCGTGAACTCGCTCACCGTCAGTGCGCATGGCGGCGTGCAACAATTAATTTCCGTGCCCGGGGACCCGAGGGCAAGTACCAAGAACGCCAGATGTCCTGTCCTACCTGCCATAGCACCGAATGGATCCCCGCCCCAGCGCAGGGAGGGTCCTCCTTCTTCAAGCGACTGACCTCGCTGGTGTCCAGCAAGCCCGCCGAAGCACTGGCGGGCCAGCGCAAGTGCAAGTTCTGCGGCACGGTTTATCCCGCGCCGGCCGAGCCGAGCGCCGAAGACCTCGAAGAATCTCGCATTGCCCAGCGCCTGGCGCGCATGGAGCAAAAGATGTCCGGTTTTCAGGACTCCGCGGCTCCGGCAAACGAGGAGTCCGGCGAAACGCCCTTGCACCTGCTGGCCGCTGGCATCGAGATGCGGCCCGAAAAGGGCTACAAGTGCCTCAAGTGCGGCCATTACGCCTATCTGGTCCCCTCGCCCGACTTGGCTTGCCCGGCCTGCGGGCGGGTGTATGCGAAGATGGAAGAGGACGCAGAGCGCGAGCGCAAGCGCAAGCTCAGCGACGATTGAGCGGCCGGTCGGCCGACAAGCTGACCCACACGTGCCCCATGGCGCACAACGAAAAGGAGACAAGCGGCCATGTGGCTCTACGCGGACATCGAGAATGTCGCCGACATCGTTCGGCACTACGGCAAGCAGACCCCCGACAAGAAGGCCTTGGTGGAAGGGGCGTTTTCCCTGACCTTCGCCGAACTGGACGACGCCTCGTCGCGGCTGGCGAACGCCCTGCGCACACGCGGCATCGCAGAGGGCTCGGTCGTCGGGTTCTTCGGCAAGAACTCAGTCCCCTTCTTCGACCTGGTCTACGGCTGTGCCAAGGCGGGGGCGACGCTGGCGCCGCTCAACTGGCGGCTGGCGGCCGCCGAACTGGCGGACATCGTCAACGATGCCAAGCCGGCGGTCATGTTCTTCGATCACGACCTTGAGCCACAGATCCGCGCGGTCGTCGAGCAGGCCGCCCACAAGTTCGAATGCATTGCCCTGGATCCGCGTGCAAGCGCGCACGGCGGCCTCGAGGCGATGATGGCCGCCGCCGCGGCGACAGACCCCCAGGGTCCTATCGATGCGCGTACGCCGGCCTGGCTGATGTACACATCGGGCACCACCGGCCGCGGCAAGGGCGTGGAGCTGTCGCACAAGGCGCTGAACCTCATGCGCCTGTCCGAGCACTTCGAGCCGGTCTTCCAGTGGAAGGCCGACGACGTGCTGATGATGGTGATGCCCAACTTCCACCTGCTGGGCATCGCCTTGCCGGTTCAGGCCATGTACAACGGCTGCACCGTCTCGGTGATGCCGGCGCTGGAACCCGGCCGGCTGCTGGAGTTGGTGGGGCTGACAAAGCCGACCATCCTGGTGCTGGCGCCCATCGTGATCCAGATGATGCTGGACCACCCGGGTGCCAAGACGGCGGACCTGCGCTCGCTGCGCCTGATCATGTATGCCGGCTCTCCCATCAACGCGACTCTGCTCAAGCGCGCGATGAAGGAGATTCCCTCGCAGTTCATGCAGTTCTACGGCGCCACCGAAAGCGGCGGCGCGATGAGCATCCTGCGGCCTGAGCAGCACGACCTGCAGGACGAAGCCAAGCTCAAGTCCTGCGGAACGCCCTTGCCCTTGATCGATTTCAAGATCGTGGATGAGAAAGGCAATGAGCTGCCCGACGGCCAGAACGGTGAGATCCTGGTGCGCTCGCCAGCCCTGTTCACCGCCTATCGAAATCAGCCGGAACAGACCAAATCTGTCCTGTCCGGCGGCTGGTACCGCACCGGCGACGCCGGCTACCGTGACCCCAGAGATGGTCTTTACTACATCGTCGATCGCGTCAAGGACATGATCGTCACCGGCGGCGAGAACGTGTACTCCGCCGAGGTGGAGCAGGCGATCATGAAGTTCCCCGGGGTGGCCTCTTGCGCGGTGGTGTCCGCGCCGGACCCCCGCTGGGGCGAGCGGGTCACGGCGGTGGTGGTTAGGAAGCCGGACGCCACTTTCTCCGAGGAAGACCTGATCGCCCACTGCCGCACCCTGATTGGCGGCTACAAGGTGCCCAAGCAGGTGGTGTTCGAAGCCGCCCTGCCGATGAACCCGACGGGGAAGATCCTCAAGCGCGTGCTGCGTGACAAGTTCTGGCAAGGGCACGAGCGTGCGATCGGATGACGCCGGCCATCCGGGAAAACACCGCTCGCTTTAGTACACAGGGATACGATACTCTGGCGAATTGAAAATCCCGGAGGATCCCGCGTGCATGGCACCCAATTCCTGAAGCAGGCCGTGACCTAGCATGAGCGTGCACCCGGCTGACCCCCCGCAACCTGATCCGACCCCCGGCTTCGCCACACGGTGGGCGAGGCGGCTGTTCACCGCCACCGAGGCGGTTTTGGCGCTGATGCTGGCGATCATGCTGGTGCTGGTGCTGGGAAACGTCATCCTGCGTTATGGCTTTTCGACCGGCATCGATGTGTCGGAGGAGTTGTCACGCCTGCTTTTCATCTGGGTGGTGTTCGTGGGCGCGGTGCTCGCCGCCCGGGAAAAGGCGCACATCAAGGTCGACCTGCTGTCCTCGAACCTTTCGCGCCGGGGCCGGTGGCTGATGGCCATCGTGGCCGAATGCTTTGTTGTGGCGTGCTGTGTGCTGGTGGTCTGGGGCACCGCGGCGCAACACGACATCAGTTCCACCACACGGTCCCTGGTGATGGGCTTTCCCATGAGCCTGGTCTATGGCAGCGCCTATGTCTGCTGCGGCGGCATTGGCCTGGTTTCGCTGGTGCGCATCGTGCGGCTGCTGCGTGACGGTCCCACGTCCGCTGAGCTCGATGACGCGCAGGCTGGCGCCGAGGTGGCGGCGGAGGCCGGCGTATGACCGTCGCCGTGTTCCTGATCGCCTTGATGGGCGCCATGGCGCTGGGCATGCCCATCGCCTTCGCACTGCTGGTCTGCGCCTTCGCCTTGCAGGCGGTGCAGGGCACCCCAGACATGACCATCGTGGCGCAAAAGCTGATCGAAGGCGCCGACAACTATCCGCTCCTGGCGATCCCGTTCTTCGTGCTGGCCGGCGAGATCATGAATGCCTCGGGCATCGCACGGCGCATCGTTCAGTTCGCCTTGGCGTGTGTCGGTCACATTCGCGGCGGTCTCGGCCTGGTCGCGATCTTCGCGGGCGTGCTGCTGGCGGCCATCTCGGGATCGGCCGCCGCCGACGCCGCCATTCTGGCCGCCATGCTGATACCGGTCATGCGCGGCGCGGGGCATGACGTCCCGCGTTCGGCTGGCCTGATCTCCTGCGCCGCCATCATCGCGCCGGTGCTGCCGCCGAGCGTGGCCATCATCGTGTTCGGCGTGATCGCCAACGTGTCGATCGGCAAGATGTTCATGGCCAGCATCGTGCCCGGCATCCTGCTGGGCGTGGCCTTGGTGGTCGCGTGGCTGTGGGTGGTGCGCAAGGACAAGGTCGAGCCGCTGCCCCGGCAGTCCGGTGCGCAGGTGCTTCGCGCCTTTCGCGAGGCCTTCCTGGGTCTGCTGATGCCCTTGGGCATTGTCGGCGGCATGAAGTTCGGCCTGTTCACGCCGACCGAGGCGGGGGTCGTGGCCTGTGCCTATGCGCTGGTGGTCGGCCTGTTGATCCAGCGCGACCTGAAGGTGTCGGCGCTGTACGGCCTGTTCGTCAACGCTGTCAAGATCACGGCGGTGGTGGTGTTCACCATCGCGGCGGCCATGGCTTCGGCCTGGTTCATAGCGGTGTCGGAAGTGCCGACGCAGGTGGCGGCGATCTTGAGCCCCTTCGCCGGCGATCCCAAGTTGTTGATGCTGGCGATCATGATCCTGGTGCTGGTCGTCGGCACGGCGCTTGATTTCGCGCCCACGCTGATGATCCTCACGCCGGTGCTGATGCCGGTGGTGGTCAAGGCCGGGATTGACCCCGTGTATTTCGGCGTGCTGTTCATCATCGCCAACGCGATCGGCCTGGTCACCCCGCCGGTGGGCATCGTGCTCAACGTGGTCAGCGGCGTCGGCAAGGTCAGCATGACGGACGTCACGCGGGGGGTCTGGCCCTTCCTGCTGGCGCAGACCGCTGTGCTGATGCTGCTGGTGGCATTCCCGGCGCTGGTCATGGTTCCCCTGAAGTGGCTCTTCTAAGGCGGGCCCCTTTCCTTTTCCCGTCTCATTTCGCCTTCCGGCGTTCAACTTTCACCGTTCATAACCAGGAGACATCCATCATGTTCACATTCAAGAAAATCGCATCCGCCGTCGCCATCGCGGCTGGCACGTTCGGCCTGTTGGCCTCGGGTTCCGCCGGCGCCCAGGAGCGCGTCCTGCGGGCCGGCCTGACGACGACCAAGGACCACTCGCTGGGCATTGGCATGACCTATATGGCGCAGTGCATCGGGCAGAAGTCCGGCGGCAAGCTGCGTATGCAGAACTTCTTCGACGCCTCGCTGGGCAACGATCAGGCCGTTTTGCAGCAGGTGCGCACCGGGTCGGTCGAAATCGTGGTCACCGCCACGTCGTTCATGGCCACCGTCGTTCCCCAGGCCGCCGTGTTCGACCTGCCCTTCCTGTTCACGAATGAGCAAGAGGCGGACGCCGCGCTCGATGGCAAGGCCGGAGCGCTGCTGACCCAGAAGCTCGAAGCCGCGGGCGTCGTCGTTCTTGGCTACTGGGAGAACGGGTACCGCAACATGACGAATTCGCGCCGCCCGATCACCCGCATGGAAGATCTCGCCGGCCTGAAGTTTCGGGCGCTTCCGACGCCGGTGATGCTGGCCACCTTCAAGGCTCTTGGCGGGTTCGCCATTCCGATGCCGTTCCCGGAGTTGTATTCCGCGCTCGAAACCAAGACTGTCGATGGCCAGGAGAATCCGACCAACCTGATCGAGGCGATGAAGTTCAACGAGGTGCAAAAGTACCTGAGCGTCACGCGCCACGTCTACAACCCGATCGCCGTCATGTTCTCCAAGCGCATCTTCGACACATTGCCGGCCGCTGATCAGACAGTGCTGCGTGACTGCGGCAGGGCCGCCACGCTCGAGCAGCGCAAGGTCAACCGCCAGCAGGTGGATCAGGCGGCCAATCGCCTGAAGGAAAAGGGCATGATGATCAACGTCGTGAGCGACGCCGAGATCCAGCGCATGCGCCAGGCGACGGCGCCGGTGACCGAAGCGCAGTGGGGCCCCCTTGGCGCCGACATGAAGGCGGCGCTTGAAGACGACCTGCGCCGCGTCCGCGGCCGTTAAGTCCCGGGGCCAGCCGGGAAAACACCCATCCCGGTCGTACGCTGCTATGCGGTAATCTGGCGCATCGAAGTTTCGCTAAGGTTCCCCTGTGTTTCAAGGCACCCGATTTCTGACGCAGGCGGTGGCCTGCCGCCCCGACGGCGTCGCCACCGTCTGCGCCGGGCGGCGCCAGACGTGGCGTGAAGTCGGCCAGCGCGTGCCGCGCCTAGCCGCCGCGCTGCGCTCGTTCGGCATCGAAGGCGGTGCCTTTGTCGCCGCGCTGGCCATGAATTCCGACCGCTATGTCGAGCTGTTCTTCGCCGTGCCCTGGGCTGGCGGCGCATTTGCACCGCTGAACATCCGCTGGTCTGTGGCGGAGAACGAGTACGCACTCACCGACTCCAAGTCCTCGGTGCTGTTCGTGGACGAACACTTCGTCGGCCAGGCCCGCGAATTGCGCGACCGCCTGCCGTGGGTCAAGGTGCTGGTGTACATGGGCGAGGGGGCGGCGCCCGAGGGCATGCTGTCGTACGAAGACCTGGTGGCGGGTCACGAACCCTTGCCCGACGCCAACCGCAGCGGCGAAGACCTATGGGTGATCTTCTACACCGGCGGCACCACGGGCCATCCCAAGGGCGTGATGATGTCGCACCGCGGCTTGTTCGTCGCCACGGTGGGCTACCTGGCCTGGCTACCCGACGTCGAAGAGCTCCGGTTTGTCTACGTCGCCGGCTACTTCCACTTCGCCGGCGCCAGCGCCTTGCTCTACATCACGCTGGCCGGCGGCACCCACATCCCGCTGCCCAAGTTCGACCCGGTGCTGGTGATGGAGGCGATCTCGCAGCACAAGGCCACCAACGCGGTGCTGGTGCCGACCATGATCAACATGCTGCTGGCCCACCCGGACTTCGACAAGTACGACCTGAGCAGCCTGCGCACCTGTGTGTATGGCGGCAGCCCCATGCCCGAGGCGCTGATCACCCAGGCCATGAAGAAGCTGCCCAGCTGGCGTTTCTTCCAGGTGTTCGGCATGACCGAGACCGGCGGCTTCGCCAGCGTCCTGCGTTGGCGCGACCACATCACCAGCGGCCCCAAGGCCAAGCGCCTGCGCTCGGCCGGCCAGCCGGCCTTCGGAAATGAGATCAAGATCGTGCTGCCCGACGGCAGCACCGCGCCGCCCGACACGTTGGGTGAGATCGTGGTGCGCAGCGACATGCTCATGAACGGTTACCTCAACAACCCGCAGGCGACGGCGGCGGTGCTCAAGGACGGCTGGATGCACACCGGCGATGCCGGAACCATGGACGAGGACGGTTTCATCTATGTGGCCGACCGCATCAAGGACATGATCGTCACCGGCGGCGAGAACGTTTACTCGGTGGAGGTCGAGCGCGTGCTGTTCATGCATCCGGCCGTGCGCGAGGCGGCGGTGATCGGCATTCCCAGCGCGCAGTGGGGCGAGGGCGTGCATGCGGTGGTGGTGCTCAAGGAAGGCGCCAGCGTCACCGAAGCCGAGCTCACCGCCCACTGCCGCCAGCACATCGGCGGCTACAAGATCCCGCGCAGCTATGAGTTCCGCTCCGATCCCTTGCCGGTCACGCCGGTGGGCAAGGTTCGAAAGAACGTACTGCGCGACCCGTACTGGGAAGGCCACGCGCGCAAGATCAGTTGACCGGTTGAAGTTGTTTGCCCCTTAACACCCCTGGAGACATCATGAAAAAAGTTCTCGTGACAAGCGCCGTCCTGCTCGGCGTGATCGCCGGCCCCTCGCTGGCACAGCAGCCCACCATCAAGCTCGGTGTGGTCAATATCGACGCCGGGCCGCTGGCGATCAGCGCGACGGCCATCCAGGAAGGCGCGGTCATGGCCGTGGAGACGCTCAACGCCGCCGGCGGCGCCCTGGGCCGCCGCTACGAGCTGGTAACACAGGGCCATGACGGCCCGCCAGCGGCAGCGGTCGCGGCGGCCCAAAAACTGGTGCAGCAGCACGGGGTATCGTTTTTCACCAGCCTGAGTCCCTCGGGCAACTCGCTGGCCGTCAGCGCCAAGCTGCGTGACCTCAACGCGATCTATCTCGACGCATCGGCGGCCTCCGACGAGCTGACCGGCAAGGCCTGCAATCCCAATTACTTTCGCATCGGCGTGCCCGACTCCGCGCAGGTGATGGTCTGGAAAGACCTGATGGTGCGCAACAACATCAAGTCGGTGGACATGATGATGTCCGACATGGCCGCGGCGCGCGATGCGGCCAGGCAACTCACGGCGGTCCTGCCGGAGATCGGCGCCACACTTCAGAAAGAGTTGTACGCCCCCCTGACCACGGCCGACTACGGCGGCAGCATCGCGCAATTGACGGCCAAGCCGGCCGAGGCGCTGGCGATGTATGTGCCCAGCTCGGCCGGCATCAACCTGTCCAAGCAGCAGGCGCCTTTCGGCTTGTTCGAAAAGTACAAGCTGGTGGTCAGCTCCTCGATGGTCAACGAGATTCTGATCCCGGGCCAGGGCGAGACCACCGTGGGCGTCTGGTCTTCTCAGAGCTACCACGCCAGTCTGCCGGGCAAGGTCAATGCCGACTTCGTCGCCGCCTTCGAAAAGCGCTTCGGCAAGAAGCCCGCCTACCTGGCCGCCGATGCCTACCTGTCCTTCATCGTGCTCAATGAAGCGATCAAAAAGGCCGGCTCGACCGACGTGCCGGCCGTGCGCAAGGCGCTGGAGGGCATCAAGCTCAACACCATCGTGGGCGAGGTCCAGATGCGCGCCGCCGACCACCAGATGGTGCGGCCGCTGGTGGTGGTGCAGGCCGCCCGCACGGCCCCGGGCAAGGCCGAAGTGGTGATCCGGCTGGTGGAGCCCGCCGAGAAGGTGATCGTGCCGGCGAGCAAGGAATGCAAGATGGGTTGACCGTCGAGGCGGCCTGTCGGCCCCTCAACCCAAGTCGGTCAGCAGCGCTTCCTGCGTCACGCTGGCCACCAGCCGGCCATCGCGTGTATGCACGCGTGCGACCACCAGTCCTCTGCCGCGCCCGGCCTGGGGGCTGACGGTATCGAAATGCAGCCACTCGTTCGGGTTGAAGGGCTGGTGGAACCAGATCGAATGGTTCAGGGTGGCCACATACACGCCGCCCTGTTCCAGCGCCGTATCCAGATGGGGGCCGGCGATGACGTAGTTGATCCACCAGTCCGACAGGAAGGCGAAGGCGGCCGCCTGCAGCAGGGGGTCGTCGGGTAGCGGCTGGCGCACCCTCATCCAGAAGCGAAAACGCGGGTGTTTCGCGTCCGGTATCAGGCGCTCGGGCGGATCGTTCAGTCGGAAGTCGAGCACCTCGCGCACTTCGATCATGTAGCCCAGCGCGTCGAGGACGGCCTGCCGCCAAGCCAGGGGAAGGTCCTTTGGGGCGGGCTGGGTCTCAGGGTCGGGCAGGGGGGCGGTGGGCGCCATGTGATGCGCCGGCCCGGTCATGGGCGTGGCGAAGGTGAACTGCCCGTCCAGCACGATCCGGCTGCCGCCGCTTTGGGTGCCGCTCACATGGCGCGAGGAAAAGCGCTTGCCGTCCTGCAGTTTGCGCACGTCCATCACCACGGCCTCGTCCACCTGCGTGCCCTGCAGGAACATGAATTGGACGACGGTGGGGACCCGATCCCGGGGCACGGTCTGGCCGGCGGCCATCAAGGCCTGGGAGAGGATCTGGCCGCCGTAGGCCCGGCTGTTGGCGTTGGGATCGCTCAAGCGTGTGACGAAGCGGTCGCCGCCTTCGGGGGTCAGCGCGAGCAGCTCGAGCAGGTCGCGCCCGTCCCACAGCGGTACCGTGCGCACGCTCATCGGCCCAAGAACCGCGGCTTGCGGCGCTCGGTCATGGCGGCGATGCCTTCCTGCGCGTCGGCGGTGGCCGATACCCGGGCCAGGGTGACGGCCTCGTCTTCCAGGAGGGTTTCCAGCGAGGTGGTGGGGGCCTTGAGGAACAGGCGCTTGATCTCGCCATAGGCCACGGTCGGGCCGTTCGCCAGGCGGCGGGCCAAGGCCAGGGCTTCCTCTTGCAGCTTGTCGTCGGCCACCACCTGGTCGGCCAGACCGCAGGCCTGGGCTTCGGCGGCGCTGAGCATTTCGGCCATCAGCACGAAGCGGCGGGCCCGGGCCGCGCCCATGCGGGCCGTGAGCACGGCGCTGGAGCCCGAATCGCAGCTGAAACCCAGTTGCGCGAAAGCCGAGCCGAATTTCGTGGAGGCGCCGGCCAGCACCAGGTCGCAACCGGCCAGCAGTGCCACACCGCCGCCCATGGCAAAGCCCTGCACCGCGCAGACCACCGGCACCGGCAGGCGAAGGAAGCGTTGCAGGCCCATGTGCAGGTCGGCTGTCCACTGCCGCACCAGCGGGGCCAGGTTCTCGCGCACCGGGTGGAAGGATTTGAGGTCGCCGCCGAAACTGAAGTTGGCGCCCGCTGCCTTGAGCAGCACAGCACGCAGGCCCTGCGTGTCGCACAGTTGCGCCGCGATGAGCTTGAAGTCGTGACAGAAGGTGCCGTCGAAGGGATTTCCCCGGGCCCCTTCGGTCAACGTCACAATGGCCAAGCCGTCTTGAACTTCGAGGGCGAGGGCGGTCGTCGCCGTTTGCGATGGTTGCTGCGTCATGCGGGTTGTCTCCTATGGTTCTGAGGGCGAATTTCACGCAAACTGTACACTACCGTACCAACTGCGTCACCTCCGAGGTTTCACCATGCTCACCCCCCAGGACGACCTGATCGGTCACCAGCTGCCCACCACCTTCGACCAGCTCGACAACAGCGACCTGGCCTGGATGGAGCGCCTTTGGTACACCGGCCACCCGGTGCCTGGGGGCGACATCATCTTTGACATCGGCCTGGGCTACCACCCCAATCGCAACGTGATGGACGCCTTCGCCGGTGTCGCCGTGGCCGGCAAGCAGTTCAATTTCCGCGTCTCGCGCCGGGCCCGGCCCGACCCGCTCACCACCACCATCGGGCCGCTGTCGATCAAGGTGATCGAGGGCCTCAAGCACCACCGCCTGACGCTGGCCGACAACGATTCGGGCATCCGCTTTGACATCGAGTTCCACGCCACCATGAACCCGCACGAGGAGACCGCGCACCTGCGCCGCCGCGACGGGCGCGTCACCGAGAACATGGCACGGGCACAGCAGATGGGCCGCTACACCGGCTGGCTGGAATACGACGGCAAGCGCATCGAGCTGGGCAACGACTGGCTGGGCCAGCGCGATCACTCCTGGGGCGTGCGCTCCGAAATGCGCACGGACGAATCCGCGCCGCCGCTGACCTTCTACCCGCCGTTTTTCTACTGCTGGACCACCGTGCAGTTCAAGGACCGGGGCCTCGTGATCTTCTTCAAGGAGCGCTCGCCCGGTGACCTGATCTACATCTCGGGCGAAGAGGTGTTCACGACAGGCAGCAAGGTGTCCACCCGCAACCAGCTGACCGACGTGAGCCACGAGGTGAAGTGGCTGTCTGACCCGCTGGGCCAGAACATGGAATCGGCGGTGTTCCACTGCCGGTTCGCCGATGGGCGGCAGAAGTCGGTCCAGGTGCGGACTCTGCCCACGCGCTACTTCCTCAAGGGCGGCTTGTACGGCGGCCTGGACGGCTGGTTCCACGGCGACGACAAGGGCAAGGGCGTGTTCACCGCCCACGAGACCTGGGACCTGTCGGACCCAGCGACCCGCAAGAAGGTGCGTACGTTGGCGGACCAGGTGATCGAGGTACGCGACGGCGACGAAGTGGGCTACGGGATCATCGAGTACGGCGTGGGCAAGGGCTACTCGAAGTACCCCGAGGTGCAGGAGCACCCGCCCATCTGATCACGCGTCCTGGTCGGGCGCCAGGGCCTCGACTTGCGGCAGGTTGGCGGTCAGGCGCAGCAGCACATCGCGCAGACATTCAACCTCGCTGGCTGACAGACCGGCAAGCAGCCGCTTCTCGCGTTGCAGCGCCACACGTGCGATGCGGTCGTGCATCGTGTGCCCGGCCTGCGTGAGCGTCAGCAGCCGCTGCCAGGCGCTGCGATCGACCGCCACCAGTTCCTTGTCTTGCAGGCCACGCAGGCTGCGGCTGATCACCGTGAGGTGGATCGCCGCCTGCTCGGACACGAACCCGGCGGTGCAGCCGGGATACTGCTTGAGCACTGTGAGAATGCGCCACTCGTTGATGCCGACGCCGAAGCGTTGCAGGTACAGGTCGGACGCGCCGGACGATAGGCGGTTGTTGAGGGTGCTGAGCAGGGCGGGGATGTAGGCGGCGGGGTCGAAGGCGGGGGCCTCTCGCTCGTTTGCGGTGTCGGGCCCGCAGATGCCTCGCTCCTGGGTCCCCGCCTGCGCGGGGACGACAAAAGTTTCGTCATTCCCGCGAAGGCGGGAATCCAGGCGGTGATGCTCAAGCCTGTTGCGCTGCATTCCAGGCCACGACGTCATAAGCCTTACCCGTGCTTTGCGCGTCTGCCACAGCCAGCATCAGGCACACCGGCAGCACATGCGCCGCATCCAGCAATTCCATCTTCAGGCCCAGGGCCGCGCGGCCTGGCGTGAGTTCGTCCGAGCCGGTGGTGCGGGTGGGGCCGGGGAAGATCACGTTCACCGCGACGTTGCGCGGCTTGACCTCCTGCGCCAGGTAAAAGCTCATGCTGGTGAGCGCCGCCTTGCTCGCGTCATACGGCTGATTGAGCAGGCCGGGATGGTTGCCCTGCGACACGCCGGGCGCCACGGGCAGGGTGAGGCTGCCGTTGGCGCTGACGTTGATGATGCTGCCACTGCGCTGCGCCAGCATGGGCCGGATGAAGCGCCGCGTGAGCTTGAGGGTGCCCACCACGTTCACCGCATGCATGCGCTCCCAGTGCGAATCCTCGGTGTCCAGCACCGCGCAGGCGCCGTTCACAGGATAGAAATCGCGCTGGCGCATGGCGGCATTGTTTACCAGCACGTCGATGCGGCCACAGCGCGCCAGGGCGGCTTCGAAGGCGGCGTCGACCTGCGCGTCGTTGGTGATGTCGCAGGGCAAGGCGATGCCACCGCCGGCGTGCACATCGTGTGCCAGCGCGGAGCCTTCATCCCAGCGCCGGTCCAGTGCCACCACCCGGGCGCCACGCGCCATGAAGGCGCGCGAGAGCGCCTCGCCGATGCCGCGTGCGCCACCGCTGATGGCCACCACGCGGCCGGCGAAATCATGTGCTGGGGTGGCACTCATGACGCTTCCTTGCTCGGCGCGTCGGCGCTCATGCTTGGCCCAGCCGCACCGCCTCGCGGATGCGAATGTCGTACAGCGCCTTCCAGTTGGCGTCGCTGCCCTCGACGATCATGTCGCCGCTGCGGGCCATGCGGTAGACGAAGGGATCGCTCACGCCGGGAGGGGCCTTGCCCTCGACGGCGAGCAGGCGAGCGGCCTGCAGCAGGCGGCGGCGGGTGCGCACGATCATCATGTCGCTGGGCACCAGGTGCTCGCGCGAGCGGTCGGTGATCTCGCCCATGGATTCGGTCATGGCCTGGTCCTGCACGCCGATGTTGTCGATGCCGCTGTAGATGCGGTCCTCACGCTGGGCATCGCGGTCGATGAGATAGTCATTGCGCGGGTTCTGCTCGGTGCGATAGCGGCCATACCAGTCGCTGGTGTTGGGCAGCAGGCGAAGTTCGCTCACGCCGGGCAGCGGTTCGCCGTTGGCCATGGTGCGAAACAAGTTGCCGCGCTTTTTCCACAGCAGTGTGATGGACATGGTGTGGGTGTCGTCCATGGGCACCCAGGCGCGCGCGAACAGGTTGTTCTCGAACTGGCCTTGCGGCGCCTGCGTCCAGCAGGGGAACATGAAGTTGGCATAGCGCAGGTAGCGCCCGCCGGTGGGCGTGTGCTTGGTGGCGCAGTAGCTGGTGCCCCAGGGCGCGTCACCTACCTCGAGCTCGGGGGCGCGGTTGGCCACCACATAGCGCATGGGATCTTGGGGCAGCAGGTCGTCGGGGACGATGTTGCCCACGTGCAGGAAGCCCAGGTGCGAGGTGTCGATGTCGCCTTCCAATGCCTGCAGGAAGTTGCACTCACGCTGCGCGAACTCGATCTCCAGGTCGCCTTCGTCGGCTTCCAACACCTCGATCAGCGGCAGCGGCGGCTCGAGCTCGGCGGGGCCCATGTAGACCCACACCACGCCGTGGCGTTCATAGGTCTTGTAGCGGGTGGTCTTGACCTTGGGGCACACCTGCGCGCCGTTGGGCACGTTGGGCACCTCGACGCATTGGCCGCTGGTGTCGAACTTCCAGCCGTGGTAGATGCAGCGCAGACCGCCTTCCTCGTTGCGGCCCAGGTACAGGGACGCGTTGCGGTGCGGGCAACGGTGGTCCATCACGCCCAGCTCGCCGTTGGGGCTGCGGAAGGCCACGAGCTTCTCGCCCAGCATCAGCAGCCGCACCGGCGAGCCGCCGGCGGCCAGCTCGCTCGAGCGCAGCGCCGGCAGCCAGTAGCGGCGCATCAGGCTGCCCATGGCGGTGCCCGGACCGACCCGGGTCATGTCCTCGTTGTCGCGGATCAGCTGGTCCTTGGTGCTCATGGGAGGCTCCGATCAGTCCAATTGCAATTGCAATTGTTAACTTTAAAAAAGCGCGAAGCAAACCGCGCCCGGTGAATCAGAAGGCCAGGGCTTTGCGATGTTGTTCCGTGTCGATGTCGGCCGTCAGGCCCCGGTCGATGATCTCACCCTTGGACATCACCACGAAGCGCTGCGTGACGCGGCGCACCAGGTTCAAGTGTTGCTCGACCAGCAGGATGCCAGTGCCGGTTTCGCGGATGCGGTTGAAGGTCTCGGTGAGGCTGTCGACCAGCACCGGCGAGAGGCCCTCGGAGGGTTCGTCCAGCAGCAGCACGCGCGGGTTGCCCATCAGGGCGCGGCCCACCGCCAGCATCTGTTGCTGGCCGCCGGACAGCGCGGTGCCGGGGTTGTCGCGGCGCTCCTTGAGCACCGGGAACAGCTCGTACACGCTGGCCAGGTTCCATTGGCCGCCGCGGCCGCTGGCGGCCCCGATCAGCAGGTTCTCCTGGATGGTCAGGTGAGGCAGCACCAGGCGGCCTTGTGGCGAGATGGTGGCACCGAACTTTGGCGCGGAATAGGCGGGCAGGTTTTGAATGGCGACGCCGCCCAGCTCGATGGTGCCGCCCTTGATGGTGGTGCCGCCGAAAAACGAGTTGAGCAGCGTCGACTTGCCGGCGCCGTTCTTGCCGACCACAGCCACCGATTCGCCTTGGTCCACGTCGAGGTCGATGTTGCGCAGCACCACCGACTTGCCGTAGCCGGCGCTGAAACCGCGGATCTTCAAAAAGCTCATCCGGCGATCCCCAGGTAGGCACTGACCACGCGCGGGTCGCTGCGGACCTCGGCAGGCTTGCCGGTCATGATCTTGCGGCCCAGGTCAAGGGCGGTCACGTCGTCGCAGAAGCCGAACACGGCATCCACGTCGTGCTCGACCACCAGGGCCGTCACGCCGCGGTGGCGCACCAGGTTCTGCAAGTGCTGGAACAACGATTCGGTTTCGGCGGCGGACAGGCCGGCCGCCGGCTCGTCCAGCAGCATCAGGCTGGGCTTGCCGATCATCGCCAGGGCGATGTCCACCCGGCGCTGGTCACCGTAGGCGATGGTGTCGGCCGCCTGGTCGAGCGTGCCGCGCAGCTCGAAGGCGTCGATGATTTCGCCGAGGTCCGGCTCGCCCAGCTCGGAGGCGACCAGCTCAAGCTGCTCGCGCACGGTCAGGCCGGGGAAGATGCTGGTGCGCTGGAACGAACGCGCCATGCCCAGCCTGCGGCGCCAGCGCACGCTGCGCGCGGTGATGTCCTGACCGTCGACGAACACCTTGCCACGGGTCGGTTTTCGCCGGCCGGTGATGGCGTCCATCAGGGTGGACTTGCCCGCACCGTTGGGACCGATGATCCCGTGCAGCACGCCGCGCTCGCTGACTTCGAGATTGACGCCCTCGAGCGCCAGCACGCTGCCATAACTCACGCTCAGGTCTTCAACGCGCAGCATCAGGCTTTTCCTCCACGTGTGATGCGCGTCCACAGCGCCAGCACCAGGCCCATCGCCCCTTTGGGGAAGACCCAGATCATCACGACGATTGCGATACCGGTGAGCAGCTCAAGGTAGCCGGTGGAGCCGAAGTAGTCCTGGGCCACGGTGTAGAGCAGGGCGCCCAGCAGCGGGCCGAGCACGTTGGCCGCGCCGCCGATCAGCATGGCGATCAGTGCGTTGCCGCCGGTGGCAAAGTCGAGCAGTTCGGGCGAGGCGAAGGCGCTGTGCAACGCGATCAGCACCCCCGAAATGGAGACCAGAAAGCACGCCAGGATGAAGGCCAACAACCGCGGCAGGTAGGTGTCGAAACCGGAAAAGCGCATGCGTTCTTCGTTGGCTTGAGTGGCCCGCAGCACCTGGCCGAAACGCGAGGTCGCGGCCTTCCAGGCAATCAGGAGCGCCAGCGCCAGGGCGATCAGGGCGATCGGCCAGAACGCGTCGTTCTTGGCCAGTTGCGATTGGGACAGGCCCATGAAGGTGCCCTTGAAGGTCATGGTCATGCCGTCGTCACCGCTGGTGATCGGGCGCATGGACTGCAGCGTGGCAGCGGATTTGAGCATTTGCGCGAGCGCCAGCGTGAGCATGGAAAAAGGCAGCGGCCGAGCCCGCACCACCAGGGCGCCGACCAGCGCGGCAAACACCGTGGAGCCCGCCAGCGCCGCCAGCACGGCGCCATGCAGGCCCATGCCGTAGTTGGTGGCAATGCCCACGAGATAGGCCGGCAGGCCGATGAAGGCCGCCACCCCGAACATGACGAAGCCGCACTGGTGCATCAAAAAGCCGATGCCGACGGCCGCGATGCCCAGCGTCATGATGCTGATCATCACGCCCAGGTAATAGCCACTGGTGATCACGCGAGGCGCCATGAGGCCGATCACCAGCAGGGCCAGCCACACCAGGGGCCACTTCCAACGCGGGCCGGTTTTGGCGGCGGTCGATGGGGACATGACGGTGGGGGAAATGGCGGCCATCAGGCAACCCGTCCGCGGCCGAAGCCTTGCGGGCGCCACAGCAGCACGATAAACAGCAGAAAGTACGGCGCAAGTACCGCGATGTTGGGCACCAGAACCGTGCCAATGACCTGGATGAAGCCATAGACCACGGCCGCGGCAATGGCGCCACCGATGCTGCCCAGGCCGCCGATGACGACCACGATCAGGCAGCTGATCAGGATGGAGGCCCCCATGCCGGGGTCCACCGAAAGATAGGGGCCGGCCAGCACGCCTGCCAGGCCGGCGAAGGCCGTGCCCAGGCAGACCACCATCAGGCTGAGCCGGTCGGTGTTGACGCCCATCATGCGGGCCACATGGGGCTGCTGACTGACAGCGCGCGTGTGCATGCCCGAGCGGGTGTATTTGAGCCAGGCGGCCAGACCGAGGCAGGTGCTGAATCCCACCGCGATCAGGAACAGCCGATAGAGCGGGTAGCGGGTGCCCAACAGGTCGATGGAGCCGGCCAGCACCGCCGGCGCCTCGACCGACATGGGCGAGGTGCCCCAGATCTTGTGGACGGCGGTGCCGATGATCAGCGCGAAGCCGTAGGTCACCAGGGCCACGTCCATGTGCGAGCGATGCTGCAGCGGGCGCAGCACCAGCAGCTCGAAGGCGATCCCCAGCACAGCCATGATGAGCGGCACCACGATCAGGGCAGCCCAGAAATTCAGGACGTTTCCCGCGGTGAAGCCCAGGTAGGCGCCCAGCATGTAGATCGCGCCGTGGCCGAAGTTCATCACATCACGCAGCCCGAAAATCAGGGCCAGGCCGCTCGCCAGAATGGTGAGCAGCGAGGCCAGGGCCAGCGCATTGGCCAGCTGGCCAACATTGAGGAGTTGAGAAAAATCCACGGCGTCTCCGCAGGAAGCCTGCTTGCTGGGCGATCAGGGGCGAAAGGTCAGGAGACCTTGCACTCGGGGTTGGGCGCCGGGAAGATTTCGGTGCCCTGTTTGACCACGCGCATCTCGAAGCGGTTCTTGCCGTCCGGGCCCTTCACGACCTGGGCCATGCCGTGTTGACGGATCAGCTGGTGATCGGCGGCGCGCATTTCGTTGGTGCCGAAGATCGTGGGGATGCGCAGGCCTTCCATCGCCTTGCGCACGGCGGCGGGGTCGGTCGAGCCGGCCTTCTTCACGCCGGCGGCGAACACCTCGTAGGCCGCCATCATGTCGGCGTCGGTGTAGAAGGGGCGGCGCTTGGCGCGGGCGGTGAATTCCTTCACGTACATCGCATTGCGTGCGCCGGGCAGCTCGGGCGTCCAGCTCAGGCTGTTGACGACGCCCAGCACGTTGTCGCCGTGGGCTTCGAGCTGGAAGTCGGTGGCGAAGCCATTGCCGATGACGGCCTTGTACTTGTCGAACAGGCCGAACTGCTTGGCCTGCTTGGCGAAGGACTGGCCGTCGCTCATGAACAGCGTGACCATCAGCGCTTCGGCCGGACTGCCCAGCTGGGAAATCTGGCTGCCGAAGTCGTTGGTGCCGATCGGGGCGAACAGGCTTTGCTTGACGCTGCCGCCCAGGCCCTTGACCAGGCTGGTGAAGCCGGCATCGAAACTGCGGCCGGAAGCATAGTCGGCCGAGATCAGGTTCCAGGTCTTGGCGCCGGTGGTCTTGACGTAGTCCTCCATCATCCGGGTGGTCAGCGCATCGGGCGTGTTCACGCGGAAGTAGTTGGGCACGCAGCCTTTCCCGCCGAGATCATTGGCCTGGGCATAGCTGTCGATCAGCAGCACGTTCATCTGCTCCAGGCGCGGCGCCAGGGCCAGCGAGTGCGAGCTGAGGGTCTGGCCGTTGATCATGACCACGCCTTGCTGGGCCAGGCGCTGGGCGGCGGCCAGGGCCGATTGCGGCGTGCCCGCGTGCGCCTGCACGACCACCTCGAACTTGCGGCCCAGAGCGCCGCCCTCGGCGTTGAGGATCTCGACCGCCGTCTTGGCGCCGGTATCCATCAGGTTGGCATAGGTGGCAAAGGGGCCGCTGTCAATGGTGAGCAAGCCGATCTTGATGGTGGGTTGCTGCGCGAATGCCAGCGGGGCGGCGAGCGCCAGGAGCGAGGCCGTGAGGCCGCGGCGAAGGATGTTGGCCATGTGTTGTCTCCAGAGTTGCAGGTTTGCGAGATACTTGTTGCACTAGCGTACGGTCAGGATCGGAAGGTACCTTAATTCACGCACGTGTCAACAGGGGCGAATCCCTATGCGGACCCGCAAATATCGGGCTATTGGGGGTCAATCCTCGCGTCCGCTGGACATTTCGGCGAACAGCGGGCGTGGCGCGTGCTTGAGTTCGAGGTCGACCTCGCGGCGCATCGCCTGGCGCAGCGGCGCCAGTGTGTCGCGGGCAGTGGCGGCGTCGATCGCGGCGCCCTGGGCTTGCAGCCATCCGAGCAGCGCGCTGATCGCGGCGTTCAAGCTGTCGCGGCGGGCCATCAACTCGGCGATCGGCGCGTGCCGCGCCTGCGCCAGTGACGGCGACGCTGGAGGGGTCAGGGCGGGCGCACCCTGGCGCAGGCAGGCATAGGCCGCCTCCAGCGCGCCGCGCTGCGACTCGATCTGCTCGAGCAGGAACTCGGCCGACCAGTTGGCGCGCACCTTGAAGGTGTTGAGCAGGTTGATCACGCCGAACACCTGGCCGCGGCCGAATTCGTCGTCGAGCCGGGTGAGGACTTCGGCGCGCAGCGTGGCGCACATGCCGTCGATGAGGCGGGCAAAGCTGTTGTTCATGGGGCGGCTCCGGGGGTCAGGCGGTCTCGATCATCTTGTCCATCTGGCGCAGGCAGGTGGCGATCTGGCTGCCCATGGCGGGCATGCGCAGGTCGTTGAAGCGCCCTTCCTCGAAGCAGCGCGCCGCAGCCATGTGCGTGGCCGCCAGCTTGAGCATCGAGAACACCTGGTAGTAGCGAACCGAGTCCATGGACACGGTCACGCCGGACTTCTCGGCGTAACGTTGATAAAACCAGTCCGGCTCGCACAGGCGGCCGATGTAGGGCGTGCCGCCCTTGTACATGGGCATGCTGGCCCAGGCCAGGTCTTCATGCGGGTCGCCCAGGTGCACCAGTTCCCAGTCAAGGATGGCGGTGATGGTGCCGCCTTCCTCCAGGAAGTTGCCGGTGCGGTAGTCGCCGTGGACGATGGTCACGCGCGGCGCCACCGGCTGGTGTTCCTTGAGCCAGCGCACGCCCCACTCGGCCAGCGGGTACGGCCGCATTGCCCAACGCTGGATCAGCGCTTCCCACTGCTCGACGATCAGCCCTGCGGCGTTCTCGGCGGTGATGCCCTGCCCCATGCTGGCAATGGGCTTGTCCTGCCAGTGCACGCGGTGCAGCGCCGCCAGCGAATCGATGAACTGCGTGCCCAGGCGTTTGCGCAGGTCTTCGGGCAACGGCGGCTCGCTGGGGGAGACCCAGGGCACCACGGCCGAACCCGAGACCTTTTCGCAGAACATGAAGGGCGCGCCGAAGATGGTGGCGTCGTCGCTGTGCCAGAAGACACGCGGGTAGGGCACACCGCTGCCGTCGAGCGACTGCAGCGAACGCACCTGCGGCTCGGCGCTGTAGGGCGCGAACAGGCCGTAGTCAGGGCCCAGGCGCAAGATCAGATCGCGGGTCGCCCCGCCAGGCTCCAGGCCCTGCACCGGCACCAGGTACGTGAGCCAGGAAAAGCCCACCGGGAACCGGCGCACGGCGCCCACGGTGACCGGCTTTGCGGTCTGCTCGGTGAGGTATTGCGCGATTCGGACAGCCAGGCTGCTGTCGTCGAGGACGGCGGTCATGTGGTCGGTTTCCCAGGTTGGCGTCGCACGGGCGATGGCGCCCGATCAGTACTGCACGGCGGTGCGGCCGATGCGCGCGCGGGCGATGATCAGCTTCATGACGCCGGCCGTGCCGTCGCCGATCTCCAGGCCCATCACGTCGCGCATGCGCTGCTGGTGCGGCAGGTCCTTGCTCCAGCCGTAGTGGCCGAACGTCAGCAGGCACTGGTGGATCACGTCGAAGGCGTAGCGCGGGCCCATCCACTTGCACATGGCGGCCTCCTTGGTGTGCGGCTGGCCGGCATCGCGCAGGGCGAGGGCGTGATAGCACAGCTGGCGGATCGCCTCGATGTGCGACTCGCCTTCGGCCAACGGGAAGCTCACGCCCTGGAACTGCCCGATCGGGCGGCCGAAGGCCTCGCGTTCCTTGCTGTAGGCCCAGGCTTCGTCGAGCGACGCTTGCGCTGCGCCCACGCACTGCAGGCCGATCAGCGCACGGCTGTAGTCGAAGCCCTGCATCACCTGCGTGAAACCCTTGCCCAGGTCACCCAGCATGTGGTCGACCGGCACCGCCACGTCGTCGAAGAACACCGAGCCGCGGCCGATGATGGCGCTGCCCACGTCGTCGAAGCAGGTGCGCGAGATGCCCTTGCTGCCTTCGTAGGGAATGAAGAAGGCGCTGACGCCCTTGGCGCCTTCCTCGGGCGTGCCGGTGCGCGCGAAGATCAGGTAGGCGTCGGCCCGGTCGGCGAAGGTGATGGAGGTTTTTTCGCCGTTGATGATGTAGTGCGTGCCCTGCGCGTTCAGGCGGGCGCGCAGCTGCAGGTTGCTGGCGTCGGAGCCGCCGCGCGGCTCGGTCAGGCAGATCGCCACCACCGCGTCGCCGGCCACCATGCGCGGCACCCATTCCTTGACCACGTGGGGCTTGGCGTGGCGGATCAGGATGGCGGCGTTCAGCGAAATGCCCACCGGCACGGCGCTGACGTTGAAGTCGCCGTAGGCCAGCTCTTCGGCGATCAGGCCAGTGGTGACAGAGTCGACCCCCAGGCCGCCGTATTCCTCGGGCAGGTCGGTGCCCAAAAGGCCCAGCTCACCCATCTGCTTGATGAGCGCGCGGTCGAGGATGCCGATCTTCTCGCGCTTTTGATAATCGGGCAGCAGTCGCTCGCGGGCGAAGCGGCGGGCAGTTTCCTGCAGCGCCTTCTGGTCTTCGGTCGGTACCATGGTCTCTCCGGTTCGGCGCGTGATCGTGCGCCTCGTGGGGGCGATGGTAACTTACACTAGCGTACGATCTGCATAGGTATTTTCAGGGGGGGCGGCCCGGGAAATGCGTCATCCCCGCGAAGGCGCACCGGTGTCCGGAATGGAGTCAAGTCGCCGTCATCCCCGCGCAGCCCCCGCCTTCGCGGGGGTGACAGGGGATCCAGGAGCGCGGTCTGTTCGGTGCGACGCGGGCAGCGCGCCGGGTGTGCGGTGCGGGCGCGTCGGCTTCGGTGCGGGGGCCCTTCGGGCTACCCTCGATGCTCGGTCGCTGCGGGCCCGCTCGGCAACTCGCCGCTGCGCGGCTCAGACACGCCTCGCTTTTCGCCCGCATCGCCCTGCGCGTCTCGGCCCC
>CANJQN010000054.1 GCA_947476465.1 Comamonadaceae bacterium | reverse complement strand
TCGTCGCCCCAATGCCCGCGGGCAGCGGCAAGCCATCGAACAACTCGCCGCTGCGCTCGTTCTCGTTGGATTCAGGTCCCATGGCAGTAGAACGCACCAACCCATGGATCAGCTGACCGGTGTTTCGAAAAATTCACAAGCTCTCAGGCATCGCGGCCAGCCGGGAGCGCGGGTTTGGCGTGTCCTACGGCCTCGGCCTGAGCTGGGACTTCTCGCCGCGCATGTCAGCGGTGGTCGAGTGGGACAGCTACGACTTGCGATTTGCCGGCGGCAATCGGGAGCCGGTGCGCGCCACCAGCCTGGGCCTGCAGTTCCGCTATTGAATCGCCCTGTTTTCTACTCGCCGAGATAAGCCGCACGCACCTTCGGATCGTCCAGCATGGCCTTGGCCTGCCCGCTCATGGTGATCACACCCGACTCCATCACATAGCCCCGATCCGCGATCTGCAGCGCGCGGGCGGCGTTCTGCTCGACCAGCAGGATGGTGACGCCTTGGTCATACACCTCGCGCACCACCTCGAAGATCTTGTCGACCATGATCGGCGACAGGCCCATGGAGGGCTCGTCGAGCAGCAGCAGCTTGGGCCGGCTCATGAGGGCGCGGCCCATGGCCAGCATCTGCTGCTCGCCGCCAGACATGGTGCCGGCCAGCTGGTCGCGCCGCTCTTTCAGGCGCGGGAAGATGGTGAACACCTTGTCCATGTCGGCCACGATGCCCGCCTTGTCGCGCCGGATGTGCGCGCCCATCTGCAGGTTCTCGGTGATCGTCATGCGGGTGAACACGCCACGGCCCTCGGGCACCATGGCCAGGCCCTTCTTGACCAGGTCCCAGGCGCCCAGGCCCCGGATGCTCTGGCCCAGGTATTCGATGTCGCCGCCGGCCAGCTCCAGGGTGCCGGTAATCGCCTTCATGGTGGTGGTCTTGCCGGCGCCGTTGGAGCCGATCAGCGACACCAGCTCGCCCTGGCGCACCTCAAAATCGACGCCCTTGACGGCCTGGATGCCGCCATAGGCGACCTTCAGGCCCTTGACTCGCAACAGTACCTCGGCCATCAGGCGTCTCCCTTGCCAGCGGTCGTTGCCGCAGCCGATGTCGCAGCCGATGTTGCGGTATGGTTTTGGCCCAGATAGGCCTCGATCACCCGCTCGTCGCGCTGGACGTCATACGGCGTTCCCTCGGCGATCTGTTTGCCGTAGTCGAGCACGGTGACCCGGTCGCACAGGCCCATCACCAGCTTGACGTCGTGCTCGATCAACAAGATGGTGCGGTCGTCCTTGCGGATGCGGTCGATCAGCTCGCGCAGCTGCACCTTCTCGGTGGCGTTCATGCCGGCGGCGGGTTCGTCCAGCGCGATCAGCTGGGGATCGGTGGCCAGGGCCCGGGCGATCTCCAGGCGGCGCTGGTCGCCGTAGGACAGCGTGCGCGCCTTGTAATCGGCATAGCTGCTGATGCCCACGTAGTCGAGCAGCTCCCGCGCGCGGGCGGCGATGGCCGCCTCCTCGGCCTTGAAGGCGGCCGTGCGCAAGATCGCGCCGATCACGCCGCTGTGGGTGCGCACATGGCGGCCGACCATCACGTTTTCCAGCGCGGTCATCTCGGAGAACAAACGGATGTTCTGGAAGGTGCGGGCAATGCCGGCGCGGGCGACTTCATGCACGGCGGAGGGCACATAGGGCTTGCCGGCCAGCTCGAAGCTGCCGCTGTCGGCGGTGTACAGCCCGGTGATGACATTGAAGAAGGTGGTCTTGCCCGCGCCGTTCGGGCCGATCAGGCCGTAGACCTGACCGCGCTCGATGGTCAGACCCACACCCGAGAGGGCCTGCAAGCCGCCAAAGCGCTTGGAAATGCCGGCAACGCGAAGGACGGGTTCTGACATCGCTCAGACCTCCTTGCGCAGCGTCTTGCCATGCTCGGGCGAGGGCCACAGGCCGCGCGGGCGCAGCAGCATGACGATGATCATGGCCAGGGCGATCAGCAGCTGGCGCAAGATGGCGGGATCGAGCCGGCCGCCGGTGATGGATTGCAGATCGAGCAGGCCGGACACCCAGCGCAGCACCTCCGGCAGCGCCGACAGCAGCACCGCCCCCAGGATCACCCCGGGCAGATGCCCGATGCCACCCAGCACCACCATCGCCACGATCATCACCGACTCCATCAGGCTGAAGGACTCAGGCGAGACGAAGCCCTGGAAGGCGCCGAACATGGCACCGGACACGCCGCCGAAGGTGGCGCCCATGCCGAAGGCCAGCAGCTTGAGGTTGCGGGTGTTGATGCCCATGGCCTTGGCCGCGATCTCGTCTTCGCGGATGGCCATCCAGGCGCGGCCGATGCGCGACAGCTGCAGCCGGTGGCACACCACGACACTGGCGACGACCAGCACCAGGAACAGGTAGTAGTACAAGGTGACCGAGGACAGCGAGAAGCCACCGATGTTGATGCCGCGGCCGAGGTTGAGCCCGAACAGGTGGACCGCTTCGATCTGGCCCAGGCCCTTGGGGCCGTTGGTGATGTTGACCGGATGGTCCAGGTTGTTGAGGAACACCCGGATGATCTCGCCAAAGCCCAGTGTGACGATGGCCAGGTAGTCGCCCCGCAACTTGAGCGTGGGCGCCCCCAGCAGCACGCCGAAGCCGCCCGCCACCACGGCGGCCAGCGGAATCGCCAGGAACACCGAGACATGCAGGCCGGTCGGGAACAGCTGGGCGATCCAGGGAAAGGTTTCGGTCAGGTGCGGCGAGGCCAGCAGGCCGTACATGTAGGCGCCGATGGCAAAGAACGCCACAAAGCCCAGATCGAGCAGGCCGGCGAAGCCCACCACGATGTTCAGGCCCAGTGCCAGCAGCACATACAGCAGGGCGAAGTCGGCGATGCGCACCCAGAAGTTGCCCATGGACTGCAGCAGCAGGGGCAGCAGCAGCAGCACCACGCCCCAGAAAGCCAGGGTGCGCTTGTCTTGGAAGTTCAAGATCATCTCGATTCAAACCTTTTCAGTTTTCCGCGACAACGCGTGAATGCAAAGGCCCCATTCAGCGGCCACCGTGGAACCGGCTTTGCCGGGCCGCTGGTGGCGCCCCCTTGAGGGGGGGACGGCTACACGAAGTGAGCCGTTTCGGGGGTGGGATTTGATCATGCCCGGTCGGCGACACGCTCCCCCAGCAGGCCCGAGGGGCGCAGCGTGAGGATGATGATCAGCACGACAAAGGCGAAGATGTCGGCATAGTGGCTGCCCAGCACCCCGCCAGTCAGGGCGCCGATGTAGCCGGAGCCAATGGCCTCGATCAGGCCCAGCAGGATGCCCCCGACCACCGCGCCGCCGAGGTTGCCAATGCCGCCGAACACCGCCGCGGTGAAGGCCTTGAGCCCCGGCAGGAAGCCCATGGTGTGCTGCACCGTGCCGTAGTTCAGCGCGAACATCATGCCGGCGATGGTGGCCAGCACCGCGCCGATGATGAAGGTGGCCGAGATCACCGTGTCGGGCCGCACACCCATCAGCGCTGCCACGCGCGGGTTCTCGGCCGTGGCCCGCATGGCGCGCCCCAGGCGGGTGTAGTTGACCAGGTACATCAGCACCGACAGCGAAATCGCGGTCATGGCCAGCACCAGGATCTGCGTGGTGGTGATGACCGCCTCGCCGATGAAGATGGGCTCGACCGGGATCACCGAAGGGTAGGGCTTGTAGTTGGGCTTGAAGATGATCATGGCCAACGTCTGCAGCAGGATGGACATGCCGATCGCGGTGATCAGCGGTGCGAGCCTCGGGCTGTTTCGCAGCGGCCGGTAGGCGATCTTCTCGATCGCGAAATTGAGCGCGGCCGCCACGATGCACGAAATGACCAGCGCGATGAGCAGGATGATCCAGCCCGGCGCATTGGGCATGGCGTCCTGCATGCCCACGATGATCGCCCAGCTGGTGAGCGCCCCGACCATCAGCACCTCGCCGTGGGCGAAGTTGATCAGGTTGATGATGCCGTACACCATGGTGTAACCCAGGGCCACCAGGGCATACATGCTGCCCAGGACCAGACCGTTGATGATCTGCTGCAGCAGGACGTCCATTGGAAAGCGCTCCGTTTCTTCTGAGGGCGGCTCGCCCTTTGTGGAACTGCAGGCAATAAGCCCGCCATTGCGGGCGGGCTGTGCGCTGCGTCCAAATTCTAGCGACGAGGTTGCGCCACAACCGGGCGCATCGGGACGGGGTTTACCCGCTTTGCCTCGCGGCAAAGTAACGGGCTATTCCTGGCTGGGCCGCACGGTGGCGTCGCGCGCGCGCAGCGCGCGCAGCTTCTCGGCGATGCGGATCTCCAGCCCGCGCTCGACCGGTTCATAGAAACGCGTGCCGCGCAGGCCGTCGGGCATGTAGGTCTCACCAGCGGCATAGCCGCCCTCCTCGTCATGTGCGTAGCGGTAGTCCTTGCCGTAGGCCAGGTCCTTCATCAGCTGCGTCGGCGCATTGCGCAGGTGCATGGGCACCGGCCGGGTGCCGTCCTTGCGCACCAGCGCCTTGGCCTGGTTGAACGCGGCGTAGACCGCGTTCGACTTGGCCGCGACGGCCAGGTACACCACACACTCGGCCAGGGCCAGTTCGCCCTCGGGCGAGCCCAGGCGCTCGTAGACCTCGCTGGCGTCCAGCGCCAGGCGCAGGGCCCGCGGGTCGGCCAGGCCGACGTCCTCGGCGGCCATGCGGATCAGGCGCCGCGCGATGTAGCGCGGATCGACGCCGCCATCGAGCATGCGCACGAACCAGTACAGCGAGGCGTCCGGGTCCGACCCGCGCACGCTCTTGTGCAACGCGCTGATGGTGTCGTAGAACTGCTCGCCGCTCTTGTCGTAGCGGCGCATGCGCTCGCCCAGCACCTTGAGCAGCCAGGCGTCGGTCATCTCCGGCAGGTGCTGCGCACCGGCCGCCACCGAGAGCGTCTCCAGCGTATTGAGCAAGCGCCGCGCATCGCCGTCGGCATAGGCCAGCAGCCGCTGCAAGGCCGGCGCCTCGATGGCCGGCACGGCGCCCACGGCCTGGGCGCGCTCGACCAGCAGCGCCAGGTCGGCCTCTGCAAGCGGCTGCAGCACATAGACGGCGGCACGCGACAGCAGCGCGGAGTTGACCTCGAACGAGGGGTTTTCGGTGGTCGCGCCGATGAAGGTGAACAGGCCGGACTCGACATGCGACAGGAACGCGTCCTGCTGGCTCTTGTTGAAGCGGTGTACCTCGTCGACGAACACGATGGTGCGCTGCGCCTGCAGCCCCGAGGCGGCGGCCTGGGCCTGGTCCACCGCCTCGCGGATGTCCTTGACGCCGCCGAGCACGGCACTGATGGCGATGAACTGCGCGTCGAAGGCGTCGGCCATCAGGCGCGCGATGGTCGTCTTGCCGACACCAGGCGGCCCCCAGAGGATGCAGCTGTGGGGCATGCCCGATTCGAAGGCGATGCGCAGCGGCATGCCCTCGCCCAGCAGGTGCTGCTGGCCAATGACGTCAGCCAGCGTGCGCGGGCGCAGGCGCTCGGCCAAGGGCGGATGGGGGGCGACCGATGTCACTGGCGCATCACATCGGCCCCGGCCGGCGGCTTGAACTGGAAGGTGGCCTCGGGCAGTGCGACGTTGAGCTCCATCTTTGTGAAGCTCAGCACCGACCGCTGGCCGAAGCCGTCGAGGATCTCCAGCGCGGCAAGGTCGTTGCCGCGCAGGCCCACCCGCACGCTGCTGATCTGCCCTTCGCGGTTGCGCGGCGTGGCCGACACCCATTGCAGGCCGTCGCGGTCGGGCGCGGCAGCCAGGTCGAAGTCCTTGCGCAGGGTGTCCAGGTCGGGGGCCGAGGCGATCACCGCCGCCGGGGTCGAGCCCAGCACCTGCGACTGGCGGCGGGCGGTCACCTGGTTCAGGTCGACGTCGTACAGCCAAAGCGTCTGGCCGTCGGCCACGATGGTCTGCTCGAAGGGCTTCTTGTAGATGAAACGAAAGCGCCCGGGGCGCTGGAACTCGAAGCTGCCGCTGGACTGCTTGCTACGGGCGCTCTGCCCTTCACGGGCGGGCGCGGTCACCACCTGTGTGAATTCGGCGCGGCCGCTGCGGGTGTTGCGCACAAAGCTTTCCAGGGCGTCCAGGCCGCTGGCCAGGGCGCAGGGGACGCAGGCCGCCATGGCGGCGGCACACGCGAGGAAACGGAAAAGAAATGCCATAGGGATCAGTCTCATGCCGGTTGGGTCGGGCGAAGTCCGCATGGTTCGCAAAGTTCGCAAGCGGATGTGCCCGGAACGCGCCTCATTCGGCGCGCGTGGGCACCAGGATGTCGCGCTGGCCGGCGCCGTTCATCGAGCTGACCAGCCCGGCTTTTTCCATGTCCTCGACCAGCCGCGCGGCGCGGTTGTAGCCGATCTTGAGGTGGCGCTGCACCAGCGAAATGCTGGCCTTGCGGTTCTTGAGCACCACTTCCACCGCCTGGTCGTACATCGGGTCCTTTTCGGCGCCGGGGTCCCCGCCCAGGCCGCCCTCGTCGTCGGCGGTGCCGCCCTCGAGCACGCCCTCGATGTAGTTGGGCTCGCCGCCCTGCGCCTTGAGGTAGCTCACCACGCGGTGGACCTCCTCGTCGCTGACGAAGGCGCCGTGCACCCGCACCGGCAGCCCGGTGCCGCTGGGCATGTACAGCATGTCGCCCATGCCCAGCAGGGCTTCGGCGCCCATCTGGTCGAGGATGGTGCGGCTGTCGATCTTGCTGGAGACCTGAAAGGCGATACGGGTGGGAATGTTGGCCTTGATCAGGCCGGTGATCACGTCCACGCTGGGGCGCTGGGTGGCCAGGATCAGGTGGATGCCGGCGGCGCGCGCCTTTTGCGCCAGACGGGCGATCAGCTCCTCGATCTTCTTGCCCACCACCATCATCAGGTCGGCCAGTTCGTCGATGACCACCACGATGTGCGGCAGGCGATCGAGCGGCTCGGGGCTTTCGGGCGTGAGGCTGAAGGGGTTGTGAATGAATTGCTCCTTGGCCCGGGCGTCGTCGATCTTGACGTTGTAGCCCGCCAGGTTGCGCACACCCAGCTTGGACATCAGCTTGTAGCGCCGCTCCATCTCGCCCACGCACCAGTTCAGGCCGTTGGCCGCCTGCCTCATGTCGGTGACCACTGGCGCCAGCAAATGCGGAATGCCCTCGTAGACCGACATCTCCAGCATCTTGGGGTCGATCATGAGCAGGCGCACATCGCGCGCCTCGGCCTTGTACAGAAGCGACAGGATCATGGCGTTGATGCCCACCGACTTGCCCGAGCCGGTGGTGCCGGCCACCAGCACGTGCGGCATCTTGGCCAGATCGGCCACCACGGGGTTGCCGATGATGTCCTTGCCCAGGCCCATGGTGAGCATGGACTTGGCCTCGTTGTAGACCTGGGAGCCCAAGATCTCGGACAGGCGGATCGACTGCCGCTTAGCGTTGGGCAGCTCCAACGCCATGAAGTTCTTGCCAGGGATGGTCTCGACCACCCGGATCGACACCAGCGACAGCGATCGGGCCAGGTCCTTGGCGAGGTTGACCACCTGCGAACCCTTGACGCCGGTGGCCGGCTCGATCTCGTAGCGGGTGATCACCGGGCCCGGCTGGGCCAGCACCACCCGCACGTCGACGCCGAAGTCCTTGAGCTTCTTTTCGATCATGCGGGAGGTCATCTCCAGCGTCTCGGAGGCGACGGTCTCCTGGCGGACCTGCGGGCCGTCGAGCAGATCGACCTGCGGCAGCTTGCTGTCGGGAAGCTCCTTGAACAGCGGCTTCTGGCGTTCCTTGGCGACGCGCTCGCTGCGCGGCACCTCCATCACCAGGGGCTCGATGAGCACTGGCGCGGGGTGGTGCTCTTCGATCTCAATGCGCTCTTCCAGTACCACTTCCTCGCGCTGGCGGGCGGCCTGCTGGCCCAGGGCGAGGTCCTCGGCCCGTTCGCGCTCCTCACGGCGCGCCACGAAGAAGCCGTCGATGCGCGCGCCGATGCGCTCGGCCCACTGCGCCCACGAAAAGCGAAACACCACCGCGCAAGCCAGCACCACCAGCGCGATGCAGACCAGGCCCGAGCCGGTGAACCCCAGCCATTTGGCCGCCGGCAGCCCCACCAGATAGCCCAGCGCGCCACCCGCGTGGTCGGGCAGGCGCGGCTCGAAACGGTACAGGCGCGACCATTCGAGCGCGCTGCTGGCGCACAGCAGCACGACAAGGCTGCCCCAGAACGCGGTGCGGGTGCGCAGCAACTGGCGCCGGTCTATCGGTTCACCGTCTCCGCGGGTCCAGCGCACCAGCGTGGCCACCCAAGCCCGCACACCGGCGGCCAGGCACCACCAGACGGAAAAACCCATCAGGAAATAGCTGCCATCGGCCAGCCAGGCGCCCAGACGGCCGCCCCAGTTGGCAAGCGGACCACCGGCACCCGAAGTGGAAAAAGCCGCGTCGTGGGGCGAGTAGGTCAGCAGCGCGAGCAGCCAGAACAGCAGAGCGACCGCGCCGAGGACCAACGCGAACTCATGCGCGTAGCGGCCGAAGCCCGAGCGCGGCGGCGTGCCACGGGCCGGCCCGGCTGCTGACTGGAGGGTGTTGAGCGAATAGGTCATCGAGGTCGTGCTGCGCTGCGCGCAAGGCATTGCGCGCAGCGCAGCACGAATACTAGCCCAGCGTGCTCAGCCGGTCCTTGATGAGCAGGGATCCATCCTCGCGTGTCTCGATGAAGCCACGCTCTTCGAGGTCCTTGATCACACGGCTGACCATCTCGCGCGACGCCCCGACCATCTTGGCAATGTCCTGGCGGGAAATGCGCTCGCGGGTGTGCATCAGCCCGTCCCGGTCTGCAACCGCGAACTCGAGCAGGGCGCGGGCGACGCGGCCGTACA
Organism: Comamonadaceae bacterium; assembly: GCA_947476465.1. GTDB lineage: Bacteria > Pseudomonadota > Gammaproteobacteria > Burkholderiales > Burkholderiaceae_C > Ramlibacter. The sequence goes on along the minus strand of CANJQN010000054.1, from coordinate 15,358 downwards.
CGTCCATCAGCGCCAGCGACTCGATCTTGCGGTCCGCGTGGCGCAGGCGCTGCACCAGGTTCTTCATGATGGCGTAGGCCATCGAGCTGTTCTCGGGCAGGCAGCGCGCGAACTCGGCGCGGCCCAGACACAGCATGTCGGTCTGCACCTCGGCCCGCACGGTGGCGGAATGGGGTTGGTTGTCGATCAGGCTCATCTCGCCGATGTACTCACCCGGCTGCAGCGTGGCCAGGATGACTTCGCGGCCGCGCTTGTCGGCGGTGACCACGCGTGCGCGCCCCGTGAGAATGATGAACAGCATGTTGGACTTGTCGCCTTGCTCGACAATGACCTCACCACGCTTGAACCGCCGCTTGATGACGGCCTGGGCCACCGCGTCGGCCTGCGTGGACGTGAGCAGCGCAAACAGCGGGACCCGGCGAATCAGCTCCAGGTTGGACAGCATCGACACTCTTTATCTCCCTGCCTGGGTTGGCGGCCATCGGTTCCCTCATGGGTTCTTACAATGAGGTTCATTGAAACAGGCCGCATCACCGCGCGATCCCCGAGGTGGATACTTGCGGATGTCGCCAGAACTTTACACCGAGCGGTATTAGTACCGCAGTGCCTTTTACGAAGATGAACACGCAACACGCCAAAGTACTCATCCTGGGTTCGGGTCCGGCTGGCTATACCGCCGCCATCTATGCGGCCCGCGCCAACCTCAACCCCCTGCTCATCACGGGGATCGCCCAGGGCGGCCAACTGATGACCACCACCGATGTGGACAACTGGCCGGCCGACGTCATGGGCGTGCAGGGGCCCGAGCTGATGCAGCGCTTTTTGGAGCATGCCGAGCGCTTCAAGACACAGATCGTGTTCGACCACATCAACAAGGTCGACTTCAGCAAGCGCCCGTTCACCCTTACCGGCGACAGCGGCACCTACACCTGCGATTCGCTGATCATCGCCACCGGTGCGTCGGCCCGCTACCTGGGCCTGCCCTCGGAGCAGGCGTTCATGGGCAAGGGCGTGAGCGCCTGCGCCACCTGCGACGGCTTCTTCTACCGCGACCAGGTCACCTGCGTCATCGGCGGTGGCAACACCGCCGTGGAAGAGGCGCTGTACTTGTCGAACATCGCCTCCAAGGTCTACCTGGTCCATCGCCGCGACAAGTTCCGCGCCGAGCCGATCCTGATCGACAAGGTGATGGAGAAAGTGGCCGCCGGCAAGATCGAGCTCAAGCTGTTCCAGACGCTCGACGAAGTGCTGGGCGACACCACCGGCGTGACCGGCGTGCGCCTGAAGGACACCCGCACCGGCGCCACCGAAGACATCGCCCTGCAAGGCGCCTTCATCGCCATCGGCCACACGCCCAACACCGACCTCTTCCAGGGCCAGCTGGAGATGAAAGACGGCTACATCCAGACTCGCACCGGCAGCAACGGCTTTGCCACCATGACCAGCGTGCCCGGCGTTTTCGCCGCCGGCGACGTGCAGGACCACATCTACCGACAAGCCATCACCAGCGCCGGCACCGGCTGCATGGCGGCGCTGGATGCGCAGCGGTTCCTTGAGCAGTAAGAGTGGTCGGCGCAGGGCCGTTTCGGGGGGGGGCTATAATCTTTGGTTTCGCTGGGAGCCCTCCCAGCCGGTCACCGCCCCCGTCTGGGCGAGGTGAGGCCCTCACGGGAGTGACGGCCGGTTCATGAGGAGTGTCGCAATGGCACGCGTCTGCGAAGTCACGGGCAAGGGCCCGATGGTGGGAAACAACGTTTCCCACGCCAACAACAGAACCAAGCGCCGGTTCTTGCCGAACTTGCAATACCGCCGTTTCTGGGTCGAGACCGAAAACCGTTGGGTGCGTCTGCGCGTTTCCAGCGCCGCTTTGCGTCTGATCGACAAGAACGGCATCGACAGCGTGCTGGCGGACCTGCGTGCCCGCGGCCAAGCCTAATCAAGGAGCACTCACATGGCTAGCAAAGGCGGACGCGAAAAAATCAAGCTGGAGTCCACAGCCGGTACCGGTCACTTCTACACGACCAGCAAGAACAAGAAGACGATGCCCGAGAAGATGTCGATCATGAAGTTCGACCCGAAGGCTCGCAAGCACGTCGAGTACAAGGAAATCAAGCTGAAGTAATTCGGCCTGGTTGCCCAGCAAAAAGCCCCGCAGTGCGGGGCTTTTTCATTGGGGCGATCGTTGTGCTTTCGACGTTGGCTCAGCCCAGGGAGAGGAAAGCCACGAGCGCCAATCACCCCACCAGGGCACCCGTGGAACGGGCTTCGCCGGGCCACTGGGTGCGCCCCCTTGAAGGGGCTGAGAGGCGGCTCCGAGCCTGCCGACGCAGGCCTGGACGGCCACGAAGAACCTGCGCCTTCGGCGCAGGCCCCTCGGCTAGCAGTGCGCCGTATCGGGGGTGGGCCTAACCTGCCGCGCGCAGGCGCATCGAAAACTGCTGCAACCGGGCGATGCCGCTGTCTTCGGCGCGCTTGCACCAGGCGGCCAGGTCGGCGGTCAGTTGCTCGCGCGACACGTTGGTGTTGAGCCACATCTGGCGCAGCTCTTCACGCATCGTGAGCATCTTGTCGAGCACCGGATGGGCCGCACGGGCCTGGGCCACCTGGCCGAGGGCCTCGGCCGGCAGGCGATCAGCATCCCGGTGCAGCCAACGGCGCACGGTCTTGAGCAGGGACAAATCATGACCGCGCTCGCTCAGCACAGCGATCTCGTCCTTGCAGGCGCGGTGCAGTTCGCGACCGTAACGGGCCATCACCTCGTAGCGGTTGGTGATCACCGCCTCCAGTGTCTTTTCGTCGGCGACCAGGCGAATGGAGCCCAGGCGCAGCTTCGGCGGCACCTTCTTGACCTTGGCCCAGCCGATCTTCTGCATCAGGCTGATGTAGACCCAGCCGATGTCGAACTCGTACCGCTTGACCGAGAACTTGGCGGCGGTCGGGTAGGTGTGGTGGTTGTTGTGCAGCTCTTCGCCACCGATGATCAGCCCCCAAGGGATGATGTTGGTGCTGGCGTCGGGCGCCTCGAAGTTGCGGTAGCCCCACCAGTGACCGATGCCGTTGATGATGCCGGCCGCCATGATGGGGATCCAGATCATCTGGACCGCCCACACCGCCAGTCCGGCGGCGCCGAACAAGGCCACGTTCAGGATGAGCATCACGCCCACGCCCTGCCAGCTATGGCGGGTGTACAGGTTGCGCTCGATCCAGTCGTCGGGGGTGCCGTGGCCGAACTTGGCAATGGTTTCGTTGTTCTTGGCCTCGGCACGGTAGAGCTCAGCACCGCGCCACATCACGGTGTCGATGCCGCGGGTTTGCGGGCTGTGCGGGTCGTCAGCGGTTTCGCACTTGGCGTGGTGCTTGCGGTGGATAGCCACCCATTCCTTGGTCACCATACCGGTGCTCAACCACAGCCAGAAGCGGAAAAAGTGCGAGGGAATCTTGCCCAGGTCCATGGCGCGGTGCGCCTGGGTGCGGTGCAGGAAGATCGTCACGCCGGCGATGGTGATGTGGGTGGTGACCAGCGTGTACAACACGATCTGCCACCAGCGGAGGTTCAACAGGCCATGCGCGAAAAGGTCGATGACCGCGTTCAGCACGGCCCAGTCAGGTAGCAACATAAATTTTGAGGGGCAGGGGCGATCGGCCCCAAAAATGAAGTAGCTCGATTTTACGGCCAGGGGGTCCCCGGCGGTCAGCTATCCGCTGGATCAGCCCTTCAATGAGCTGTAAAGAATTACTTCCTGACCCAGATCGCCGCGAAAAAACCGTCGGTGTCATGCCGATGCGGCCACAAACGCAGGTATTGGCCGCCTGGCCCGATGCACAGCGAAGCCGCGTCCGCCAGCTTCAAGTGCGCCAGCGCGTCGGCGGCCGGCAACACGGCGAAGTCGGGGTTCTGGCCGGAAAAACCCTCGGCGATCGCCTCATTTTCCTCGCGCACCAGGCTGCAGGTGGCGTAGACCAGCCGTCCGCCCGGCTTGAGCAGCCGCGCCGCGCTGGCCAGGATGGCGGCCTGCTTGACCGCCATCTCCGCGATCGACTGGGGCGACTGGCGCCACTTCAGGTCAGGGTTGCGGCGCAGTGTGCCCAGGCCCGAGCACGGCGCATCGACGATGACCCGGTCGATCTTGCCGGCCAGGCGCTTGATGCGCTCGTCGCGCTCGTGGGCAATGGCCGCCGGATGCACGTTCGACAGGCCGCTGCGCGCCAGCCGGGGCTTGAGCGCGTCGAGCCGGTGGGCCGAGGTGTCGAAGGCGTACAGCCGACCCGTGTTGCGCATGGCCGCGCCGATGGCCAGTGTCTTGCCGCCTGCACCGGCGCAAAAATCGACCACCATCTCGCCCCGATGCGCATCGACCAGGGCCGCCAGCAGCTGCGAGCCCTCGTCCTGCACCTCGATGGCACCGCGCGTGAACACCTCGAGCCTGGTCAGGGCCGGCTTTTCCGACAGGCGCAGGCCCCAAGGCGAATAGGGGGTGAGCAGCGACGCGATGCCCGCCTTGCGCAGCTCGGCCTGCACCTCCTCGCGCTTGGCCATCAGGGTGTTGACCCGCAAGTCCAGCGGCGCCGGCACACTCAGGCTCTCGACCAAGGGCCAGAAATCGGCCGCCACCTGTTCCTTGAGCGGTTGCACCAACCATTCGGGCAGGTTGTGGCGATGGCGCTCCATCAGGTCTTCGGTGCGCACCGCGTCACACTGGTCGAGCCAGTTCTTCTCCTGGTCGGTCAATGCGCTCTTGAGGAAGTCGCGCGGCCCGGCAAAGCCCAGAATGGCCAGACGTCGCTCGCGCGGGCCGCTGCCCGAGGGCGCGAAGTGGTCAAAGCGCAGCTTGCGCCGCAGCACCGCGTAAGCGGTCTCGGCCAAGGTGGCGCGCTCGCGCGGCCCGAGGGAGCGATGGTCGCGAAAGTAGCGCGACACCACCGCGTCGGCGGGATGGTCGAACCGGAGGACCTGGGCGATCAATTCGGCGCAGGCTTCGAGGAGGGCTTTGGGGTGCATGAGGTGTTTCAGCCCGGGGCGAGCAGGCGCGCGATGGCGCGAGGGTAGATGAGGTGCTCTTGCGTCAGGATACGCGCGGCCAGCGATTGTGCGTTGTCGCCGGGCAGCACCGGCACCACCGCCTGTTCGAGGATGGGGCCGTGGTCAAGTTCGGCCGTGACCTGGTGCACCGTGGCGCCGGCGAACTTGCAGCCGGCGTCGATCGCCCGCTGGTGGGTGTGCAGCCCGGGAAAGGCCGGCAGCAGCGAGGGATGAATATTGAGCAGCCGCCCGGCATAGCGCCCGACGAAGCCGGGCGTGAGAATGCGCATGAAGCCGGCCAGCACCACCAGGGCTGGATCGAAGCGGTCGATGACGGCGGCGAGGTCAGCCTCGAAGGCCTCGCGGCCGTCAAAACGCTGGTGGTCCACCACTTCGGCCGCGATGCCGCGCTCACGCGCAAAAGCCAGCCCCCCGGCGTCGGGGCGGTTGCTGATCACCGCGGCGATGCGCGCGCCCGGCGCGTGCCCCCAGCGGTCACGCTCGGCGGCGCGGACGATGGCCGCCATGTTCGAGCCACCGCCGGAAATAAGGATCACGATGTTCTTCATGGAACCGGTGATTATCCCAAGGGCGAAGAATCGTGAAAAAATCGGGCCGCATGCTACCGTCATGCAACCCTGGAGATGACCATGGACCTGGCATTCACGCCCGAAGAAGAAAAGTTTCGATCCGACATCCGCGCCTGGGTGCGCGACAAGCTGCCGCCCGAGATCGCCCACAAGGTGCATCACGGGCTGCGCCTGAGCCGCGAGGACCTGCAGCGCTGGGCTCGCATCCTTGGCGGCCGGGGCTGGCTGGGGTTCGGCTGGCCGGCCGAGTTCGGCGGCCCCGGCTGGAGCGCGATGCAAAAACACCTGTTCGAGGCAGAATGCGCCCTGGCCGGCGCGCCGCGCATCATGCCCTTTGGCCCGGTGATGGTCGCGCCGGTCATCATGGCCTTTGGCAACCCCGATCAGCAACAACGCTTCCTGCCCGGCATCGCCTCCGGCGACGTCTGGTGGAGCCAGGGCTATTCGGAGCCGGGCGCCGGCTCGGACCTGGCCTCGCTCAAGACCCGTGCCGAGCGACGCGGCGACAAATACATCGTCAACGGCCAGAAGACCTGGACCACGCTGGCCCAGTACGGCGACTGGATCTTCTGCCTGGTGCGCACCGACAGCTCAGGCAAACCGCAGACGGGCATCAGCTTCCTGCTGATTGATCTGAAGTCGCCGGGCATCCAGGTGCGCCCCATCCTGCTGCTGGACGGCAGCCACGAGGTCAACGAAGTGTTCTTTGACAACGTGGAGGTACCGGCCGAGAACCTGATCGGGCAGGAGAACAAGGGCTGGACCTACGCCAAACACCTGCTCTCGCACGAGCGCACCAACATCGCCGACATCAACCGCTCCAAGCGCGAGCTCGAGCGGCTCAAACGCATCGCCAAGGACGAAGGCGCGTGGGACGAGCCGCGCTTTCGCGACGAGATCGCCAAACTGGAGGTGGACGTGGTGGCCCTGGAGATGATGGTGCTGCGAGTGCTGGCGGCCGAGAAGTCGGGCAAGAACTCGCTGGACATCGCCGGCCTGCTCAAGGTTCGCGGCAGCGAGATCCAGCAGCGCTACACCGAGCTGATGATGCTGGCAGGCGGCCCCTTCTCGGTGCCCTTCATCCGAGAAGCCGCCGAGGCGGGATGGCAAGGCGACTTCCCCGGCGCCGCGGTCGCACTGGCGCCCTTGGCGGCGGCCTACCTGAACATGCGAAAGACCACCATCTACGGCGGCTCCAACGAAGTGCAGCGCACCATCGTCGCCCAGACGGTCCTGGGTTGAAAGGCACGTAAAAATGGACTTCGAATTCACCGACGACCAGCAGCAACTGCGCGATGCCGTGCGCAAATGGGTCGAGCGCAGCTACAGCTTCGATCGCCGCCGCGCCGCCGTGCTGGCCGGCGGCTTCGACCGCACGGCTTATGGCGAGCTGGCGGCCCTCGGCCTGGCCGGCCTGTACATCCCCGAGGACCACGGCGGCATGGGCATGGGCCCGGTCGAGGCCATGGTGACCCTGGAGGAACTCGGGCGCGGCATCGTGCTTGAGCCGCTGGCCCAGAGCCTGATCGCCGGCGGCGTGATCCACGGCTATGCGCCGGCCGCGGTGCAGGCCGCCTGGCTCGGCCGCATCGCCTCGGGCGAGGCATTGGTGGTGCTGGCGCACCAGGAGCGCAAGTCACGCTGGCGGCTGGACCGCTGCGAAGCGCAAGCCGTGGCCTCGGCCACCGGCTGGTCGGTCAGCGGCACCAAGAGCATCGTGCCCGCCGGCGATCGGGCCGATGCCTTCATCGTGCCGGCGGTCCATGCCGGCGCCATCGGCCTGTACCTGGTCGAGCGCGCCGCCGCGGGCGTGAGCACGCAGGGCTATCTCACACAAGACGGCAGCCGCGCCGCCGAGGTGCGGCTGGCCGACGCGCCGGCCACCCTGCTCACCGCCGATGGGCTCACGGCGCTGGAGCACGCGGTCGACATCGGCATCACCGCGCTCTGCGCCGAAGGCGTGGGTGTGATCGACCGCACGATGGAGCTCACCGCCGACTACATGAACACGCGCAAGCAATTTGGCGTACCCATCGCCAGCTTCCAGGCGCTGCGCCACCGCGTGGCCGACATGAAGATGCAGCAGGAGCTGGCCCGTTCCATGAGCTACTACGCCAGCCTCAAGCTCAATGCACCCACCGACGAGCGCCGGCGCGCCCTGGCGCGCGCCAAGTACCAGCTGGGAGTGTCGATGCGCTTTGTCGGCCAGAGCTCGGTGCAGCTGCACGGCGGCATCGGCGTCACGCAGGAGTACATCGGCAGCCACTACTTCAAGCGCCTCACGCAGATGGAGCTGAGCTTCGGCGACACCCTGCACCACCTGGGCGAGGTGTCGGCGCGGATGCAGGAGACGGCGGGGGTGTTTGCGTAGTCCTGCGACTTCCTGCAGCTACATGCCAACAAGAAGAGCGTCACCTGCGACCTCAAGCACCCGCATGGCGCCGCTTCCACCGCAGCATTGCCGCCAGCACGATCAGGTCGGCCAGCGAGACTTGGCCGCAGCCGTCCGTATCGTGATGCTACGATGTTGACGCATCAAGGAGTTTTTCGTGCGCACCACCCTCGACATCGACGAAGACGTGCTCGCGGCGGCCAAGGAGCATGCGACGCGCGAGCGCAAGTCCGTCGGCGCCGTGATCTCGGCGCTGGCGCGCGACGCGCTGCGCCGGCCGCCGGCCCCCGCGGGCCGTCGCGCCGTGGCCAGGCGGGGCGGCCGCTTCGCCGTGCTGCCGCAGCGCGACGAGGTGATCACCCTCGAGCATGTGCGCGGCCTGCAGGACGCGGAGGGCGTCTGAGTTGGCGGCCACCCGTGTTCTGCTCGACGTGAACGTGCTGATAGCGCTGCTCGACGACGCGCACGTCTTTTCGCGGCGCGCCAACGAGTGGCTCGACGCGGCGCCACGTTGCATTGCCACGTGCCCGATCGTCGAGAACGGTGTCATCCGGATCATGAGCGCACCGTCGTATTCGGCCTCGCACCGCGCGACGCCGGAGCAGGTCGCCGAGGGACTCAGGTCGCTGGCGCAGGCCGTGGATCACCAGTTCTGGGCCGACGACGTTTCCATGCTCGATGAAACGGTGGTCGACTTCAGCCGGCTGCACGGCCACCGGCAGGTCACGGACGCCTACCTGCTGGCCTTGGCCGTGCGCCGCGGCGGCGTCATCGCCTCGTTCGACACGGCCCTGCCCGTGACCGCTGTGCGCGGGGCGAGCCGAAAGCATTTGCTGGCCATGTGATCGCCGGCGAGGCAAAGAGACCGGCGACTGCCACCTGTTCATCACCCGGCTGGCGCAGCGGGCACAGGCCATGGGCGTGCGCTTCGCATTCGGCGAGGCCATCGGGCGGGTCGAGGTCGGCAACAGCCGCGTGGCCGGCGTGACCGTCGGGCGCCGCCTGGTGAAAGCCGACGCCCATGTGATGGCGCTGGGCGCGTACTCCACGCCCATGCTCTCGGGCGTGCTGGACATCCCGGTCTATCCGGTCAAGGGCTACTCGACAAGGTGTCGGCGCGGATGCAGGAGACGGCGGGGGTGTTCGCGTAGGACAAGTCAGCGCGCCCCGAGATCCTTGAGTATTTTCTGTAGGACGCCCGTGCACCGCGTGCGCGCTCAAGCGCAGGCCACCGAAGGAACAACAGCGCACCCCCCCCCCCAACAATCAAGGACACGGCCGCAGGCCGTGTTGACCCCAAAGCCCCTGTGGACGCGCCGAGGAGCGCAGCGGCGGGCGGATCAGGAAGCGCGACTGTCTGAGGCCCAACGGGCCGAGTTTGAGCGCTTCCCCGCCCGACGCGAGCACCGCAGGCTGCCCCTGCGCGCCGACAGGCGCGCAGGGGACGCGGACAGTGGGGTCGCCTTTTGTTGGTTACTTATTTTGGCGACGCAAAATAAGTGACTCGGCTGCCGGGCCGAGACCCGGCTTGCCACGAACGCTACAGAATCAAGGACAAGGGGTTAGCGGCGGCCCGTCGCGCCGACCAAACCTCGCTACTGGATTCCCGCCTTCGCGGGAATGACCGATCTGGGATTGCCGCCTTCGCGGGAATGACCCGTTTCAGGCGTGCAGCCTCGACGACTTCGGCAGATGCACCATCAAAAACTCCATCTGGTCCGCCAGAATGCGGCGGTTGCACAAGATGAAGTCTTCCCAGAGACTGGGAATGTAGGGCGTGTAAAGCAGGGGCATGCGCGCCTGCTCGGGGGTGCGGTGGCTCTTGCGGTGGTTGCACACGCGGCAGGCGGTGACCACGTTCATCCAGTGGTCCTTGCCGTTCTGGGCGAAGGGGATGATGTGCTCGCGCGTGAGCAGGCCTTCTTCGAACTCTTCGCCGCAGTAGGCGCAGACATTGCGGTCGCGGGCAAAAAGCTTGCTGTTGGTCAGGCCCGGCCGCAGGTCGAAGGGGTTGATGTTGGGCACGCCCTTGGTGCCGATGATGCTGCTCACGGCAATCATCGACTGCTCGCCAGTCATGGCGTTGTGGCCGCCGCGGAACACGGCAACCTGCGCGCCCACTTCCCATCGGACCTCGTTGGCGGCGTAGTGCAACACCGCTTGTTCAAGCGAGATCCAGGACTGCGGGAGCCCCTGTGCGGACAGCTTCAAGACCTTCAAGCAACGCCTCCTGAAATGGCAACGAGCAATGATTGGATAGCGAGGACAATATAACCTGTTTCAATTGCCATACCGTGTCCGCCAGGTTCGACAGTCGGGCCAGGCCTGCTATCAAAAACGTATCAAGCTGCCGATGCGGATCTTCCGAGGTTTCCACCATCCGGGCATTGCCCGCGCCTGCGCCCTGACCATCGGGAACTTCGATGGCGTGCATCGAGGCCACCAGGCGATGCTCGCCCTGTTGAACAACGAGGCGCGCCACCGGCGCGTTCCCAGCTGCGTGTTGACCTTTGAGCCCCATCCGCGCGACTACTTCGCCGGCCTGCTCAAAAAGCCCGAACTGGCGCCGGCGCGCATCGCCACGCTGCGCGACAAGCTCGGCGAGCTGGCCGCCTGCGGTGTCGACAAGTGCGTGGTGCTGCCCTTTGACGCGCGGCTGTCAGGCCTGCCCCCCGAGGACTTCATCGACAAGGTGCTGATGCACGGCCTGGGCGCCCGGTATGTGCTGGTGGGCGACGACTTTCGCTTCGGCGTGCGGCGCAGCGGCGACTACGCCATGCTGGATACGGCGGGCGCCGCGCGCGGCTTCGACGTGGCGCGCATGAACAGCTACGAAGTCCATGGCCTGCGGGTGTCCAGCTCGGCGGTGCGTGACGCGCTGGCGTGCGGCAACATGGACGCGGTCGCGGCGCTGCTCGGGCGGCCCTACAGCATCAGCGGACACGTGGTGCACGGCCGTAAGCTCGGGCGCGAACTTGGCCAGTGCGCCGACCGGCAGGGCGGCTTTCGCACCCTCAACCTGCGTTTTTCGCACTGGAAACCCGCCGCCAGCGGCATCTTCGCGGTGCATGTGCACGGCTTGGCTGACGCGCCCGTGGCGGGGGTGGCCAACCTGGGCATCCGGCCCTCGCTCGACCCAAGCGACGTCAACGGCGGGCGGGTGCTGTTGGAGACCCACTGCCTGGACTGGCCGGCCCAATTGGGCGCCGAAGGGGCCTACGGTAAAATCATCCGCGTGGACCTTCTGCACAAACTGCACGACGAGCGCAAGTACGAAAGCCTCGACGCCCTCACGACCGGCATTGCGCGCGATTGCGACGATGCCCGGGCGTTCTTCGCATCCACCCGCCGCCAGACCACGCGCGACCGAATTTAGCGAACCGGCGTCTCGTTCGCTGCCCTTCGACAGGCTCAGGGCGAACGGCTGCACACGCCCCCGTCGCCCTCTGTTTCCCGCCCGTTCGGGCTGAGCTTGTCGAAGCCCCAACAAGCCTTGCCATGTCCGACAACAAGACCGATTACCGCACCACCCTGAACCTGCCCGAAACCCCCTTCCCGATGCGCGGCGACCTGCCCAAGCGCGAGCCGGGCTGGGTCAAGGACTGGGAGGAGCAGGGCCTGTACAAGCGCCTGCGCGATGCCCGCGCCGGCCGCGAGAAATTCGTGCTGCACGACGGCCCGCCCTATGCGAACGGGCAGATCCACATGGGCCACGCGGTCAACAAGATCCTCAAGGACATGATCGTCAAGTCGCGCCAGCTCAAGGGACTGGACGCGGCCTACATCCCCGGCTGGGACTGCCACGGCCTGCCGATCGAGAACGCCATCGAGAAAAAGCACGGCCGCAATCTGCCGCGCGACCAGATGCAGGCCAAGAGCCGCGCCTTCGCCACCGAGCAGATCGGCCTGCAGATGGGCGACTTCAAGCGCCTGGGCGTGCTGGCCGACTGGGACCACCCCTACCGCACCATGGACCCGCGCAACGAAGCCGACGAGATCCGCGCCTTCAAGCGCGTGGTCGAGCGCGGCTTTGTGTACCGCGGCCTCAAGCCCGTGTACTGGTGCTTCGACTGCGGCTCCTCGCTGGCCGAGTTCGAGATCGAATACGCCGACAAGAAATCGCAGACCCTGGACGTGGGCTTTGCGGCCGACGAGCCGGCCAAGGTGCTGGCGGCTTTCGGCCTGCCGGGTGACGCGGACAAACCCATCTTCGCCGTCATCTGGACCACCACCGCCTGGACGATCCCCGCCAACCAGGCGCTCAACCTCAACCCCGAGCTCGTCTACGCCCTGGTCGACACCCCGCGCGGCCAGATCATCGTGGCCGAGTCGCTGGTCGAAAAATGCCTGGCCCGTTTCGGCCTGCACGGCCAGGTGCTGGCCACGGTGGCCGGGGAGAAGCTGGGCGGCCTGCACTTTCGCCACCCGCTGTACGACGTGGACCCGGGCTTTGCGCGCCTGTCGCCGATCTACCTGGCCGACTACGCCACCGCCGAAGACGGCACCGGCATCGTGCACTCGTCGCCCGCGTACGGCCTGGACGACTTCAACAGCTGCGTGGCCCACGGCATGGCCTACGACGACATCCAGAACCCGGTGCAGGGGCACGGCAGCTACGCCAGCGACTTCCCCCTGTTCGGCGGCCAGAACATCTGGAAGGCGGTGCCGGTCATCATCGACACCCTGCGCGTGGCCGCCCGCCTGTTCGCCACCGAAGGCATCAGCCACAGCTACCCGCACTGCTGGCGCCACAAGTCGCCGGTGATCTACCGCGCCGCCGCCCAGTGGTTCATCCGCATGGACGAGGGCGAAGGCGTGTTCACCAAGGACAAGGCCCCCGCCACCCTGCGCCAGATGGCCCTGGCCGCCATCGAGGACACGCAGTTCTACCCCGAGAACGGCAAGACCCGCCTGCGCGACATGATTGCCGGCCGGCCCGACTGGTGCATCTCGCGCCAGCGCAGCTGGGGCGTGCCCCTGCCCTTCTTCCTGCACATGGAGTCGGGCGAGCTGCACCCGCGCACCATGGACATCCTGGACATCGCCGCCGACCTGGTCGAGGCCGGTGGCATCGAGGCCTGGTCCAAGGCCGACACCGAGGAGATCCTGACCAAGGTGGGCTGCGCGGCCGATGCCCCGCTCTACAGCAAAAGCACCGACATCCTCGAGGTGTGGTTCGACTCCGGCACCACCCACACCACTGTGCTCAAAGGCTCGCATGCCGGCGCCGGCCATGCCAACGGCCCCGAGGCCGACCTGTACTTGGAAGGCCACGACCAGCACCGCGGCTGGTTCCACAGCGCCCTGCTCACCGCCTGCGCCATGTACGGGCGCGCGCCCTACCGCGGCCTGCTCACACACGGCTTCACCGTCGACAGCCAGGGCCGCAAGATGTCCAAGTCGCTGGGCAATGGGGTCGATCCGCAAAAGACCAGCGAAAAGCTGGGCGCGGAGATCATCCGCCTTTGGGTGGCCGCCTCCGACTACTCGGGCGACATCGCCGGCGACGACAAGATCCTCGCGCGCGTGGTCGATGCCTATCGCCGAATCCGCAACACACTGCGCTTCCTGCTGGCCAACGTCAGCGACTTCGACCCCGCCAAGGACGCCGTGCCGCTGGCCGGCATGCTGGAGATCGACCGCTACGCCATGAGCCGCGCGGCCCAGTTCCAGGCCGAGGTGCTGGCCCACTACGAGGTGTATGAGTTCCACCCGGTGGTGGCCAAGCTGCAGGTGTACTGCTCGGAAGACCTCGGCGCCTTCTACCTGGACATCCTCAAGGACCGGCTCTACACCACCGCAGCGAAGTCGCACGCGCGCCGCAGCGCCCAGACCGCGCTGTGGAACATCACCCACGCCATGCTGCGCTGGATGGCGCCCTTTCTCAGCTTCACCGCCGAAGAGGCCTGGAAGCTGTTTGGCGGCAAGGACTCGATCTTCTTCGAGACCTACGCCGAGATCGGCGGGCCCGACGAGGCCTTGCTGGCCAAGTGGAATCGCATCCGCGAGATCCGCGACATCGCCAACAAGGAAGTCGAGGCGCTGCGCGAGAAGGGCGAGGTCGGCTCCTCGTTGCAGGCCAACCTGGTGATCAGCGCGCCGCCGGCCGAACATGCGCTGCTGGCCAGCCTGGGCGAGGACCTCAAGTTCGCGTTCATCGCTTCGGCCGTGACACTGACCGCCGGGGACACCCTGACCGTGCAGGCAAGGCCCTCTGCCGACACCAAGTGCGATCGCTGCTGGCACTGGCGCGATGACGTCGGCAGCGATGCCGCCCACCCGACGATCTGCGGCCGCTGCGTGAGCAACCTGTACGGCGCCGGCGAAGCCCGGAGCCACGCCTGATGGCGCGCGCCAGCACCAGTGCCAACGGCGGCGGCGGCATGATCCGCTGGCTGGCGCTGGCGCTCCTGATCCTCATCGCCGACCAGTTCACCAAGGTGCTGATCCTGGGTTATTACCGCCTGGGCGATGCCACCACCATCACTTCGTTCTTCAACGTCGTGCGGGTGCACAACTCGGGCGCTGCCTTCTCGTTCCTCGCCTCCGCCTCGGGCTGGCAGCGCTGGTTCTTCACCGTGATCGGCGTCGGCGCCGCCATCTTCATCGTGTGGCTGCTGCGCTCGCATGCCGCGCAAAAACTCTTTTCCTTCTCGCTGGCCTGCCTGCTGGGTGGCGCGGTCGGCAACGTGATCGACCGGCTGTTGCACGGTTACGTGGTCGACTTCGTGCAGCTGCACTACCGAGGCTGGTATTTCCCCGCCTTCAACGTGGCCGACGCGGCCATCACCGCCGGGGCGGTCGGGCTGATTCTGGATGAGCTGCTGAGGGTGCGGCGGGGTCGGTGAATCAGCGCACGCGTGATCCCGGCGCGCGCCGTCATCCCCGCGAAGGCGCACTGGTGTCCGCAATAGATTCGGACGATTGGACTAAGTGGTTGTGGCGTCACAGGAAAGGTGAGCTGCAACGGGGCGCGATTCGAACCACTGTAGGAGCCCGGGCCGGCAAAGCCTGGGCTGGCGCGGGTTTGCGCCGAAGCGACATACAGTGGTCATGCGCATGCGAGATGGAGCGTGGCAAAGGTGTTGCGGTGATGCCGCTGAGGGGTTAGAACCCCGGTCGCCAAACCTTTTCAACAACACGGGCGCTTGACGCGACGCTGGCGCGAGACCTGCCGTGCGCCCAAAGCGCCGGGTGTGCGCTGCGGGTGCGCCGGCGCCTGTGCGGGGCCCAGACGCGCAGGGCGATGCGGGCGAAAAGCCAGGCGTGTCTGAGGCCCGCAGGGCCGAGTTGCCGAGCGGGCCCGCAGCGACCGAGCATCGAGGGCAGCCCGAAGGGCCCCCGCACCGAAGCCGG
>CANJQN010000053.1 GCA_947476465.1 Comamonadaceae bacterium | reverse complement strand
GGGGATCCAGAAGCGCGGTCTGCCCGGCGTGAAGCTGAGGGGCGCCGCCTTTTTGGCGTGTTCGGGCGCACGGATGGTGGTGTGGCTGATGCGGGGAGCGCGCCGGGCATGCGGTGCGGGCGCGCCGGCTTCGGTGCGGGGGCCCTTCGGGCTGCCCTCGATGCTCGGTCGCTGCGGGCCCGCTCGGCAACTCGGCCCTGCGGGCCTCAGACACGCCTGGCTTTTCGCCCGCCTCGCCCTGCGCGTCTGGGCCCCGCGCAGGCGCCGGCGCACCCGCAGCGCACACCCGGCGCTTTGGGCGCACGGCAGGTCTCGCGCCAGCGTCACGTCAAGCGCCCGTGTTGTTGAAAAGGTTTGGCGACCGGGGTTCTATCCCCTCAGCGGCATCACCGCAACACCTTTGCCAGGCTCCATCTCGCAAGTGCATGACGACTGTATGTCGCTTTGGTGCAAACCCGCGCCAGCCCAGGCTTTGCCGGCCTGGGCTCCTACAGTGGTTCGAATCGCGCCCCGTTGCAGCTCACCTTTCCTGTGACGCCACAACCACTTAGTCCAATCGTCCGAATCTATTGCGGACACCAGTGCGCCTGCGCGGGGATGACGACGGTTTCGCGTTCCCCGCCCTCAGATGTGCACGGCCTGCCCCAGCGCGCGCAGCGCCGCCTCCTGCATGGCCTCACCCAAGGTGGGATGGGCGTGGATGATGGCGCCGACGTCTTCCAGGCGCGCACCCATCTCGATCGAATGGCAAAACGCCGCCGACAGCTCAGCCACGCCCCGGCCCACGGCCTGCCAGCCGACGATCTGGTGCGTGTCGCGGCGCGCGAGCACGCGCACGAAGCCCTCATGAGCTTCCATGCTGAGCGCCCGGCCATTGGCGGCGAAGGGAAAGTGCGCCTGCACGATCTCGACCCCGGCCGCCTCGGCACGCGCGGCATCGAGTCCGACCGAGACGATCTCCGGATCGGTGAAGCACACCGAGGGGATCGCCGCCGGCTCGAAGCGGCGCCGATGCCCGGCAATCACCTCGGCGACCACCTCAGCCTGGGCCATGGCGCGGTGGGCCAGCATCGGTTCGCCGGTCAGGTCGCCAATGGCCCAGACGTTGCGCATGGAGGTGCGGCACTGGGCGTCAACTTTCACCGCGCGGCCGTCCATCTCCAACCCCAGCGATTCCAGGCCAAAGCCGGCGGTACGCGGCCGGCGGCCCGCGGCCACCAGCACCTGGTCGGCCGGCAGGATGTATTCGTCGGCCTGGCTGCTGCGCACACGCAGGCCGTCGCCGGTGTCGGTCAGCCCGACCGCGGCGCATTCGAGGTGCACGGTGATGCCCAGGCGCTTGAGTGAGGCCAGCACCGGCCGGCTGAGTTCTTCGTCGTAGCCAGGCAGCACGCGCGCCGCCGTCTCCACGACCGCGACCTCGGCGCCCAGCTTGCGCCAGGCGATGCCCAGCTCCAGGCCGATGTAGCCGGCGCCCACCACCACCAGGTGCCGGGGCACACGGTCCAGCGCCAGCGCCTGGGTGGAGTCGATGACAGGTCCACCGAACGGCAGGCTGGGCAAGGCCACCGGTTCGGAGCCGGTGGCCAGCAAGAGGTGCTCGCACACCAGTTGCAGCGGCTCGCCATCGGCGCGCTCGACATGCACCGTCTTGCCATCGACGATCGACGCACGCCCGGTGACGACCTGCGCGCCCGCCTTGCGCAGCAGCGCGCCCACGCCCGAGGCCAGCTTGCCGGTGATGCCGCCCTTCCATTGCTGCGTGCGGGCCAGGTCGATGGTGGGCGAGGCGACCCGGATGCCCAGCGGCGAATCGCCGTTGAAGCCGCAGGCGCGGTGGAACTCGTCGGCGGCATGGATCAGCGCCTTGGAGGGGATGCAGCCGATGTTCAGGCAGGTGCCGCCCAATGGGCCAGCCTCGACCACGGTTGTGGCAATGCCCAGACGGGCGGCGCGGATGGCCGCGACGTAGCCGCCGGGGCCGGCGCCCAGCACCAGCAGTTGGCAGTTGCGGCTAACGGTCATGCCGACCCCTCCACCAGCAGCAGGGCCGGGCATTCCAGCAGGGCGCGCACCGCCTGGATGAAGCGGGCCGCGTCCATGCCGTCGACCACGCGGTGATCGAAGGAGGACGACAGGTTCATCAGCTTGCGCGCGACCACCACGCCATCCACGAACATCGGCCGCTCGACGACGCGGTTGACGCCGACGATGCCCACCTCCGGATGGTTGATCACGGGCGTGGTGACGATGCCGCCCAGGGGGCCCAGGCTGGTGATGGTGAGTGTGGAGCCGACCAACTCTTCGCGCGTAGCCTTGCCCGAGCGCGCGGCCTGCGCCAGCCGGGCGACCTCGGCGGCCAGTCCCCACAGGTCTTGCGCCTCGGCGTGGCGGATCACGGGCACCATCAGGCCGCCATCGGTCTGCGCCGCGATGCCCAGGTGCACGGGCGCGTGGCGGGTGACGATGTTGGCCTCGTCGTCGTAGCGGGCGTTGATCTGCGGAAAATCCTCCACGGCGATCACCACGGCGCGGGCGATGAACGGCAGCAGCGTGAGCTTGCCGCGGCGCACGCCGAAGCGCTCGTTGAGCTGCACGCGCAGGGCTTCGAGCGCGGTGACGTCGATCTCCTCGACATAGCTGAAATGCGGGATGCGGCGCTTGGCCTCCTGCATCTTCTGCGCAATGCGCCGGCGCAGGCCGATGACGGGCACGGCTTCTTCCCCGTGGCGCTGGCGGGGCCCGCGCGCCGCGGTGGGCGCCGTGCGGCGGCCGCGGGCGGCCAGGTACACGTCGACATCTTCATGCGTGATGCGGCCGGCGGGGCCGCTGCCGTTGACGAACTGCAGTTCGATGCCCAGATCCCAGGCGCGGCGGCGCACGGCGGGTGAGGCGATGGGGCGCTCACCGGGGGGGCGGGTGGGGGGTTGGGGGGCGGGTGCGTCGTCGCGCGCGCTGGGCGGTGATGGTGGCACGGCACCTCGCTCCTGGGTCCCCGCCTGCGCGGGGACGACAGCGTCTTTGTCATTCCCGCGAAGCCCCTGCCTTCGCTGGGGTGACAGGGAATCCAGGCCCGCGCCGAGCGCAGCGACGGCCCGTGCCGGCGGCGCAGCGGCCTCGCCCTTCACATTCCCCTCCCCCGCCACCTCCAGCCGAATCAGCTCGGCCCCCACGGCCATCACCTGCCCCGGCTCACCGCCCAGGGCGGCGACGCGGCCGGAGACCGGCGAGGGAATCTCCACCGTGGCCTTGTCGGTCATGACGTCGGCGAGGATCTGGTCCTCTTGCACCTCGTCGCCCGCCTGAACGCGCCAGGCCACCAGCTCCACCTCGGCGATGCCTTCGCCGATGTCGGGCATCTTGATCGTGTACAGGCCCATGGTCAGCCGCCCCTTCCCATGACGCGCTTGAGCGCCTCGCCGACGCGGGCCGGCCCCGGAAAGTAGGCCCATTCCTGGGCGTGCGGGTAGGGCGTGTCCCAGCCCGCGACGCGCTCGATGGGCGCCTCCAAGTGATAAAAGCAGTGCTCCTGCACCAGCGCGGCGAGCTCGGCGCCGAAACCGCTGGTGCGGGTGGCTTCGTGCACCACCACGCAGCGGCCGGTCTTCTTGACCGAGTTGACCACCGTGTCCAGGTCCATCGGCCAGATCGAGCGCAGGTCGATCACCTCGGCGTCGATGCCGGTCTCTTCGGCCGCGCACTGCGACACCCAGACCATGGTGCCGTAGGTCAGCACCGTCACCTGCGTGCCGGGCCGTGCGACAGCGGCCGAATCGAGCGGCACCTTGTAGTAACCCTCGGGCACGTTGCCCATCTCGTGGCGCGACCAGGGCACGACGGGGCGCTCGTGGTGGCCGTCGAAGGGGCCGTTATAGAGGCGCTTGGGCTCCAGGAAGATCACCGGGTCGTCGCACTCGATGGCGGAGATCAGCAGGCCCTTGGCGTCGTAGGGGTTGCTGGGCATGACGGTGCGCACGCCGCACACATGCGTGAACAGCGCCTCGGGGCTTTGGCTGTGGGTCTGGCCGCCGTAGATGCCGCCGCCGCAGGGCATGCGGATGGTCATGGGGCAGGTGAAGTCGCCGGCCGAGCGGTAGCGAAGCCGCGCCGCCTCGGAGACGATCTGGTCGGAGGCCGGATAGAAATAATCGGCGAACTGGATCTCGGCCACCGGCCGCAAGCCATAGGCGGCCATGCCCACCGCCGCGCCGACGATGCCGCCTTCGTTGATCGGGGCGTCAAAGCAGCGCGACTTGCCGTACTTGGCCTGCAGGCCTTCGGTGACGCGGAACACGCCGCCGAAGTAGCCCACGTCCTGGCCGAACACGACGACGTTGTCGTCGCGTTCCATCATCACATCCATGGCCGAGCGCAGGGCCTGGATCATCGTCATCTGGCGCATCGCGCCAGCGGCGCCGCCCGCTTGAGTGTCCTTGGTCTGGGTCAGCATGGTCACACTCCCAGTTCCTGGCGTTGACGGCGCAGATGCGCGGGCATTTGCGCGTAGACGTCCTCGAAGATCGTCGCGGCCGAAGGGATGTGGCCATCGAGCAGTGTGCCGTGGCTCTCGGCCTCCTTTTGCGCGGCGGCGACCTCGGCCTCCAGCTCCAGGCGCACCTGTTCGTGCTCCTGGTCGGACCAGGCGCCCAGCCCGATCAGGTGGGCCTTCAGGCGCTCGATCGGGTCGCCCAGCGGAAAGCGCTGCCAGTCGTCGGCTGGCCGGTACTTGGACGGATCGTCCGAGGTGGAATGGCCGCCGGCGCGGTAGGTCACCCACTCGATCAGCGTCGGCCCGAGGTTGCTGCGGGCGCGCTCGGCGGCCCAGCGCGAGACCGCCAGCACGGCCAGGAAGTCGTTGCCGTCGACCCGCAGCGAGGCGATGCCGCAGCCCACGCCGCGCGCGGCGAAGGTGGTGGACTCGCCGCCCGCAATGGCCTGAAAGCTGGAGATGGCCCACTGGTTGTTCACCACGTTCAGGATGACGGGCGCCCGGTAGACATGGGCGAAGGTGAGCGCGGTGTGGAAGTCGGCCTCGGCGGTGGCGCCGTCGCCGATCCAGCCCGAGGCGATACGCGTGTCGCCCTTGATCGCCGAGGCCATGGCCCAGCCCACCGCCTGGATGAACTGGGTGGCCAGGTTCCCCGAGACCGAGAAGAAGCCGGCCCGCTTGAACGAGTACATCACTGGCAACTGCCGGCCCTTCATCGCGTCGCCCTCATTGCTCATGAGCTGGCACATGAGTTCGACCATGGACACGTCGTCGCGCGACAGCAGCAGGCCCTGTTGCCGGTAAGTGGGAAAGCACATGTCGCCGGGCTCCAGGGCCTGGGCCTGAGCCACGGCGATGGCCTCTTCGCCCAGGCAGCCCATGTAGAAGGAAATCTTCTTCTGGCGCTGGGCGATCAGCATGCGCGCGTCGAAGGCCCGCGTCTTCATCATGGCCCGCAGGCCGCGCCGCAATTGCGCGGTGGAGACCTCGGGCGCCCACGGGCCGACCGCGCGGCCATCGAGGTCGAGCACCCGAATCAGCTCATAGGCCAGGTCGGCGGTGTCGAAGTGGGGGGTGTCCACCGGCGGTCGTCGCGTGGCGCCGGCGGGCGAGACATGGAGATAGGAAAAATCGGTGGTGTGTCCCGGTCGGGCGGACGGCTCCGGGACGTGCAGGCGCAACGGCTGCTGGGGGCTCATGCATTCACTCTCCGCGCAAGGGTGTTGCGCACGGGGGACAAAGGGCCGCCGGCAGCGGGTAGCGCCGAGGACCGTGGATGCCGCACGGGTGGCGCGGCAAAGAGAGTCTAACGCCGCGCGGACCACGGAAAAAGCGCACACGCGCAGCGTCGGCCGCGCCACGCGGTCCGCTACCATGCTGCATCGCAGCAACCTGCTGGCAATCCCCCAACAGCGATCCATTTCCCCGAAGCGCCCTTGGAACTCGACGAGTCATACCGTGAACTGGGCCTGGAGCCCGGATGCAGCGACGCCCAGGTCAAGGCCGCCTGGCGCCGCCTGGCCGCGCGCTGGCACCCCGACCGCAACGCGAGCCCGCAGGCGCTGCGCAAGATCCAGCGCATCAATCGGGCGCTGGACGAGATCCGCGTGGCCCGCCGGATGGACGCTGGCGACGCCCCACCGCCTGCCGCCGACGACGCCGCGCCGGACCCCGCATCCACCCTCCATCACCGCGTCACCGTCACGCTGGAGCAGGCCCTGGCCGGCTGCGCCATCGACTTGCAGGGCGAGCGCGTGGAAGCCTGCGCGCCATGCAAAGGCTCGGGCCAGCAGGCACAACCGACGACCTGCGGCACGTGCGGCGGTTCTGGCCGTCAGAGCCAGCCCCTGTGGTTTGGCTGGGCCGCCACGGTCGTGCCCTGCACCGCCTGCGATGGGCTCGGCGCCACCCGAGAGCCCTGCCAGGCCTGCGACGGCGACGGCCGCAGCCCGGCCCAACACTACCGCTGCCGCGTCCAGATTCCGCCTGGCGTACGCGATGGCGAGACGGTGGTCGCGCAAGCCCGCGTCGAGGGCGACCGGCGGCGGCGGCGGCTCGAGGTGCTCGTCGAGCTGTTGCGCCACGAGTTCTTCACGCTCGATGCGGATGGCACGGTGCGGCTGGTGCTGCCGGTCGACGGCTTCGCCTGGACAGCGCAGCGCTGGATCGACGTGCCCACCCCGGACGGTCCACAGCAGATGCGGCTGCGGCGCGACGCGCTGGTGTATCGCATCAAGGGCCAGGGCTTTCCGGTGCGCCACGGCGGTCCGCGCGCCGATTGCATCGTGAGCGTCACGCCCTTGTTCCCCGAGGGTCTGTCGCCGGCGCAGGAAGCGCTGATCGACGCGCTGGTGGCGCACAACACTGGCGATGCGGCCACGACCGCGGGCCGCCGGATGGCCGACTGGGACGCCCGGCTGGATGCATGGCAGGCGCGCCGCGCGGCCGCGCACTGACCGCGCCGGGCGCCACGGCTGGCGCGTCTGGCGCATCGAAGCAACGTTACCGGCCGTCACACAAAACACAAAGGTTTGCGGGTTCGAGCGGCTGACCGAGAATCAGGGACCATGGATGAAACAGCCAAGCGCCCAACGGTCCTCGTCGTCGACGACTCGCCCGACAACGTTTTTCTGCTCGGGAACCTGCTCAAGGATCTGTGCCGCGTCAAGGTCGCGATCAACGGCGAGCGGGCGCTCCAGATCGCCACCTCGGACGACCCGCCCGACCTGATCCTGCTGGACGTGATGATGCAGGGCATGAACGGCTACGAGGTGTGCCGGCGCCTGAAGGCCGACGCGGCCACGCACGACATCCCGGTGATCTTCCTGACCGCGCTGTCCACCTCCGAGGACGAGAAGATCGGCCTGGATCTCGGTGCGGTCGACTACATCACCAAGCCGATCAACCCGGCGATCGTGCTGGCGCGCACCCGCAACCACCTGGCGCTCAAGGCCCTGCACAGCTCCGAGATGGCGCACATGGCCGAGATCGAACGCGAGAAGGAAGCGCTGGAGCTCGAGCAACTGCGCACCGAGAAGCTGATGCTCAACATCCTGCCGCGGCCGATCGCCGAGCGCCTGCGCCGAGGCGAAAAGAACATCTCCAGCAGTTATCCCGAGGTCACCATCCTGTTCAGCGACCTGATCGGGTTCACGCAGTTCGCCTCGCAGTGCTCGCCCACCGACCTGGTCAAGCTGCTCAACGACCTGTTCACGCGCTTCGACCGGCGCGCCGAGAACCTCGGGCTGGAAAAAATCAAGACCATCGGCGACGCCTACATGGCCGCCGGCGGCCTGCCGGTGCCGCGCTCGGACCACGCCCAGATCTGCGCCGACATGGCGCTGGGCATGTTCGAGGACCTGCGTGAATTCAACGCCCAGTTCGGCCTGTCCATGGGCATGCGGGTGGGCCTGCACTCGGGCCCGGTGGTCGCCGGGGTGATCGGCTTCACCAAGTTCTCCTACGACCTCTGGGGCCACACAGTCAACGTGGCCAGCCGCATGGAATCGACCGCGCCGGCCGGCCGGGTGCAGGTCTCGGCCAGCTCGCGTGCGCTGCTGGGAAACGAGTTCAAGTACGAGCCCAGCGGCGAGGTGGAGTGCAAGGGCATCGGGCCGGTCATGGCCTTTCTGCTGGCAGGCCGCGACGCGCCAGCCTAGACCGGCGTCGACTCGGGCAATGCCTTGAGCGCTTCGTCGAAGTCGTAGCCCTCCAGGCTGCGCGCGGCCGCGTCGGCGCGCGCGCCGAGCACGGCCCGCAAAGGCCGCTCGTGCTCGCTCCAGAAGTCGACCGCCGACGCATCGCCTTCGACCAGGAGCGCCCGCAGACGCTCGACCAGTTCGCGGGCGTGCGCCAGGTCGGCGTCGGGCAAGGCTGGCTGGGACGGCGGCGCGGGCCCGGCATCCTCCAGGCCACCCAGGCCCTGGCGCACCGGCGCCAACACGGACAGCACCGCGTCCAGCGCCTCCTGGCCGTTGGTGGCGATCACCACCTCGATGCGGGCCGGCGACAGCAACTCCACAGCCAACTCGCGGTTCATGTCGTTGTCCTCGACCAGCAACACCCGCGCCCCCGCGACGTGTGCCAGTGCCTGCGGGTCGGGCTCGGCGGTCTCGCCGCCAAGCCTGCGCCCCGCCGGATCCGCCTGGGCGCCCAGCTGCAGGCCGAAGGGCACGCAAAAGTGGAACACCGAGCCCTTGCCCGCTTCGCTTTCCGCCCAGATGCGCCCGCCCATCAACTCGACCAGCCGCTTGGAAATCGCCAGGCCCAGGCCGGTGCCGCCATAACGCCGGGTGGTGGACGAATCGGCTTGAGTGAAGGACTGGAACAGGCGCGCGCACAGCTGCGGCGTCATGCCGATGCCGGTGTCGCGCACCCAGAAATGCAGTTGAACCCCCTTCGCCGTGCGTTCGCTCGCCTCGACGCCCACCACGATCTCGCCGTGCTCGGTGAACTTGGCGGCGTTGTTGCCCAGGTTCAGCAACACCTGCCCCAGCCGAAGCGGGTCGCCCACCAGATGGGTGGGCACGTCTGGCGAAGACTCGAACGCCAGCTTGAGGCCTTTTTCCCCGGTCTTCATCCCTACCAGCGAGGTGAAGTTGTCGATCACCACGTCGAGCTGGAAGTCGATAGTCTCCACCGACATCTTGCCGGCTTCGATCGCGGAGAAGTCCAGGATGTCGTTGATGATGCCCAGCAGGTTGTTCGCCGCGCGCGAGAGCCTCTCGATGTAGCCGCGCTGGCGCGTGTCCAGATGGGTCTGCAGCGCCAGGTAGGCCATGCCCATGATGGCGTTCATGGGGGTGCGAATCTCGTGGCTCATGCTGGCCAGGAACTCGCCCTTGCTGCGGTTGGCGGCCTCGGCGGCGTCGCGCGCGGCCTTGATCTCCGCATCGACACGCTTGCGGTCAGTGATGTCCTGGAAGGCCACCACCGCACCCACCACCGCGCCGTCGCGCACCAGCGGCGAGGCGGTGTAGTCGGTGGCGAACGAGCTTCCGTCGACACGCCAGAACACCTCGGTGTCGCATTGCACGTGGGTTTCGTCGTGCACCGCGCGGCGGATGATGCAGTCATGCGGCGGGTAGGGCATGCCGTCGGGGTCGGTGTGGTGGATTGCGGCATGGGCGTCGCGGCCGATGAAGTCCTCGGCCCGCTCGTAGCCGAACATCCGCAGCGCGGCGGAATTGGCGAAGGTAACCACGTCGTCTGTATTAATGCCGAAGATCCCGTCGGAGGTAGATTCGAGCAGCAGGCGTTGCTCGGCTTCCTTGCGCGACAGGGATTCGGTGGTAGCTTCGAGTTCGCTGGTGCGCCGCGCCACCAACTGCTCCAGGTGCATCCGGTAGCGCTCCAGCTCGGCCGTCATCTGCTTGCGCTGGGTGATGTCGCTCCAGATGACCAGCACGTAGTCGCGGCCGTCCAGGCGAAGCGCGCTGGCCTGCATGTTGGCATCGACCAGCGTGCCATCCTTGCGGCGCACGCGGTTCTCGAACTCGAGTGTGCCCATGGTCAGCACCGAGCGGATGCGCGCCGGCAAATCCGCGGACTGGAGACCACCGTGCAATTGCTCCACCTTCAACGCGCGCATTTCGTCCGCCGTGTAGCCCAGCATGCGGCTGGCCGCCGCGTTGACCAGCACGAACTCAAAAGTTTCGGCATCGAACAGGTGGATGGCGTAGGGCGCCTCCTCCACCAGCGCCCGGATCATGGTCTGCGTGCGCTGCTCGGCCTGCCGCTCGCCGCGCCGCTGGATCACCGAACCCAGCCGGCTGGCCAGGGCCTCCATCAGTTCGCGCTCCTGCGCTAACCAGACGTCGTCGCCGGTGTGCGCGTCGGCGGCGTCGGGCAGCGGCAGGCGATAGCTCACTGACAACTGACCTGCCCGGCCGTCGGCGGTGCTGAACGGGATCGTCAACCTCGGCCCGCCCAGAATATGGCCATGGGTGCGGCCCGACCATTCGACGCTGCCACCGCAGTGCCCCGGCCAGCGCATGGCTGCGGGCAGGCGCGCGGCCACCTTGGCCAACAGGTCGTCCAGGGGCAGGTCGTCGCGATCGGTCAGCCGGTTCACGTCGATCAGACACTGAAGCTCCTTGAGCCGCTCACCGAGGTCGTAGATCGCCTGGCGGCGGCTCAGGATGGTGTCGCGAAACACCATCACGGCGCGCGCCATACCCGCCAGGTGACCGACGGCGCCCGAGGCCATGCCGCGCACCGCATGCACTGCGGGGGCGTCCAGTTGCTCCAGCGTCAACTCGTTCATGGCCTCGCTGAAGGCCGACAGCCGCCGTGTGAGCCGGTCGAAAAAGAAGAACAAGGCCACCAGGATCAGGCCGAGCACCAACGAGCCGGCGATCACCAGCTCGCTGGCGTCGTGCTGTGTCACCCCGGCTTCGGCCTTGCTCAGGCGCGCCGTCTCGGCCGTCAGGCGCGTGACCACGCCCTGGGTGTATTCGCTCAGGCCAACGTGCGCCTGCAAGGCGGCATAGGTCGCCCGCAACGCCGCGACCGGATCGGTCAGCGCCAGCGCGGTCGAGCGCAGCACCAGGTTCCGGTAGGCACGAAACTGCATCTGGGCCGCCACCAGCTCGAAGGCGTAGACCGGGTCTTGGGGGAAGGTCTCCAGTCGCACGCCTACGGCGTCCAGACGATCGAGCAGGCGTTCCCTCTCGCGCAGCAGCACGCGGCGATCGGTGATCGCGGCCACCCGCTTGGCGCGAGCGGCATCGATGTCCGCCTCGATGGCGTTGAGCTCGACAATGATGCCCGAGGCCTCCTTGATGCGGCTGACTACCTCGGCCTGCTTGGCCACGAAACGTTCGCTGCGATCACTCAAGGTGCGCAGCGTCAGGAAGGCCGCCACCGCGAGACCCAAGGCCAAGATCACCACTGGCAGATAAAACGCCAGTAGCACCTGCGACTTCCGCCCGCGGTTGTGCTTGAGCATGTGCGCTGACTCTAGCACCGGTCCGATGCGCCAACACAAGCGCCGCAAGGGGCGGGAACGGTCACACCCGGCCTGTCACGGGAATGCTGGCGCCGCTCACGTCGGCCGCCTGCGCCGACAGCAGGAAGGCAATGACGCCGGCCAGCGAGCGCGGCGGCACCCAGCGGGCGGGATCGGCCTTGGGCATGCTGGCGCGGTTGGCCGGCGTGTCCAGGATGCTGGGCAGCACCGCGTTGACGCGCACGCCACGGTCCTTGAGCTCCTCAGCCAGCGCTTCAGTGAGCCGGGCCACGCCCGCCTTGGACGCCGCATAGGCGCCCATGCCCGCGCCAGCCTTGCCGGCCGCGAGCGCGCCAACGTTCACGATGGCCGCCGGCGCCGCAGCCAGCAGGTGCGGCAAGGCCGCGCGGCTGGCCACCACCGCGCTGCGCAGGTTCATGCCGTACATCGCGTCCCAGGTCGCCAGCGCGCCGTCGGCCACCGTCTCCCAGGTGAAGCCGCCAGCCACGTTCACCAGGCCGTTGAGGCCGCCCAGCGCGGCGCGGGCCTGCTCGAAAGCGCGCGCCGCGGCGGCCTCATCGCCCAGATCGACATCGCCGATCACCAAGGCGACGCCGGGCACGGGGTGCGCGGGGGCGCGGTCGATCAGGGCCACCTTCGCGCCACGCTCGGACAGCACGGCGGCCGTGGCCTGGCCGAGGACGCCAAGACCGCCCGTGACGATGACGCGAAGATCTTGCAGGGACGTGACTGGGTTCATGGCGGCGGTGGGCGTTGGGACAGGTCCGCCATTGTGGCGCTACAACGGCGGCGTCCGCATCCCGCGCGACAATAGCCGCCGATGACCCTCCACGCCGAATCTCCCTCAGGCACGCCCCGGCTGAACGTGCATGAAGGCGTGGCCACCCTCACGCTGGACCGCCCCGCCCACCGCAACCGCCTGGAAGACAGCGACCTGCACGCGCTGATGGCGCACTTCGCCCGGATTGACGCCGACCCCGCCATCCGCGTGGCGGTGCTCACCGCCAACACCGCCGGCCAGCCGCGGCCGGTGTTTTGCGCCGGCTATCACATCGGCGACTTCGAGGGGAAAACCCACGACCCCGGGCTGTTCGAGCGCCTGGCCGACACCCTGGCCTCGCTGCGCCCGGTGACCGTTTGCGCCCTCAACGGCAGCGTCTACGGCGGCGCCACAGACCTGGCGATCGCCTGTGATCTGCGCATCGGCCTGGCCGCCACCGAGCTGCGCATGCCCGCCACCGCACTGGGCCTGCACTACTACCCGGGCGGCCTGCAACGCTACGTGGCCGCGTTCGGTGTGCAGGGCGCCAAGCGCGCCTTTCTCACCGCGCGCCCGTTCAGCGCGCAAAAGCTGCTGCACATGGGGCTGTTCGAGGAGCTGGCACCCGACGCCGCCGCCTTCGATGCTGCCCTGGCCCGCCTGCTGGCGGACATCGTGGCGCTGGCCCCGCTGGCGGCGCAGGCCACCAAGCGCTCGCTGGCCGAGATCGCCGCCGGCAAGCCGGACCTGCCGGCCATGCGCGCCCGCGAAGCCCTGACCGCCGGCAGCCGCGACTTCGCGGAGGGCCGGCTGGCGTTCCGGGAGAAGCGGCGGGCGCGGTTTACCGGCGCCTGAAATGATGGCACCCGAGCACTGGCGCATGAGTCAATACATAACGTTCGGCTTACAACTCGTCGGCAAATCCCGCATTTATTACCACCTTGGTGGTAGTCTTTCCGGGTTTTTGCCATGTCTCGCGTCCGCCCCTTCCTCCTCTTTGGCCCACGCCCGCTGCGGCTGACTGCGGCGCTGGCCGTCGTGCTGACCCTCAGCTGCGTCGCGGCGGGCGCATGGCGCGTCGTTGACTCACGCTCCGCCCTGGCGCAGGCCAACGCGCAACTCGCGGCCGCACAGGCCAACACGGCCCTTGGCGCACGCCGACCCCCGGTGCCTGACTTCACCGCAAACGTGGCACAACGGCTGTCGGGCCCGCAAAGCCTCGACCAGACGCTGCGGCATGTCACACGCAGCAGCCATGCCAGCAGTGCCGCCGCCCGCGTCCAGGTGCACAGCCTGAGCATCCAGCCTCAGACCGAGCGCGGCGGCCAGCTGTCCCGACATCACCTCACACTCGCGCTGTCGGCGGACTATCCCGCCTTCAAGGCTTGGCTCAGTGAGCTGCTCGAGCGCCAACCGGGCCTGGCGATCGCGGCCATGAGCTTGCGACGCGTGTCCGAGGCGCCACTGGACATCCAGCTCACGCTGGTCTTGCACACCTGGCAGGCGCCATGACCGGACGCTGGTTCGTGCTGGTGCTCGCCCTGGTCTTGCTGGCGCTCGCCGCGCGGCTGAAGACCGGGCGCCCCGAATCTTCTGTACCCACACCGGTGCAACCGGCCGGCCAGCCTGCTGAGGCGCGCGCCGATTCACCGGCCGTCCCAAACGCGACCGCGCGCGACGACACAAACGGAAATATGTGGCGCCCCGTATTGGAGGCGGCGCTGCGCGATCCGTTTGGCGCCATCGCCGCCACCCTGCCGATCGCGCACGGTCCGCGGGCGCTGTCCGCCGGCTCCGGGCCGGCATTGCCAACCACGCCACCCGAGCCACCTGCGTCACCTGCGCCAGCCCCATCCGCGCCACCCACGCCGGGCCTGACCTTCGCCGGCCGCATGGTCACACCCGACGGCGCCATCCTGGTCATCGCCAGCCTCGGCAAGGACACGCTCACGCTGCGCACCGGCCAACTGCTGCCCAACGGCTTTCGCGTCGACGCCATCGACGCCGACGCGGTGCTGCTGTCACACCCGGCGCTGGCCCAGCCGGCACGCCTGGCCATTCCCCCGGCGCCACGCGTGCAAACCCGATGAAACCGCGCCGCGTCCGACTGCTGCTCGTCCTCGGCCTGGGCGCCCTGCTGTTGGCCGGCTGCGCCAGCACCTGGCGCGAGCGGGCCGACACGCTGCTGCGCGCCGGTGACTACGAGGCCGCTGTGCGCGAGCTCCAGGACGGCCTGCGCCGCCACCCCGACAGCCCCACCTTGCGCGCCGGCCTGATCACGGTCCAGGCGGATGCCGTCACGCACTTGCTGGCACTGGCGGTGCGCCAGCGCGACACCGGGCGCCCGGACGAGGCCGACCGCAGCTTGCAGCGCGTGCTGGCCCTGGCGCCCCGCCACGAGCGGGCGCTCGCGCTGCGTGCCGACATCGCCCTGCAACGCCGACCGCCGCGTGCCCGGCGCACCGACGTGGGCCCCACGCCGCTGCGCGCCCTGGCTGAAACCCGCCCCATCACCCTTGACTTTCGCAACGCGCCGCTGGGGGCCGTGCTGGAGGCGATCACCCGCGGCAGCGGCGTCAATTTCATCCTCGAGCGCGAGGTGCGGCAGGACACACGCGTGACGGTCTACCTGCACGCGGCGCGCGTCGAGGACGCCATCGACCTGGTCACCGGCGCGCACCAGCTGGCCAGCCGCATCGTCGACGCGCAGACGGTGCTGATCTATCCCAACACCCCGGAGAAGCAGCGCGAGCACCAGGAGCAGGTGATTCGCGTGTTCCACCTCGCACATGCCGAGGCCAAGACCACGGCGGCGATGCTGCGGTCCCTCTTGCGCCTGAAAGAGCCCTTTGTCGATGAGCGCGCCAACCTCGTCGCGTTGCGCGAGCCGGCCGAGCTCATCGCCCTGGCCGAGCGGCTGGTGGCCCTGCACGACGTGGCCGACGCCGAGGTGATGCTGGAGGTGGAGGTGCTGGAGATCACGACCGCTCGTCTGAGCGAGCTGGGCATCCGCGTGCCCGACGCCTTGACGCTCACGCCACTGTCGGCCAGCGGGCCGCTCACGGTGCAGGGCCTGACCAGCCTGAACGCGTCGGGCATCGGCGTCGGCGTGTCCGGGCTGACCCTCAACCTCAAGCGCGAGACCGGCGACGTCAATCTCCTGGCCAACCCGCGCATCCGCGCACGCAACCGCGAGAAGGCGCGCATCCTGATCGGCGACAAGGTGCCCGTGATCACCACCACCGCCTCGGCCACCGGCTTCGTCTCCGAGAGCGTGAGCTACCTCGACGTCGGCCTGAAGCTGGAGGTCGAGCCCACCGTGTCGCCCGACGACGAGGTGTCGATCCGCCTTGGCCTGGAGGTCAGCTCCATTGCCCGGGAGGTGCGTGGTGGCTCGGGCACCCTGGCCTACCAGCTGGGCACCCGTAACGCCAACACCACACTGCGCCTGCGCGACGGCGAGACGCAATTGCTGGCGGGCCTGATCAGCCACGAGGACCGCAGCACCGCCAACCGCATTCCCGGACTGGGTGAGCTGCCGCTGGCCGGCCGCCTGTTCTCCAGCCAGCGCGACGACCACCGCCGCACCGAGCTTGTGCTGGCCATCACGCCGCGCGTACTGCGGCCCGCGCCCCGGCCTGATCTGGCACAGGCGCGGATGTCGGTGGGTACCGAGCTGCGCACCCGACTTCGCCCGGCTGAAGGTCGGGACCAGACCCCCGACGATGTGAAGCCGGTCGCTGCACAGGCGACACCAGCGGCTGCAGCATCGGACGCGCCCGCGCCCACCCCTGCGGCGACGCCCCCAGCGCCGCCCGCCGCTGACACCGCGCCGGCCAACGACGGCGCTCCCGCCGCACTCACTGCGCCTGGCCTGTTCTGGAGCGCACCGGCCGGCGCCCGGGTCGGCGACAGCTTCGTGCTGACCCTGGGCATGGAATCGGCAACGCAACTGCGCGGCGCGCCGATGGAGCTGGCCTACACGCCGCAACAGTTGGAGCTGCTCGACGTGCAAGAGGGCGACCTGCTGCGCCAGGGCGGCGCCGCCACCAGTTTCACCCACGCGATCAACCCTGCCACCGGCCGCGTGACCGTGGGGCTCCTGCGAAGTGACGGCGGTGACGGTCGTGAAGGTCGCGGCGGCACCGACCGCGCCGCCGCGATCGACCCCGCTGGCGCAAGCGGACGCGGCGCGCTGGTGCGACTGCGATTTCGCGCGCGCACGGCGGGAGAGGGCGAGGTGCGCCTGATTTCGCTGCGCCCCATCGGCCAGGGCGCGCCCGTGGCGCCTGCCGCATCGGCCGCCCCGGCCGCGCCACTGGTGCTGCCCCCGCTGAAGCTGCAACTCAGATGAAGCGCGCCCACATCCACCCTTGGCCTGCCGCGGGATTCAGTCTGGTCGAGTTGCTGGCGGTGCTGGCGATTCTCGGCACCCTGGCAGCAGCCGTCATGCCGCTGGGCGAGACGATGCTGGCGGCGCAGCGCGAGCGCGAGCTGCGCCACGCGCTGTGGGAGATCCGCGGCGCGCTCGACGAGTACCGCCTCACGGCCCAGACCTTGGGCCTGGCAACAGACGCATCGGGTGCGACGGGTGCGGGGGGCGCATCCGGCTACCCGCCCAGCCTGAAGGCCCTGGTCGATGGCCTGCCCGACCCGCGGCCGCAAGCGCGCGGCCAGCGCATCCCCTTCCTGCGCAGCATCCCGCGCGACCCGTTTGCCGACCCCGCCTTGCCGCCTGAGGCCACCTGGCGCCTTCGCAGCTACGCCTCCCCCGCCGACCGGCCCGAGCCGGGCGCCGACGTGTTCGACGTGAAGTCCACCTCCCAGGCCGTGGGCCTGGACGGAAGCCGCCATGACAGCTGGTAGGCCAGCGCGCGGCTTCACGCTGATCGAACTGCTGGTGGTGCTGGCGGTCATGGCCCTGCTGGTCAGCCTGGTCGCGCCGCGCTACCTGGATCGCGTGGACGGCGCGCGCGAAGCGGTGCTGCGCCACAACCTGCAAGGGCTGCGCACCGCCATCGACCAGTTCTACCGCGACAAGGCGCGCTACCCAACCTCGCTCGACGAACTGGCCGCGCAGCGCTACGTGCGCGCCGTGCCGGTCGACCCGCTCACGGGCTCGGCGCGCACCTGGGTTGCGGTGCCGCCCACGGGAGGCGCCGGTGTGTTCGACATCAAGAGCGGCGCCACCGGCCGCGCCGGCGATGGCAGCGACTATGCATACTGGTGACCCCCTGCGGCGCCGGTGCCGCAAGAACCGCCAACACGGCTTCACTTTGCTGGCCGTGCTGGCGGCGCTCACGCTACTGGCGTTGGCCTGCGAGCGTGTGATGCAATTTGCTTCGCAGCAGGCGCAGCGCGAGCGCGAGGCGCAGTTGCTGCGTGCGGGCGGCGCCTATGCGCAGGCCATCGCCGCCTACCATGGCGACACCCCCGGTCACGCCAGGCAGTGGCCGCCGACGCTCGAAGCGCTGATCGAAGATCGCCGCTTCGTGCAGGTGCGCCGGCACCTTCGCGAGCGCTACAAAGATCCGATCACCCGCTCTGCGGACTGGGGACTGCTGCGCTCGCCCGACGGCGGCATCGTCGGCGTGTACAGCCGCAGCGACCAGGCGCCGCTGCGCAGCGGCGCCATCGCCGAGCGCGGCCTCCAGTTGGCGGCCGCCACCCGCTATGCCGACTGGAAGTTCGTCGCCCCGCCGGCGGCGCCCGGCGAGGCCGCCCGATGATCGCGCCGCATCGATGGGCGCTACGCCGCCGCGCCTTGCCCGACTTCCCGCTGTTCTGCCGCGAGGTCCAGACGCTGTTGCGTGCGGGCATGACAGTGGTCGAGGCCGTCGACACACTGGCCTGCACCGCCGCAGGCGCCCGCACCTTGGCCGGCGCCCTGCGGGACAAGCTGGCGCAGGGCCAGTCACTTTCGGTGGCCCTGGCAGCGCAGCCGCAGGCACCCGCGGTGCTGCTGGCCGCGGTGCGCGCGGGCGAGCGCACCAGCAACCTGCCCGAGGCGCTGGCCGACTACCTGCGCTTTGACACGCTGGTGCGGCGACTTCGGCACAAGGTGATCGGCGCGTCCATCTACCCGGCGCTGGTCACCGCCCTGGGCGTGGCCATCTCCATCTTTCTGATCGTGGTGGTCATGCCCAATTTCGCGCGCATGTACCAGAACCTGCGCGGCGCCTCGGGCGGTGTAACAGCGCTGGTGGTGCACGCCAGCGCCGCCCTGAACGAGCACCGCTGGGAAGTGCTGCTGGCGCTGGCGGTGCTGGCTGCGGCCACGGGCAGCTGGGTGATGGGCGGCGGCCCGGCACAGGCCTTGCGGTCACTGGTTCAGGCCCTGCCCTCGCTGCGCGCCCGAGTGCGCGACTACCAATTGGCGATGCTCTACCAGGCCCTGGCGCTGCTGCTCAAGGGCGGCTATCCCCTGACGCAGGCCCTGGGACTGGCGCGCGACTGCGCCCTGGCCGACGAGCTGCGCCGCGCGGCCGACGTCGCGCTGGCCGCCATCGTGCGAGGGCGGGTGGTGTCGCAAGCGCTGGCCGAGTCGCACTTGTGCGACGAAGTCGGCCGCCGCCTGCTGGCCGCCGCCGAACGCAGCGGCCAATTTCACCTGGCGGCCGAGACCGTCTCGCGCCTGCATGGCGAGCGCTTCGAGCGCTTCGTCGAGCGCGCCACCCGCATCGTCGAGCCCGTGCTGCTGATGGCTGTGGCCTTGCTGGTGGGCGCCATCGTGGTTGCGCTGTACCTGCCCGTTTTCGACATGGCCACGCGACTGCGCTGAACATGAACCCGAGCCCGACACAACACGACGACATCACCCACGATCAGCTGGATGCGGCGGTCGCCCGCGCGCGCCAGCGTCCCATTCGGCCAGGCGGCCTGTGGCTCGCCTTGCTCGAGGAACTGGCGCTGCCCGAAGGCCCGGTGACCCGCGCCCTGGCCGATCTCGACGGCATTGCGGTGCTGGGCGACGTGCAGGCGGCCAACGCACTGTGGCGCCAGCCGGTGGCCGGTGTCGGCTGGCTGGTCGAATGCGGATCGCAGGCCTTCTTGTTGACGCAAGACCCCTGGTCGCCCGCCGCCTGGCAGGCCCAGTCGCGCGGTCGCTTCGGCAGCGCACAGCTGGCGCTTGCGCGGCCGGGCCAGACGCCCCCCGAACCAGCGGTTGCGGCGCTGTCGGCCTCGCCATCGCCGGATCCCACGCCGCCGGACGACGGCGCCGCCGTGGTCAACTTCGTCGACCACGCCATCGCCGGCGCCTACTCCAGCGGCGCCAGCGACATCCACTTCGAGACCAGCCGCCAGGGCATCGCGATCAAGTTGCGCATCGACGGCGTGCTCAACGCCGGCGAACGGTGGAACGATGCCGCCCGCGCCGAGGAAGTGATCTCGCGCATCAAGGTGCTGGCGCAACTGGACATCACCGAGCGCCGGCGCCCGCAAGACGGGCGCTTTCGCTGGGACGGCGCGGC
Organism: Comamonadaceae bacterium; assembly: GCA_947476465.1. Taxonomy (GTDB): domain Bacteria; phylum Pseudomonadota; class Gammaproteobacteria; order Burkholderiales; family Burkholderiaceae_C; genus Ramlibacter. The sequence continues at coordinate 5,062 of CANJQN010000053.1, read as the reverse complement.
CGGCGGCATCGACCTGCGCGTGTCCATCATGCCCAGCATCTTCGGCGAGGACGCCGTGCTTCGGCTGCTGGACAAGGCGCAGTTGCGCGAGCCGGGCCAGGCCATGTCGCTGGACGCCCTCGGCTTCGACAGTGCCACCGGCACGCGCCTGCGCGCGCTGGCGCACCGGCCCCACGGCATGCTGCTGGTCACCGGGCCCACCGGCAGCGGCAAGACCACCACCGTCTATGCCTTGATGTCGCAGGTCAATGACGGCCTGCAAAAAATCGTCACCATCGAAGACCCGGTCGAGTACGAGCTGCCGGGCGTGCTGCAGATTCCGGTGAACGAGCGCAAGGGGCTCACCTTCGCCGCCGGCTTGCGCTCCATCCTGCGGCATGACCCCGACAAGATCCTGGTCGGCGAGATCCGCGACGCCGAAACCGCCGAGATCGCCGTGCAATCGGCGCTGACCGGCCACCTCGTATTCACCACCGTCCATGCCAACAGCGTGTTCGACGTGCTCGGCCGCTTCCAACACTTTGGTATCGACCCCTTTGCCCTGGCCTCGGCCCTCAACGGCGTGGTCGTCCAGCGGCTGCTGCGCCGGCTGTGTCCGCACTGCACCGGCTGGCGCGCGCCGAGCGAAGATGAACGGGCATCGATCGAGGCATTGAACCTTGCACCGCTCGCCCGCGTGCCCGCCCATCGGGGCTGCGGCGCCTGCCGCCACACGGGCTACAAGGGCCGCATGGTCCTGGCGGAGGTGCATGCCCTCTCCGACACGGTGCGCGACCTGATGGTGTCCAAGGCCGGCATGAGCCAGCTCAAGTCGGCTGTGTATGCAGGCGCCGGCTCGCAGCGCCTGCACGCTGTCGCGCTCGACAAGGTGCGCGATGCCCACACCAGCCTGGAGGAGGTGACCCGTGTCATTGGCCTGGCCTGAGCCCGTGATCGACATCTACCTCGGACGCCGGCTCGCGCTCGTCGGCTGCGGCGCGCAGGCGTCGATGCAGTTGCCCTACGCCCCGACGATGCCGCTGGAGCGGGTGCTGGCGATGCTGCACCCCAGCGCCGCCGCCCTGCTGCCGCCAGGCCGCTCCCTTCGCCTGCGCCTGGGCGTCACCTTCTGCCCGCTGGTCGCGTTTTCCGTGCCGCCGCACCTCACGCGGTGGCGCGAGCTTCATGCCTGGGCGCTGCAATGTGCCGCCGAGGCCCTGGACACCGACCCCGCACAACTGCGGGTCGACGGTGACCGGCTGCACCAGGGTCTGGCCGCCGCCTTGCCCCGCGCCGTGCATGGCGCGCTTCACAGCTGGGCTGCTTCGCACCGGCTCATGATCCGGTCGCTTGGCCCCTTGTGGAGCGAGGCCACGCGCTGCGGGCAGGCGCGGCGCGCGCACGCGCTGTGCGTGCTGGAGCCGGACGGGCTGATCCGCTTGCCGCCATCGGGGCCGCCCTCATTGCAACCCTCATCGCAGGCCTCGTTGGCAGCGACCGCCTTCGAGCCCGCTGACCCGGGCGCCGCCACGCAGACGCCCTTGCAAATACAGATCGATGCCCACCCCGCCGGAGCCAGCACCACCACCCTGGCCTTTCGCCCCGATGCCGCCGTGACGCGATGCGCCAAGGGCCCGTCTTTTCTGGCCGCGCACTGGGAGGCGCTGCGCGCGCGATGAAGCCGATCCACGTTGAGTTCGCTGCGCCGGGGCCTCAAAAGCGATGGATCTGGGCCCTGGCCGCAACCGCGTGCCTGGGCGCCGTGGCCGCCACCATGTCGATCATGTCGCGCCTGGACGAGGCGCAGGCCCAGGTGCAAGAAGAAATCCGCCGGCTGCGCGCGCAGCACGCCCGCGAAGCCGCCCCGCTGCACGCCAGCCCGGCCGAAACCGCCGACACCGCCAGCCGCCAAGCCGCCCTTCTGGCCGCGGCGCGGCACCTTCAGCTGGACCTCAACCCGGTGTTCTCGGCGGTCGAGCGGGTGGACGTGCCGGGGGCGCAGCTGGTGGAGATGGTGCTAGAGCGAGGTGACGAAAGCGCCGGCACGGGCGGCCTTCGAATGGTGTACGCGATGGATTCCATGGAAAGGGTGCCCGCCGTCAGTGCTGCGCTGAACGTCGACGCGAGCCGGAGCTGGCGGTTGGAGTCAGCGGGGACCGTGAATGGGGGAGTGAGGGGGGCTTGGCGGTACGTGGGGAGGTAAGGCGACGCGTGGCGCCGTTGAAAAATCGCAATATGGCTATATCATGAACGCTTGGACGGTAGCACTGCACCCATTGGCAGAGACTGAATTGATGGCGCTTTCGGCAGACATCCGCGCCCGTTTTCTGCGCATTTCCGAAATGCTTGAGCACTTTGGACCGCAGCGTGTCGGCTTGCCCCATATTCGCCCTTTGGAGGGCAAGCTGTGGGAGATGCGAATGCAGGGCCGCGACGGCATTGCTCGCGCCGTGTATGCCGCCATCCAGGGACGACGCCTGTTGGTGCTGCATGTATTCGTGAAGAAGACGCAGACCACCCCACGCGCGGCCATCGAGACTGCCCGCAAACGCTTGGAGATGACCCTATGAAAAAGCTCGCCGACCTGAAGACCCGGCTGCTCGCCGATCCGCAGACTCGTGCCGAGTATGACGCTCTGGCGGACGAGTTTGACATGGCCCGCCAACTCATTGAGGCTCGCACGCGCGCACACATGACGCAGGGCGACGTGGCCAAACGCATGGGCACGACGCAAAGCGTGGTCGCGCGGCTGGAAAGTGGCAAGCGCCCGCCTTCACTGCGTTCCGTGCAACGTTACGCCGAGGCGGTCGGCGGGCGCGTGGTGCTGCGCATCGTCAGCCAGGACCCACAGCGCCCCATCCTTCCTGCGATGACGCCATGAACAGCCCACCGCCAGACACCATCGCACCACTGCGCGAATTCGTCGTCGCCGCCACCCAGGTGGCCGCCCAGGCCGTGCACGAGCCGGCCCGGGTGCAGGCCATGCGCGCGCTGCTGCAGCGCCTGGTGGCCCAGGACGACTGGCTGCCGCAGTGGGCCGCACAGCCCCACGCACTTCACTACCAGCAGTACCTGCTGCACTGCGATCCCTTGGAACGTTTTTGCGTCGTGAGCTTCGTCTGGGGCCCGGGCCAGCGCACACCGGTGCATGACCACACCGTGTGGGGGCTGATCGGCATGCTGCGCGGCGCCGAAACGTCCCAGCGCTACCAGCAGGGTGCGCACGGCCGCTGGCTGCCGCAGGGAGCGCCATCCCGTTTGTCGCCTGGCGATGTCGACCTGGTCTCGCCAGCCACCGGCGACGTGCATCAGGTGAGCAACGCGCTGGCCGACCAGCCGTCCATCAGCATCCATGTGTACGGCGGCAACATCGGGGCCATCGCGCGCCACGTGTTCGAGCCCACCTCGGGCGCCGTCAAGCCGTTCGTCTCGGGTTATTCGGCGGCGCAAGTGCCCAACTTGTGGGATCGCTCGGTGCAGGTGCGGGGGGCGCTGGATGGTGCAAGCGGGGCCTGATAACGTGTGCGGCCAGCGTCAGACGACCGACGCAGCCTCACCGTACAGCGAGGGATTCCCTGGATGCCCTAAACATGGCGCCCCATATCCGCCGCCCGGTGGGTGAGACTAAATCCGTCTGGTGTAACGGATCTGAGGCTCAATTCAAGTTCGCGCATCAGGTCGATTTCCATCACGTCTGGCGCCACGCCAAAGATCCAGAGCGTGTCGTAAGCAATGACTTGGCTTGCTTCCCCGTGATGTTCGTCGATGGCCAGAATGGCCCTTGACAATTGGTCACTTTGTGCTTCATTGGTACGCACCAGAAGCAACGTGATTCGCCCTTCCTCACCAAGTTCCGTCCGAGCCGCAGCAACAGCGGGATCATTCCTGGTGCTCGACACGATCCACACCGGCATTCGCTTTGCAAGCGGCAACAATTTGTCGTCAAACGTGGGGTCAAGGACCAGACCAACCTCGTTCATTGCGCTGTCATTCTTCACCACTTAACTCCCAGGCGTTCGGCCACGCGGCCAAGGCGATATCGGAACGCCAGGACCCCGTTGCCCGTTGTCCCAGTTGTGTCCATGAGGCACCCCCTGACCATGATTGTGGTCCCAATCAATGTCCGCGACCGGGCGCCCATTGGGACCATAAAGACGTTCCTGCCCACTCCCTGGATTGACCACTGTCGAGCCCGGCGCACCAGTATTTGGCGTTTTGGAGGGACGCTGTCCATCTGAGCCTTGCTGCCTGTCCTCGCTGTTTGCCAGGCCATCGATCCAGTTTCCAACGCCGTACCCGGCGGCAGCGCCCAAGACCGCGCCTCCAGCGACAAGTCCAGGGTTGATCGGAATCGCCAACCCTCCACTCACGACGTCTAACCCGCCAGAAACGATCAGGCCGCCAGCCGCACCCGCTGCAGCCCCTGCCTTGGCAAACAGTTTGCCGCACGAGTCGGGATGACCAAGGCAATTGAAGAGATAGCCGAACGAGCCGGTCATCGCCCCGTCTTCGAAGCGTCCGCCGGCGAGGGTACTTCCGATGCCACCGAGCATCGCGCTCTTGGTGACTTCGGCGGCGGTGCTGCCCAGGTCCGGTATTCGCGACCCCGCGAACTCCGCAAACCCCGCCGCCATCGCACCGGCCTTGCAGTTGCCGCCACCGGCCGCTGCACCTACGCATCCGGCCGCCGCATGACCCAGCACCTTGCCAAAGCCGCCCGCCGCACCGGGGACGAACTCACCGACCCCAAAGAACAGCGCCCCGCTGAATGCCCCGTTCACCGCGCCCTTGAGACTGCCGCTGCTGATCGCCCCCGACAGGAACCCCGCCACCGCCGCATTGGCCACGCCCGCCGCTGCGGCGCTGCCGCCGAACGATGCCGCCGTGAACAGCTGCCCCGCCCCCGCGAAGTTGCCGATGACGGCGGGGCCGAAGTACACCGCCACGGCGATCGAGACCGCTGTGCGGAACAGCTTCTTGAAACTGAAGTACCCGCTCGGGTCGGTGTACGCCAGCGGGTTGTTCAGCACATAGGCATAGCGGTTGTGGCTTTGCAGGTTCTGCGGTGACTGGATGAAGGGGT
>CANJQN010000052.1 GCA_947476465.1 Comamonadaceae bacterium | reverse complement strand
GCTCGGGAAGGTATCAGCACTGGCAGCGCTCGCACCTGCGGCAAGTGCGAGCGAGGCCAGCAGCCGAGCGGCCGTTCCGAAAATGTCACGCAGCGTCATGAAGAATCCTTTGTCTCGTATGCCAGCTTGAGCGGCAGCCTGTCGTTGGGGAAAAGCCGGCGTGAAGTTCGCCGACGCGGGAAAAAGTGCTCGCTTCACATTGCCGAGCCCGGCTGACCGAGGGGACTCTAGTGATGGCGTCTCATTCGGTCAAGCGATTGCTTGAAGCGCGCGCCAGCCCGCCCTCCATAAGAGGCGTGAGAGCGTTCGATTCTCTGATCTGGCCTGCCCGGAGGGGATCGAACCCCCGACCCACAGCTTAGAAGGCTGTTGCTCTATCCAACTGAGCTACGGGCAGCGCAAGCAGCGGCGATTCTCGCATCGTTCTGCAGCCCCCTGCCCCGCAGCTCACCAAGAGGCGCAGCAGCGGCGCGTCTGAACGCGCACCACCGGGATGCGTAAAGGGCCCACCGCCGGATCGACGCCACCCGCGGCCGACGCTTCGTAAGCCATTGCAACCGTAACGAGGCGCTGCTTACAAAACCGCCTGTTTCTCGCCGATCCGGTTACGTCTTGCGATCACACCCCCCGCCGAACTCTGCAAGATTTCACAGCGGGGCTGCTGAGCCTCGCACATCACATCACATCACGACAAAGGAAAAGCGATGTACCAAAGCCTGCAGGAGCGACGCTGGGAAAAGGCCGCCAAATGGAGTGTCGGGCTGGCCGCGGCCGGCATTCTGGTGGCCTGCGGCGGTGGTGGCGGCAGCAGCGACGGCGGCACCGGCACGCTGAAGGTGGCCCTGACCGACGCGCCCACCTGAGGCTATGAGAACGTTTTCGTCACTGTGGAAAAGGTGCGTGTGCACACCAGTGGCTCGGCCGGCGACGCCGACGGCGGCTGGCGCGAGGTGGTGCTGGCCGCACCGCAACGCATCGACCTTCTCACGCTGACCAATGGCGTGCTCGCCGAGCTGGGCCAGACCACCCTGCCGGCCGGGCGCTATTCGCAGGTGCGGCTGGTGCTGGCCGCCAACTCCGGGGCCGCGCCGCTGGCCAACGCGGTCAAGCCCACCGGCGGCACGCTGGTGCCGCTGGACACGCCCAGCGCGCAGCAAAGCGGCCTGAAGCTGCAGGCGCACTTCGATGTGGCGGCCAACCAGACGGCCGACCTGGTGCTCGACTTCGACGCCTGCCGCTCGGTCGTGCAGCGCGGTAACTCAGGCCAGTACAACCTCAAGCCGGTGGTGTCGGTGTTCCAGCGCCTGGTGACGGGCATCGCCGGCTATGTGTCGCCGCTGATGCCGCTGACCGGCACGCGGGTGGCGGCGCAGCAAGGCGGCATCACGGTGCGCGCCACCGCGCCCGACCCGGTCACCGGCTACTTCAGCCTGCCCTATCTGGCCGCCGGCGCATACGATGTGGTGGTGACCTCCGAAGGCCGTGGCACCGCGGTGGTGACCGGCATTCCCGTCAGCACCACCACCGGCAACACCCTCATCAACGGCACGCCGACGGCCATTCTCACGGCCGCCAGCTCCATGCGCGACGTGACGGGCACCGTGGTGGTGAGCTCGGTGGTGGGAACGACCACGGTGGTCACGCCCCTGGCCGATGCCAACGTGCGCGCACTGCAGGCGCTCAGCAGCGGCCCGACGGTGGAACTGGCCAACGTGGCGGTCGAGCCGACGCAGGGCCTGTACAGCGTGCGGCTGCCGATCGCGGCGCCGGCCAGGGCCAGCTACACCGGCACCACCACCGGCGTGTTCACGCTCGACAACGCAGTGGCCGCCAAGGTGGTGCTGCAAGCCCAAGCCCCGGGCCGCTTGCCACTGGATGTGGCGGTGGACTTGAACACGGTGGCGCCACCGGTCAATTTCAGCTTCGCGCCTTGAGTTGATCGTTCCGCACCCCGTCCCAATCCGTTCGTCCTGAGCTTGTCGAAGGACATGTTCAATCCGTTCGTCCTGAGCTTGTCGAAGGACATGCGAGCGCCAGTTAAAGGCTTCGACAAGCTCAGCCCGAACGGGGGTTAGCTCAGCCCGAGCGAGGGTTGGCTCAGCTCGAGCGAGGGTTGGCTCAGCTCGAACGAGGGTTGGCTCAACCCGAACGAGGGTTGGCTCAGCCCGAACGAGGGTTGGCTCAGCCCGAACGAGGGTTGGCTCAGCCCGAACGAGGGTTGGCTCAACCCGAACGAGGGTTGGCTCAACCCGAACGAGGGTTGGCTCAGCTCGAACGGGGGTTGGCTCAGCTCGAACGGGGGTTGGCTCAGCCCGAACGGGGGTTGGCTGCTAATGAAAATCCCGGCTCCTGCCCTGCTGTGCCAACCGGCCCAGCAGGGACGTGAGGTCTTGCACCCCGTGCGCCAGCAGATGCCGCACCCGGCCGCCGCTTTCCTCGTCGCGCTGCCACACACCCTCCACCGCCAGCAGGCGTGAGCGCAGCAGCGCGTCGCGTTCGCGCTCGACCAGGTCTTTCCAGACGATCAGGTTGACGGTGCCGGTCTCGTCCTCGATCGTGACGAACAAGGTGCCCTTGGCGGTGGGCGGGCGCTGGCGCATGTTGACGATGCCGCAGGCGCGCGCCGGGGCGTTGTGCGGCAGGCGGTTGAGCGCCTCGGCCGTGTGCCAGCCCAGGGCGTCGAGCCGGGGCCGCAGCAAGGCCAGCGGATGGCGGCGCAGGGTCAGGCCGGTGGCCGCGTAGTCGAACACGATGTCCTCGCCCTCGCCCGCCTGGGGCAGCACCAGCCGCTCTTCGTGCACGGGCGCATCGCGCAGCAGGCCCGATGTGCGGCGGGTGCCGGTGGCGGCCCAGACCTGCTGGCGGCGATGGCCGGCCAGGGTGGACAACGCATCGGCCGCAGCCAGCAGGCCCATGTCCTTGCGGTCCAGCGCGGCGCGCAGGGCGAGGTCTTCGACGTCGGTGAAGGGGGCTTGCGCACGGGCCGCCTCAATCCGCCGCGCGCCCTGATCGCTCAGGCCGCTCACCAGCCGCAGACCCAGGCGCACGGCCGGTTGCACGGTGCTGCCGCGGCCGTCGGCGGGCTCGCCTTCTTCGCGCGCCTGGCCCGGCGCTTCCAGCGTGCAGTCCTGCGCGCTGGCGGTGACGTCGGCGGGGCGCACCTCCACGCCGTGGCGTTGCGCGTCTTGTATGAGTTGCGAAGGCGAATAAAAACCCATGGGCTGTGAGTTGAGCAGGGCCGCCAGAAAGCAGGCCGGCTCATGGCACTTGAACCAGCTGCTGAAGTACGACAACAGCGCAAAGCTGGCGGCATGGCTCTCGGGGAAGCCGTATTCGCCGAAGCCCTCGATCTGCTTGAAGATGCCCTCGGCAAATTCCAGCGGATAGCCCTTGGCCACCATGCCCTCGATGAGCGGCTCGCGAAAATGGTGCACCCCGCCCTTGCGCGACCAGGCCGCCATCGAACGGCGCAGCGCGTCGGCCTGGCCGGCGGTAAAGCCGGCCGACACCATGGCCAGTTGCATCACCTGCTCCTGGAAGATGGGCACGCCCAGGGTGCGGCCCAGCGGGCCGGCGAGTTCGTCTTTCACGTAGCGAATGGGAATGCCCCGGCGCTGCTGCTCGCGTGCCCGCAGGTAAGGGTGCACCATGCCGCCTTGAATCGGCCCGGGTCGCACGATCGCCACCTGCACCACCAGGTCGTAATAGCGGCGCGGGCGCAGCCGCGGCAGCATGGCCATCTGCGCGCGGCTTTCCACCTGGAATACGCCCACGGTGTCGGCGCGGCACAGCATGTCGTAGACGCGCGGGTCTTCCTGGGGAATCTGCTGCAGATGCCAGTTGTGCCCGCGCCAGGTGTTGGCCAGCTGCAGGCAGCGGCGCAGCGCGCTGAGCATGCCCAGGGCCAGCACGTCGACCTTGAGCAGGCCCATGGCCTCCAGGTCATCTTTTTCCCACTGAATGATGGAGCGGTCGGGCATGGCGGCGTTTTCCACCGGCACCAGGCGCGTGAGCTTGTCTTGCGTCAGCACGAAGCCGCCCACATGCTGGCTCAGGTGCCGCGGAAAGCCGCGCAGCTGGTGGGCCAGGCTGCGCCACAGGGCGACGCGGTGGTCGTCGCCCGCGGCGTCATCGGGCCTGGTGACGGTAAACGCCTGGTCGCGCAGGTCGCGGTCGAACCATTGGTGGTCGCTGGCCACGGCATCGATGGCCTCGTCGTCGAAACCCAGGGCCTTGCCCACATCACGAATCGCCATGCGGCTGCGATAGCGCACCACCACCGCGGCAATGGCGGCGCGCTCGCGGCCGTACTTCTTGTAAATGTATTGAATGACCTCCTCGCGCCGCTGGTGCTCGAAGTCGACATCGATGTCGGGCGCCTCGTGCCGCTCCATGCTGATGAAGCGCTCGAACAGCATGCTGCTGCGCTCGGGCGACACCTCGGTGATGTACAGGCAATAGCACACCAGCGAGTTGGCCGAAGAGCCGCGGCCCTGGCACAAGATGCCCTGTTCACGCGCCCAGCGCACGATGTCTTCCACGGTCAGAAAGAACATTTCATAGCGCTTGGCCCGGATCAGGCGCAGCTCTTTGGCCAGCTGCGCGCGGTGCGCGCGCGGGATGCCCTGCGGGTAGCGCCGGCGCGCGCCGCGCAGCGTGAGCCGCGCCAGCATGCCGATGGGGGTGCAGCCGGCGCGCACCGTCTCCAGCGGGTAGTTGTATTGAATGGCGTCGAGCGAGAAGCGGCAGCGCGCGGCCACGGTCAGCGCGGCCTGCACCAGCGCGGGATCGAACACCTGCGCAATGCGGGCGCGAAAGCGCAGGTAACGCTGCGCATGCGGCTGCAGCGCGAAGCCGCACTCGGCCACCGGCTTGCCCTCGCGCACGGCGGTGATCACGTCCAGCAGGTTCTTGCGCGATCGCTTGTGCATCAGCACCCCGCCGCAGGCCACCAGGGGCACACCGGCATCGGCCCCGGCCTGGCGCAGCAGGGCCAGCCAGAGCTCGTCGCCCAGCTCGCCAGGCAGTTGCACGCCCAGCGAAAGCCGCGCGCCGATGCGATCGTGCGCGCGCCGCAGTCCGGCGGCCAGCACCTGCGCGTCGAAGGCGCCGGGGGCCTGGCGGTCGGGCACCCACAGGCATTCGCAGCCGGCCAGCAGGGACCAGTCGCTGGTGTCCCAGTCGACGAAGTATTCGCCCTTGGGCGCGGCGCGGCGCGCGGCGGTGATGAACTCGCACAGATCGCCCCAGCCGAAGACGTTGCGCGCCAGCGCCACCAGGGTGCCGCCGGGCAGGCGGAACTCGCTACCGAAGATCAGCCGGAAAGGCCGCAGGCGCGGTTGCGACGGGTCTTGTTGCTGCAGGCGCTCGGCTTCCTTCAGATGGTCCTTGAGCGCCACGTGGGCCCCCACCACACCGGCCACCGAGCATTCGTCGGTGATGGCCAGCGCCTCGTAGCCGAGGTTGTAGGCGCGCTGCACCAGCTCGTGCGGATGCGAGGCGCCGCGCTGGAAGCTGAAGTTGCTCAGGCAGTGCAGCTCGGCATAACGTGGCAATACGCCTTCGGTGGCGGCCAGCACGGGCGGGGCCTCGTCGTCGCCGCCGAACAAGCCTTGTTGCAGGCTTTTTTGCGGCTGTTCAGGCATAAAGACCTTGCAGGTACCAGCGCTCCTGCCCATCGGAGCGGTGCTCGCGGAAGATCCACAGCAGGCCGGCGCGTTCGCTGCGGGCGACGCAGTAATCACGCACCACGGCGCCGCCCGGCTCCCACCAGCCGGTCTCGATGCGCTGGCGGCGCGTGAGCAGACGCAGCGGGCCTTCGTACCAGGGCTGGTGCTTGCGCACCTCCAGGGGCAGGGGCTGGGGGAGCAGCCAGGAGGGGTAGAGGGACGAGGTGCCGCCAGCGTGACGGGCCATCCCCCCGCCTTCGCGGGGGTCGGCCGGGGCCTGGATTCCCGCCTGCGCGGGAATGACGAGAGGGGGCGCGGGAATGACGGGAGGGGGCGCGGGAATGACGAGAATTTTGTCATCCCCGCGAAGGCGGGGATCCAGGCGCGAGGTATCACGCGGCCGGCCATCGCTTCGAACCGCCACCTCCCAGCACTGCATGCGCTCGGGCCGCCAGTCGGCCTGAGGCGCGGGCACCAGCACGTTGCCCTCCCCCAGCCGCGCCGAGAGGCGTTCGATCAGCTGGTGCAGCCGGTCGCCGCCGACGTTGTCCTCGGGCAAAAAGCTGCGGCTGTCCGCCTGCCAGGGGCAGGTCTGCAGCGTGCGCAGGCGCAGATGATTGACCGGCGCCGCCAGCCGCACGCGGGCGAGCTGTTCGCCCAACAGGCGGCGCAGGTGGGCGGTCTCCTGGGCGGGTTCGGCGGTGCGCAGCACCAGCTGCTCGTGCGAGGGCAAGAGCACGCCGTTGTGACGCTTCAAATCGAGCGTCCATTCCAGCTCCAGGGCCAGCACGCCGTGATGGCGGGCGCGCAGCCACAGCTGCAACTGGGTGAGCAGACGGTTGGCCGCCGCCATCAGCTCGGGCGTACTGGTGGCCAGGGCGGGCAGCTCCAGCCGCTGGTCGAACAGCTCCGGCAATTGCAGCCAGGCATGGCGCGCCGGCCGCTCGCCCCAGGCGATGTCCAGCGCCCGCAGCAGGCCCGGGCCGAAGCGGCGCGCCACCGGCCCGCGCGGCAGCGCCCGCAGCTGGCCCCAGGTGCGGCAGCCGGTGCGCTCGAGCAGCGGCGCATGCGGCACGGCGGCGCTGAGCAGCGGCAAGGGCAGATCGTGCGGAATACGTGCGGGCGCACAGGCGCCAAGCACCTTCAGACGCAGCAGGGCCAGGGCGACGAGACAAGTGGGGCCTTCGGCCCAAAAGGGGAGATGTTCGTCATCCCCGCGAAGGCGGAATTCGTCATCCCCGTGAAGGCGGAATTCGTCATCCCCGCGAAGGCGGGGATCCAGGAGCGAGGTACCTCCGGCGTGACGGGCCATTCCCCCGCCTTCGCGGGGGTCGGCCGGGGCCTGGATTCCCGCCTTCGCGGGAATGACGGGAGGGTGCGCGGGAATGACGGGAGGGGGCGCGGGAATGACGGGCGGGTGCGCGGGAATGACGGGCGGGTGCGCCAGCAACTGCGCCAGCAGCGCATCACGCCCACCGAACAGACGCTCGCTGGCTTCGATCTCCAACACCCAGGCTTCCTCGAGGCGAGCCACCCGCGGAGTGAACCGCAGGCCGTGCCAGCCCCAGGACAGCGCCTCGTTTTCATGCGGCGGCAGCAGTGCGATCCAGTGCATGGAAGACAACCTCCTGGCCCTGCGGCGTACCTTTCGGGACCCCCTCACCCGGCCGAACCTGCCGGGACTGCAGCCACTGCGCCAGCAGCTCGGGACACGGCGGCAACAGCACCGGCGACGCCAGCGGCGGGCCGCGCCGCTTGAGCACATGCACCTTGAGCGCCTCGCCCGATTCCAGCCGCAGACGCAGGCGCGCCGGCGAGGCTTGCGAGGCCGCCGACTCGGGCCGCAAGACGAACAGCAGCCGGCGATGCTGCTGGGCCGCCAGCGCCAGCCGCCGCAACTGCGCCGCCTGCACCTGCGGCAGCCAGGCCAGCACAGCCACCGAATCGGCGCAGCGCAGGGCCTGCTCGGCCGCCCACAGCCGCGAGGCCGGCAGGGCCGCCTTGACCCACAGCAGGCAGTGCGCCGGCAAACCCTGGGCCGCCAGGCTGGGGGTGAACACCGGGTGGGGCGGCGCCACCATCACCACCGGCCCCGGGCGGGCCTGCACGGCGCGGGCCAGGGCCGGCGCCAGCAGGCGCCACACATGCTGCTGGGGACGCGCCTGCAGCAGCTCCACCAGGTGCCCCACCGGCCAGCCGCCGCCCGGCAGCACGGCGTCCAGGGCCGGCAGGCCGGTAGGCAGCGCCTCTTCCTCGCGCGAGGCGAGCTCGGCCCCGCGCCAGACCTGGTCAGGCCAGTCGAATTCGGCGGCACGGGGGGACGACACAATGGACACGGACACTCGCGGTACAACGGGATGCGCCCCGGGAAAGCCCCGTGGCCTGGTTATTTATACAGTATTTTGGTGCCGCAGAGTTCCCGGCAAAGCCAATACCCGAGTCAAGCGGTTTTACGTTTCATGCCTCGCCTGCTGCACCCCGACGATTTTCTGGAAGACGCCGTCGTGGTGGCGAGGGCGCTGATCGGCGCCACGCTTGTGGTGGACAGCGTAGGCGGCACCATCGTGGAGACCGAGGCCTACGACCGCGACGACCCCGCCTCGCACAGCCACACCGGCCCCACCCCGCACAATCAGGCCATGTTCGGCCCGCCCGGCCGGGCCTACGTCTACCGCTCCTACGGCATCGACTGGTGCCTGAACTTCGTCTGCCGGGAAGAAGGCCACGGCGCCGGTGTATTGATCCGCGCCCTGGCGCCCACGCAGGGCCTCGATTGCATGCGTGAGCGCCGCGGCCTGGAAAATGCGCGCCTGCTGTGCGCCGGGCCCGGCCGGCTCGGGCAGGCGCTGGGCATCACCCGCGACTTCAACGGCCTGCGGCTGGACGCACCGCCCCTCGAGCTGATTGCCGCGCAGGGCACCCCGCCCGTGGTCAACGGGCCGCGCATCGGCATTTCCCGGGCGGTCGAGCAGCCCTGGCGCTTCGACCTGGCCGGCTCGGGCTTTCTCAGCCGCCGCTTTGCCCTGCCCGCTTCGCCATAATCATTCGGCAAGCTTGCCGCCGGACGTCATTTCGGTTGACCCCTCATAATTTCGTCATGCAAACCAGCCTGAATATTGAAGCTGTTCACGAGCAGCCAAAAATCAGGCGAGTACTTCTTTGCGCCACCGGCTTGTCGCCGCAGATCGTGACGGAAACGCTCTATGCCCTCGCCGTCGGGAAGGAGCGCAACTGGATTCCCTCAGAAATCCACGTTCTGACGACACAGCGGGGGGCCGACAACGCCAAGCTAATGCTGCTTTCCGAGAACCCGGGCTGGTTTCATCGCTTGTGCCGAGACTGGGCACTGCCCCCCATCGACTTCACTAGCACCAGCATCGAAGTCATTCTGGACGCCGATGGCCGGCCGCTGGACGATATTCGTGACGACGACGACAACCAGCGTGCCGCCGATGCCATCTCCGACTGCGTCAGGCGGCTCACCCAAGATGACCACACCGAAATCCACGCGAGCATTGCCGGTGGGCGCAAGACCATGGGGTTCTTTCTGGGCTACGCCATGAGCCTGTGGGGACGGCAGCAAGACCGCCTGTCCCATGTGCTGGTCTCATCCCCGTATGAATCTCGGGCGGAATTTTTTTATCCCACCCCGAAGCCCCATGTCATCGCAGCGAAGGAGCGGGGGCAGGACCCACTAGACGCGTCAAAGGCCCGCGTGTGGCTCGGGGACATTCCCTTTGTCCGCCTGCGGCACTTGTTGCCAGAGTCCTTGCGTGTCGGGCAAGCCAATTTTGCGGCGGCCGTGGCGGCGGCCAACACTGCAGTAGATCAGATTTCATTGGAGATCGACCTTCAGCGATCTCAGATGCGCCTGAATGGGACACAGATTCGGCTCCCCCCCATGCAGTTTGCCTTGCTCGTCCTGCTTGCCTGGAGGCGCAAGAACAACCTGCCCCCTTTGTCGGCCCCCAGCAAGGACGCCAACGATCCAGACTGGAAACGACAAACGCTCGCCGACCTGCAACGGGTGATGGGTGAAATGAACATACCCGACAGCGTTTACCGGCGACTGACCGACGACAACGGTATGGGCGATACCTTCAACGAACAACTTTCCAAGTTCAAGAAAGCTTTGAAAGACCGAAGCGTGTTGCCGTTTCGCGAACTTGTCATCGGCACCGAAGAACATGCGCGAGGCCGCCAGCGCAGCTACCAACTGGCCTTGTCTCCCAACCAGATTCACTTCCTCTCGGCAGAGCCATCTGGCAAGCTTGCCGAACCTGGCCCTTACCGGCCCACACCTTAAATTGCAGTGAACAGAAAAGTCGTCAAGCGCAACGCCAAAACAACATTCAGACCATGAATACACAGGCCTATCAGCTGCAATTCCATACCCCCGCATTTCTCGGCGACGCCGCCCAAAGCGCTCGCTGGCGCACCCCTCCCATCAAAGCGCTGCTGCGGCAGTGGTGGCGGGTGGTCTATGCTGCCGACCACCAGTTCGCCGTCAACGTCAATGAGATGCGGACGGAGGAGGGGCTGCTATTTGGACACGCTTGGCTGACCAATGATGTCGACTCGGAGGGAACTCCTGTATCGGCGCGTCGAAGCGAAGTTCGCCTTCGGCTGGACCGTTGGGCCGCGGGGATGCTGAAGAACTGGGAGCCGCTGGAGCGCGTCACGCACCCGGAAGTCCGCGTTCAAGTCGGCAGTGATCTCTATATGGGCTACGGGCCGCTGAAGCTTGAAAGTGGCGCCAGAGAGCCTTCACTGAAGGGGAACGCGGCCATTCAGGCGAATGAGCAGGCCCGACTGAGTCTGGCATTTCCCGAGCGGCATGCTTCGCGCATCCAGAAGGCGCTTTGGCTGATGAACCAATACGGCACGCTGGGCGGCCGCAGCCGCAATGGGTGGGGGTCTTTTTCCTTGAGGCCTGATGCCGACCAGACTGCGCTCACCGCCGACACCGTCCAGCCCCTGCGATCGTGGACTGATTGCCTGAAGCTGGAGTGGCCGCACGCCATTGGCACCGACGAAGGCGGCCGGCCCTTGATCTGGCAAACCGAGCCCCACGCAGACTGGAAGGCGGTCATGAAGACCTTGGCCATGATCAAGATTGAACTTCGCACTAAATTATTCAAGTTCAACTCCGGCAAAGACGCGCAACAGCCTGAAGATCGCCACTGGTTGAGCTACCCAGTGACGAACCACAGCGTCAAACTTTGGGGGAACAACGCGCGCCTCCCCAACACCTTGCGGTTCAAGGTACGCAAGACAGCGATTGGGCAGTGCATTGGCGTGATCTTTCACATGCCATGCCTGCCTGTCGAGAGCTTCAAGCCAGACAAGCGCCGCATCGAGGACGTCTGGCGTCGCGTACACGGTCACCTGGACGAGACACGTTCGAAGCCACTGACCCGCATTGCCGCCTAACGCCCTATGAACAACAAAACGCTCTGGCAAACCAAGCTCGCCGCCCGCATTCACGACCCCGCCGAAAAGGCCCTGGTCTTGCTGCGTGACCCCGCCGGCCACGAGGGCGGCACCAGCCGCGCCTTGACCCGGTTGCTCAATTTTGGCGGCACACCAACGCAGCACATCGACCCGGACAATGCCGAAGCGCTCTCCACCGTGCTCTTCAAGAAGGGCATTCCGGCTGCCATGTACCGTCATGTACAGCGCGCGGACTGGTGGGCCGCCGCAGCCGACCGGCCGCAGTGGCCGATGGAGGAAGTTTCAGTCACTACCAAAGCCGGCGGCACAAAGACCTTCAAGGTGGCCGACTGGGCACAGGTTCGCTGGACGCAAAAGCCAGTTCTCATTCATCCCTTGACCGGGGCACAGATTGACTTGGGGAAAACCGGCGGGCTGGGCGACACCGACTTTCACGACATCAAGCAGCGCAGCTTCGACCACTTCGCAGGTTTGCTCACAGCACTTGGCCAATCCGACGTCAACGAAGACCCACGCAAGACATTGCTGACCTACTGGCGCTTCGGCCCGGAGCTCACCGAGGAGACTGACAATGGAAAATTGGGCAGCCTCTGGCGCATGTTGCCAGCAGATACGCGCGTACCCGACCACTCCATCTGGGACCACCTGGATCTGACCAGCGCATTCGCCGGCGCGTTCGCGGCCGACCCGGACGGCGACGTGGCACTGCTCTCGCTGGCCATTGGCCCCGTGCAAAGCTTCATTGCCGCCGCTCGCAGCACCTCGGATCTGTGGGCCGGCTCCCACTTGCTCTCGCGGTTGGCCTGGGAGGCCATGAAGCCCGTGTGCGAAAGCCTGGGCCCCGACGCTATTATTTTTCCGCGGTTGCGCGGCGTCCCCCAGGTCGACCTGTGGCTGCGCGACGAAATGAAACTGCCGCCGACGCTGTTCGAATCCTGTGAATGGATGCGTGGCGGCACTGATGCGAACCCCCTGTTCTCCGCCGCGCTGCCCAACCGGTTCGTCGCCATCGTCCCAGCCAGCCAGGCCAGAGCCTTGGCCCAGCAAGTCAGCGACCATTTGAAGCAGTGGTTGCAGAAGTTGGGGCAAGACGTTGTCAACCGCCTTCTGGCGGCCGCGAATCTGGACAACGGCCAGGAACAGCACTGCCACCGGCAAGCCCGGGAGCAGCTTGCGGGGTTTCCCGAGGTGCATTGGGCCGCGGTGCCGTTCTCGCTCATCACGGCCCGCAATACCGAGCGTCAAACCGATCTGGATGTGACCTTGCTCTCACAAGCCATGGCACCGTTTTTCGGCGTGACCGACGGCCAACCCTGCGGCTTCCTCAAGACGCCGGCATGGCAAAGCCTTGCAAAAGAAACACCCCTGATCAGCGCCGATGGGAAAAAGAGTGTGTTCTTTGCGCCCAACCCCGGCGTGTTGTACCCCGCCATCCACGATCTCGCCGAGCGTACCTTGGCCGCCGCCAAGGCCGTGCGGCCCTTCAAGCAAAGCAGACAGACTGGCTGGCGCTGCTCCCTCACCGGCGAAGTCGAGTGGCTCACGACCGACGCCAGTCAACTGCAGCGGTCCTATCGCCTGCAGAAAGACACCCTCTGGGCCAAGATTTCCAAGAACAAGAAGGCCTGGGCCAAGTCTGGCGAACACCTGGGCGCCCTGTCGGCCATCAAGCGGCTGTGGCCCACCGTGTTTGCCGAAGAAGTCGGCCAAGCGCTCAACCAAAAGGACATCGGCCGCTTCGTTGTCTCTACCCACACCATGGCATTGGCGCATCAGATTGACCAATGGCTGCAGGCAGGTGGCGTCCCCGCGTCCGATCTTGACCAGGCACTCAAAAGCAACGCCTGTGACCCGGTGGCGCTGCCGCGCCGCATCATGCGCCGCCATGCTCAAAGGCGCGATGCCCTAGACATTGCCAAGCGTTTGCCTGCCTTGCTCGACATGGCGGACGAAAGCGAAGACGACCCGTCTGGCGAGGGCGCGCGCGCCAGCGCGTACAAAAACCTGGTTCGCAAGACACTTGGGCGAGGTGACGCGACATATGGGAAATCTGATCAAAGCATTCAACTGGAAACCTATTACGCCCTGCTATTGATGGACGGGGACCGTATGGGCAAGTGGCTCGCAGGCGACGAAGAACACGCCATCAGCTATCGCGATAGCTTTCACCCGCAGGTCCAAAAGGGCCTGGATAGTCACGCCCAACGGCAACCCGCTGTCCAACAGTACGCCACACAGAAGCGCGCCCTTTCACCCAACCGCCATCTGGCCATTTCTGGGGCGCTCAATGACTTCTCTCTCACAGTGGTTCGACATGTGATTGAAGAAGAACATCTGGGTCGCGTCATCTATGCCGGCGGCGACGACGTGTTGGCCATGCTGCCGGTGGCCGATTTGCTGGATGCCTCCCAAAGGCTTCGCCATGCGTACAGCGGGACGGATCCCGAGCATGAAGGCGGACGGGATTCGCGCGGCCTCACATTGCATAACGGCTTCGCCATCCTCAACCACCGCCTGATGCGCATGATGGGTTCCCAGGCCACCGCATCGTGTGGCGCCGTCGTTGCGCACCATCAGGCGCCACTGACGGCTGTCATGCGTGAACTTCGGGCCGCCGAGTCGCGCGCCAAGAGCCATCGACACACCTTGCCGAGCGGGAAGGTCACCGACCGCGACACCTTTTCCCTCACGGTGATCAAGCGCTCCGGCGGCGCTTTGTACCTGTCGATCCCTTGGGGCGAGCCGGTTCGCTTGCTGGGAGACCTGCGGGACTTCCTCAAACTGCCGGGAGTTTCGCGCCGAGCCGTCTACAACACCCTCGCATGGCTACGCGACCTGCCCGAGCCAACGGCCGGATCCGCCATGCTGCAGAGCCTGCTGCAATACCAAATGGATCGACAGGTCGAAGGCGAGAACGGAGAGGCAAAGCGCATGCTGCCAGAGCTGGCACAGAGACTCGCTCAATTGACCCTTACCCAACACGGCCTCAAGCTTCACTGGCTGGAGAACTTTCTGACCGTGGCCGAGTTCCTGGCCCGTGAAACCCGCACTGGAGTGCCCGCATGAGCCGCCCTGCCGAGTACCGCTTTGTACAAGCGCTAGACGTGCTCTTTCTGCGCGGCAACAAACTCTTTGGCGATCCAGGCAGCCATGGCGAATCGCTCATACCCCCCTGGCCTTCTGTCGCGGCGGGGGCACTACGCTCGCGGATATTGGTAGATGACGGCTTTGATCTGGGCGCCTTCGCACGAGCGCAGTTGGAGCATCCCGCGCTGGGGACACCGCAGCGGCCGGGCTCCTTTGCCATCACCCATTTCAGTCTGGGGCGCGTCAATGCCGACGGCAGGGCCGAGGTGATCGCCACTTTGCCCGACGACGTGGTAATCACTGAGGATGCCGACGGAAAAATCGCCAGCGTCAGCCTGCTCCATCCCCAAGCCCTCTCAGCCGCCATCCAGTCGAGTGCGCCGACGCCCATGTTGCCGGTTCTCGCACAAGCAGAGCGCGGAAAAGCTGCCGGCGGCTACTGGCTGACGGCAAAGGGGTTCGCACAATATTTGGCGGGAGAGACCCCGGCACAAGACACGCTGCTCAAATCGAACGCCCTCTGGAGCATCGACACCCGAGTCGGCGTTGGCCTGGACCCCGCCACGCGCAGCGCCGCCGATGGACACCTTTTCAGTATGCAGGCCGTGGGGCTGCGGCCGGAGGTCGGCTTCATCATCGGCGCCGCCGGGGCTGCTTTACCCTTACGCGGCATGCTGCGTCTGGGCGGTGACGGCCGTGCCGCGGCGATCAGCTCGGCGACGGTCAGCCCCGTCCCACAGATCGCGCTCTCATCATTGGCGCAAACTCAGCGCGCCCGCATCGTACTGACGAGCCCAGGTGTCTTTGAGAACGGGTGGCTCCCCAACGGCATCGTCACCGACAGCGCGGGTGAGTTCCGAATTGACTTGCCTGGCATCAGCGCCCGCCTCGTGTCCGCCGCGGTTTCCCGGCCCGAAACCATTTCGGGGTGGGACCTGGCCCTCAACGAACCCAAACCAGCGGAATTGGCAGCCCCAGCCGGCTCCGTCTATTGGTTTGATCAACTGCAAGCCACACCAGACGCCCTCGGCAAGCTTGCCGACTTAGGTCTTTGGGGCGACCGCAGCGACACTGCGGAACACGCAAGGCAAGCCCAACGCCGGGCCGAAGGCTTCAACCGATTCGCCTGGGCCGCCTGGCGCTGAAGTCAAGTCATCCAATCATCACCGCCATCTTCCTTTCATCCATTGCCCCAGAGGTTCTCACCATGTTTGAAAAGCACGCCGCCTTGTTCCTGTATGCCGTCAGCCCGGTGCATATGGGTGCCGGCCAAGCCATTGGCGTCATCGACAACCCCATTCAGCGCGAACGCCACACCGGCCACCCGTGCTTCGCAGGATCAGGGATCAAAGGTGCGGTGCGCCATGGCTTCAGGACGATCGGCGGTGATGAGAAACTGATCGATCGCCTGTTTGGACCAGCCGCCGAATCTGGCACATTGCACGCTGGCGCCATCAGCTTCGGCGACGCTCAGGTCGTCGCCTTGCCGGTGCGCAGCCTCAAGGGCGGCTATGTCTATGCCACCTGTCCGCAAGCCATGTCGAGAGCGCAGCGCTTGCTGGGCCTGCTTGGTGTCGCAGCGAATTGGCCCACGCTAAAAGTCAGCGAGGGAGATTGCCTTCTGGTCAATCCCGCCCTGAAGTCGGGTGAAAAACTTCACCTTGAGGCTTTTGAGTACCGTGCACGGGAGTCGACGGAACTGGGCGCCTTGGCTCAATCACTGGCCGAATTGGCAATACCCTCCGCCGAGGGCTACGCATTCTTCAAAGACAAATTCAAAACCGACCTGGTCGTTCTCAGCGACAGCGACTTTGCTTATTTCGCCCAGAACGCCATGCTGGTCGAGCCCCATGTGCGAATCAACGAAGTGACCGGCACAGCCGACAACGGCGGCCTCTTTTACACCGAGAATTTGCCTCCAGAGACACTGCTTGTCGCTCCCCTGCTGGCGAGCAAGACTCGCAGCGGAAAGCCCGATGAACTCATGGAAGCGCCCGCCGTTATGGCTGCCATGCGAACTGCGGTGCACAGCAAGCTGCTGCAAATTGGCGGCAACGTCACCACCGGCCGCGGCTTGGTCGTTGCCCATATCGTGGAAGGGAAATGAGCATGAGCCAACCCACCCTGGAGCAACAGCGCGCGCAAGATACCTGGAGCCGAGCCGCCGGCCAAGGAAAAGACTACGTCAATGCCGCCAAGAGCCTGCCGGCGTTGATCATGAACTCAGGTTTGATGCAGACTCTGGCGTTCTGCCACGTAAAGGGAAAACATCACGATTTGGTCGCAACCCACTTGCGTGCCTGGCTGGCCAAGCGCAATGGCCTGGCCGGCGACCTCGGATTCGAGAAGTTCATGGGTTTTCTGATGACAAGGCCACCTGCCGATTTCCAGGCCATCACGGCTGAAGCCTTTGCTTGGCTGCGTTGGCTTCGGCAGATGGCCCCCGCCCGCAACGCCGGCCAAGCGGGGGACTGAGATGACCATTGCCGCAGTCCCTGATTACCTGGGGCAAGACTTTTCAAGTGCGTCGCCCGGCATGCGCTTTGGTATGTACCTGCGCCTGTGGCACCCGGATTTCACGAAGCCCAAAGCCGGTGCCGATGCCCTCGGCACTGCGAAGAAGCTCACCCTGAATGATGTACGCACCGCCGAGAACCTGGTAAAGCGCCAAAGACAGAGCTTTGAAGCCAGCGTCACTCCAGCGGCCGCGTTCCGCCTAGACGCCGTGTGCGTCGCGCCGTTCACCACCGGCCTTGGCAATGAACACCCGCTCGAAAACGGGTTTGCATTCCTTACCCCCTATGGCCTGCCCTACCTGCCAGGCAGCGGCATCAAGGGCGTTCTTCGACAGGCTGTGAGGGAACTCGCTTCTGGCGAGTGGGGCGGCGCCTGCGGCTGGCGCACGGAGCGTCGTCATACGCTGGGGGAAGGCGCCCAACGCATCGAGTTTTCGGACATCGATGCCCTGTTTGGCCTCGAATCCAGCGATTCGGATACCCAGCACCTTCGCGGCTGCCTGTGCTTTTGGGATGTTGTTCCAAAAATTCACGGCGACAGCCTGATGGTCGACATCATGACGCCCCACCAGGGTGGTTACTACCAAGACGGTGAGACTCCGCATGACAGCGGATCGCCCAACCCGATCAGCTTCCTGACTGTGCCACCCGGCTCGGCCTTTGCGTTCCACGTTCAGTGCGACACGCATCGCCTGCATCGCATCTCGCCCGATTTGGCGCTTGACCAGCGCTGGAAGACCCTGTTGCAAGAGGCGTTCGCCCACGCGTTCGATTGGCTGGGCTTTGGCGCGAAGACGGCGGTTGGCTATGGCGCCATGAAGGAGGACGAAGCCGCCGCCAAGCGCAGGGAGAAGGAACAGGAGGCACGCGATGCCCAGGCCCGCGAGCGAAGTGAGCAGCAGGCCCGCGAAGCAGCACGTCAGACCATGACCCCCGCCGAACGTCACATTGACGAATTGTTGGCCGAACGGCAGGACAAGACCTGGAGTAACTTGACCACCCTTTTCAAGGCGCTCGAGAAGGGCAAAGTGAACGCTGAACACGTTACGGCCGTGGCGCAGCGTGTCATGGGTCTCATGGTTGCCGACGGGAAATGGAAGGCCGCCTCGAACAAGAAAAACCCGGCGAAAGACAACGACCACCAGGACACCCTCAAAGTGCAACACTGGCTTAAAGGCGCATGAGCCTCGACGCATGACAACATGGTTCATGACCCGCCACCCGGGCGCCATGGAATGGGCACGACGACAAGGCTTGGCCATCGACCGGCACTGCACACACCTGGATGCCGGTGCGGTGCAGCCGGGCGATATTGTGCTGGGCACCCTGCCCGTGCATTTGGTGGCCCAAGTCTGCGCCCGTGGCGCCAGCTTTTACAACCTCAGCCTGGATCTGCCGGCCGCTGCCCGCGGGCGCGAGCTCAGCGCCACCGACCTCGAAGCCTTTGGCGCGCGGCTCGAAGGCTATCTGGTTCAGCCAGTTCATTCAACGCAGATCGATCGACCATGACCCCAGATCAGATTATTGCCGACACGCAGATCATGCTGGTTTCGGATCAAGCCGCGCCCAACCTCCTAGCCGCCCTGGACCCGCAGATGAAACCGAGGGAAGCCGTGCTGATGGTCAGCGAAAAGATGACGCGCCGCGCCGACGCACTACAGGCTGTTTTGCAGGAAGCGGGCATCAAAACCACCCGGGTCGCCCTGGTCGACGAGCACGACCTGACCGCCGTGGAATATGCGCTGCTGGAAGTGGCCGGTGACCGTGAAGGGCAGTCCATCGCCGTGAATCTGACTGGCGGCAACAAACTCATGGCCATGGCTGCCCAATCGGTGGCGCATGCCGCCGGCTGGCCTGCGTTCTACGTCGACGTGGACACCGATAAAGTGATCTGGCTCAAAAGTTTCCGGCCTGTGCAAGCCATAACCCAACAACTGCGCATCAATCACTACGTACGGGGTTACGGTTTCACACTTGGGCGTCCGATTGAACGCCCGCAGATCAGCAAGGCGTACCAGGATCTCTTGAACACGCTCGTACTTCAAGTCGGATCGCTGGAGCCGCACATAGGCCAATTGAACTGGATCGGCCAGCTGGCCGAAGACCACCGCAGCTTGAGCACGGAGCTCACATCGGCCCAACTTGACAGCCGTGGTCTCGACACGCTGTTGCGGGATTTCCATTACGCCGAGGTACTACGGGTTCACGGCAAGACACTGACCTTCGCCAGCGAAAGCGCACGGTCCTTCGCCAAGGGCGGCTGGCTTGAACACTACGTCTATCAAACCGTCTGTAACGTCGCGAAAGCGCTGGAAGTTCGGGACCGGGCCGCGAATCTTGTTGTGCAGGACAGCGAAGGAACCCAGAGCGAACTCGACGTCGCCTTCATGGCGCGCAACCGGCTCTTTGCCATCGAATGCAAAACGGCCCGCATGGACAAACCCGAAGCGCCCAAGGCCAATGAGACCTTGCACAAGCTGTCCGACAACTGCCGCCGCATTGGCGGCCTGGCGACCCGGGGCATGCTCGCCACCTATCGGCCCTTGCGTGAATCCGAGCTCAAACTTGCCAAGGCGCTCAACATCGAGGTGGTGGCTGGACAGGCCCTCGTTCGCCTTGACGAGCGGCTCAAGCAATGGGTTCGACCCTTGACCTGAGCGCCCCATGCTGACCGATTTTCACATCGCCCTTCAAGCCCTCCGGCCGATTCAGTGGCCCCACTTCGCGGGCGGGCGCATCCGTGGCGCCTGGGGCCGGGCTTTGCGTCAGGCGGCCTGCATCACGGGTCAGCCAAGTTGCGACGGCTGCGCTGTGCGCTCCCGCTGCAGCTATGGCGTGGTGTTCGACCCCGCAGCCCCGGCACAACCGCTTCATCCCTCGTTTCGCAACGGGATGCCCGCCTATGTCGTGCAGCCGCCGCCTTTGGGTGCACGCCAGCTCCGGCCGGGCGAGTCGGCCGGATTCACGCTGCGCTTGCTGACGAGTGCCCAGTCTCACAACAGCCTGATCGAGCATGTGTTGCGCGACGCCGTCCACCATCAGTTGTTCAACCCGGGTGATTGCTCGGTCCTGAGCTGTGAGCAGGTTAGTGTTCCCGTACCTGCTTTTAGTCCGGCAGTTGGCGATGCCCCACTCGGCGGCTTTCACATCGAGTGGTTAACGCCCCTGCGTCTGCAACTCAAGGGTAAGCCCCTGTTTCGGCCGCAAGACCTGGACGCCTGCACCCTGATAGCCGCCGGATGGCGCCGCTACCTGCAATGGTGTCAACTCTCGGGCCAGCCTCCCGTCGCGGCGATACCTCCCCTAGCCGAGGCGAGAAGGTGTCACCTGACGACCCATCAGACGCAGTGGCACGACATCAGCCGTTATTCCAACACCCAGCAAAAGCACCTGCCGTTGGGTGGGCTGCTGGGTCACGCCATCCTCACCGGTCCGGATGACGCACTTGGATCGCTGGCACCAGTATTGCGCCTCGGAGAGTTGCTCCACATCGGCAAGGAAACCGTCTTCGGGCTGGGGCGCTACCAGCTGCGGACGCAGGCGTCGAACCGCGGCTGAAACCCAAGGAGAGGACGCGGCAAGCTTGCCGTAGTCTGTCCGAGGCCCGACGAGCGCGACACTGTCCTTGTGACAACGCGCCACCTCTTCCTCATCGGCTACGACATCGCCCACCCGCGTCGGCTGAGACAAGTCCTGCGGTGCGTACAGGGCCACGCCCTGGGTGGACAGAAGTCCTTCTATGAATGCCGCCTGAGCGTGGCCGAATTGCAAAACCTGATGGCCCGGTTGCGCCAGATCATCGACGAGGCCAGCGACCGTGTGCTCTTCGTCCGCCTTGACGCTCGCAGCCAATCCATCACCCTCGGCTGCGCCGAACCAATCGCATCCACCGACTACTTCTTCGTAGCCTGAGTCCCATGAGCACCCTCTACATCGACCGCCAAGGCACCGAGCTGCGCACCGACAACGGGGTGCTTCACATTGAAACCCCAGACGGCACTGGCAACCGTCGGCTGCCCATCAAGTTCATCGATCGCGTCGTCATGCGCGCCGAAACGCACTTTAGCAGCCGCGTGCTCTGCGCACTGGCCGAAGCCGGCAGTACCGTGCTTGCACTCGGAGGGCGCGGCGGGCAACAGGTGGCGCAGTTGACGGGGGCGCCCCATGGTGACGCGCGCCGGCGCTGGCAGCAAG
The DNA here is from genome assembly GCA_947476465.1 of Comamonadaceae bacterium. Taxonomy (GTDB): domain Bacteria; phylum Pseudomonadota; class Gammaproteobacteria; order Burkholderiales; family Burkholderiaceae_C; genus Ramlibacter. The sequence goes on along the minus strand of CANJQN010000052.1, from coordinate 4,650 downwards.
TGCTTTCTCTGAGCCAGCCAGATGCATGCGCTGCCCTGGCCAAGAGCTTTGTCGTCGCCAAAATTCGTCGCCAACATTCAACGCTTGTCAGCATCGCCCAGGCGCGCCCCGATCTGCGCAAGCCCTTGCGCGACGGGCAGGCAACACTGGATCGGATCTTGGTCAGCCTGCGTGACCCTGAGTCGAGGCTCAGCCTTGCGTCCATTCGCGGCCACGAAGGCGCCGCAGCGGCCGCCTACTTTCCGGCCTACTTCAGCGCGTTCGCCCCCTCTCTGGCGGCGACGACTCGCAATCGACGCCCTCCAACTGATCCTGTCAACGCCACGCTTTCGTTGAGCTACACCTTGCTCTACAGCCAAGCGACCAGCGCATGCTGGTCAGCTGGCCTTGATCCGGCGCTGGGCGCACTGCATACGCTCAGCCATGCGCGGGCAGCCTTGGCCTGCGATCTCATGGAGCCCCACCGCCCTGGTGTCGACATCTGGGTCTGGCAACTCTTCCGAAGCGAGACCTTGCGACCGGAACACTTCGGACGCGACGGCGCCGGCGCGTGCCTGCTCGGCAAGGCCGGCCGCAGTCGCTTTTACGAGGCATGGGAGGAAGCTGCCCGCCATCAGAGCCGCAGGCTGCTGCGACATGCCCGACACCTGGCCCGAGCCTTCGACGCTCAAATCGAACCCGGCACCTGGGCGCACCTCAGTGACGGGGCACTGCATTCGGACTGACTGGTTCCGGGCCTTCACATGGCAGCCATTCCCCTCTACCTCAACCAGGGCAGCGCCCTGTCGCTTGACATTGACACGGCACAGCGCCTGCGAATCCAACGGGCGCAGCTACCGGAGCGGCGCATCCCAATGCACCTGGTCTCGCGCATCGTCTGCGGCCCACAAGTCGACGTCAGCACCCGAGCACTATTGGCATGCATGCGGCGCGGCATCCCGATCGCCATTGTCGAACCTGACGGGCGACCGCTCGGATGGTGCTTTGGCGTGCGTCGCACCGAGAACAGCCTGCGCGAACTCCTGCGCCACGCACTCGACGACCCCGTCTGGGATCCTCTTTACGGCGGTTGGCTCGACACCCAGCGACTGGCCATCGGCACCCAGGTCCTCGTCCTGTGTCAGGTCCCAGCCACGGCCGCTGCCCGCGCCAACCCACGCGCAGCCTTGTGCAACGCCCATCGCCGCAAACACAATCAGCCTTGCGGCCACGCCGTGAATGCGCTGGCACGATTGGCGCAGCAGGAATTGGCTGCCTACCTCGCGCATCAGAGTTCCGACCCCGCCCTGCTGGCGTGGGCGAGACCGGGGCTCAACTTGATTAGCGACCTCGGTCAGCTACTCGGGATGCATAGTCACGTCGATGTCCATCACGCCCCCGAAATCCCGTCTAACGAGCACCTGCCCACTTGGGCAATGCGGCGATACGAGCGCCACAGCGCTCACTGGCAAAACCGCATCGCCCATTTGGGCGTGGCGTTCGAACAGTTCTTGCGGCAGCACTGGCAATGACCACGACTCTCCTGAACGGTATGCCTAAAACCATCCCGGACAGCGCCACCCACCGATGGCTGCTCGCGTACGACATCCGTGACCCCAAACGCCTGAAAAAGGTCTGGCGCGTGATGCGAAGAGAAGGAATACCTTTCCAGTACTCTCTGTATTTTTTGCGTAGCAATAAAATGGGCATCGAAAATCTGCTGCAGCGTCTGACGACGCTCATCGATACCACAGTTGACGATCTGCGCGTCTACCCGCTGGGAGAAAATACACGCATGTGGGGCCTTGGCAATCAATTCGACGAGGGAGGAAACGCGTTGTGTGACGAAGTCCTTGATCGCCTGCGTCAGCCGTCAAAGGACAGGGGACCTTCGCCCATTCTGATTCACGCCCCCCTTGGGTCCACTGGACGAGTGGAAGACGGGGATGGGTCTTTCAAGTCCCTGTTTGACAATGATTTTTTCGACTAAGCAGTCCGGACGACAGCCCCGAAATTGAGGGGATTAAGACGCGGGCATGCGCCGCATATGGATTCATCGGCGGGTCCGGACGACAGCCCCGAAATTGAGGGGATTAAGACGCGTGCATTTGGCGCATGTAGCTTTGCGACCGCCGTCCGGACGACAGCCCCGAAATTGAGGGGATTAAGACATCACCGGGGGGCGCATGACGCCGACAACGTCCGGACGACAGCCCCGAAATTGAGGGGATTAAGACGTAACGCTTGTCTGACTTCTGAGCTTCGCTCAGTCCGGACGACAGCCCCGAAATTGAGGGGATTAAGACGTCTTTGCCTTGTCAGTTGTCAAGCTTTTGTGTCCGGACGACAGCCCCGAAATTGAGGGGATTAAGACGTGAATGTTCCGCGTGGGTGGACCATGGGGCGGCGTCCGGACGACAGCCCCGAAATTGAGGGGATTAAGACAAAACGGAGTGTACATCGGCCGGTATGCTGCTGTCCGGACGACAGCCCCGAAATTGAGGGGATTAAGACTGTTTTCATGCGCCCTCCGCTTCGTCCATCGTCCGGACGACAGCCCCGAAATTGAGGGGATTAAGACCCGAAAACAACGCATCGACCGCTCCGTCGCGTCCGGACGACAGCCCCGAAATTGAGGGGATTAAGACGGCGGATTCGGGTTGAAGCGCCAAAGCTCGGGTCCGGACGACAGCCCCGAAATTGAGGGGATTAAGACGATGCGGTTTGGGGCTTCCGACATGGGTGTCCGGACGACAGCCCCGAAATTGAGGGGATTAAGACGTCAAGTTCAGGGGTCAAGTTCAGGGGTTTACGTCCGGACGACAGCCCCGAAATTGAGGGGATTAAGACACCCGAGAGAAAAAAGTATTCAAGGAACTTGCGTCCGGACGACAGCCCCGAAATTGAGGGGATTAAGACTCAGCGCAGCTTCGCGGGTTTCGGATTTTGGTCCGGACGACAGCCCCGAAATTGAGGGGATTAAGACTTCGAGCATTTCGCCGCCGTCCGTCTCATAGTCCGGACGACAGCCCCGAAATTGAGGGGATTAAGACACGCCGATTTTCACGCTATCGAAAAGCGTGGTGTCCGGACGACAGCCCCGAAATTGAGGGGATTAAGACGACCCACCTACCCTTGATGGACTCGATGGTGTCCGGACGACAGCCCCGAAATTGAGGGGATTAAGACCCTGGGGATTCAGGGCGCAGGTTTTCGGGCAGGGTCCGGACGACAGCCCCGAAATTGAGGGGATTAAGACCGGGCCGGTGCTGGCCTGTTCCATTATGCGTCCGGACGACAGCCCCGAAATTGAGGGGATTAAGACAATCCATAACCTGGCCAGGCTGAACCACGTTGGTCCGGACGACAGCCCCGAAATTGAGGGGATTAAGACGCATATTCGGTACGGGCCAGGGTTTTCAGTGTCCGGACGACAGCCCCGAAATTGAGGGGATTAAGACTGTCCGTCAGTTTCTTGGCCAACCACGGTGCCGTCCGGACGACAGCCCCGAAATTGAGGGGATTAAGACGCAAGGGGTTCGTGCGCTTCGTCAAAGATGTCGATGTCCGGACGACAGCCCCGAAATTGAGGGGATTAAGACATTTCCGCTGTCACACCATCAGCGTGGAGGTCCGGACGACAGCCCCGAAATTGAGGGGATTAAGACCTTGCCTGTGCCCTGCTCGTTGAGGCAGAAGTCCGGACGACAGCCCCGAAATTGAGGGGATTAAGACAACGGCCTGTACTGACCCGGCCAATCGTAGCGTCCGGACGACAGCCCCGAAATTGAGGGGATTAAGACTTCGTTACCTTCTCCTCATCCGTCAGGGATGTCGTCCGGACGACAGCCCCGAAATTGAGGGGATTAAGACCTGGCCGGTGAGCCTAACATGGTCAGTTCTACGTCCGGACGACAGCCCCGAAATTGAGGGGATTAAGACGTTGGTCACGTTGCATGCACCGAGCAGGTCGGTCCGGACGACAGCCCCGAAATTGAGGGGATTAAGACCTGCACCCAGTGCAAAGCATCAATATAAGTGGTCCGGACGACAGCCCCGAAATTGAGGGGATTAAGACGTTTACTTGCTGGTGACCTTGACAGAGAACAGTCCGGACGACAGCCCCGAAATTGAGGGGATTAAGACCTAGCCGGTGAACCCAACAGGGTCAGTTCTACGTCCGGACGACAGCCCCGAAATTGAGGGGATTAAGACCGTCGTCGATGATCTTCATGCCAACCTTGAGGTCCGGACGACAGCCCCGAAATTGAGGGGATTAAGACCGGAGCTTATTGCGCAGGTTCATGCTCTGCGTCCGGACGACAGCCCCGAAATTGAGGGGATTAAGACATTAACTCATCTTGTTCAGCCTTACGAACGTCCGGACGACAGCCCCGAAATTGAGGGGATTAAGACGTCGCATTGTCCGTAGGGATAGTGTTTACGTCCGGACGACAGCCCCGAAATTGAGGGGATTAAGACCCGATGTTCATTTCTCTTTCCTTCGGTGTTGTCCGGACGACAGCCCCGAAATTGAGGGGATTAAGACGGTTTAACCAGGTCGGAGCTGACCACGGGGGCAGCGTCCGGACGACAGCCCCGAAATTGAGGGGATTAAGACTTCACGGCGATCTTTGCCAGAGCCTTTTCAGTGTCCGGACGACAGCCCCG
>CANJQN010000051.1 GCA_947476465.1 Comamonadaceae bacterium | reverse complement strand
GCCCGTCAACGGGGGCTGTTTGCATGAGCCACGCCGCGTGCCATTGCCACAGCGTCTACCAACCGTTGGGGCTGAGCTCACTCACCGTTCGGGCTGAGCCTGTCGAAGCCTCGCACTTGCACTCGCATGCCCTTCGACAGGCTCAGGGTGAACGGAAATTCCACCGAGGCCGCCCCTTTGTCTTTGTATCACCCGATCAATTTATTCCGGACACCAGTGCGCCTTCGCGGGAATGACGAGGCCGCGAAAGCGAAAGGGCAAACCGTGTGCGGGCCTTTCACCATCGCGCTCTTGCACAAAGCCAGACGTGAAACGACTCGCGCGAAGAAGCGTTGGGCGTGCGGCACGGGTACGGCGGCGCCTCTGCGGGGCCGACGCGCGCAGGGCGATGCGGGCGAAAAGCGAGGCGTGTTTGAGGCCCACAGGGCCGAGTTGCCGAGCGGGCCCGCAGCGACCGAGCACGTCGGGAAGCCCGAAGGGCCCCCGCAGTGAAGCCGACGGGCCCGTGCCGCATGCCCGGCGCGCTGTCACTTCAACGAAACGAGCCAACCGCCTACCCAACGCAGCAACTTCAACAAACCGAGCCGACCGTGAGCCAAACCAAACGAGTCGCTCGCATGCCCGCCGCGTCACGGCCCCATCAGTCCTTCGCCCCCAGCGCCAACGCCGCCTCTCGCGACGCTGCCCGCTGCCCCTCATCCGGGTACTCGTGCACCCGGGTCGGCCAGCCCGCCAGATGCCGCACCGCGATTGCCGCCAGGGCGTCGATCCAGGCCGGATCGGCGTTGAGGCATTCGATGGCGTGGAACGCCTTGCCGCCAGCGGTCAGGAAGGCGGTGCGCGCCTCCATGCCGATCTCCTCCAGCGTCTCCAGGCAATCACTGGTAAAGCCCGGACAGGCCACGTCCACCCGCGCCAGGCCGCGCTGGGCCAGGGCGACGAGGGTGGGTTCGGTGTAAGGCTCAAGCCACTTGGCCTTGCCAAAGCGCGATTGAAAGGTCAACGTCCACTGGCCCTTGGACAGGCCCAGCCTTGTGGCCAGCAGGCGCGCGGTCTTGTGGCATTCGCAGTGATACGGGTCACCCAGGTGCAGCGTGCGCTCTGGCACGCCGTGAAAGCTCAGCACCAGGTGATCGGGCGAGCCGTTCGCCTGCCAGTGCGCCTCGATGCGGGCGGCCAGGGCGTCGATGTAGCCGGGGTCGTCGTGGTAGCGGTTGACGAAGCGCAGCTCGGGCAGGCTGCGGGTGCGCTCGCCCCAGGCGCCCACGGCGTCAAAGATGCTGGCGGTGGTGGTGCCCGAATACTGCGGGTAGGCCGGCAGCACCAGGATGCGGTCGCAGCCGTCGGCTTTGAGCGCGTCGAGCTGCGATGCCATGGACGGGTTGCCATAGCGCATGGCATGGCGCACGCGCACGTCGTGGCCCTGCAGGATGAGCGCCTCTTGCAGCCGGGTGGCCTGGCGAGCGGTATGCACGGCCAGTGGTGAGCCCTCGGCGCTCCAGACGCTGGCGTACTTGGCGGCTGACTTGCCCGAACGCAGCGGCAGGATGACACCGTACAGCAGGGGCAGCCAAACCGCGCGCGGGATCTCGACCACGCGCGGATCACTCAGAAACTCGCGCAGGTAACGGCGTACGGCCGCCGCGGTGGGGGCGTCGGGGGTGCCGAGGTTGCACAGCAGGATGCCGGTGACGACGGCCTGGCCATGGGCGTGCGCGGGCTCTTGGCGAAAGGGGAGAACGGAAGGCATCAGGTATTCTCGCCTGCATGCTTGACCTGCAACGTATCCAGGCGATTTCCATCGACCTGGACGACACCCTCTGGCCGATCTGGCCGACCATCGAGCGCGCCGAAAAGGTGCTGCACGAGTGGCTGGTGCACCATGCGCCCCTGGCCGCTGCCATGTGGTCGTCGCCGCATTCGCTGCGCGAGATCCGCGAGCACATGGCGCAGCGCCGCCCCGACCTCAAGCACGACATGTCGGCGCTGCGCCGCGAGTCGATTCGCCTGGCCTTGCAGCGCGCTGGCGAGAACCCGCTGCTGGCCGAGCCCGCGTTCGAGCTGTTCTTCGCCGAACGCCAGCGCGTGACCCTGTTCGACGACGCCTTGCCGGCGCTGGAGTTCCTGGCCGGGCGCTTTCCCATGGTGAGCCTGTCCAACGGCAATGCTGATGTGGGGCGCATCGGCCTGGCACGGTTTTTCCGCGCGTCGATCAACGCGTTCGATTTCGGCGTGGGCAAGCCCGATGCACGCATCTTCCATGCGGCCGCTGGCGCCGCCGACGTGCGGCCCGACGAAGTGCTGCACATCGGCGACGACGTGCTGCTGGACGTGCTGGGCGCGCGCAATGCCGGCATGCAGACCGTCTGGGTCAACCGCAACGAGGCGCTCTGGCCGCGCGACGACGTGCAGCCCGACTTCGAGTGCTACAGCCTCACCGAGCTATGTGATCTTCTGACCTGATCGCGGCCACTGCCTGCTGGGCCGACATCACCGCGCCTTCCAGCGTGGCGGGGTAGGGGCCTTCGACATAATCGCCGCAGGCCCACAAGCCGGGCGCAATCGCGATGCCCGGCCGGCGCAGGCCGGGCGTGCAGGCGAAAGTGGCGCGTTTTTCGACGACGGTCAGCAGCGGTTGCAGGCCGTTCCAGCCCAGCGCACTGGCCTGTGCCAGCACGGCGCTTTCGAGCGTCGCACGGTCCCCCTGGCTGGCGCTGATCACGAAGGCCAGCAGGCCGGGCGGGCCGCCCAGCTGGCTGCGGTCGAACACGAACTGCGCGGGCGCGCCGGGGCCGTTGGCCAGGGTCAGCAGCGGGTGCGACAGGCGCGGCCCGCCCGTTGCGTAGACGGTGGTGATGGCCTCGTGCCGCAGGGCCTGCGCGTCATGCACCCAGGCTGCGCCGGTTCCGTCCGCTGGCACCAGGCGGGCGGTCTCGGCTACGGGCAGGGCCAGCAGCACCTGGTCGAAGGATTCGCTGAACGACTCACCGAATGACTCGCTATCGACCGACCAGGCGTCGCGCTCGAAGGTGAGCTGGCGCACCCGCACGCCGGTGCGCAGCGCGGCCCCGCGGTCGGCCAACCAGGCGAGCGCGGCCTCGGGAAACAAGGCGCCCAGCGGCGCGCGCGGCAGCAGCAGCCATGACGCGCCCCAGCCGCCCCAACCCTGGCCAAACAGCGAATCGCGCAGCACCCGCAGAAACACCTGGCCGCAGGCACGCTCGGCGGGCGTGTTCAGGGCCGACACGCACAACGGCTCGATCAGTTCGCGCCGCACGCGCGCGGACAGGCCGGCGCACAGCTGCGCGACGGTCTGACCCGGCGGCGTGCGAAACCCGGTGGCGCGCCAGCGCAGCGAGGCCCCCAGCAGGGACAGCTTGTCGCTGGCGTGCCACCCCCGCGCCGTGGCGATGCCCCAGGCGGCATCGAAGGGCGGCGGCCAGGCTGGCAGGGCCAGCCCGCGCCCCTGCGTGTCGCGCAAGGCCAGGGGCATGGCGTGCAGCACCTGCGCCGGCTGCACACCCACCGTTTGCATCAGCGACAAGGTCTGGCGGTAGGCGCCGATCAGAATGTGCTGGCCGTTGTCCAGCGCGATGGCCTCGCCCGAAGGCAGCTGCGCCTGGACGGTGCGGGCGCGCCCGCCTGCTGTGCGCGCCGCCTCGTACAAGGTCACCGCATGACCGGCCTGCACCGCTTGCACGGCCGCCGCCAGGCCGGCCCAGCCAGCGCCGATGACGGCCAGGCGCGCCATCAGAGGCGGCCGAGGGCCTGCACCTTCCAGGCCAGCCAGAACTTGCGCAGGGGCGTGAGGCTGGTGCGCTGGTGCAGCACCCGGAAGTTGTCGGCCTCGATCTCGCGCAACAGGGTGCGGTAGATGCTGGCCATCATCAGTCCGGGCTTCTGGCTGCGGCGGTCGGCCGCCGGCAGCAGGGCCATGGCTTCGTCGTACACGCGGTGCGCGCGCTCGGCCTGGAACTTCATGAGGGCTGCGAAGCGCTCGGAATAATCACGCTGGGTGATCTCGTGGGCCTTGACTTCAAAACGCTGCAGCTCGTCGATGGGCAGGTAGATGCGCCCGCGCATCGCGTCCTCGCCCACGTCGCGGATGATGTTCGTGAGCTGGAAGGCCAGGCCCAGGCGGTGCGCGAAGGCGGTGGTCTGCGGCTGCGTCTGCCCGAAGATGCGCGCGGCCACCTCGCCCACGACGCCGGCCACCAGGTGGCAGTAGCGCTCAAGTGCGGGGAAGTCGAGGTAGCGGTTCTGCGACAGGTCCATCTCGCAGCCCTCGATCACGGCCAGCAGGTGGGCGGGCGTGATGGCGAATTCCGCCGCGCAGGGCATCAGGGCCTTCATCACCGGATGGGTGGGCTGTGCGGCGAAGGCCTGGGCCACCTCGCGGCGCCACCAGGCCAGCTTGTTGGCGGCTACGGTGGGGTCGGTCACTTCGTCGACCACGTCGTCGACCTCGCGGCAGAAGGCATAGAAGGCGGTGATGGCCTGACGCCGCCGCTGGGGCAGGAACAGGAAGGCGTAATAGAAGCTGCTGCCGGAGGCGGCGGCCTTGTCCTGCACGTATTGCTCGGGCGTCATGACCGCGATTGTTTCATGCGCAGGCAGCGCCACAGCATCAGGGGCGTGTCGGCGGCGCCGATGCGCGGGCGCCGGGTGAAGGTGTCGAAACCCTGGTGCTCGATCTTGTCGAGAATGCGCAGTCCCCCTTGCACCACGGCGCGCAGTTCCCAGCCGGCGCGCCCGGGCACGCGGTGGACGATGGGGCTGCCGGCCAGCATCAGCTCGCGCGCCCACTCGGCCAGCGAGCGCACCAGCGCGGGCGCGCGCGGGTGCGTTGGCCACTGGGCGGGGGTGGCCGGGTCGATGCCATGGGCGATCAGGTCGGCGTCGGGCAGGTAGCGGCGGCCGCGCGGCAGGTCGATGCTGATGTCCTGCCAGAAGTTGATCAATTGCAAGGCGGTGCAGACATGGTCGCTCTCGGCCAGGGCCCGTGCGCTGGTGCGGCCGTACAGGTGCAGCAGCAGGCGGCCGACGGGGTTGGCGGAGCGGCGGCAGTAGTCGAGCAGGTCAGCCCGGTCGGCATAGCCGCGAGCGTCGCGGGTGCGCTCGACGTCCTGGGTGAAGGCGCTGAGCAAGTCGGTCAGCAGCGAAACCGGCAATGCGTGGCGCTCGATGGCCGCGGCCAGCGGCTGGAACACGCCCGGCCAGCGGTCATCGCTGGCGTCGACCTGGCCAGTGGCGCAGGCGCGCAAGCGCAACCCATATTCCGCCAGCAGCGCCAGCCGCGTGGCCGCATCGGCGTCACCCTCGTCCGCAATATCGTCGGCGGTGCGGGCAAAGCCGTAGATGGCCACGACCGCTGGCCGCAGCGCGGGCGGGCACAACCAGGAGGCGACGGGAAAGTTTTCGTAGTGGTCGACCCCTTGCGGGCCGACGGCAGAAGGCACAGTCACGCCACGATTGTCGCTTGACAGCACCTCGACTCAACCTCTAGATTACTAACCGGTCAGTCATTAGTGCGTCGGGCATTGCCCGCGTGCGTTCCGCCCCGGCGGTTTTCTTCCCTGAGCCTTCCATGTCCGATCAACCATTGAAGCGCCACCCGATGTGGCCCCTGATGCTCGCCAGCCTGCTGGCCTTGGCCGCCTGCGGCAAGCCCGCGCCGACGCCCGAGCCGGTGCGGGCGGTCAAGCTGATGACCGTGGCGCCCAGTGGCTACGGCACCACGCTCGAATATGCCGCCGAGGTGCGGCCTCGGGTGGAAAGCCGGGTGGGCTTTCAGGTGGGCGGCAAGATCATCGAGCGCCGGGCCGAAGCCGGGCGGCGCGTCAAGGCCGGCGAGTTGCTGGCGCAGATCGACCCGCAAGATTTTCAACTGGCCGCCGACGCGGCCCGGGCCCAGGTGTCCGCCGCGACCACCCAGCGTGACCTGGCCGCCGCCGACCTGCGCCGGTATGTGCAACTGCGTGAGCAGAACTTCATCAGCGGTGCCGAGATCGAGCGCCGCGAAACCACCCTCAAGGCGGCCGAGGCCCAGCTCGAACAAGCCAAGGCGCAGCTGTCGGCGCAGGGCAACCAGGCCGGCTACGCCCGTTTGGTGGCGCCGGTGTCGGGCGTGGTGACGGCGGTCGAGGCCGAAGTGGGGCAGGTGGTGGCCGCCGGCACGCCGGTGGTGCGGATTGCCCAGGACGGCCCGCGCGACGCGGTCTTTTCGGTGCCGGAGGACAAGGTCGCCGCCATCCGTGCGGGCGCCGAGGTCTCGGTGCGCCTGTGGTCCGACAACCGCATGCTGGCCGGCCGTGTGCGCGAGGTGTCGGCCAGCGCCGACCCGGTCACGCGCACCTTCCAGGTGAAGGTGGCCTTGCCCGCCGAGCGCCCGCCCGCGTTGGGTTCCACCGTCTACGTGACGCCCAAGGGCATGGGCATCGCCGGCATGCCGGTGCTCAAGCTACCCACCAGCGCGCTGCGCCAGGAAGGCGCGGGCAGCGCGGTTTGGGTGCTCGATCCGGCCACCATGACGGTGAAGTCGCAGCCGGTGCGAATCGCCACCACCGACGGCAACGAGGTGGTGGTGTCGCAGGGGCTGCAGCCGGGCATGCAGGTGGTGACCGCCGGTGTGCACGTGCTGTCGCCGGGCCAGAAGGTGACGGTCTACCAGGAGCGCCGCACGGGCGCGGATGGGGCCGTTAAATGAGCGGCCCGTCAGAGCAGCCGTCGAGCGGGTTTAACCTCTCTCGCTGGGCGCTGGAGCACCCGGCGCTCACGCGCTACCTGATGGTGGTGCTGATGGTGCTGGGCTTTGTCTCGTACTTCCAGCTCGGACAGGACGAGGACCCGCCCTTCACCTTCCGCGCGATGGTGGTGCGCGCCTACTGGCCGGGCGCGACCGCGCAGCAGGTGGCCGAGCAGGTCACCGACCGCATCGAGCGCACGCTGCAGGAGGTGCCCTACGCCGACATCATCCGCAGCTATTCGAAGCCGGGCGAGTCGCAGGTCATCTTCCAGATCAAGGATTCGTCGCGCCCGGCGGAGGTGGCCAACGTCTGGTACACGGTGCGCAAGAAGGTGGGCGATATGCGCGGCTCGTTGCCGCAGGGCGTGCAAGGGCCCTTCTTCAACGACGAGTTCGGCGACGTCTTCGGCGTTATTTACGCCCTGCAGGCCGACCCGGGCTTTGACGATGCCGAGCTCAAGACCTTCGCCGACGACGTGCGCCAGCAGTTGCTGCGCGTGCCCGATGTGGCCAAGGTCGAGCTGTTCGGCGTGCAAGACGAAAAGCTGTTCATCGAGATCTCGCAAAAGCGCCTGGCGCAGCTCGGGCTGGACATGAACCAGGTGCTGGCGCAGATGGGCCAGCAAAACGCGGTGGAGTCGGCCGGCGCCGTGCAGACGCCGCTCGATGTGGTCCAGGTGAGGGTGGCCGGCCAGTTCCAGGCCGTCGAGCAGCTGGCGGCCATGCCGATCCGCGGCGCCTCCGGCAACCAGCTGCGGCTGGGGGATATCGCCGAGATCCGCCGTGGCTATGTGGATCCGCCGCAGGTGAAGGTGCGCCACCAGGGCGAACGGGCGATCGCGCTGGGCGTGTCCATGGCCAAGGGCGGCGACATCATCCGCCTGGGCAAAGAGCTCAAGCTCAGCACCGACCGCATCGAGGCCGCGTTGCCGGCGGGCGTGCGGCTGGAGCAGCTGCAAGACCAGCCGCGCTCGGTGGCCAGCTCGGTCACCGAATTCGTGAGCGTGCTGGTCGAGGCCATCGTGATCGTGCTGGCCGTGAGCTTCATCGCGCTGGGCCTGCACAAGCGCCCTGACGCCGCGCAGCTGCCACTGTGGCGGCGCTGGACCATCGACATGCGCCCCGGCCTGGTGGTGGGCATCACCATTCCGCTGGTGCTGGCCGTCACTTTCCTGGTGATGTACTACTGGGGTATTGGCCTGCACAAGATCTCGCTGGGTTCGCTGATCATCGCGCTGGGCCTGCTGGTGGACGATGCCATCATTGCCGTGGAGATGATGGTGCGCAAGATGGAGGAGGGCTACGACAAGGTCCGCGCCGCCACCTTCGCCTACGAGATCACGGCCATGCCCATGCTCACCGGCACACTGATCACGGCCACCGGCTTCCTGCCGATCGGCATGGCCCGCTCCACGGTGGGCGAATACACCTTCGCCATCTTCGCGGTGACGGTGGCGGCCCTGGTGCTGAGCTGGCTGGTGTCGGTGTACTTTGTGCCTTACCTGGGCACACTGCTGCTCAAGGCCAAGCCGGTGCCCGTCGCGGCCGACGGCCAGCCGCATGAGCATTTCGACACGCCGTTCTACCGGCGCTTTCGCCGCACGGTCGACTGGTGCGTACGGCACCGCTGGACCACCATCGGCGCGACGCTGCTGACCTTCGCGCTCGGCATGGTCGGCATGGGCACGGTGCAGCAGCAGTTCTTTCCGGATTCCAGCCGCCCCGAGATTCTGGTGGACATCTGGTCGCCCGAGGGCACCTCGTTCACGGCCAACGAAGCCGCCGCGCGCAGACTTGAAGCGCGGCTGATCAAGGAGCCGGGGGTGACCACGGTCAGCACCTGGGTGGGTTCGGGCGTACCGCGCTTTTACCTGCCGCTGGACCAGTATTTTCCGCAGACCAACCTGTCGCAGCTGATCGTTGTGCCCAAGGATCTGGCCACGCGCGAGACGCTGCGGGTGAAGCTGCCCGCCATGCTGGCGGCCGAGTTTCCCGAAGTGCGCGCCCGCGTGAAGCTGCTGCCCAACGGTCCGCCGGTGCCCTACCCGGTGATGTTCCGCGTGGTCGGGTCCGACCCGGTGGTGCTGCGCGCGCGCGCCGACGAGGTCAAGGCCGTGATGCGCAAGAGCGCGAACACGCGCGGGGTCAACGACAACTGGAACGAGTCGGTCAAGGTGCTTCGGCTCGAGGTCGACCAGGACAAGGCGCGTGCGCTGGGCGTGTCCAGCCAGGCCATCGCGCAGGCCGCGCGCACCATCCTTAGTGGCGTGCCGGTGGGCCAGTACCGTGAGGGGGACAAGCTCATCGACATCGTGTTCCGCCAGCCGGCCGACGAGCGCAATGCCATCACCGACATGGCCAACGCCTACCTGCCCACGGCCTCGGGCCGCGCCATTCCGCTGACGCAGATCGCTCGGCCCGTGTTCGGCTGGGAGCCGGGCGTGATGTGGCGCGAGAACCGCGAGTACGCCATCACCGTGCAGGGCGATGTGGTCGAGGGGCTGCAGGGCGCCACCGTCACCGAGGAACTGCTGCCCGCGCTGCGCGCGCTGGAAGCCAAATGGCCCAACGGCTTTCGCATCCACGTGGCCGGCGCGGTGGAGGAAAGCGCCAAGGGCTCGTCCTCCATCGTGGTCGGCGTGCCGGTGATGCTGTTCATCACCTTCACGCTGCTGATGCTGCAGCTGCACAGTTTCAGCCGCTCGGTGCTGGTGTTCATCACCGGCTTCCTGGGCATCGCCGGTGTCGCCGGCGCGCTGCTGGCGCTGAACCGGCCCTTTGGTTTCGTGGCCTTGCTGGGCGTGATCGCCCTTATGGGCATGATCCAGCGCAACTCGGTGATCCTGATCGATCAGATCGAAAAGGACCGGGCCCGTGGCGTTCCTGCGTGGGACGCCATTGTCGAATCAGCGGTGCGAAGGCTGCGGCCGATCGTGCTCACGGCGGCGGCGGCCGTGCTGGCGATGATTCCGCTGTCGCGGTCGGTGTTCTGGGGGCCGATGGCGGTGGCCATCATGGGCGGTCTGATTGTGGCCACCGTGCTGACATTGCTGGCCCTGCCGGCGATGTATGCGGCGTGGTTCCGCGTGCGGCGCTGAGACGCCGAGCTGGGCGGGAAGGGTCGGCCGGCCGGCATAGAATGGCCGGCTCTGCGCGGGTGGCGAAATTGGTAGACGCACCAGGTTTAGGTCCTGACGCCAGCAATGGTGTGGGGGTTCGAGTCCCCCCCCGCGCACCAGGCGGCGGCTGCAATTTCAAGAAGGGCTCATCATGAAGATCCTGACCGATGCTCAAGTTCGCAAATACCAGGACGAAGGCTTCGTCTATCCCGTCGATGCGATGACCCCCGAGGAGATGGCCGAGATCCGGCGCGGCTACGAGGCCTCGGAGCGGATGCAGGGCTTCGGGTTCACCAAGGGCCGCAACTTCAAGCCGCACTTGCTGTACAAGTGGGCTGACGATCTCAGTCACAACGAGCGGCTGCTCGACGCTGTGGAAGATCTGATCGGGCCCAACGTCCTGCTGCTGTCCACGGCGTGCTTTCCGAAGAATCCGGGTGAGGGCTCATTTGTCGCCTGGCACCAGGACGGCACCTATTTCGGGCTGGAGCCGCCGGTTCAAGTGACGGCATGGGCCGCCATCTCGGACGCGCCGGTGGAAGCTGGGTGCATGGAGGTGGTGATCGGCTCGCACAAGCGCGGGCAGCTGCCACACATCGAGTCGCCGGCCGAAACCAACATGCTGTCCTTGGGCCAGACGATCGAAGACCGGTACCGCCAGCCTGATGCGGCCACCGAGTTCATGGCGCTGCGCGCCGGCCAGATTTCTTTTCACGATACCAACGCCGTGCATCGGTCAGGCCCGAACCGGGTGCCCTACCGGCGCCTGGGCATCTCGATGAATTTCATCCCCACGCACGTCAAGCCGGTCATGGCGACACGGCCAACCGCCATGCTCATGAGGGGTGTCGACGAGTACCACCATTTCGTTCCCGAACGCCGCCCGACGGTGGAAGCCGGTGAAGCCGAACGCACCATGCACCAGATGGCGGACGGCCTGTTCCGGCAGGGGCACCGCGAGCAGCGGGAAAAGCATACGAAGGCCAAGGTTTAGGCCACCGGGCCGGGCTGGCGATGCCCGCCAAGGCAGGCAATGAATGCTTTGGGACTGGCAAGATTCCCACAGGTCGGCCAAATGGGAACTGATTACGTTGGCAGTAGCTTAGCCGAAGGTGACATCCAGGCATCTCCTCGCCCTGCGTCAGCGGGGGCCTTCGGGCCGCCGCTGCTGCGCGCCTGACGCGCCGATCTCTCCCAACCGGTCGCCGCCATGTTTCGCCAGCTTGTCCTGATGTTTCGCTCGCTTCGCTTGCGCATCATGCTGTCGCTGATCGGTGCGATGGCTCTTGCGCTGGCCGTGTTCGGCATCTACGGACACGAGCTGCTGGTCGACGAGCTCGAGTCGGCCTTTGCCACCCAGCAGAGCGTCATGCTCACCCGCGTGGCCCAGAATGCCGCCGGCCCCTTGTTGCGGCTCGACTCCACCGGGCTTGGCGGCATGCTGAGGATCGAACTCGGCGTGCTGGCCGAAATGCGCGACCTTCCCGAGCGGACGGACCGCGAGCTGGGCGAGGTGGATCAGGCCTTCATTCAGGCGCTTCGGCGCATCCGTCAGGAGGCCAAGCGACAGGAGTCAATGCTCGAGGGCAAGGCGCGCGCCGGCGAGTTCAAGCAGCTGTTGCAGCAAGCGTCCGGCTACCCCGAGTTCGGGCGGGAACTGCTGGAATACCTCGCGCCCAAACTGGGCGCGCGGGTGAAGGCCTGACCGGCGAGGCCGTGCTGACCGGGCGCACCGTGATGTGCCGCAATGTTCCGGTCGACCTGCTTCGCATCGAGTCGGGCCTGCTGTCGATGGTGCCCCGGGCCACGGCGAGCGTTCCGGTGATCGGAAGCGAAGGCGTACTCGCCGCATTGGAGTTCGGCTAGAGCCAAGAGCGAGTTCCTGGCCAACATGAGCCACGAAATCCGCACACCCATGAACGCCATCATCGGCATGTCGCACCTGGCCTTGCAGACGCCCCTGGACAAGAAGCAGCGCGGCTACATCGAGAACGTCAACCGTGCCGGCTAAAACCTGCTGGGCATCATCAACGACATCCTCGACTTCTCCAAGATCGAGGCTGGCAAGCTGTCGATGGAGTCGGCCGACTTCTGGCTGGAAGACGTGATGGACAACCTGGCCCATCTGGTCGGGCTCAAGGCCGACGACAAGGGCCTGGAGCTGCTGTTCAACACGGCGCCGCATGTGCCGCAGGCGCTGGTGGGTGCGCCGCTAGGGCGTGGGTCCGCGCCGCAAGACAAGCCGCATGTTGTGGCCCGTTACGGCCATCGCCAAGGCCGAGGAGATCGCCGCCAGCGATCCCAAATACGTGCTGCTGCACCAGTTCAAGAACCCGGCCAACCCAGCCATCCACGAGGCCACCACCGGCCCCGAGATCTGGGAAGACACGCAGGGCAAGGTCGATGTCTTCGTCAGCGGCGTGGGCACGGGCGGCACGATCACCGGCGTGGCGCGCTACCTCAAGCGCCAGCAGGGACGCAAGCTCACCGTGGTGGCGGTGCGCTGGGCGCGCATGCCCCAGCACGCGGGCAAGACTATCGTGGTGGTGCTGCCCGACTCGGGAGAGTGCTACCTCAGCTCGGCGCTGTTCGAGGGACTGTTTGACGCCAGCGGACTGCCGAGCCAGCCGCAAGGTGGCCGGCCTCGTGCATATTCTGGGCCTCGTTAGTTGGTTTTGTAATTTAGAAACAAGAGCTAAGTCGTTCTGGATTTAACGACCGGGTTCGATGATGGCGGTCATCGCTTTCGAACCCGGAGAAAAATCCATGAACCCGACCCGCCGTCTCGCCGCCCAGGTGCTGGCCGCCGCGCTCTCAGCCACGGCTTTCGCGGCCGCCACACCCGCTCTGGGCCAGCCCACTGCCGCGCCCCGAGCGGTCACGCTGCTGAACGTCTCCTACGACCCTACGCGCGAGTTCTACGTTGACTTCAACCAAGCCTTCGCCCAGTACTGGAAGGGCAAGACCGGCCAGGAGGTGAGCGTCAAGCAGTCGCATGGCGGCTCGGGCAAGCAGGCCCGCTCCATCATTGACGGCATCGACGCCGACGTCGCCACCCTGGCGCTGGCCTGGGACACCGACGCGCTGCAGTCACAGGCCAACCTGATCCCCAAAGACTGGCAAAAGCGCTTGCCGCACAATGCTTCGCCCTACACCTCGACCATCGTCCTGGTGGTGCGGCGCGGCAACCCAAAAGGCATCAGGGACTGGGACGACCTCGTCAAGCCCGGCATCAAGGTGATCACCCCCAACCCCAAGACCTCGGGCGGCGCCCGCTGGAACTACCTGGCTGCCTGGGAGTTCGCCAAGCGCAAGTACGGCGGCGATGCCAAGGCCAGGGACTTTGTCAGGCAGCTCTACGAGAACGTGCCCGTGCTCGACACCGGCGCCCGTGGCTCGTCGATCAGCTTCGCTCAGCGCAACCAGGGCGACGTGTTCATCTCGTGGGAGAACGAGGCCTACCTGCTGGAAAAGGAATTCGGCGGCAAGGTGGACGTGGTCTACCCGTCGATCAGCATCCTGGCCGAGCCGGCGGTGACGCTGGTCGACAAGAACGTCGACAAGAAGGGAACCCGCGCGGTTGCCCAGGCCTATCTGGAATACCTCTACAGCGACCAGGGCCAGGACATCGCCGGCAAGCACTTCTTGCGGCCCACCTCGCCCAAGGCGCAGGCCAAGTACGCCAAGCAGTTTCCCAAGCTGAACCTGTTCACCGTCGACCAGGCCTTTGGCGGCTGGACGCAGGCGGCCAAGGTCCACTTCGCCGACGGCGGCCTGTTCGACGAGATCTACACCCGCAAGTGAACCGGCCCTAGACCCCCTGAATGGCGATCGTCACGGCCCCCACCGCGAACAGCGCCAGGTACGCAAAGGCCACCCGTGAGCCCACCGCGCGGCCGGCGACGGCCCAGCACATGCCGGCTTTCATCAGAGAGCTGGAGAAGGCCGCCAGCAGGATCGCCACGGCCGTCATGACCGCACCGGGCGGCGCATCCATCTGCACGCTGGCGATCACGATGGCGTCCACGTCGGCCAGGCCCGACACGAAGGCGACCGCGTAGGTGCCCGCCAGCCCGAGGCCCTCGTGGGCGGCGCGGGTGGCCAGTGTGACCACACCGAGCACCACACCGAAACCCAGTGCGGTGAACAGGTCATAGGCGTGCGCCTGTTGTTCCGGTGAGGGCGCGCCGCTATCGGCCGGCGCGGCGCCGGAGCCGCTCGGCCACTGCCAGGCCGCCAGCGCGAAGGCCGCCACAGCCAGCAGCACCAGCAACAGGACCAGGCGCAGCGATGGCGTGGCCTGCAGCAGGCCCACCAGCGCCGCCATCCGCAGAAACATCACGCCGGACGCGGCCACGATGGCCGCCGACGCGGCCTGCGACCGCTGCGGCGCCGCGGCCGCCAGCCGCGACAGCGCCAGCGTCGCGGCGGTGGACGAGGCCAACCCGCCGAGCAGGCCCATCCACATCAGGCCCTGTTGATCGCCACGAAGGCGCATCGCGGCATGGCCGGCCAGCGACAGCGCGGCAACCGCGATGACCGCTAGCCACAGCTGGTGGGGATTGATGGCGTCATAGGGGCCAAACCCCTGGTCTGGCAGCAGCGGCAGGATCACGGCCGACAGCACGCCCAACTGCAGCGCCGCGTTGACCTCGGCCGGGCGGATCGCACGCAGCCACCGGTGCAGCACTGGCTTGAGGTTCAGCAGCATGGCCACGATCACGGCGGCGCTGATGGCCAGGGCCGTATGCCCGCTGGCGGCGAGCGCCCCGAGGGCATAGGTGGCCAGGGCCGCCACGGCCGTGGTGATGCTGAAGGTGCCGGCGGTGGCGACCACGTGGCGGTAGGACACCGCGAAGAACAGGGCGATCGCCAGCAGCCCCACGGCCAATGGCAGCACCGATGCGCCGCCGACCAGGCCCAGGACGCCGCCCAGCAGGCCGATCAGGGCGAAGGTGCGCAGCCCGGCCACGCGGCCGCCGTCGGGAATGTCGCGGTCTTGCCAGCCGCGCTCGACCCCCACCAGCAGGCCCGCCAACAGGGCGCTGCCAAGCGCCATGACGTCGCGCCCGAGGTTTGGATCAAAAGGGTTCACCCTTGCATTGTGCCGCCGAGCTGGCGGGGCAAGGAAGGTGCTGGACGGGCAGATAGAATGGAGGGTTTGCTGCACCGGCGTTTGCCCTGGGCGCAGCGCCCAATACCGACCCTCAAGAGAGACCCCCATGGCCGTGACCATTGAAACCCTCGAAAAGCTCGAACGCAAGATGACGCTGACCCTGCCGGTCGACACCATCAAGAGCGAAGTTGACACCCGCCTCAAGCGCCTGGCGCGCACCGTCAAGATGGACGGCTTTCGCCCCGGCAAGGTGCCGATGTCGGTCGTGGCCCAGCGCTACGGCTACTCGGTGCACTACGAGGTCATGAACGACAAGGTCGGTGAGGCGTTCGCCCAGGCCGCCAACGAAGCCAAGCTGCGCGTGGCCGGCCAGCCCCGCATCACCGAAAAAGACGGCGCGCCCGAGGGCGAGCTCACCTTCGACGCCGTCTTCGAAGTGTTCCCCGAGGTCAAGATCGGCGACCTCAACACCGCTGAGGTCGAGCGTGTGGCCTCCGAGGTCGACGCCGCCGCCATCGACCGCACCGTCGAGATCCTGCGCAAGCAACGCCGCAGCTTCGCCCAGCGTGCGCAGGTAGACGCCGCGCAAGACGGCGACCGCGTCACCGTGGACTTCGAAGGCAAGGTCGACGGCGAGCCCTTCCAGGGCGGCAAGGCCGAAGACTTCCAGTTCCTGGTAGGTGACGGCCAGATGCTCAAGGAGTTCGAGGACGCCGTGCGCGGCATGAAGTCCGGTGAGAGCAAGACCTTCCCGCTGGCCTTCCCGGCCGACTATCACGGCAAAGACGTGGCCGGCAAGCAGGCCGACTTCCTGGTCACCATCAAGAAGATCGAAGCGGCCCACCTGCCCGAAGTCAACGAGCAGCTGGTCAAGTCCCTCGGCATCGCCGACGGCACCGTGGAGGCCCTGCGCGCCGACATCAAGAAGAACCTTGAGCGCGAAGTCAAGTTCCGCCTGCTCGCGCGCAACAAGCAAGCCGTGATGGACGCCCTGGTCGCCAAGGCCGAACTCGACCTGCCCAAGTCCAGTGTGGCCGCTGAAGTCGATCGCATGATCGAGAGCGCCCGCGCCGACCTCAAGCAGCGCGGCATCAAGGACGCCGACAAGGCCCCGATCCCCGCCGAGCTGTTCCAGGAGCAGGCGCAGCGCCGCGTGCGCCTGGGCCTGGTGGTGTCCGAGCTGGTGCGTGGCAACGCGCTGCAGGCCAAGCCCGAGCAAATCAAGGCCCACGTCGAGGAGTTGGCCGCCAGCTACGAGAAGCCGGCCGAAGTGGTGCGCTGGTATTACGGCGACAACCGCCGCCTGGCCGAGGTCGAGGCGATCGTGATCGAGAACAACGTCACCGAATTCGTGCTGGCCAAGGCCAAGATCACCGACAAGCAGCTGGCTTTCGACGAACTGATGGGGCAGCAGCAGTAAGGCCACGCCAATTGATGCAGGGGTTCCGGTGCTCTTGCAAAGCGGCGCCGGGCCCCCAAGTTTTTTTGGCTACAGTACGTTCACGCAAACGGAGTTCGAACAACCCATGAGTTCCCTAGACACCCAGGCACTCGGCATGGTGCCGATCGTCATCGAGCAGTCCGGCCGCGGCGAGCGGTCCTATGACATCTACTCGCGCCTGCTGCGCGAGCGAGTGATCTTCCTGGTGGGGCCGGTCAATGATCAGACCGCCAACCTGGTGGTGGCGCAGCTGCTGTTCCTGGAGAGCGAGAACCCCGACAAGGACATCTCGTTTTACATCAACTCCCCGGGCGGCAGTGTCTCGGCGGGCATGGCGATCTTCGACACGATGAATTTCATCAAGCCGGACGTCTCCACCTTGTGCACCGGCATGGCCGCCAGCATGGGCGCGTTCCTGCTGGCCGCGGGCGCCAAGGGCAAGCGCTTCGCGCTGCCCAACTCCAAGGTCATGATCCACCAGCCCCTGGGCGGCATGCAGGGCCAGGCCACCGACATCGAGATCCACGCCCGCGACATCCTTCGTACACGCGCCC
Organism: Comamonadaceae bacterium; assembly: GCA_947476465.1. Lineage (GTDB taxonomy): Bacteria > Pseudomonadota > Gammaproteobacteria > Burkholderiales > Burkholderiaceae_C > Ramlibacter. Next base: position 16,238 of record CANJQN010000051.1, on the reverse strand, counting down.
TGCTCAACAAGATTCTGGCCGAGCGCACCGGCCAGCCGGTCGACAAGATCGAGCGCGACACCGAGCGCGACTACTTCCTGACGGCCGACGAGTCCAAGGATTACGGCCTGGTCGACCAGGTCATCTCCAAGCGGGCCTGACCCGATACCGTGTCGCGGCGTTCCGGCGCCGCCAAATCTCCAACGGCGCTTTTCCCACAAACGGATAGCGCCGTTGCCCATTGGTTATCATTGACCTTCCGTTAACGAGGCAAGCCCCCATGGCCGAGAAAAAAGGCTCATCCAGCGAGAAAACGCTTTACTGCTCGTTTTGCGGGAAGAGCCAGCACGAGGTCAAAAAGCTGATTGCGGGCCCGTCGGTGTTCATCTGCGACGAGTGCATCGACCTGTGCAACGAGATCATCCGCGACGAGCTTCCCGCGGCCGACGGCCAGCGCGAGGTGCGCGGCGACCTGCCCACCCCGGCCGAGATCAAGGGCAACCTCGACAACTACGTGATCGGCCAGGAGCCGGCCAAGCGCTTGCTGGCGGTGGCGGTCTACAACCACTACAAGCGCCTGCGCCACAAGGAAAAGTCGAAAAAGGAGGATGTTGAGCTCACCAAGAGCAACATTTTGCTGATCGGGCCCACCGGCTCGGGCAAGACCCTTTTGGCCCAGACGCTGGCGCGCATGCTCGATGTGCCCTTTGTGATGGCCGACGCGACCACGCTGACCGAAGCCGGCTACGTGGGAGAAGACGTCGAGAACATCATCCAGAAGCTGCTGCAAAGCTGCAACTACGAGGTCGAACGCGCCCAGCGCGGCATTGTCTACATCGACGAGATCGACAAGATCTCGCGCAAGTCCGACAACCCCTCCATCACCCGCGATGTGTCGGGCGAGGGCGTTCAGCAGGCGCTGCTCAAGCTGATCGAAGGCACCATGGCCAGCGTGCCGCCGCAGGGCGGGCGCAAGCATCCCAACCAGGATTTCCTGCAGATCGACACGACCAACATCCTGTTTATCTGCGGCGGCGCTTTCTCCGGGCTTGAGAAAGTGATCGAGCAGCGCACCGAAGCCTCGGGCATCGGCTTTGGCGCCTCGGTCAAGAGCAAGAAGCAGCGCAGCCTGTCGGACATGTTCCGTGAGGTCGAGCCGGAAGACCTGATCAAGTTCGGCCTGATCCCCGAACTGGTCGGCCGCATGCCGGTGGTGGCCACCCTGACCGAGCTGTCCGAGGACGCGCTGGTGCAGATCCTCACCGAGCCCAAGAACGCGCTGGTCAAGCAATACAGCAAGCTGCTGTCGATGGAAGGCGTTGATCTGGAGATCCGCCCCAATGCCTTGAAGGCCATCGCCAGAAAGGCGCTGGCCCGCAAGACCGGCGCGCGTGGTTTGCGCTCCATCCTGGAGCAATCCCTGATCGACACCATGTTCGAGTTGCCCAACGCAACGAACGTGGACAAGGTGGTGGTCGACGAATCCACCATCGAAGAGAACAAGCCGCCCTTGCTCGTCTATCGCGAAGCCGCGAAAAAGGCGTGAGGGCCCTGCTTCCAAGGGCTTGAAATTAGCTGTAGCCCCTCCAAACTGCGAGGGGTAGAAAAAGGATTTTCATGTCCGGTCACGTTCCCCTTCCCGCCACGCCGATCGAGCTGCCGCTGTTGCCGCTGCGCGATGTCGTGGTGTTCCCGCACATGGTCATCCCGCTGTTCGTGGGACGGCCCAAGAGCATCAAGGCCCTTGAGGCCGCCATGATCGCCGAGCGGCGCATCATGCTGGTGGCACAAAAGGCCGCCGCCAAGGACGAGCCCTCGGCCAGCGACATGTTCGAGGTCGGCTGCGTCTCCACCATCTTGCAGATGCTCAAGCTGCCCGACGGCACCGTGAAGGTGCTGGTCGAAGGCCAGCAGCGCGCGCGGGTGGACCTCATCACCGACGGCGAGCAGCACTTTACAGCCACCGTCACGCCGGTCGAGCCCGGGCAGACCGACCTCTCCAGCGAGGTCGAGGCCCTGCGGCGCGCGGTCATGCAGCAGTTTGACCAGTACGTCAAACTGAACAAGAAAATTCCGCCAGAGATCCTCACCTCGATTTCCAGCATCGACGACCCGGGCCGCCTGGCCGACACCATCGCCGCGCATCTTCCGCTCAAGCTCGAGAGCAAACAGGTGGTGCTCGACCTCTCCGAGGTGAAGGCGCGCCTGGAGAACCTGTTCGAGCAGATCGAGCGCGAGGTCGACATCCTCAATGTCGACAAGCGCATCCGCGGCCGCGTCAAGCGCCAGATGGAGAAGAACCAGCGCGACTTCTACCTCAACGAGCAGGTCAAGGCCATCCAGAAGGAGCTCGGCGAAGGCGAAGAGGGTGCCGACATCGACGAGATCGAGAAAAAGATCAAGGCAGCCAAGATGCCGCAGGATGCGCGCAAGAAGGCCGAGGGCGAGCTCAAGAAGCTCAAGCTGATGTCGCCGATGTCGGCCGAGGCCTCGGTGGTGCGCAACTACATTGAGGTCCTCACCAGCCTGCCCTGGAGCAAGCGCACCAAGATCAAGCACGACCTGCCCTTTGCCGAGGACGTGCTCAACGAGGACCACTACGGCCTGGAGAAGGTCAAGGACCGCATCCTCGAATACCTCGCGGTGCAGCAGCGCGTGGACAAGGTCAAGGCGCCGATCCTGTGCCTGGTCGGACCGCCCGGTGTGGGCAAGACCTCGCTGGGCCAGTCGATCGCCAAGGCCACCGGCCGCAAGTACGTACGCATGGCCCTGGGCGGCATGCGCGACGAGGCCGAGATCCGGGGTCACCGCCGCACCTACATCGGCGCCCTTCCTGGCAAGGTGCTGCAGAGCCTGTCCAAGGTGGGCACGCGCAATCCGCTGTTCCTGCTCGACGAGATCGACAAGCTGGGCACCGACTTCCGGGGCGACCCGTCCAGCGCGCTGCTGGAGGTGCTCGACCCCGAGCAGAACCACACCTTCAGCGACCACTACGTCGAGGTCGACTTCGACCTGTCCGACGTGATGTTCGTGGCCACGTCCAACTCGATGAACATCCCGCCGGCGCTGCTCGACCGGATGGAAGTCATCCGCCTGTCGGGCTATACCGAGGACGAGAAGACCAACATCGCCATCAAGTACCTGCTGCCCAAGCAGCTGAAGAACAACGGCGTGAAGGACGAGGAGTTGGACGTACGCGAAGACGCCATCCGTGACATCGTTCGCTACTACACCCGTGAAGCTGGGGTGCGTTCGCTCGAACGCGAGCTGTCCAAGATTTGCCGCAAGGTCGTCAAGGGCCTGCAGCTCAAGAAGATGACGCCGCAGGTGGTGGTCAATGGCGAGAACCTCAACGACTTCCTGGGTGTGCGCAAGTTCAACTACGGCCGGGCCGAGCAGCAGAACCAGGTGGGCCAGGTCGTGGGCCTCGCGTGGACCGAAGTCGGCGGCGACCTGCTCACCATCGAGGCGGCGCTGATCCCCGGCAAGGGTATCTTCACCCGTACCGGTTCGCTGGGCGACGTGATGAAGGAGTCGGTCGAGGCAGCCCGTACCGTGGTGCGCAGCCGCGCCCGCGGCCTGGGCATCAAGGACGAGGTGTTCGAGAAGAAGGACATCCACATCCACGTGCCCGATGGCGCCACGCCCAAGGACGGCCCGAGCGCCGGCGCCGCCATGACCACCGCCATCGTCTCCGCGCTCACCGGCATTCCGGTGCGCGCCGACGTGGCCATGACGGGCGAGATCACGCTGCGAGGCGAGGTCACGGCCATCGGAGGTCTGAAGGAAAAGCTGCTGGCGGCCCTGCGTGGCGGCATCAAGACGGTGCTGATCCCCGAAGAGAACGCCAAGGACCTGCAGGAGATTCCCGAGAACGTCAAGAGCGGTCTCGAGATCGTGCCGGTCAAGTGGATCGACAAGGTGCTCGAACTTGCCCTGGAGCGCCGGCCCACGCCGCTGCTCGACGACGAACCCGCAGTGGCGGCACCCGCCGCGGTGGTGGCCGAAGGTGTGGTTCCCGGGGGTACCACGACCTCGATCAAGCATTGAGGGCGGGGGCTCAAAAAAACACAAGCCTCGAAGGAATCGACGATTTTTCATTGTAGAATTTGGGGCTTACGCGGGAGTAGCTCAGTTGGTAGAGCGCAACCTTGCCAAGGTTGAGGTCGAGAGTTCGAGACTCTTCTCCCGCTCCAAATCTAAAAGGGAAGCAGTCGCTTCCCTTTTTTCTGAACGGCTTACTTAAACGGTTTGGGCAAGCGGTTTAGTCCAGGCCATTGCATTGCGAAATTCTCGGCGCGGTAGCAAAGCGGTTATGCACCGGATTGCAAATCCGTGTAGGTCGGTTCGACTCCGGCCCGCGCCTCCATCACACACGCATCACTGAACCATCGGTGGTGCGTTTTTTTTCGTGTGCACACCGCTGCACACTGGCTGCACACTTTCTGCAGGGGTCTGCACTTGCGGCAGGCTGCTGCAAAGGTGAGGGCGTTTTCGTGCACCGTGCGGCTGGGCTAGGGCGGTGAAGCAGACGCAGCTCAGCTACCCCGCGCCCACCGAGCCCCCACCACCGCCGAGAGCGTCGTTCAAAACCTCAGCAGCACTGCCAGATGCTGCGCCACGCGTCTACGCGCTGCGCGACGGGGAGCTGGTGCTTTACAAGCGCAAGCGCAGCAGGGTCTGGCAGTACCGATACAAGCTGTTTACCGGGCAGTGGGTCAGAGTCAGCACGGGCAAGACAGTGTTGGAACACGCTGTTCGTGTGGCCGCAGACAGCTACGACGAGGCACGCTACAGGGAACGGCTGGGACTGGCAGCCGTGCAAAAGTCATTCGCCGACATTGCCCGCGTCACATTGGAAGAACTCAGGCGCGACTTGGCTGCTGGCACGGGCAAGAAGATATTCGTCGACTACATCAGCATCATCGAGCGCTACTTCATACCCTTCTTCGGTGAGCGCCATCTGCAGAACATCCGCCACCAGCACATTGCCGAATTTGAACGCTGGCGCAACCACAAGATGGGACGAGTACCCAAGAGCAGCACCTTGATGAACTTTGCAAGTGCATTCAGCCGTGTCTGCAACACCGCCGTAGAGCGTGGTTGGGTCAGTGAGCGTGTGCCCTTGCCCAAGCTGTCGCGGCGGGGTGGGAAAGGCTCAGTGCGTCCCGCGTTCTCAGCGGAAGAGATAGCCAAGCTGCGTGTGTTTATGGCCGCATGGGAAGGCGCAGCCAAGCTGGACTGGGACCAGATGCAGCGCCCCTTGCTTCGTGACTATGTTGAGTTCTTGCTGCTCACGGGCATGCGACACGGCACAGAGTCAATGCGTGTGCACTGGCGGGACTGTGAGTGGTACGAGTCAGATGGTGTGCGCTACCTGCGTGTCAGAGTCAGCGGCAAAACAGGCGAGCGCTACCTGATTGCCAAGCATGAAGCGCTGGCTGTGTTGCAGCGGCTGCACGCCAGGCAGGCTGACATTGCTGGGCGTGAGTTTGACGCAGTGCTGGGGCGTGCCAACCTGCTCTTGTTTCGCAATGCTGTGGGTGTTCGTCCCCGCACATTCAACGGCATGTTCGGCAAGCTCATGCGCGAGAGTGGCTTGCTGCAGGCAGTGGGAGGTGGACGCAGAACCTTGTACAGCCTCAGGCACACCTACGCCACAGAGGAGCTGTTGGCTGGCACGGACATACACACACTGAGCAAGCAGATGGGCACATCAGTGCGGATGTTGGAGGCGCACTACTCAAAGTTGACGGCCACTATGGCTGCGGACAGGTTGGCTTGAGTTGTCGTGAGAAATGATAACTATGGGGCGTGAACACAGGAATCATCCAAGGCCTCAACATATTAACTGAACTATCGATATTCAATCCTTTGACGTGTAAAAATATTGATAATTGATGAATTCGCTAATAAGCATCCAACATGATCCACCGCGTTGTGTTCTGGATCATTAGCTGAGGCCGGAAGTCCACTCCAGAGCCCTGTTGAAACAACACATAAATTGTTCCAAATTGAGCGTTGTAGTACTAATTGTTATTTGTTTGAATTAACTTGCGTAAATTTATGAAGGTAATGCAAGCGCCAAATAATTATCCTGCACCCTAACGGCGAGGCGTATTGGACTCAAGTATCCGATTCACGTCTTTTTCTGCTTGCATTCTTTTTTGTCGATTTGCTTCAGCGCGTGCCTCTGCTTGTGCACGTTGCAACTCAAATTTTGGCCTATCTTGTTCACGTCTTTTTTGCTCTTCGATATTTTTAATAAATTTTTGTCGCACCTCATTGAACGAATTCGAGCGATCGTTGATTAAAAACCGCTTTATTGCAATTTCTCCATCGCGATGCAATAGCGCCGCAAAAATTGAGAAAATTAATGGTGCCTGGCACATATCACAGTCTTGCCACCGTCGAATAAAACGTTTGTATTCAAAATCCTGTCGCGCGGCAAAACGGCCAATGTTTTCACTTTGTTTAGGCGTGGGCGGGACATAACTACCATTTAGCATTCGTCGCATCTCGTCGGTAAAAATATCGCTTAAAGTTCCTTGTGAGAGTTTGGCACCGCACTGATTAATTAATGTAAGATGGTTTTGATTTATAATATCAAGTTTATCTGGCCAAAAGTTATTTTTTTCAACTTCGAGTGCAAGGGTATGATAAATTATTCCTGCTGAAGCACCAAGACGCTTCTTGTCAAGACAGGATTCAGGGTCTGGATACTCCGTTTGAGCCGAAGACTCACAATATTTTAGTGTAATCCAACTCCATAGCATGTGGGGAGTTTTCGTGACCTTACTTTCCTCACGCCAATCATAATGCCAAAAAAAATTAAAGGGTTCCCTGTAAGTACTAAATTTAAGCTCCTTCGATAGTTGAATAAATTCGCGTAAATTTTGCCATACGGGGCTGGTTTCAACCTTCGAGCAGTACTCCTCGGAGTCACTAGTATCGATCATATTTCCCGAGAGCTTGGGAGCATCATTAATAACTGCTGCTCCGAGATTGGATGGAGGCTTAGTATATCCTTCAGCTTTCTTTGCTAAATCCTTTACATCGATTACTTTTGGCTCTAAATTCTTCTGTTGCTGAGCAATTTGTCGATTTAACTCTGCCTTCAATCGTTCGATTTCATTATCTAGATTTTCACCTTGCTTGTTTAAATCATCAATTGACGCAATTTTTGGGGTGCTTGGTGCCTGTGCGTTGATTGCGGCCTGTAATGGAAGTGTCGAAGATGGGTTTATATAGCGATCAATGGATACTTTACTGAGTTTGTCAGGGTTGTAGTGGGATGCGCCCGAGAGTTGTCTATAGTCACCCTGAAGAAATTGAGGCATCGAGCTGGATTGTAAATACAGCACAGTTGACAGGCGAGGATGGGTCGCCCCTTGTTGTCTGGAAGTCCGGGATATCACTTGTGCGATGAAATTTAGATTACTGTCAAAACTGGCAACTACTTTGCCGTCTCTTAACTCCCATCGACCTCTAGATTCCTTGGGGAAATTCGGTATTTCGCGAGTGAGGTTTATGGTGGCGATCCCATTGGGAGGTAAGGAGATTATTGCTTGAACTGACTCCCCTTGATAATCAAGAGCTCTCGTGAAATTACCGTTGAAAGATGTTAAATAATGCACTCCAAGAATCGGGTCGGTTATCCATTGTTGAGCTGTTTGGGCAAATATTGACTGGGGAAGTAGGTTGAACAATACTGCAAAAAACGCAGTGGCTTTGCTTATAATCATTTGGCCGTACCAGGTTGAATTTTTCGGAGTTCAGTCTGTAGACGTTCGATCTCCATACGTTTTTTTTCATTTTCTTCCGAAATCTCCTTTCGCCTTGAGGCGAGTCTGGACTCTTCTTCTGATCTTTTACGTGCCTCCTCACCGATTGCAATTTTTCCGTCAATTCGTTTAATTAAATCGTCAGCACGTGAATGCCCGAATTCGCGCGACTTTTGGTACCAAATTTTGGCTTCTTCTAGATTGATGGCTACACCGAATCCGTTTTCATAGATACTGCCTATTCCAGCGGCTGAAGCCCCATTTCTTTTTTCCACGCCTTTTTGATAAAGCTTCAGCGCATCTTGATAGCTCCTTGTTACACATCGTCCGCTTGTGTATGCGTCACCTAGCATGCCATACGCTGCGGGCATGTCTAATTCTGCTGCCTCGTTTAGATAATTTATTCCATCCTGACAATTTTGTGATCGCCCTAAGCCGTTTAAATTTATAACTCCGAGTATCAACTTCGATGCTCTTTCGGAAGAGGAAATTTGTGCAAAATTATATGCTCGACTTAAATCTCGATTGACGCCGGAGCCGCCATTGAAGAATATAAATGCGGACATTGACTGTGCGGATTTACTTCCGCGAATAGCAATCGGCAATGCAATGTCTAGAGCTTCCTTCGCTAATTTGGAATTCAACTTGGACCGTGCTTGCTCAAATTTTTCGAGGTCATCAATATTTAATTGAGGTGAGTTGGAGACAATATCAATAGAGAACTCTCCACTGCCGTTGCATGGAAGAGTAGGCGGTAGTCCCTTAATTAGAAGTTTCCCGGCCCATTTGAAAATCGCTTTATTACTTGAGGTTGGCGTAAATTGAATACTTACTAGAAAATTCGGCGCAGAAATTTCTTGATCTAAGATTTCTCCCGTGGGAGTGGTAACTGAAATGCCGCATTTGGAGCTTGTGCTTTGATTGTCCAACTTAAATGAAAATTTTTCAGTTACAGCAATGAAAGCATATTGGTCGGCATGGGAGGATTTGATTGAAAATATAAAAAATACGGTGAAAAAAATAAATGCTCTGGAGCTTTTTAATGGTTGTAGCATAGCTATAAAAATTTTCTGAATTTGATTTGGAGATTTTGTCTACAAGCTCAGCCGCAAGCCTTTTTTAGAATTACTCGATCGATACCATCCGGGCCAATATAGCGCCAATCGCCGGCATCGGTTTCTCCGCTGACCCTTGGTCCTTTGTTTTGGTGCTCAGGATACTTCTCCTGCTGGAGAATTCGGTAACTGATTTCCTTGCAGTTCATTTCCCAGTATTCGCGTAGCGATAAACTGCCATCTGGCTGCCTAGTGGGCATGTCGATCATGGTCCAAACACGAACTTTGTCGCTGGCTCGCGTGATGCTCGTGGTCTCGTAGTAGATTTTGGCATCTCGAATGCTCTGCCCCACCAGAGTCCACTCAGCAAGAGCTGCCAACGGAATGCTAAGTAGCGTGGTCAGCAACAAAGTGCGAAGGGTCTGCCGCATGTCATTCCTTTGAGGAGGTAGCTAGCAAATGTTACACGTTGTGCCTGAAGGCTGCAATGACCTAGGATCAATTCTTGGACTGGCTGATAGCGTGGGTCTTGAGTATATTAATGCTTTAGATGTTCTGAAGTTGATAAAAAACCCGCGCGGTGGCGGGCTATGGGGAGAAATTCGTTTCGTAACACGACCAACTGGTTACCAACGATTGGTCAGCGTGTGATGCACAATTTTTTCGCACGCTTGCAATTCATGCATTGCGTATTTGTTGGTCAAGAGATTAAGCTGTTTTGTCATCCGATCCAATCTGAAGCAGATTTTCTGCTGGTCTGGATCGCTCATCATCTCATTATGCATAAATTCCGCCTGACTGAAGCGTTCGCGAATCCAATGGATGTAATGAATAACGCTAGAAGCTTTATAGCTTTTAAAGAAATCGGCGTAGCTAAATTCATAAGCACCGATGAAATATTCGGGCAGCAGATCAAAATATTTTGAATTTGTGTGATTTCCATAGATAAAGAAAATATCAAATCCATCGCCCTCTTGCCAGGCGTCAATGGATTCAAGGTGAATCTCAATAATTGAAAGAAATTTTGCCTGTTGCGAAGTCAGATTGCAAGAGTAAGAGAGGCGGCTAACACTATCTGCGTTGGAGAGATTCTTGACTTGATCATCAGTAAGATTATGATCATTTCGCAGAAGAAGAAGTTTGAAAAAATCTTGATCTGAGCGGTTTGTAGTGAACATAAAAAATTCCAAAAGTGATTTATATTAGGTAACAGCCCGCACGAGGGCGGGCCGTTAAAAGAAAGTCGTGTCAAACACGACTAGCTAGATAGTGCTTTTCCCGCTTTGACGGTGGACCTGCAGCGCAAGGTCTTGAATTGCATCCAGCGTGTTCCGTGCATCGCCCTTACCAGTGGCGATCACGTTGAGCAGTGCTGCTTCGCTGACGCCATAGATCCCCGCATCAAGCAGGATGCGTTGTGACACTGGTAGCCAGTTTGCTGCAGGAGCTGCATTGAACGGGAAGCAGTGGCAGCGGCTGACCACGCCTTTCTCGATTTCCTGAAAATGATTGGTGGTCAGAATAAAGACATTTCCAGGAATGTTCATCACAGACTTGAGCATGTCCATTGCTTGGGCATTCAGGTTGTTAACCTCGTCCAGAACATAGTAGTGCATGCTGGCTTGGTAAGGGATCAGCACAGCATGTTGGCTAATTTTCGTCAGCATATTCATGCCATTGTTGCCAGGTTGAACGCGGACGTACATGCCGTCGATGCCAACGGGGTTTCCATTGCGGTAGGCTTCAATTGCGTCAGGCAGCAGCTTAGCCAGTGCGCTCTTACCAGTGCCAGGGATGCCGTAGAGCAAGATGCCGTTCTTGCCCTCTGCAATAGGGAAAGGTTTGCTGCCAGAGACCAAATCCGCAATGCGGGTCTTCGTGGCTTCATCGGGGTAGACGATGTCGTCGATGGTCTTGGGCGAGTACTTTTCTGCAAAATCTTCAAAAACTTTCATATCAACTCCTCAGTTTGAAAGGGTGTGACAGGCAGCGCATGTGCTGCCCGTCTGTGGGGTGATCAGCCGTTCATGATTTGCGTCAGATGGGCTTCATTGGCGGCAGTCTTGACTGCGTCTTCAGTAGCCGCCTGAATCAGCGCCTGCTCCTTGGCGGCGATCTGCTTTTTCTCTTCAGTCTTCAACTTGCTGTGGTAGCAGGCCAGCGCAGCAGCGACAGCTCCCTTGCCTTCAACCACCGTACGCAGGGTGATCGATCCGTCGTGCTGCCAAGTACCCAGCAGGACCACGTGCTGATCGGCCTTGCCGATGTCGAAGTTTTCAGCCGTCACGGCATGTTTGAAGGTGCCCAGCACCTCCACCTTCACCGACTGTGCTCCCAAGAGCGCTTTCTGCTGGGGCGTAGTCGCGTTGCTGGCGCGACCAGCCGCCGCGGCACGCAGAGCCTCCACGCCACCCGCTTCGCTCAGGAACTTCGGGAGGCCCTCCACGCTGATCGCCTTGCCAAGGGCAGAGCGCAGGGCAATGGCGTAGCTGCTCACGCGGTGCTTGCCGACCTTCTCATCGTGTCCAGAGAACACGCAACGAACAATCTTGTTCATCGTGTGAGAGCTGGGGCGGTACTGATAGCCCTTGGAGGCGAAATAATCCTTCAGCGCCAAGCGCAGCGCCTTGGCCTCCTCGCTAGCCCCCTCCATGCACTTGTAGAGGCGGTAGCACTTCTGCAGCAGCAAATACAGATGGTCGTTTGCTGCAAGAACTTTGGTGTTTTCCCAGACCTCGCGTTCAACTGCCAGCTGGTCGATTGCCTTGCGCATGCCAGCAAAGGCCTTGTTGGCTGCCAAGGCGCCAGCGGATCCAAGGTTCTCAGCAGAAGGTTGGCTGTTGACGGTCTTCTGCTGGGCAGCTGAGTTGACGATGTCCTGAGCGGACGAGATGACGAGGGTGTTTTGCATTTGGTTTCTCCTTAAATGCTGGTTAAAAAGACCGCACCGCTGCGGCCACACAGCAACTTCGATGTGTTTGTTGCTGCGATTTATGTATGATCCAGGATTAACCATCAAAATGGCCTATAAGCATATCAATAGTTAATAAATGGATGAGTCAACACAAGATCAAATCCCAGAGCACCTTCTCAAGGGGGTAGCAAGGCAGCGGGGGGCTCCCCGACTACGCTTTCGCAGTGCGGAAGATTCGCTGGAGGCTGTGCGCGAGGGCGTGCATCGCTGGTGGTGGGAGTTCTTGCGGCTGAGCAAGGATTACTGGCTGGTGTGCCAGACATCCCAGCGCCCCAGAGTTGCCACCCAGGACAGGGAAATGGCCAGGGTGTATCGAGCCTTTGGCGATGTCTACAACTGCACCTTCGATGAGTGGTGGCTTGACCGCGGTAGCTGGGTGTTCAGGGAACGAGAGCAGTTCCCCAAGGTCACGGAAGTGGCAAGGCGCCCCACTGAACGCACCAGCCTACAGATGGGCGAGGACCACATCTGGGTGGACATTCCGCTCAAGTTGTCAAGGCGCACCATTCAGCGCCAGTTGGGACGCATCCTGGATGCCTATGACGAACTGCGGGTCAACAACAGGCTGGAGCTGAGTACGTCAGCCTTCAAGTTGAACCCTGTGCAGTTCAGGGTGCATACGCTGCGGCAGGTCTACGAAGTTCACTGCCTGCATCGTGAACTGATTGGCAAGCCACGAGCGCTGAAGCACATCGGTCAGGGCAAAGGATTTGAGCAACGGGCTGATCTTTTCCGGATTGGCAAATTGCTTCGAGTCAGCCCCAGCAATGAGTCCTCGCGCGGGGACCCGCAGGAAATTACCAAACGCCAGAACAGAATGCGGGCCAGCGTGAGTCGACTGCTCAGGCGCAGCGAGCTGTTAATCGCCAACGTAGAGCAGGGCGTATTTCCCAGCTTTAAGTCTGTGAGTCCGCAGCAGCGGGCTCGCTTTACTGGGGAACAACTGGAAGCCCATGCTGAACTTGAATCGCAGTGGTGGTCTTTGAACCTTACCTCCAGCCTGAGCGCGGGGAAACTGCTGGAGGCTCAGAGAATCCATTACGAATAATTAGTGATGGTCGTGTGAACACGACCAACTCAGCTTTGTCGAAGACCAATCGGGGCTAAACCAACTCGACGGCATTGCGTTTCATGTCATCGTTGACGTCGATGTAGCGCTGGGTGACAGCAATGCTGCGATGCCCAGCGAGGCTGGCCAAGACGCGAACGCCGATGCCTTTGCTGGCCAGGTTGGTGATGAACGTGCGTCTCATGCTGTGGCTGCTGGCGCCAGCAATGCCCGCCCGATTGAACAGCCAAAAGAAGTTCTGCGTAAGCACATTGGCGGTGAACCCTTTGCCGCCCGCAGTGACGAATAAGGGATGCTCTGCCTTTAATGGCTTGCGTAGCTGGACATACGCGGCCAGTTCCTCCCTTAGCTTCTGTGGCAGGAAGACCGTGCGTGGGTGCTTGCCCTTGGTCTGCTCGGCAGTGAGCCGTACTTCTGCTTTGATGGTCCCGTTGGCGTTGATGACATCGCCGACCTTGAGGCTGGCGATTTCGCCTACCCGCATGCCAGACCAAAGGCCTGTGAGCAGCATGACGCGGTTGCGCCGTGCGTAGCGGTTCTTATCGATGTAGGCGAGAGCCTGATCGATTTCAGCGGGTGTCAGTGTTTTTGCTTGTGCCATTTATATTGCTCCTTCAATCAAATAAATAAACGTGCAGTAGCATGTTTTCTTTACGGAAAATGAGCAACCGAGCCCGTGGAAATGTTTGAGTTATTTTTTCTTCTTCAAATTCAACGACTTATAGTGCAACCAAAGGAAAGTGCGATTTCCTTTGGTGCATGTATTTAGTCGGGCTACGCTGGTCTTCGTGGCATTTCTACGACGAATCTGCGGAATGTGTCTAAGACATCGCGGCTGCTGCTTTTAGGTGGAGTCACTACCCATGCAGCAGGGCTGGTGTGCTTGCAGCTTGCAGGGCTGATTTGGGGCTGAGATTCGGTGGGACGCCAGCAGTACACCCAGCGCTGACAGCACAGCGGCCGGCCTTACCAACTTCCCAAGTCAGCGTTGGTCGCTAGAAGTTGCGGTCCCTTTGCCCCGGACCGGGTTTTGCAGGGCTTGGCTTGCAAGAGCCATTCATCAGTGATGCCGTTCGGGTGATCATTGATACAAACTGCAATTTCATATGTGTCCATATCAAGCACCGATAGTCCATTCACGGCATGCTTGGTATTTGACGCCCTATCGTAGTGCTTGACCCAGCTATACAAGGTGTCCGCAGTTGGCTTGATGTTTGCCACGATATGCATTTGTTGGTCATTCTTGGCTTGATTGACCCAGTCTTGGTAGTTGTAGAAATCGACAAGGTAAGTGATAGAGCGGTCTTGGTTGTCGATGGTGCCATTGAATATGGCTTTTCGGTATAGGCCCTTGCCGTAAGTGGTCCCGTAGGTCTGGTTGTCATACAGGCGCACGGCGATGGGCATTTGAATGGATGATTGGTTCAGCATAATTTCTCCTTTGATATTTGTTGCTGGTGGAGTTGCTGATGCGTTGCTTGGTGGCGGTCTTGTCGCAGGTGTTGCGCCAAGTCGCAGAAGCCAAAAACGTCGCGTGTCGCTCGGTCGCGTGTTGCAAGTCAGAGTTACTCATTTGTTCCCAATGAGCAACAAGTAACCAGTTACTTGCTACGAGCAACTTACGACAAGCAACTTTTTTATATCGAGACTTCATAGCAACTCATCGCAACTCACAAAAATATTTATGCCGTGACAAAGAAATCAAACGAAAAATCATCCTGAAATTAGGCATTTTGGTGAAATTGATTTGGTGTAAATATATGCATGAAGTACACCGATATCAGACCAACCCAACCGCAGCAGCCCTACGTTGTTCAGTCAAATCAAGTCAAGCGAAGCAGGCTTCGCAAGGGCATCGCTGTGGCCATTGCCAAGGACCAAGCTAATCCAAGACCCACCACAGACGATTTGGCGATGGGCTTTGCCAGATACGCCCAAGTTCAAAGGCAAGCAGATCAGCAGTACGAGAAGGCCCGCCGTTCTGCTGCCAAGCTGGCACAGAGGGGAATTGGGGTAGTTCAGGAGACGCGGCAGGACCCAGCGCAGCTCCTGCTGGAACGCCCAGACCCGTTACATGCCTACATCGCCGTGGTCAGGGTCAAGGTCTCGGGCAGTGCCATCAACCTACGCACACAGGTCTGGGCCGATGGCATATTGCAGGCCCGAAAGTTGTTGCAGCACCAGTACGGGGTGAACAGCATCTTGGCCCTGGTACCAGCACGTGACTGGGAACGAGCCTGCAAGGTGTCGTGAAAAACGTCACCCCATGAGTGACCGTCCAAAACGGACGGGCATCGATTGCCCATTCAATGCGGCCGACAACATACTTGCCTGTGCTTTAACAACATCTGAAAGGAAAAGCACATGGCTACTCTCGCAAGTCTTAAGCTCAGCGGCGCCGTCAAGCCCACTCATGTTCCTGCAGTGCAACTGCGCCGCAACAAGCTGGCAAAACGGCTATGGGAACAAATTGAACTGGCACGAGCACAGCAAGCGGGAACGACTTTCGCACCCACACGACTGCGCTCAGTGCGAGACACGGAAACAGGTATCCGTCGGCAGGTGGAAACCAACAAGCGTGTGAAACCCTGGTGGTTCGTGGGCGAAAACGGCAAGGTTGCCGTGTCAGTTCGCTACGGAACCAAGCTGCTGGAACTGGCCAAAGGCAAGTGGGCTGTGGAAGTGGGCGCTGAAAAAGAACTGGTGCCCGTGCTCGAGGTGCTTAAGACCGCTGTGCTGGATGGCGAGTTAGATGCTGCCATGGAGACTGCTTCCAACAAGCTTCGCAGTGCATTCGGCAAGGGCTGATTCCATGCTGCGCTTCACTTCTTCCACGCTCGAGCCACTAGACACGCACAGCACACTCTGCGCTGACAGGCTAGGGCAGCGAGCCGCAGTTTGTGCACGCCCAGCGTGGAGGCTGGCGCAAAGTGTTGTTGCACGGTGGCCTAGCGTGAGTGTGCCGTGTTTGCAAATCCGTCTAGCCCGGTTCGACTCCGGGCCGCGCCTCCAGCACACACGCATCACTGAACCATCGGTGGTGCGTTTTTTTTCGTGTGCACACCGCTGCACACTGGCTGCACACTTGTTGCGCGGCTTGGCACTTGCGGCAGACTGGTGCAAAGGTGAGGGCGTTTTCGTGCACCGTGCGGCTGGGCTAGGGCGGTGAAGCAGACGCAGCTCTGCTACCCCACGCCCAGCAATCTCCCACCACCGCCGAGAGCGTCGTTCAAAACCTCAGCAGCACTGCCAGATGCTGCGCCACGCATCTACGCGCTGCGCGACGGGGAGCTGGTGCTTTACAAGCGCAAGCGCAGCAGGGTCTGGCAGTACCGATACAAGCTGTTTACCGGGCAGTGGGTCAGAGTCAGCACGGG
>CANJQN010000050.1 GCA_947476465.1 Comamonadaceae bacterium | reverse complement strand
GCCTCAGCCCCCATGGCCATTAAATCTTTGACATCCCTGACCATCTCGTTGCGCGCGGCACTGCGGCTGCGCCCGTAGGCATCCTGGTATTGACAAAGGTCTTGCCCCCGGATGAATGGAATGGTGCTCCAAAGGTTCACTTCGGCAGCGAGCGAGGGGATTGAAAAAACACCCAACAACAACGCACCCAAGGAGCGGTGGCGCAAAAGCATGCTTGCCTTGGCATGAGGATTCACCAGGGATTCTTTTTTGGAATAAAACGACCAAAACTTCATGAGGGCAGGACCTTAGCAGTGATTGAGATACAAGCCCTCATTATTTTGATAAGTTGTTAAATTTGAGTTGCGTCAAGTCAAAGAATGGTCGATTGGATGGGCTTGATTTCTGCTGCAATCGAATTTTTTCTTTCCACGGGCGGCCATTGAAGCTCTCCACGTTGGCGTTGTCGGTCGGCTTGCCCGGCCGGCTGAAGTCGAGTTCGACTGCGCGCTCATAAGCCCACCTGTCCATTACCTTGGAGATGAACTCGCTGCCGTTGTCCGTCTTGATCGTCTGCGGCAGACCTCGTCTTTCGGTGATGCTGTTCAGAACTCTCACGACATCTTCCCCCTTCAAACTTTGGCCCACGTCGATGGCCAGGCACTCGCGCGTGTACAGATTCACCACAGTGACCATCCGGAGCTTGCGCCCGTCGAACAGGTTATCGGCCACGATCCCGCTGAAACGGCGTCCACGATCAGACTGAAATCCCGTCCACGATTGGCTGAAATACGTAAACCGCACCCGCATGCCGTGCCGGGTGACGCCCCGACACCCATAGACGACCTCAGATTCCTGCTTTGCTTCAGCAGCACAACGCAAAAAACGGTCAGTTTTTCATAAATTTGCAGGTCGTTTGAGCAAAGCTAGGCGCAGCGGTGCGCGGGGGGACCCATGCTGCAGAGCGGGGGGTGGGGGTACGGTGGGGTCTGACTTGCGGGCTTTTGGATTCGTTTTAGGCCGTGTAGCCCCATATTGGCTACGCCGCTCGTATGCCCTTACCCTGCCGAGCGCAGCGTGCCTAAAGCCCTGTGCAGTCCCACGTGGGATGACTGGCAACCCCTTCACACCACGCTGATCTCTGTCGCCTGCTTCGCTGTTTGCGTGCTCATACACAAACAGTCCGCGAACAGACGTACAGACACAAATTCCCTGTCGCTCAGGCGGCACGAATCCGGAACAAGTGGGCTGGCTCAGCAGCAGCCAAACGATGGTGGGTGAATTGGTTGGTAGAAACGAAAAACGCGCCCGAAGGCGCGTCTTTATTAGGTCACTGGCGGAGACGGAGGGATTCGAACCCTCGATGCGGCTCTACACCGCATACTCCCTTAGCAGGGGAGCACCTTCGGCCACTCGGTCACATCTCCTGGGCCAGTGAGGCATTATGCCTCAAGCCATGCGGTGATTTCGCCGCAATGACCCTTGTCGACCATCGTTTTGAAGCGCCGCTGCAGCGCTCAGGCGGCGGGTTGGTCGAGGTCGAATGCGCGGTGCAGCGCGCGCACAGCCAGCTCCATGTACTTCTCGTCAATCACGACGGAGGTCTTGATCTCGCTGGTGGAAATCATCTGGATGTTGATGCCCTCTTCGCTCAGTGCGCGGAACATCTTGCTGGCGATGCCCACGTGGCTGCGCATGCCGATGCCCACGATGCTGACCTTGCAGATGCGCGTGTCGCCCTCGATGCGGTCGGTGCCCAGCGTGGGCAGCACCTTGGCCTTGAGCAGGTCCATGGTGCGCGCATAGTCGTTGCGGTGCACCGTGAAGCTGAAGTCGGTCTTGCCGTCCTTGGAGACGTTCTGGATGATGACGTCGACCTCGATGTTGGCGTCGGCCACCGCGCCCAGGATGCTGTAGGCGATGCCGGGCTTGTCGGGCACGCCCAGGATGGCCACCTTGGCTTCGTCGCGGTTGAAGGCAATGCCGGAAACGATGGCTTGTTCCATTTGTTCGTCTTCCTCAAAAGTGATCAGGGTGCCGGACTTCGCCTCTTCCTCGATCGGGATGTCCCAGGGGGTGAAGCTCGACAGCACGCGCAGCGGCACGCGGTACTTTCCGGCGAATTCGACCGAGCGGATCTGCAGCACCTTGGAGCCCATGGAGGCCATCTCGAGCATCTCCTCGAAGCTCACGGTGTGCAGGCGGCGCGCCTCGGGCACGACGCGGGGGTCGGTGGTGTAGACGCCGTCGACGTCGGTGTAGATCAGGCACTCGGCCGCCTTCATGGCGGCGGCCACCGCGACGGCGGAGGTGTCGCTTCCGCCACGGCCCAAGGTGGTGATGTTGCCGGCCTCGTCCACGCCCTGGAAGCCGGTGATGACGACCACCTTGCCGGCGGCCAGGTCGGCGCGCACCTTCTGGTCGTCAATCGCCTCGATGCGGGCCTTGGTGTAGGCGTCGTTGGTGCGGATCGGCACCTGCCAGCCGGCGTAGCTCACGGCCTCGATGCCTTCGGCCTGCAGCGCGATGGCCAGCAGGCCAACGGACACTTGCTCGCCGGTGGAAGCGAGCATGTCGAGCTCGCGGTTCAAGGCGTCGGACGGCTTGGCCGGGGACAGCTCCTTGGCTAGGCCGAGCAGACGGTTGGTTTCGCCGCTCATGGCGCTGGGCACCACCACCATCTGGTGGCCGGCCCGGGCCCACTTGGCCACGCGCTTGGCAACGTTGCGGATGCGATCGGTCGATCCCATCGACGTGCCGCCATATTTGTGAACGATCAATGCCATGGAGGAAAAAAGAAAGTGAGCGCGGAAGGTATGACGCGCCGCCGCCATGCGAAAAAATCGATGGCGGCCAAGGACGGGGCGTGCTGCGCAGACCCGCGCGATTATACCGTTGGGGTGTAGTGCAGCCGGCCGCCCTGACGCTCGACGAAACCGCTGGCCACCTTGATGCGGATGCGGTGGCCGCGGGTGCGGCAGGCGTCGATCTGGTCCAGCAGTTCACCCAGCTGCGCAGCGCTGGGGGCACCGTCGTGGACGCTGCGCAGCCAGTGGCGCAGCAGGTTGGCCTGGCGCTCGCGTGGCAGCCGCTGCAGAGCTTCGATGTGCGGCTCGCCAGCCATGGCCGCGAGGTCCTCGGCCGCCACGTTTGCCAAGAGTTTTTGCGCCTGCGCGGCATGCCGGGCCGAGCGGGCGAAGGTCTCGCGAAACGCGGGAAAGGCCGCCTCTAGCGCCGGCAGCAGCTCGCGGCGGATGCGGTTGCGGGTGAAGGCGGTGTCGGCGTTGCTCGGGTCCTCGATCCAGCCCTCGCCCTCAGCGCGCAACCAGTCCCGCAGCGCCGGGCCGGGCACCTCGAGCCAGGGGCGCTCGAAGCGCACGCCCTCACGCTCGAAGGCTTCGGGCATCGCCGCGAGACCGGGCAGGCCGGCGCCCCGGCTCAGCGCCAGCAGCAAGGTCTCGGCCTGGTCGTCGGCATGCTGGGCCAGCCAGACGGTGCGCAGGCCACGCTCGCGCGCCAGGGCGGCCAGGGCCCCGTAGCGGGCGCGGCGGGCGGCATCTTCCGGGCTGTCGCCCGGGGCGTGACGCGCATCGACCCGCGCCACATGCAAGGGAAGGCGCAGCCGCTGGCACAGCTCATGGCAATGCCGCTCGAAATCGTCGGCGGCGGCCTGCAGCCCATGGTGCACGTGCAACGCATGCACCTGCCCGGGCCAAGTGCGGGCGGCCAGCAAGAGCAAGGCGGTCGAATCGGCGCCGCCGCTGAACGCGACCGCCAGGGGCAAGGCGGGCTGGCGCGAAGCGAGGCGCGCGCCCAGGCCCGAGGCGAGCTCGTGCGGGCGCTCAGCGCGCGGCGTCGGCCTTGGTGTCGATGAAGCGGCCATAGCTTTGCAGCCGCTCGTAGCGCCGGTCGAGCAGCTCTCGCACCTTCAGGTCGCTGAGCTGGCGCCAGGCATCATTGAGGCCGCGCTTGAGGAAAGCGGCCATCTGCTTGTGGCCGCGGTGCGCGCCACCCACGGGTTCGTTGACGATCTTGTCGATCAGGCCCAGGGCCTTGAGGCGGTGCGCGGTGATGCCCATGGCGTCGGCCGCGTCCTGGGCCTTGTCAGAAGTTTTCCAGAGGATGGAGGCGCAGCCTTCGGGGCTGATCACCGAATACACCGAGTACTGCAGCATCAGCACCTGGTCGGCCACCGAGATGGCCAGCGCGCCGCCGGAGCCGCCTTCGCCGATCACGGTGGTGATGATGGGCACCTGCAGCTGGGCCATCTCGAAGATGTTGCGGCCGATGGCCTCGGACTGACCACGCTCCTCGGCGTCGATGCCGGGGTAGGCGCCGGGCGTGTCCACGAAGGTGAAGACCGGCAGCTTGAACTTTTCGGCCGTCTTCATCAGGCGCAGGGCCTTGCGGTAACCCTCGGGGCGACACATGCCGAAGTTGCGCAGGCCGCGCTCGCGGGTGTCGCGCCCCTTTTGCTGGCCCAGCACCATGCAGGGGTTGCCGTTGAAGCGGGCCAAGCCGCCGACGATGGACAGGTCGTCGGCGAAATGCCGGTCACCGTGCATCTCGATGAAGTCGGTGAAGATCTCGTTGACGTAGTCGAGCGTATAGGGCCGCTCGGGGTGGCGCGCGATCTTGGTGATCTGCCAGGGCGACAGGTCGCTGTAGATGTCCTTGGTGAGCTGCTGGCTCTTCTTGGACAGCTGGTCGATCTCTTCGGAGATGTCGACCGCCGATTCGGTCTGCACGTAGCGCAGTTCCTCGATCTTGGTTTCCAGCTCCGCAAGGGGTTGCTCAAAGTCCAGGAAGGTTCTCTTGGCCAAAATAGATTCCTCTCAGTTTTCCAGTCCACCCATCTCCACCCGGACCCCACGAGCGCCAAGAGCGCCAAGAGCCTAGCCCAGCGCCACCGCGGAACCGGCTTTGCCGGGCCGCTGATGGCGCCCCCTTGAGGGGGAGAGGGCAAAGCCCGAGGGGGCACGGCCGAAGGCGCATCGGGGGTGGGACTTTTAGTACTCGACGGGCAGGGGATCGAGCGAGCGCCAAATATACCAAGTGGCGACACTGCGATACGGGGCCCAGGCGGCGGCCACCTCGCGCGCTTCGCTGCGGCTGACGGTCTCGCCCGAAAAATAGTTCTTGCTGATGCCGTTGATCAGGCCGACATCGTCCAGCGGCAGGACGTTGGGCCGCATCATGTGGAAGATGAGAAACATCTCGGCGGTCCAGCGGCCGATGCCGCGAATGTCGACCAGCTCGGTGATGATGTCCTCGTCGTCCATGGCCTCCCAGGCCTCGGCCTTGACGGCGCCGGAATCGAAGTGCAGCGCCAGGTCGACCAGGTATTCGATCTTGCGTGCCGACAAGCCCGCGGCGCGCATGTCGTCGACCTTGAGCTTGAGCACGTTGGCCGGCGCCACCTTGCGAGGCAACTGGGCAAACCGGTCCCACACGGTCTGCGCCGCCTTCACTGAAATCTGCTGGCCGACGATGCTGCGCGCCAGGGTGGTGAAGGCGTCGCCGCGCGAGCGCAGGGTGGCGTCGCCGAACTGCGGGATCAGCCGCTTCATCACACGGTCTTTGCGGGTGAGGTACTTGCAGGCCTCGGGCCAGTAGACCGGCGTGGACGGCTCGACCGGGCTGCCGGCGGAGTCGGGCAGTGTCGTGTCCGCGTCTGCGCTCATGAAGCGGCTTCCCAGGTGGTGCCCGCAGCGGAGTCCTTGAGGACGATGCCCTGGGCCAGCAGATCGGCGCGGATGCGGTCGGCCTCGGCAAAATTCCTGGCGGCCTTGGCAGCGGCGCGCTGGCCGATCAGGGCCTGGATGGTGGCGTCGCCCAGCACAGCGCCGCTGCGCAGGAAGGCCTGCGGGTCGCCCTGCAGGATGCCCAGGCAAGCGCCCAGCGCCTTGAGCAGGCCCGCCAGAGGCGCCGACTTGCCGCGATTGACCTCGCCGGCCAGATCGAACAGCACGGCCACCGCTTCAGAGGTGGCGAAGTCGTTGTCCATTGCGGCTTTGAAACGCGCGGCATACGGCTGCGCCCAATCGATGGCGACCTCGGCCGGCGCGACACTGCCCAGGGCGGTGTACAGGCGCCGCAGCGCGCCGCGTGCGTCGTCCAGGTGCTGGTCGCTGTAGTTCAGCGGGCTGCGGTAGTGCGCGCGCACGATGAAAAAGCGCACCGTCTCGGCGTCGTAGGTCTGGAGCACATCACGGATGGTGAAGAAGTTGCCCAGCGACTTGGACATCTTCTCGTTGTCGATGTTGACGAAGCCGTTGTGCATCCACCAGCGCGCCAGCGGCTGGCCACTGGCGCCTTCGCTTTGCGCGATCTCGTTCTCGTGGTGCGGGAAGGTCAGGTCGGCGCCGCCGCCGTGGATGTCGAAGGTTTGTCCCAGCAGGGCGCAGGCCATGGCCGAGCACTCGATGTGCCAGCCCGGCCGGCCCGGGCCGTAGGCGCTGGGCCACTGGGCGTCGGCCGGCTCGGTGGGCTTGGCGGCCTTCCAGAGCACGAAGTCGAGCGGGTCTTCCTTGCCATCGAGCACGGCCACCCGCTCGCCGGCATGCAGCTCGTCGAGCGATTTGCCCGACAGCTTGCCGTAACCGGGAAAGCGCCGAACCGCGAAGTTGACGTCGCCCGCGTCGGTGCGGTAGGCGAGGCTCTTGTCCTCTAGCGTGCGCACGAGGTCGAGCATCTGGGGTACGTAGTCGGTGGCGCGCGGTTCGTGCGTCGGCCGCTCGATGCCCAGCGCGTCGAAGTCACGGTACATCTGCCCGATCATGCGGTCGGTGAGGCCGCGAACGGTTTCTGCGTTTTCGACAGCGCGGCGAATGATCTTGTCGTCGATGTCGGTGATGTTGCGCACGAAGGTGACACGCAATCCGCTGGCCCGCAGCCAACGCTGCACCACGTCGAAGGCGATGTTGGCGCGGGCATGGCCCACGTGGCACAGGTCGTAGACGGTGATGCCGCACACGTACATGCGCACGTGCCCGGGCTCCATCGGCGCGAAGTCTTCCAGCGCACGCGTGAGCGTGTTGTAGATGCGCAAGCTCATGAATACGGAAGCCGCGCACGCGGCGCCGCCCAAATACTTGTCTTTCAGGTGATCGAAAAGGGTGCCGGGCTGCTGCGGGTGCGAAGCCGCAAGGGCCCTGGCTACAATGCGACGCAGTATATAGCCGCCCCCACGGCACACCATTGCGCGACGCAACAACGCGCCGTCTTCCTGCAAGAATCGTCAATGCTCCACGGCCCCGCCCTCCTTGTCTCACGCGTTCGTCTGGCTTTACGCCTGTGCATGTGGCTGTGTCTGGCAACGCTGCTGCTGGCCGCCGGGATCGCCCGCGCCGACGACTACTCCGACATCACCCGGCTCACCAACAGTGGCCAGGCAACCGAGGCACTTGCGCGCGCCGACCGCGCCCTCGCTGCCAAGCCGCGCGATCCGCAGATGCGCTTTCTGCGTGCCGTGGCCCTGACGGAGCTGGGCCGCAAGGCCGAAGCCATCGCCGCGTACACCGACCTCACCCGTGAAAACCCCGAGCTGGCCGAGCCGCACAACAACCTGGCGGTGATGCATGCCTCGCTGGGCGAGTACGACAAGGCACGTGCCGCACTGGAGCAAGCCATCCGCGCCAACCCCGGCTATGCCATTGCGCACGAGAACCTGGGCGATATGCATGCCCGGCTGGCCGCGCAGGCCTGGGCCCGCGCCATGCGGCTGGAGTCAGGCAACACCAGCGCCCCGCCCAAGCTGGCACTGGTGCGTCAGCTGTTTGGCGGCGGCGCAACCGTTGGCGCGCGCTGACCGCCGTCCTTGACCCAACTTTGCTTATTCAAAGGAGCGAACGGATGAATGCATTGGCCCTGTGGGCGAGCCGCCACGCGGCTGTCGTGGCGCTGGCCGGCCTTGGCTTGATGTCGGCCCTGGCCGCGCACGCCCAGGACGCGCCCCGCGTCAAGTTCGCCACCAGCGCGGGCGACATTGTGATCGAGGTCTACCCCGACAAGGCACCCAAGACGGTCGAGAATTTTCTGCAGTACGTGCGTGACAAGCACTACGACGGCACCATCTTTCACCGCGTGATCGAAAGCTTCATGATCCAGGGCGGCGGCTTCGACACCAAGTACGTGCAAAAGACCACCCGCACCCCGGTGGCGCACGAGGGCCGCGAGGCCCTGGCCAAGGGCGGCCCGCGCAACGTCATGGGCACCGTGGCCATGGCCCGCACCAACGACCCCAATTCCGCCAGCGCCCAGTTCTTCATCAACGTCAAGGACAACGCCTTCCTGGACCCCACCCTCATCCCGCCGGGCGACCCGGTGCCGCGCTTCGAGTACCAGGGCCGCGTCTACGAGAACACGCCGCGCGCCCAGCTCGAACGCGCCCCGCAGCTGTATGGCTATACGGTGTTCGGCAAGGTCGTCAGCGGCATGGACGTGGTGGCCAAGATCAAGGCCGTGCCCACCGGCCCCGGCGGTCCCTTCCCTTCCGACGCACCCAAGACGCAGGTGGTCATCCAGTCGGCTACCCTCCTGAAGTAATTCCCATCGCAACCCGCAAGGACATTTTCATGAGCAATCCCCAGGTCGAACTCCACATCGCCAGTTACGGCGTCGTCACCGTCGAACTCGACGCCGCCAAAGCACCCAAGACGGTCGAGAACTTCCTGGCCTATGTGAAGAAGGGCCACTACGACGGCACCATCTTTCACCGCGTGATCCCCGGCTTCATGGTCCAGGGCGGCGGCTTTGTGCCCGGCATGGACCAGAAACCCACCGACGCACAGATCGAGAACGAGGCCAATAACGGCCTTAAGAACGACCACTACACCCTGGCGATGGCCCGCACGCAGGCACCTCACTCGGCCAGCGCGCAGTTCTTCATCAACGTGGCCAACAACGGCTTCCTCAATCACACCGCGCCCAGCATCCAGGGTTGGGGCTATGCCGTGTTCGGCAAGGTGGTGGCCGGCAGCGACCTGGTCGACAAGATCGCCGCCGTCAGCACCGGCAACCGCGGCGGCCATGGCGACGTGCCCAAGGTTGATGTGGTGCTGGAAAAGGCCATCGCCATCTAAGCCCACATGACCGCCGCAGCGCCCGCCTTCGGCCTGCTCGAGGCCGAACCCGGCTGGCGGTCCATCGACCTGCTGTCCGACTTGCACCTGCTGCAGGCGGACGCCACCTTCGATGCGTGGCGCCGGCATCTGGCCGCCACAGCGGCCGACGCGATCTTCATTCTGGGCGATCTGTTCGAAGCCTGGGTGGGAGACGACGCGGCCCAAGTGCCGGGCCTGGCCTCGCAATGCGCCGAGGTGCTGCGCCAGGCGAGCGCAAGGCGGCCCGTGTTCTTCATGCACGGCAACCGCGATTTCCTGGTCGGCGAGACGTTCTCGCGCGACTGCGGCCTGACGCTGCTGGCCGACCCCACCTTGCTGACCTTCGGCGGCCGCAGCTGGCTGCTCGCGCACGGCGACGCGTTGTGCCTGGGCGACCCCACCTACCTGCGCTACCGCGAGCAGGTGCGCTCGCCAGACTGGATCGCGCATTTCATGGCCAAGCCGTTGCCTGAGCGCGAAGCCATGGCCCGCCAGATGCGCGACGCCAGCCAGATGCACCAGAGCGCCCTGCCCACCTGGGCCGACGTCGACGCCGATGCCGCGCGCAGCGTACTGCGGGCGGCGGGCACCAACACGTTGATCCACGGCCACACCCACCACCCCGTCGAGCACGATCTGGGCGAGGGCCTGCGGCGCATCGTCCTGTCCGACTGGGACTTGACCGCCGATCCACCGCGCGCCGAGGTGATCCGCCTGTACGCCGACGGGCGCCTTATGCGTCTGCCGCCCGCGACCTGATGTTCGACTGGTGGCGCAAGCGGCGCGCGGCGCCACCCATTCCCGAGCCGCTGTGGCGGTCGGTGCTGGCGCGCTACCCTTTCCTTGAACGGCGCAGCGCGAGTGAGCTCGAACGTTTGCGTGGCCTGGCAGCGCGCTTCCTGTACGACAAGGAGTTTCACGGCGCTGGCGGGCTGACCATCACCGACGAGATCGCGCTGTCGATCGCCGCACAGGCGGTGCTGCCGGTGCTGCACCTGGGGCTGGGCTGGTACGACGATTTCGTCGGCATCGTGGTCCACCCCGGCGAGGTGCTGGCACCACGCCGCGCGACCGACGAAGCGGGCGTCGTCCACGAATGGAAAGAGGCGCTGGCGGGCGAAGCGATGGACCGCGGGCCGGTGATGCTCAGTTGGCGCGACGTGCAGGCGGCGGGGGCCGCATCGGCCAGCGCGTACAACGTGGTCATTCACGAGTTCGCGCACAAGATTGATCTGCGAAATGGCCAGGCGGACGGCTGCCCGCCCCTGCGCTCAGCCGCTGCGCACTCAGCCTGGCAATCGGTGATGCAGGCCGAGTACGAGGCGTTCCGCGAAAAGGTGATCCTGGCCGAGCGATTCGGCGGTGTGGCACCGTGGCTGGACCCGTATGGCGCGACCGAGATCGGCGAGTTCTTCGCTGTGGCTTGTGAGGGCTACTTCGTCGACGGCGAGCGCTTCACGCGGGAGCACTCGAAGCTTATGCCGCTTTTTGAGGCGTTCTTCGGGGGCCGCTGAGCGAGGGATAAGCCCTTCGACGTGCCTACCCTCCCCGTTCGGGCTGAGCCTGTCGAAGCCGCCGCTTGGACCGCGGCTTCGACGTTGGACTTCAGCGCAGTAGCGTCTTCAGCACGTTCTGCAGCCGGCGCGCCGCCTGCGGCGAATGAGCCGTGGCGAGCACGCTGGCCGCGTCCTGGCCCCAGGTCTGGGCCGGCGACGGATCGTTGCGGCGCGTCAGCAGCTTCAGTTGCAGTGCGCGGCGCGCGTCCAGGTGCTCGGCCGGGGTCGGCGCCTCGGCGGCCATCTCCAGGCGCAGCAGCGCCTCGGACGCATCGCCCGAGGGCGCCGCGCCAATGGCCTGCACCCAGCTGCCACGCACGGCCGGCACCACCGACTTGCCCAGTTCGCTCTGGCTGGGTACCTGGTCGGGTGCTCGTTGCTCCCAGCCGGCCAGCAGCAGGGTCAGCGCTTCGCCATGGGCTTGCGCAGCCAGCTTGCGCAGCGTCTGCTGGGCATGTTCCAGCGCGTCGCGCTGGGCCCGGAAGGCCACGTCGCCCAGACGGGGTCCACGGTCCTCGAACTCACGGTCGCCGAAGCGCCCGCCCCGGCCGGCATCACGGCCTGCGTCACGCCCGCCCGGCGCGCCAGCGCGATCCCCAAAGCGGCCCGGGGGCGCGCCAGGCTTGCGATCCCCAAAGCGGCCACCGCGTGACGGCAGGGCCGGCTCGGTCTTCCTCATGCCAGGGCGGTCGTCGCCCCGCATGGCGATCACCGGCTTGGGTGCGGCCTTGGGCGCGGCGGCTGGTGCCGGGGCGGCTTCGCCTTCGGCCGGTTCCGCGGCCAAGCCCTCCGTACCCGCGGCATCGGCCCCAGCGTCCGCGTTGGACGGGGCGGCAGCCGGCAACGGGGTGACCACACTGGCCTGCGCCACGTCGGCACGCGCCTGGGCCTGGCCCATGAACGCCGCGTCGAGGCCGGCAATGGCCGCGCGGATCTTCTGAGCATCGCCACTGGCATTGGCCGCCTCGAGCGCCTTGGAGGCCTCAAGCACAACCCGGTCGTGGTCGCTCAGGGCCGTGGCGGCGCGCTCGCGGTCTTGCGTCTTGCGCTCGAAGGCCTCGTCGATCGGCTTGCGGAACGCGTCCCACAGCTTCTGCTCATGTTTGCGGTCCAGCGGCACCGTCTGTGCCTCGGCCTGCCAGCGCTGCTGCAGCGCCTTGACGGCGTCAATGCGCAACTGAGGCTGCGCGCCCTGCGCCTTGGCCTCGTCGATCATCGCGTGCCGGCGCTCCAGGCTCTGCTTTTGAATGGCGTCCAGCGGCGCCTCGGCGGCCTGGATGGTGGCCTTCCACAAAGGCTGGAGCTCGGCGAAGGCCTTTTCGCTCAGGTGGCCGGCCTCGCGCCAGCGGTTCTCGAACTGGTGAATGATGCGCGCGAACCCCTTCCAGTCGTCGTCGCGAGCGGTCACGTTGGCGGCGGCCCAGGCCTTGACCTCGTCGATCAGGGCCATCCGGCGGTCGCGATGGTCCGCCGCCTCGGACTTGACCTTGTCGAGCCAGGCCTCGACCACCTTGTAGGCCTCGTTGCAGGCGCCGTCGAACCGCTTCCACAAACTGTGGTTCGGCGCGCCGGTCTGGTCCAGCTGCTTCCATTGGTCACGCAGGGCCCGAAGCTGCTCCTGCATCTTGCGGCCGCCATAGCGCGGCTTGCGCTGCGGGACGCAGGCGGGTTCGGCCGCGACGGCCGGTGCGGGTGAGGCCATGGCCGTTGGCACCTCCGCAGCGGGTGTGGATGGCGCTTGTCCGCCATCGGCATCCAGCGCGGTCATCGATGCTGGTTCGGCATTGGCCGAAACATCAGGCGCGGCGTCCTGTGTCTCTTGGGGGTTGGCGTCCTGTGCGACTTCGGGCGTGGCGTCAGGCGTGGCTTCGGTCGTGATTTCAGGCGTGGCTTGCGCCGCGGGCACGGCTTGAGGTGCGCGTGCGGGAGCCGGCGCGGCGCCCCGGTCGGGCGCGACCTGCTCGAACAAGGCCTCGGCCTTGGCCACCAGCTCCTGGCGCAGCTGGTCGGTGCGCCAGCGCTGCCAGCCTTCCATCTCGCCGGCGGCGGTCAGGGCGGCGTGGGCCTGGTTGGCCAGTTTGTCGTCGACCAGCCTGCCATGTTCCTTGAGAGCGTTTCGCAGCGCCGCGGCAGCGCCAGCGCTGGCCTTGCCGTGACCTTCGGCCACTTCCTGCTCCACCTTCGACAAGGCGGCGCGCACGGCTTCATTGGCCTGTTCGCGCAATGCCGGGTCGACCTTGGGCCGGGCAGCGGGCCGCGGCGGCGCCTCGGCCGGCAAGCCGCGCGCGGCGCGCAGCTCGTCGGCCCACACAGGCACCGGCGGCAAGGTGGCGGCCGGGTCGCTGTCGGCGGCGGCGGCGATGGCCAGCGCGGCCTGGAAGGCTTCCCACACCACCTGCAACTGGTTGCGCGACGCCTCCAGCAAGGGCGGAAAACGCGCGTCGACGCTTGACCACACGGGATCGTGCACGAGGGTGTCGGCCTGCGCCTGCCAGTCGGGGACATCGGTGCGCAGCGCATCGCAGACGGCCTGGGCGTCACGCCAGGATTTGGTGGACAGCACCTCGATGCGCTGGGCCAGCAGCACCGCGGCCTCGCGCTGCACCTGGACCCGGTGTTGCAGGTCTTCGATGCCCTTGATGCGTTCGGCCAACTGGGCCTTCAGGCCGGCCAACGGCTCGCGGCTGAGAGGCGCACCGGCGCGGGCCGCGTCGCGCTGCCAGGCCATGGCGTCGGCGATGTTCAGCTTGGCCTGGGCCAGCAGACCCTGAGCTTTGTCGGCCCACTCGGCGGCGATCGCCTCCTGGCCCTTGGCGCGCTTGATCTCGTCGAGCCGCTCGCGCACGACGCGAGCGGCGCCTTTGTCGCGGCCGCTGAGTTCGCGAAAGACCTCCTGCAGGAGATCGACGGCCGGCTCCTTGGCGAGCCAGTCGCGAAGGCGCGCGGCGCGCTCGCCAGAGGTGGGGGCGGTAAATGCGCCACCCGTGAGCGCATCGAGCGCTTGGGTGTCGTGGGTTTTCAGCGTGGCTTGTGTCACAGGCGTCGTCTCGGCCGCGTTATGCAGCCTGTTTGGGCAAACCTCTATTGTCGCCGCGATTGGCACAGCCCCCACAAAAGAGAAAGCCCGACAGCCGGCATGCGCCATCTGTCGGGCCTGGCCCAGGCACAAGGCCTTGGCCGCCGGTCGGGATCTCGGGAGCTAACTTGTCCCGGTCCACGTAGGAAGCAATGGATTGCTCCCAAATATGTCGGCTTGCCGCCCGAAGCGGCCCTGCCAACGATGCCACGATGACTCGGGCATCCCCAGCATAGGCGGGCCTGCCGGCATTTTCAAAACAAACGCATCTATCGGATGGGCAAGGCCGATTGGCGCATGAAGCCGTTGCCGTACCCCTGATCGGCCAGCCATCCGACGTGCCGCGCCGGTCTCGGCGGTAACCTGGCGAAGGAACCTGGCGAAGGAACCTGGTTAAACGCTTTTTAGCATAACGAATCAAATCTTTATGCTTGACCGGATATTATGCGCGTGCCTAGAATCCGCCGGTCTTTTGCCCATCGGCGAGAGCCTCCGCCACGCTGCCGACCCCGGCAATGTCACGGGGCCGCTTCAGGTCATGCCCATTGGACCTGTCGGCCAGGTGACCGCGTACCAATCCAAACGAGGGAACCGGACTTCCCCAGGCATCCGCACCGCGGGCGCCCCGCTCCGGAGCCCACGCGTAGAAAGGAAGTGCTATGACAGCGCCTGCAAGGATCCTGCGAGGTCTGCGTGTATTCGCCGCGGACGTCGCCCACGGTTTCTTCGAAATCACCCATAACGGCTTTGCGCTGGTGGGCCTGGCCGTGGTGTTCGCCACGTTCACGCTTAGCGTCCGGCCGGACCTTCGCGAGGTCGGCGAGTTGCGGCTGGTCGGCTGGCTGCAGGCTCGCCAGGCCGACGCCCTGGGCATGCTGCCCGACCTGACCGGCATTGGCCGCGCCACGGCCGTCGACCCCGGCGAGCTGCCCAAGCAGCAGGCCGCCGTTGCCTTCTGGCTGAGCCGCAAGTACCGCGTCGCGCCAGAACCGCTCGGTGCGCTGGTGGCTGAGGCCTACGAAATCGGTCTGCGCGCCAAGTTCGACCCGACACTGATCCTTGCTGTGATGGCGGTCGAATCCGGCTTCAACCCCTTTGCCCAGAGCCCGGTGGGTGCACAGGGCCTGATGCAGGTGATGACCAAGGTGCATGGCGACAAGTACGAGAGCTTCGGCGGCGTCCTGGCCGCCTTCGACCCGGTCTCGAACCTGCGGGTCGGCGTGAAGGTGCTGCAGGAGTGCGTCAGCCGCGCCGGCTCGATCGAAGGCGGCCTGCGCATGTACGTCGGTGCCTTCAACCAGCCGGACGACGGCGGCTATGCCGACAAGGTGCTGGCCGAACATGCGCGGCTGCGTCAGGTGGCCGCCGGCAAGCCGGTGCCCACGCAGTCCGCGCCAGTGCCGTTACGCACCGAGGCGCCGGCGGGCGAGCAGCGTGTGACCGCCGCCTCGCTGTCCTGAGAGGCCGCGAGGGGATCGCCCTGGGCTACACTAGCCCGGTACGCGACTGGCGATAGGCGCGGCGTCCCGGCCCATGGTGGCCAGCGGGCTGCCGGCGCCGACGTGGGTCACCACGGGGGAGCGTACCGCCGCAGGCGGGCTGGCAACGGCTTGGCGTGGCGTCAAGCCGTTCGCCTGGGCAGCCCTTGTTGATGAACAGGGACCACCGTCTATCAGGACTGCCATGTACGACCGCAACATCCTCATCGAGCAAACCGACCCCGAACTGTTCGCCGCGATCCAGGCCGAGAACCGCCGCCAGGAAGAGCACATCGAACTGATTGCCAGCGAGAACTACGCCTCGCCCGCCGTGATGGCGGCCCAGGGCACCCAGCTGACCAACAAGTACGCCGAAGGCTACCCCGGCAAGCGCTACTACGGCGGCTGCGAATATGTGGACATGGCCGAGCGCCTGGCCATTGAACGCGTCAAGCAACTGTTCGGCGCCGACGCGGCCAACGTGCAGGCGCACTGCGGCGCCTCCGCCAACGAAGCCGTGTTTCTGGCCTTCCTCAAGCCCGGCGACACCATCATGGGCATGAGCCTGGCCGAAGGCGGCCACCTCACCCACGGCATGGCCCTGAACATGAGCGGCAAGTGGTTCAACGTCATCTCCTACGGCCTCAATGACAAGGAAGAGATCGACTACGACGCCATGGAGCGCAAGGCCCATGAGTCCAAGCCCAAGCTGATCATCGCCGGCGCCTCGGCCTATGCCCTGCGCATCGACTTCGAGCGATTTGCCAAGGTCGCCAAGGACGTCGGCGCGATCTTCATGGTCGACATGGCCCACTATGCCGGTCTGATCGCCGCGGGGGTGTATCCCAACCCGGTTCCCTTCGCCGACGTGGTCACATCCACCACCCACAAGAGCCTGCGCGGCCCGCGTGGCGGCATCATCCTGATGAAGGCCCAGCACGAGAAGGCGATCAACAGCGCGATCTTCCCTGGCCTGCAGGGCGGCCCGCTGATGCACGTGATCGCGGCCAAGGCGGTCGCCTTCAAGGAAGCGCTGGAGCCCGGGTTCAAGGTTTACCAGCAGCAGGTCGCCAAAAACGCAGTTGTTGTCGCCGAGACCCTGGTGCAGCGCGGCCTTCGCATCGTCAGCGGCCGCACCGAAAGCCACCTGATGCTGGTCGACCTGCGCGCCAAGGGCATCACCGGCAAGGAAGCCGAGGCCGTGCTGGGCGACGCCCACATGACCATCAACAAGAACGCCATCCCCAACGATCCCGAAAAGCCGATGGTCACCAGCGGCGTGCGCATCGGCACCCCGGCCCTGACCACGCGCGGCTTCAAGGAAGAACAAGCGCGCATCACGGCCCACCTGATCGCCGACGTGCTGGACAACCCGCGCGATCCCGCCAACATCGCCGCCGTGCGGGAGAAGGTCAACGCCCTAACCCGCCGCTTTCCGGTCTATCGCTAAAAGGCAACCCGGCCATGAAATGCCCCTTCTGCAGCAACGCCGACACCCAGGTGGTGGAGACGCGTGTCGCGGAAGACGGCGATTTCATCCGCCGGCGGCGCCAGTGCGCCAGCTGCGAAAAGCGCTTTACCACCTACGAGCGCCCCGACGTAAATTTTCCGAGGGTGGTCAAGAAAGACGGCCGGCGCATCGAATACGAGCGCGCCAAGTTGCTGGCCTCGTTCAACCTGGCACTGCGCAAGCGCCCGGTCAGCACCGAACAGATTGACAGCGCGGTCGAGCGGATCGAGGAAAAGCTCTTGAACCTGGGCGTGCGTGAGGTGCCGTCATCGCGTATTGGCGAACTGGTGATGCGAGAGCTGAAGAAGCTGGACAAGGTGGCCTATGTGCGCTTTGCCAGCGTGTATCGCAGCTTCGAGGACATCGACGAGTTCAAGACACTGGTCGACGAGGTGCGACGCTAGGCGCCCATCACCGCCAGCATGCGGCCTCGCTCATCGCCTCCCCGGTACGGGATTTCTGCCCGGTGTGAGTCAGCACCAGGTTGCCGCAGGCTTCGTCGGGCCGGGCGGCGCTGACCTGGGCGGTGAGCGTCCAGCCGGTGGCTGCCGTGTCCAGGCTGATCGCGTAAGCCGCACCCTCGCCGGCGCCCGCTGGCGCGGTCTGCAGGCGCAGGGGTAGCGCCGCACCCTCGTAGCTGCCCTGGGCCGAGTAATGCCGCTCCAGGAACTGCGCCGATTCCATCAGCACCGCGCGGGCGTCGGCCCGGCGGGCGCGCACGATGTGGCTGGTGTAGGCCGGATAGGCCAGGCTGGAAATGATGGCCACGATGACTATCACCACCATGACTTCGATCAGGGTGAAGCCGCTGGCGCGGCTGTGATGGTGTGGCATCAGCGGATCGGAGGGTTGAGGATGCGGCGCCAGATGCGGTCCTTGATGGACTTGGCGGTCGGCGTGGTGGGGGGCGCATCGGGCGAGCTCAGTGGCACACAGGCGGCCATCTGCCCGGTGGTGTTCTGGATGCTGATCTGCTGGCAGCTGTCGCCCGGCGTGCCCGGTGCGGCATCGGACTTGGAGACGCCACCCACCAGGATGGCGTCGACACCGTCGGCATTGCTCATGTAGCCAGCCGCAGCAACATCCCTGGTGTTGATGATGCCGTCGCCATTGGTGTCGAACACCGGCTTGGTCGCGGTGGCACCGGTCATGACCGGGATCAGCAGGTTGATGGCACGGCCCACGGCGCTGTCGCAGGTCTGGCCGCTGGCGGCGGGTGACACCGCGCTGAGCAGCGCGAACCGGGTCGAGGCCTTTTGCGGCGGATAGATCACCCGCAGCCCGGCGAAGCCGGTCAGGTCGAGGTCGATGCGCCACCCCTGCCTGGCGCTCCAGTCCAGCGCGTCGCCGCTGAGAGTGAGATAACTCTGATCGCCCGCCTGCGAACTACCAGCGAAAGCGCCGAGCTGACGGGGCATGAGGTCGGCCGGGGTGAACGGTGCTTGCGCCGCACCGGCTTCGGTGTCGCGCACGCCATAGATGCCTTGCATCGCACCCGAATTGAGGTCATCGCCGGTAATGAGCCGGCCCGTGCCAAACACCACCACCTGCCCCGACTCGGCATGGGGGAACACCGCCGGCGGCTGGAGGATGGCCTGGCCCACTGGCGCGGTGAACAGGGGCTTGCCGCCCAGACCCACCTTGAAGCCCGCAGCGCCGGCGGCGGCGTCATAGTCGAAGCGCCAGAGCTGGCCGGCCAGGTCCCCGGCATACAGGCGCACGATCTGACCCGAGGCATTGCGCAGGGCCGTCACGCCGCCCAGGCCGTTGGCGGCCGTGGTCTGCGCCACTGGCACGCGCGACACCGCGCCGCTGAGCACATCGACCACGAACAACGAAGCCTTGCCGCTGTCGCTGCCGTAGCCGTTGCCGAACACGGCCACCCAGCGGCCATCGGGCAAGGGCCCGGACTCGATCGGGAACAGCACGTGGCCGAGCTCGGGCTGGGCGTCAGAGGAAATCTCCCAGCGGATGCTGGCGGGCCCGAGTGCGTTCGGGTCGGTGATGTCGAGCGCGAACACCGCCCGTGCGCCCGCACCCGTGGAGCCGAACAGGTAGTTGCGCCAGCTTGCGGCGGCGGTGCCCGGCGCCTTCACGTGCACGTCACCCTCGCGCAGCGGCCCGTCGACGAAGTACTGATGCGGCCTGGCGGCGCCGCCATAGCCGCGCTCGGCCAGCGCCGAAAGCTTGCCCCAGACCGCGCGCGGCACATAGGCGAAGGTCTCACGGCCGTCCTGGGGCGAGGCGCCTCGCCCATCTCGAAAGGCATGCAGCATGCCGTCATTGCCCCCGACCCATAGCAGGCCGGTGCGGCTGGACTTGGTGCCATTGATATAAGCGCTGTACGTCTTGCCGATCTCGGGCAGCTTGTACAGGTCGGCATCCGCTGTCCCGCCGGCCAGCACCGGCGTGGTGTTCACGAAGTCGCCCAGCACATGCTCACGGACCCGGTAACCCGTGGCGGCGTCCTCGCGGCTGCGATCACCGCGCACAAAGTCGACCAGGGCCGATCCGTCGGCGCCGCCGAAGGCCGACCGCGCCGCCGCACTGAGGCTCGCCCAGTTGAAGGGTACGCCCTGGCCAACGGTCCAACCCGGATCCCACGTGACGATGCTGCGCGCCGACCATTCGGGCAGCTGCTTGCGGGCCGACCACAGTTGCGTGCCGGCCTGCCCAGTGGCGTCGAGCTGCAGGGCCGCGACATCGCCGCTCCAGGTGCCCGGCTTGTAGCTAGGCACGTACTTGCGGTTGTTGGCCTCCAGCACCGATGACGCGGTGGCCACGCCGGCCTCCGTCAGCTCGCGCGACGACGCGCCAGCCAGTGCGGCCGTGAGCGAGGCATTGAGGTCGGTCGCGTTGCGTGCGGAAAAATACTCGCCACGGCTGTTGACCGCCGTGTGCCACAGGTCGTCGATCTTGGCGTCAATCCCCACCCGCGCGCCGGTGACCCATTCCTTGGTGCCGCCCTGCAAGGCTGGCCAGTCAGTGACCCGATCGAGCAGCCCCTCCACGCCAAATCCCACGGTGAAATGCGTGAGGTTCTGCCAGAAGCTGGGGTTGTCGGCGCTGGGTGGGACGTTGTTGGCGATGTCGGGCTGCAGGTCGTTCTTCCAGAGCTCCATGGCGAAGTCCGCCAGCATGTTGCCGCGCTGGTCCTGGTAGGGGCGCGCTGGTTGGTACTGGTAGCTGCGGCCGCTGGCCGAGCGGATCGACAGGCCGGCCGTGCCGTCCGAATTGCCCGGGAGGGCGAGCGTCACATCGATGCCATTTGGTGCGGCCGCCGTGCCGTCATTGCCGGCGCCGCTCCAGTCGCCGTCAGTCACCAGCAGATGAAAGGCCCGGCGGCACGACTGGCCCTGACGGGTTGGCGTGGCCCCCCCCGGGTCGTCGCTCCAGGGGCCCCCGGCGCCAGTGGAGCGCAGGTAGGCGCCGACCTCCTGGACGGCCTCACGCAGGGGCGTTCCACCGCCGGGCCTGAGGCCATACAGCCAGCGCAGAGCGTCGCCCTTGCGGGTGGCGGTGTAGTCACGCACGCCGGCCTTGAGCACGGCAAGCGACTGTCCGTCCACCACGGTCCGGCCCTTGTTGATGCTCCCCCAGCCCAGGCGCATTGGCCCACTGGCTTCATACAGGGCCTGACCGACACCGGCCTTGGCCGCCAGCAGCCGGCTGCGATGGTAGACGAACCAATTGGCGAAATTCTGGCGCTCTTCGGCCTGCGTGCAGCTGGCGCCGGCGCAGTCTGTGCGCGTCGGGTACCGGCGAAAGGCGCCGGGCCGGTTGACGCTGAACTCCGCGTAGCTGGTGTCCGCCTGTGGGTTCAGCCAGGCGCCCTTGGCGTCCTTTTTCAGCCGGTAGTAAAGCCCGGCATCGAAGGCCTGAGGCTCGCCGGTGCACAGACTGTCACTGTTCCCATTGCCATTGCCATTGCCATTGCCATTTCCGTTGCCATTTCCGTTGCCCCGGCCCCTGCCGGGCGTCGGTCCGTAGCACCAGTGGGTCTGCATCCGCTCGGTGACCAAGGTGAGGTCCACGCTGCCGGAGGGCACGCCTTCAGGGTCGCGAATTGCGCGGCTGGGCACCGCCTCGGGATAGCGCGTGCCATCGGATTTGATCCAGGGCCGGTAGCGCTGCTCGGGGTTGTAGTACTGCCAGTTGGTGTCAGGAGAGCGCAGGAACGACTGGCGCCAATTGTCGGAGCCTGGCACGCCGGCGATCAAGGGGTCGCTGGGTCCGTCGTCCGCGGGCTGGAAGCGCGGGTAGTTGGTGGTGTAGGGCCCGCCCCTCATGACATTGGGCATGGGCACGCTGTAGCTGCCCAGACGCACCCGGCCATCGGGCAGGAACTGGCTTCTCATCGAGCCGGAGTCGTCCAGGGTGAGCAGCACCAGCGGCGCCACCTGGCCCGCGTTGCGGCTGAGCAGCGGCTGTTGGGCGGGCGCCGGCTGCTGCGCGGGCGCGGCCGCGCAGACCCAACATAACAGCCATGCGAGCCACGGCCGTCCGCGGGTCGGCAAGGAAATCGGGTGGGTCATGAACATCTGCCGCTTCAGTTGAGTGCGAGGGTCGATTGCAGCCACACCACCGAACCAGCCATCGTGGCGCCGGTGGCCGCGTGCGCGGCGTAGCCCGGGCTGAACCCTCGGGCGGTGACCAACCAGGCCTCTTCACCGACGGCCAGCACCACTTTCTCGACCAGGCATTCCGGCGGCGCTGACGGCGTGAAGGTGCTTTTGCCGATGTTGCCGAGCCGGGCCGTCGGCACCTTGACCGCGCTGCTGGCCGGGACCCAGGTGGCAACCGCGCGCCACGCAGCCGAACCGACCGGTACGGCGGTCATCGTCTCGATGTTGCGCAGCGCCCCGATCCGGTCGGCCGGCACCAGCGTCATCTGCGACTCGCAATAGCGCAACGCCGCCTCGGCGTATTGCTGCGCCAGCACCTCCAGCCGCAGGTTGTTGGCCAGCTTCTCCCCCGAGCCGGCGCTGCGCATGGCGTAAGCCGCCGTCAGGCCGATCACCACCAGCAGCAGCAGTGTGATGATGAGCACGATGCCGCGATGGGCACGGCGAGTTGGCCACGGCACGCGAGCCTGAAGGCGCCTCACACCGCCCCCTTGTTGCGGATGGCCACCGTCGTGAAAAAGGCCTTGTACAGGTGCCGATTGGTCGCCGTCTGGACGGTGCCCGAACAGTCGCGATAGCTGGCGACGTCTTCGGTGGTGAAGACGGGAAAGCCGCTTCGCATCAGCAGGCACACCCGCACCGCCACCACGTTGGACCAGTCGGCCACCGCCGAGGCCGGCACGTAGCGCACCGGCCGGTGGGTGCTCGGGTCTGAGGTTGACCAGCCGTTGGCCTCGCCATAGCGCAGCGCGATCGCCTCCACGCTCTCGGCCAGCGCCTTGGGGGTGATCGAGACGGCGCTGCCGCAATACAGCTCGTTGCGTCCGGACGGCCCCTGGTCCACGTAGTAGCGGTGGCTGGTGAAGTAGCGCTTGCTGGTGACGCTATTGCCGGTGATGGCCGTTCCCACGCAATCGGTTGGGTCGGCGCTCCGGTACGCCCCGACCGTGTTGTCGGCCGTGGCTTCGAAGGTGACCTCGATGGCCGGCGTGCCCGAAGTCGCGGCGGCGCAAGCAGCCGTGCCCACCGCGACCACCGCGCTGGTAAAGCCCTGCTCGCAGCCGAACACCACGCGCGGTGCCGCCGGCGCGGCGAAGCGCTGGGTGGATGCGACAACGCCGGTGGGCTCGGCACTGCCGGCCAGTTGCAGGTCGCGCCGCAGCAAGGCCAGGGCCAGTTGGGCCTCTTCGGTGATCTGGGCCATGGCCTTGAGCTGGCGCCCGGCGCGGGCGCTGCCCACGTAGACCGACGCTACCGCGCCGGTGACCATCAGGCCGATGAACAGGCTCACCATGAACTCCACCAGGGACAGGCCGCGTTCCGCGCGAGCCCCCTGGCGCCGCCCCGTGAATGCGGGCCTCATAGCTGCACCCGCAGGAACAGGCAGCGCACCGTGGGCGTGGCCGCGGCGGACAGGCCGGACGGGCATTCCATGCTGCCCGAGGTGCGGGAGACTTCGTCTTGCGACAGCACGGCCGGCTCGTTCCAGGCCACCCAGAGGTCGACCGCATCGCCCGTGTTGGGGTCGGGCAGCAGGTACACGGCGCCGCCGGGCAGCAGGTCGCGAGCGGCCAGGCGCCAGCCGTACAGGTCGGCCGCGGCCATTTGGGCGGCGCTGCAGTTGTCGGCGGCGGTGTCGCAGGCCGGCGTGGGAACGGTGGGCGCTTGGCTCGTCGGGCCCGCCTGGGTGACGTAGCCGACCTGGTACGCATACGCGGCGGCCGTCCCGGCCACCGCACGGTTGGCGCGCATGCGCTCGGCCAGGTCGCCGGCCAGCAGCACGGCCACCGCACGGTTCTGGCTCTGCTTGGCCTGGCGCAGGGCCGTCACCTGCGTGCCCGCCAGGGTCAGCACACCCAAGCTGGTGATCACGATGGCCACCAGCACCTCGATGAGGGTCACGCCGCGCGCACGCTGTGGACGAACGCCCCGCCGCGTCATGATGCGCATGCCACCTGCCCGGGCCGTGGCTGGATGCGGCCGGTGGCCGACACGCACAGCAGCACCGTGCCGCCGGGCACACTGGCGCTGGCGGTCACGACCAGGTTGCCCAGGTAGCCCGGCGCCAGCCCGTTAGGGCGAAACTTGAACTGTTTTTCGGGGTTCCCGGTCAGCGGCAACATCGCGTCGATCCAGGACAAGCTCTGCTGCACCCGCAGGATCTCGTCCGGTGGCGCGGAGCTTGAGGCGGTGGTGTCCACCGCGCCGTCGGAATCGTGGTCGACGAACACCAGCCAGCCGGTGTGCCAGCTGCCGGCCTGCCCGGCGCAGGACTTACCATCGGCCGAGCGGCAGATGGTGACAAAATCGTTGCGCTTGATGGCTTCGGAGCGGGCGTATCGAAAGTCATCCGCCAGCGAAGCCGCCGCGGTATCGGCCGCCCAGCGCACCAGGAGGCTGCGCAGGTCCGGCGCCGCCAGCCGGATCAGAATCGCCAGGACAACCAGCACCACCAGCAGCTCGATCAGGGTCACACCTTCATTCTTTCGCATCCATTAAGTTTAACCTTGAGTCCTTTCGTAATACCTACGGATGAGTTTTCCGGCCACAGCACGGGGTTGGCGGCCATGGACCGCGCGCTGGCGCTGGCCCGCTCGTTCGCCCACCGCACCTGCCCCAACCCCAGCGTCGGCTGCGTCATCACAGACGGGGAGGGCCGGGTGCTGGGCGAAGGCCATACCCAGCCCGGCGGCGGCGCGCATGGCGAGGTCATGGCCTTGCGCGACGCTGCCGCCCGTGGCCACCACGTGCGCGGCGCCACCGTCCATGTGACGCTGGAGCCCTGCGCGCACCAGGGCCGCACCGGCCCCTGCTGCGACGCCCTGGTGGCCGCCGGCGTTGGCAAGGTCATTGCATCGCTGGGCGACCCCAATCCACGCGTGGCCGGCCAGGGTTTCGAGCGGCTGCGCGCCGCCGGGATCGCGGTCGAGGTCGGGCCGGGCGCGGCACAGGCGCGCGAGATCAACCTGGGGTTTTTCAGCCGCATGCTGCGCGGCACGCCCTGGGTGCGCATGAAGGTCGCCGCTTCGCTGGATGGCACCACCGCCCTTCACAACGGCCGCAGCCAGTGGATCACCTCCGAGGCGGCCCGCGCCGACGGCCACGCCTGGCGCGCCCGGGCCGGCGCGGTGCTCACGGGTATCGGCACCGTGCAAGAAGACGATCCGCGAATGGACGTGCGCCTGTTCGACACCCCTCGTCAGCCGATCGCAGTGCTGGTGGACAGCCAGCTCGCGCTCAACCCTGGCGCCAATCTTTTCCAGCCCGGACGGCCGCTGCTCGTGTACTGCGCCGAAGCCGACACCGCGCGCCGCGCCACCCTGGAGGCCGCCGGCGCCACCGTGATCGCCCTGCCCGGCCCGGGTGGCAAGGTCGACCTGGCCGCGCTGCTGCACGACCTGGGCCAGCGCGAGGTCAACGACCTGCACGTGGAAGCCGGCCACAAGCTCAATGGCTCGCTGCTGCGGGAAGGCCTGCTGGACGAATTGATCGTGTACCTGGCCCCACGTCTGCTCGGCCCCGGGCGCGGCATGGCGGCCATCGGCCCGCTGGACGAACTGGCCGCGGGCGTACAGCTTGAATTCGGCGCCATCACCCCGATCGGCCCCGACCTGCGTGTGCTCGCCCGCGTGGCCGGACGCGACCGCTTTTGAGCTTTCCCGGGCCGCTTTTTCAATCCTGCGAAAATACCGCGATGTTCACCGGCATCATTACCGGCGTCGGGCGCATCGCCGCCGCGGACGACCTCGGAAGCTCCTCCCAGCATGGCAAGCGTCTCACCCTCGAGGCCCCCGCCGGCTATCTTGACGACGTCGGCCTGGGCGACAGCATCGCCATCAACGGCGCCTGCATGACCGTCACCCGGTTCGACGCGAAGGCGCGGCGCTTTTCCATCGACATCTCGGCCGAATCCCTGGCCTGCACCGCGAGCCTGGCCCAGGCCGGCACGCCCGTCAACCTGGAAAAAGCCCTGCGCGCGCATGACCGCC
Source organism: Comamonadaceae bacterium (assembly GCA_947476465.1). Lineage (GTDB taxonomy): Bacteria > Pseudomonadota > Gammaproteobacteria > Burkholderiales > Burkholderiaceae_C > Ramlibacter. The sequence goes on along the minus strand of CANJQN010000050.1, from coordinate 8,155 downwards.
TGGGCGGGCACATCGTCTCGGGCCATGTCGACGGCATCGGCCGTGTCAGCCGCTTCGAGCCCGTGGGCGAGAGCTTTCAGCTGTGCATCATGGCGCCGGCCGACCTGGCCAAGTACCTGGCCTACAAGGGCTCGATCACGGTCAATGGCGTGAGCCTGACGGTCAACGCCGTGCGCGATGCGCCCGATGGCTGCGAGGTCAGCATCAACCTCATCCCGCACACCGTGGAAAACACCGCCTTGCACGCGCTGTCCGCCGGTGTCACCGTCAACCTCGAAATCGACCTCATCGCCCGCTACGTCGAGCGCATGCTCGGCGCTGGCGCGTCGACGAAAGAAGCCCCATGAACGCCCTCGCCTCCCCCCTCAAACCCGTGGCCATCTCGTCGGTCGACGAGATCGTGGCCGACATGCGCGCCGGCCGCATGGTCATCCTGGTCGACGAAGAAGACCGCGAGAACGAGGGCGACCTGGTGCTGGCGGCCGACCATGTCACGCCCGATGCCATCAACTTCATGGCCCGCTTCGGCCGTGGTTTGATCTGCCTGACCCTCACCCGCGAGCGCTGCGAGCGCCTGCGCCTGCCGCCCATGGTCACGCGCAACGGCGCCAAGCATTCCACGGCCTTCACCGCCTCGATCGAGGCGGCCGAGGGCGTCACCACCGGCATCAGCGCCGCCGACCGCGCCCGCACGGTGCAGGCTGCCGTGCGCGCCGACGCCCGGGCCGAAGACCTGGTGCAGCCCGGCCACATCTTTCCGCTGCAGGCGGTCGATGGCGGCGTGCTGATGCGCGCCGGCCATACCGAAGCCGGCTGCGACCTGTCCGCGATGGCCGGCCTGTCGCCCAGCGCCGTCATCTGCGAGATCATGAAGGACGACGGCACCATGGCCCGGCTGCCCGACCTTCAGATCTTCGCCGCGGAACACGGCCTGAAGATCGGCACCATCGCCGACCTGATCGAATACCGCAGCCGCAACGAAAGCCTGGTCGAGAAGATCGGCTCTCGCCCCATGGAGACCGCGCACGGTCTGTTCACCGCTCACGCCTGGAAGGACAAGCCCAGCCAGGGCCTGCACCTGGCGCTGGTGATGGGCCAATGGAAGCCCGAAGACGTGGTGACCGCGCGGGTGCACGAGCCGCTCTCAGTGCTTGACCTGTTGGAGCCCGGCCGCGCCATGCACTCGTGGCCGCTGGACGCCAGCCTGGCCCGCATCGCCCACGAAGGCCGCGGCGTGGTGGTGCTGCTCAATGCCGGCGAATCGGCCGGCCAATTGCTCGAACAGTTCCAGGGCACGGCCCGGGCCGCCCAGGCCCCCCAGCGCGGCCGGATGGACCTTCGCACTTACGGCATCGGCGCCCAGATCCTGCGCGAATGCGGCGTGCAACGCATGCAACTGCTGGGCACGCCCAGGCGCCTGCCCAGCATGGCCGGCTACGGCCTTGAAGTCACCGGCTACCTGGCCGCGTCGTGAAATTTTGAGTACAGAAGAAAGATCCCCACATGTTTGGTGCTGAACAAGGCAAGCCCGAGAACCTCGACGCAAGCGGCTTGCGCATAGGCATTGTCCAGGCCCGCTTCAACGAGAGCATCACCAACGCGCTGGCCGACGCCTGCATCGGCGAGTTGCAATCCCTGGGCGTCAAGCCCGGCGACATCACCCACGTGTTCGTGCCCGGCGCGCTGGAGATCCCGCTGGCGCTTCAAGCCATGGCCGACAAGGGCCGCTTGGACGCGCTGGTGGCGCTGGGCTGCGTGATCCGCGGCGAGACGTACCACTTCGAGCTGGTGGCCAACGAATCGGCCGCCGGCATCACGCGGGTCGGGCTTGACTTCAAGCTGCCGATCGCCAACGTCATCCTCACCACCGATACCCTGGGCCAGGCGCTGGCCCGCCAGACCGACAAGGGCGTGGAAGCCGCCCGCGTGGTGGTCGAGATGGCTCGCCTTGTGAGACAGCTCGGATGAATGACGAGCCGACCGCCACCGGCGCGCCTGCGCCCAAACCCGCCCGTGGCGTCACCCGCACCGGCGCCCGCAAGGCCTCGGCCAAGTCGGCCCGCACCCGCGCGCGCGAGTTCGCCTTGCAGGCGCTCTACCAGCACATTGTCGGGCGCAATGAGGCGACCGACATCGACCAGTTCACGCGCGACCTGTCTGGTTTTCACAAGGCCGACTCGGTGCATTACGACGCGCTGCTGCACGGCACCATCACCGAAGCCGCCGAGCTCGACGCCTTGATCACGCCGCTGCTCGATCGCAAGCTGGCCGAGATCTCGCCGATCGAGCACGCCGTCATGTGGATCGGCGTCTGGGAGTTCCGCCACGCCACCGACGTGCCCTGGCGCGTGGTGCTCAACGAGTGCATCGAGCTGGCCAAGGAGTTTGGCGGCACCGACGGCCACAAGTACGTCAACGCTGTTCTCAACGGCCTGGCGCCGCAGCTGCGACCGCTTGAGGTCGAGACCGACCGCGCGGCCGGCAAGACGCGCTAGCGAAGTGCCGAACGTGGGGGCTTCATGACTCTACGCATCAGCCGCCGGGCCGAGCGCATCGAGCCTTTCTACGTGCTGGAGGTCGCCAAGGCGGCCGCCGCCATCGCGCAGGAAAGCCGCGGCGGCGACCGGCCGATGGTGTTCCTCAACATCGGCGAGCCCGATTTCACCGCGCCGCCCTTGGTGCGGCAGGCCGCCGAGCGCGCCCTGCGCGATGGCGCCACGCAGTACACCGAGGCACTTGGCCTGTGGGCGCTGCGCGAGCGCATCAGCGGCTGGTATGCCACGCGCTTCGGTGTCGAGGTGCCCGCGTCGCGCATCGTGGTCACCGCCGGCGCCTCGGCCGCCCTGCAGCTGGCCTGCCTGGCGCTGGTCGACGTGGGCGACGAGATCCTCATGCCCGACCCCAGCTACCCTTGCAACCGGCACTTCGTCAGCGCCGCCGAAGGCACGGCGGTGCTGCTGCCCACCACGGCGGCCGAGCGCTTCCAGCTGAGCGCCGACAAGGTGCGGGCGAACTGGGGCCCGCGCACCCGCGGCGTGCTGCTGGCGTCGCCCTCCAACCCCACCGGCACCTCGATCGCACCCGACGAGCTGGCCCGCATCCATGCCATCGTGCGCGAGCGCGGCGGCATCACCCTGCTCGATGAGATCTACCTGGGCCTGAGCCACGACGAGGCCTTCGGCCATACCGGGCTGGCGCTGGGCGACGATGTCATCAGCATCAACAGCTTTTCCAAGTACTTCAGCATGACCGGCTGGCGCCTGGGCTGGATGGTGGCGCCGCTGGCGCTGGTGCCGGTGCTCGAGCGCCTGGCGCAAAACCTGTTCATCTGCCCCAGCACCATTGCCCAGCACGCTGCCCTGGCCTGCTTCGAAGACGACAGCCTGGCCGAATACGAGCGCCGGCGCGCGCAGTTCAAGGCCCGGCGTGACTGGTTCATTCCGCAACTGCGGGCGCTCGACCTGCACGTGCCCGTGGTGCCCGACGGCGCCTTCTATGTCTGGGCCGACTGCAGCCGCTGGTGCCAGGGCCTGAATGTGCCCGGCAGCTGGGAGCTGGCCTTCGAGCTGATGCGCAAGGTGCATGTCGCGGTGACCCCGGGGCGCGATTTCGGCAACGCCGACACCCAGGCTTACATTCGTTTCTCGACCGCCAGCGCCATGGACCAGCTGGCCGAATCGGTGGAGCGCCTTCGTGAACTGCGGGCCACTTTCGCGTGAAAGTCACATGAGCTTCGAGTTTCCCGTACGCGTCTACTGGGAGGACACCGATGCCGGCGGCATCGTGTTCTACGCCAACTACCTCAAGTTCTTCGAGCGGGCCCGCACCGAGTGGCTGCGCTCCCTGGGCCTGCAGCAGAGCCACCTGCGCGAGGACACCGGTGGTATCTTTGTGGTCAGCGAGACCACCGTGCGGTATCTGCACCCGGCCCGGTTGGACGATGAACTGATCGTCACCGTCCGGCTCCAAGCCAGTGGCCGGGCCTCGATGACCATTGCCCAGCAGGCGCGGCTGCGCCACGGCGCGCAATTGCTGGCCGAGGGCAGCATCCGCATCGGCTGGGTCGACCATGCGACACTGCGGCCTGCCAGAATCCCCCACATCGTTCTCGAAGCGCTCAATCACCCATGAATCAAGACATGTCCATCGTCCAGCTGGTCCTCGGCGCCAGCTGGATCGTGCAAGCCGTCATGGCCCTGCTCGGGGCCGTGTCCATTGCCAGTTGGGCGGCCATCTTCCAAAAGCTGATCAGCATCAAGCGCGTGCGTTCGCTCAACGACGAGTTCGAGCGCGACTTCTGGTCCGGCACCAGCCTCAACGAGCTGTTCGCCAACGCCGCGCAAAAGCCCAAGGACAGCGGCCCCATGGAGCGCATCTTTGCCTCGGGCATGCGCGAGTTCCAGAAGTTGCGCGCCGGCCGTGTCGTGGACAGCGCCACCTTGCTCGACGGTGCGCGCCGCGCCATGCGCGCCAGCCTGCAGCGCGAGGTGGACGTGGTCGAAAGCCATCTGTCCTTCCTGGCCTCGGTCGGCTCGGTGTCGCCCTATGTGGGCCTGTTCGGAACGGTGTGGGGCATCATGCACGCCTTCACCGGCCTGGCCGCCCTGCAGGTGGTGACACTGGCCACCGTCGCGCCTGGCATTGCCGAGGCGTTGGTCGCCACCGCGCTGGGCCTGTTCGCCGCCATTCCGGCGGTGGTCGCCTACAACCGCTTCGCCCGCGACATCGACCGCGTGGCGATGAAGCTGGAGACCTTCATCGAAGAGTTCTCCAACATCCTGCAACGCACCGCCAGCGCCGCGGCGGCGACGCCGGTCGCAGCCCCCGCCGCCATGGCCCGCTGAGCCATGCCCTCCATGAGCTCACGCGACAGCCGTCGCCGCCGCAGCGTCAACGAGATCAACATGGTCCCGTTCATCGACGTCATGCTGGTGCTGCTGATCATCTTCATGGTCACGGCCCCGCTCATCACGCCCAGCGTGATCGACCTGCCCTCGGTCGGCCGCGCCAACCGCCTGCCAGACCGGAAGATCGAAATCGTGGTCCGCAAGGACGAAAGCCTGGAGCTCAAGCTCGACAGCCGTACGCAAAAGCTGCGGCTGCGCGACGTGCGCGAGGCGGTGCTCAAGGCGCAGGCCGCCCAGCCCGCCGGCAGCACGGCCGTGGTGATCAGCGCCGACCGCAGTGTGCGGTATGAATCCGTGGTGAAACTGATGGACGCGCTGCAAAAGGCCGGCGTCCAGCGCGTGGGCCTGTCGGTCCAACTCGCGCCTTGATGGAATTGCTCGCCGTGTCCGGACCCGCCGACCGCTATGCACCACCGCCCCCACCCGGGCGCTGGCGCGCGGTGGCCGCGGCGGTGGTGGTGCATGTGCTGCTGATCGGCGCGCTGACCTGGGGTGTGAACTGGCGGGAAGACCCGAAGGTGCTGTCGGCCGCCGCCGAGTTGTGGATGCCGACCGTGCAGGAGGCCGCGCCCAAGCCGGTGGAAGCACCACCGCCGCCGCCCCCCGCGCCGGTGGTGCTACCGCCGCCACCGGCGCCAGCCGGCCCCTCGCAAGCCGACATCGCGCTCGAGCGCGAGAAAAAGCGCCTGGCCGACCGGCGCCGCCAGCAACAGGAAGAGGCCGAGCGTCAGCGCAAGCAGCAGCTGGCGAAGGCCGAGGCGCGCAAGCGCGAACTGGCCGAGCAGCAGCGTACCGCAGAGCAGCAGCGTGCCGCAGAGCAGCAACAGCGCGAACTGGCCGAGCAGCAGCGTGCCGCAGAGCAGCAACAGCGCGAACTGGCCCTGCGCGAACGCGAGCATGAGGAACAGGACAGCAAGCGCCGGGCCCAGCTGCGCGAGGAAAACATGCGCCGCATCCAGGGCCTGGCGGGCGCCACCGGCGCGCGCACGGCGACCGGCACGGCCCAACGCGCGGCCGGCCCGTCGGACAGCTACGGCGGGCGCATCCGCGCCCGCGTGCGGCCCAACATCGTGTTCACCGACCCGGTGTCGGGGAACGCGGTCACCGAGGTCGAGGTGCGCATGGCGCCCGACGGCACCATCACCAGCCGCAAGATCACCAAATCCAGCGGCCTGAAGGCCTGGGACGACGCCGTGCTGCGTGCGCTGGACCGCACCGAAGTCCTGCCGCGCGACGTCGACGGGAGGGTCCACAGCCCCTTGCTGATGGAGTTTCGTCCGCGCGATTGAGGTACTTCCCCTTGTCAGCCCGCATCGCCGGGTGTTGATTCAAAGCTACTCATCAGTTAAAAGCCTTTAATGGATGAGTAGCAATCAACGCTTCAGGGGATGCCGTGCAGTCTGTCTCCAAACTCCAGCCCTTCATGGCGGCGCTCGGCCAGGCAACGCCCAAGCAGGGGGCGCAGCGAATCACGGTCACCGGCGGTGACGGCGAACCGGTTCAGGTCGGCTTGCTGCCCCCGAAGGCGGCGCCCAGCCGATGGGACAACCTGCTGGGCGCGCTGACTGGGCAGCCGGCGCAGACGCAGTCACAGCTGGCCACGCCCTCGCGCGATACCAACCTGCACTTCAGGTCGGCCCTGGCGATGGACCACGGCCACGAGATCGCCGCAATGACTTTTCCGGCCCTCGGGGATCGGTCGCTCACAGTCCTGGATGCGGGTGCGGCGATGGCCAGCGCGCGCAACCTGAGCGACCAGCGGGAGATGAACATCGGCGTGTTCGGCTCGGCGATGGCCGTCACCGAGGTCCGGCGCGCGGCGCCCGAATCGCCGATGAAGATGGGGATCGACGACATCCTGACCGGCGCCACGCCAGCCGCAAAGAACAGCCAAGCGAGTTCCAACGCGGCAGGTCCGCCCAGCTTTCGCAATATGCCGTCCACCCCCGAGCTGCGCCACCTGCTGGCATTGGTCACGCTCGGGCAGGACATCTTCGGGCCAAAGCTCGGCGGCGCGAAGCTGGCCGCTGCGGTCAAGCAGGCCAATGAACTTTTCGGTCAACTGCGCGAGGCGCCCGGGATGTCCGAGACACGGGCGCGGCAGATCCTTTCGCTGGCCGCGATGAACCCGGATGCGACCCAGGCGACCGCGCTCGCCCGAACGCTGTTGTCTGGCACCGCAAGCAGGGGTGGCAAGGCATGCATCGCAGGCACCTCGATTGCCACCATCGTCCCTGAGAAGTTCACCTTGACCGCGAGCACGACTTCCAGCCAATGGGCCGTGCCGGCTGGAGCGGCCCAGCCCCCACCCCTGACCGCATTGCATGCCGATCTTGCGAAAGGCGTGGAGGAGATGCGCGCCCGAGTGGACCACCTCCAGACGCCCCAGCCGGACGGCCCGGGGTACTCTCTGGCCGCTCAGGTCGTGACGGACTGTGACCGCGCGAGCTTCAGCGTGACGGGCCGCACGCTGTCGCGTGATCCGAAGACCTTCGCCCAGGACTTCCGTGCCGGCTTCCCGGCCGGCAAGAAGGGGGACCAACTCGCCCTGCTCGCCAGTTGCTGCGTCAGCCAGTTCGCCTTGAACCGGGTGATCGTGAATGTCTTCAACAACTCGATCACCCCCGCGACCCCCGGCCCGGAATCGGCCAGCATGAATGCTCAGGACGTGCTGCAACGCGATGACGGGCGTTGGGTTGTGAGGGGATCGGTGTCCAAGACCTTCACCGCCATTCGGGATCTCAAGTCCGACGAGGGCGTCGCCAGGCTGCGCGAGCCGGCCGCCAGCCTGTTCACCGTGGAGTTCGTCATCGATCCTGGCAAAGAGGGTGAGGATCCCAAGCTGACCGAGATCCACACCGACGCCATCTACAACTCAGGCGCGCGGCAGGTGCCCAAGTTCGAACCCGCCAAGGCCATGGCACCCCAGCAAGACGCGAAGGCCACGGCCGCAGGGGGATGAAGTCCGTCATCCCCGCGCAGGCGCACTGGTGTCCGGAATAAATTCGCACGATTGGGCTAAGTGGTTTTGGCGTCACAGGAAAGGCGAGCTGCAACGGGGTGCGATTCGAACTACTGTATGAGCCGAGGCCGGCAAAGCCGCGGCTGGTGCGGGTTTGCGCCAAAGCGACATACAGTCATCACGCGCCTGCGAGATGGAGCGTGGCAAAGGTGTTGCGGCGACGCCGTCAAGGGGATAAAACCCCGGTCGCCAAACCATGTCACAGGCCGCCGCAACATGCATAGAT
>CANJQN010000049.1 GCA_947476465.1 Comamonadaceae bacterium | reverse complement strand
AACCCAAATTGGTAAGCCATTTCTCGACCCAAACATTGAGTGTGCATCGTTTCCAAACTGACCAAACGCAATAAGTTCAGCTTGCCCGCCGTTTAATTTGTATTGTTCAAAAGCGCTCTTCCATACGAAGGGTGAAAAATAACTGTCGTTGTCTCCATAAAACCATATTGAGTGCAGTTTTGACTTTTTCCCATACTCGCCAATAGCGCTTATTAGAGTGTGTTCCCAAGCACTGCATCCTGTCTGACGCAAACCCCCTGCAAAATTAATTAACAATTTAACGCCTTCCTGAGGGTCCGTGCCGTAGGCCAGGGTTGTCAATCCACCGTGAGACTGTCCGATTACAACAATTCGTGATGAGTCAGCCCATGATTTTGAAGAAGCCCAATCGATAGTTCTTTTAACTGAAATAGCTTGTTGTATTCCATTGCTGTGGACATTACAGCCACTTGAAATTGATGTCCCCCCTGATTTACTAAAACCTTGCCTCATGGGTACAACAACTGCATAGCCTCTGCTTACAAATTCTCTTGCAGCCAGAATTGGACTGTATCTCTCTTGAAACCTTGGATCCCCAAGAGATTTTCCGTGATTAATTACAACAATGGGAAATGGACCGTCGCCATTGGGCATATAGGTTGTGACTTCCAACTCGGCCTCGATAAAGCTATTTGAACTAACTCTATCAATTTTTTCCCTTAGAGCAACGTCCAGTGTTTGTGCTTGAGAATTGCAACCTAAAAATATCAGTAAAAAAATTAAATAATTTAATGTTTTCATTAAAAAAGAATCTTCGTTTGTTAGTCATGCAAGCATATTAACTGTTACCCGTCGGCAAACAGGATGAACGCCGCGGTGACCAGCAGGAAAGACAGCGTGAGTCCGCTAGCGTCGGCAGTGGCGGGCGGCAGCACGTGCCGCAGGACGGCGGAGATCGTCGGCGTCCGGGCGCCTTCGCCGACCACGCCGCCGAAAATCGCGGCCATGTTCTGTGCGATCTGGACCACAGTGAAGTAACTGCCTGGCTGCGCGTGAACCTGCAGCACCGCTTCGGCGCGCAGGTCGCCGTCGTCCGCTATCTGGCGCAAGCGCAGGCGCCGCGAGGAGGCCAGCGCGATCTCCGCGATGGAGAAAATGCGCTGCAGCCGATCAGCACAAAGATGATGAGCAAGCTGCTCTCTGGGCTCCTGGCCCAGTCTAGCTCATCACCTTGCGCAAGGCGCTACCCCACGCCCGGACACGGGCCTCAGATCGCCTTGGCCGCCCGCAAGGCCGCAAGCTGCACGGCGTCCAGGCCCAGCAGCTCGCCGTAGATGGCGTCGTTGTGCGAACCGAGCGCGGGCGGGCATTCGATCGGCACGTGCGAGTCCGACAGCTTGATCATGTGCCCGGGAATGGTCACCTCGCCACGCGTGGGATGGTCAAAGGTGACGAAGGTGCCGCGCGCCTTCAGGTGCGGGTCGCTGGACAGCTCGGCCGTGTCGAAGACGGCACTGGCCGGGACGCCGGCATTGCCGAGCAGGCGCATCACCTCGTGTTTGTCGTACTGGATGGTCCATGCCGAGACCAGCGCATCGATCTCCCCTGAATGCTGTGCACGAGACTGCGGCGTGGCGTAGCGCGGATCGTCCTTGAGGTCATCCCGTCCCATCAGCGTACACAGGCTGTGCCAGTGCTTGCTGCCAGCCCGCGTGGTGTAGATGTACACGTAGTCGTTGGAGCCGCCGCCCTTGCAGCGATAGACCTCACTGGGGGCGGTGCCGGCAAAGATGCTCTGGTTGGCCGTTCGTTTGGCCGGCGCATTGGACATCAGCTGCGCAGCCATGGCGATGCGCATGAAGCTGATCATCGCGTCCTGCATCGAGACTTCGACCTTCTGCCCACGGCCGCTGGCCTCACGCTGCCGCAAGGCCGCCAGAATGCCGATCGTGCAGTGCAGGCCGGCGCCAGAATCGGCGAAGTTGGCGCCAGGCTTGAGCGGCCGCCCGTCGGGCTCGCCGGTGATCGACAGCGCGCCGCCAGCGGCCTGCGCGATCGGGTCGAACGACAGAAAGTTGGCGTACGGGCCATCGGGCGCGAAACCCTTGATGCTGGCGTAAACCAGGCGCGGGTTCATCTCGCGCACGGCCTCGTAGCCAAAGCCGAGCCGCTCGATCACGCCGGGTGCGAAGTTCTCGACGAACACATCCGCCTGGGCGATCAGCCGCGCCAGCAATGCCTTGCCTTGCGGGTTCTTGAGGTCACAGGTGACGCTCTTCTTGTTGGCATTGAGCTGCAGGAAGTAGTAGGAGTCGTTGCCGCCCTCGGTGCTGGAGTAGCGGCCCTGTTCTCCCTTGATCGGCGGCTCGACCTTGATGACTTCAGCGCCAAACCAGGCGAGCAACTGCGTGCAGGAGGTGCCCGATTCGAACTGGGTCAGGTCGACCACGCGGATGCCGTGGAGAGCGGGCTTTTGGGTGTTGTCGTCCGACATGGCGTCGTACCTTCCGTCGCGGTTATTCAGGGGTCGCGCCGGAGATCTGAACCAGCTCTTTCCAGCGCTTGATCTCCGACAGGAAATAGCCGGTGAACTCCGCCGGCGAGCTGCCCACCGGTTCCAGGCCGAGTTCGAGCAGGCGGGTGCGCACGGCCGGATCGGCCAGGGCCGAGACCACGGCCCTGTTCATGCCGGCGACGATGGCGGGCGGCGTGCCCTTGGGGGCGAACATGCCGTGCCAGGTACCGATCTCGTACCCGGGAACGTCGGCCGAGATCGGCGGCGCATCGGGGAACACGGGCGAAACCTTGTTGGACGTCACGCCCAGCACGCGGATCAAGCCGGCCTTGACGAAGGGGAGCAACTCGACGATGGGCCCGAACACTGCCTGTACGCGCCCCGCCACCAGATCGGCATTGGCCGGGGCGCCGCCCTTGTAGGCGATGTGCGTCATCTGGCCGCCGATCTGCTTTTCAAACAGGGCGCCGGCGACGTGCTGGAGTGACCCAATCCCGGCGGAGCCGTAATTGACCTTGCCGGGGTTGGCCTTGACGTAGTCGGTGAACTCGCGAACGTTCTTGGCCGGCACCGAGGGGTGCACCACCAGGATGCTCGAGATCGCGGTCAGTTGCGACACGGGAACGAAGTCACTGGCCGTGTCATACGGAACCGACTTCATCAGGCTCGGCCCGGCCGCGAGCGAGCCCGAACCGAAAAGAAAGGTCAGGCCGTCCGGTTTGGCCGCGGCCACCAGGCCGGCGCCAATGACGCCGGTGCCGCCCGCGCGGTTGACGGTGAGCACGGGTTGCCCAATGCGGGTGGACAAGTGCTGCGCCAGCAAGCGCGCGGCGATGTCGGTGCTGCCACCGGGGGCGAAGGGCACCACCAGGGTTACCGGTCCGCTGGGCCAGGCTGACTGCGCGTGGGCGGCCTGAGGTGACAGGGCGTTCGCGAACAGCACCATCATGGACAAAAGGAGCTTCATGGGTCGGTCTCAGGTTGAGTGTTGTGGGGTGCCGCAAGGCGGTCGGGGATCAGGGGTCAAGGCGGTGGCGCTTCGGTACGCCTTCAGGTCGAGAAGCTCGTGAAGCTGGCGGTGGTGGCCCGGGCACGCCAGTCAGTGACCACGTTCACCACAGCGGTCTGGCCTTTCGCCACGGCGGCGGCCGCGCGCTCCAGCGCCGCACGGATGTCCTCGGGCTGCTCGACGTACTCGCCGTGGCAGCCCAGAGCCTGCGCCATCAGGTCAAAGCGGGTGTAACCCAGGTTGCGCCCCGGCTTGGTCTGGTCGGGGTCGGCCGTCCAGCCGCCATTGAGGCTGATCACGACCAGCACCGGCAGCTTGTGGCGCACGGCGGTGTCGAGCTCCATGGCATTGAGGCCGAACGAGCCGTCGCCATGCAGCACCACGACCTTGCTCTCGGGCCGCGCGGCCTTGGCGCCCACGCCGAAGGGCAGGCCGACGCCCATGGTTCCGAAGGGGCCTGAGTTGAGCCGGTGACCGGGCCGGAAGCTGGGGATCGATTGGCGCGCGTAATTGAGGATCTCCTGGCCGTCGACGCACAAGATGGTGTCGCGGTCGATGAAGTCCCGCACTTCCTTGCAAAGTCGCAAAGGGTGAATCGGCACCTGGTCGGTCGACAGCTTGGCCTCGGCGGCCGGACCGCGCTGGGTCTCGATGGTGCTCAGGGTCTGGCGCCACGGGGCGAACGATTGCGGCGTGATCCGGCCCCGCACGGCCTGCCCCAACTGCTCGAGCACAGCCCGGGCGTCTCCGGTCACGCCGATGTCAACGCGCTGGCTGCAGGCTTCGACCGGGTCGATGTCGATCCGCGCGAACACCGCGTCGCTCGAAAAGCGCGGCGGCTTGCCGTGCGAAAAGACAAAGTTCAAACGCGTGCCCACAACCAGCACGAAGTCCGCGTCCTTGAAGGCGGTCGAGCGCGCCTGGGCATAGAAGTGGGGATGGTCCTCGGGGATGACGCCGCGTCCCTGGGGTGTGGTGTAGAACGGAATGCCGGTCGCGTCGACGAAGGCGTGCAAAGCCTGCGACGCCTCGGACCACAACACCCCGCTGCCCGACAGGATGATGGGGCGGCGTGCCTGGCTCAGCCGATCGACCAGCCGGCCGACCAGCTCGGCCGATGCGGCCGGCCGTGCCGGGATGCGATCGGCGGCCGCCGGCGGCCAGTAGACCTTGTCCTCGTCGACCTGCTGATAGAGCAGATCGCCAGGCAGGTCCAGGAACACCGGGCCGGGCTTGCCGGAGGTGGCCTGACGGAACGCCATGTCCACGTACTCTGGAATTCGCCGGGTCTCGTGCACACGATCGGCGTATTTGGTCACCGGCTTCATGAGCGCGAGCTGGTCGATCTCCTGGAACGCGCCGGTCTGGAAAGTGGACAAGGGGCTGGCGCCGCCGAAGGCCACCACGGGTGCGCAATCGATCAGGGCGTTGGCCAGGCCGGTCGTCAGATTGATTGTTCCCGGGCCCGAAGCGCCCAGGCAGACGCCGGGGCGCGAGCGCACACGGGCGTAGGCGTGGGCCATCATGGCCGCGGCCTGCTCATGGCGCACATCGATGCCGCGCACGCCCTGCCCCATGGCAGCCAGCAACGCGTCGTTGATCGGCCCGCCCATGATGTAGAACATCGTGTCGACGCCCTGGCGCGCGAGGGCGCGGCCGAACAAGGCGTTGCCTGAGATAAGGGCCATGCGAATTTGTCTCCTGCTGCTTGTCTTGCCGCGGAACCCGGCGGCTCGTTAACCAGACATGCTATGGCGTCGCGCCGCGGTACACAATCGCTCAATGGCGAAGTATTCATAATGCAGGACGATCAATGACGCAGCGCGACTGGTACCAACTCCTCAGCCGTGTGAACCTCAACCAGTTGATGACCTTCCAGGTCGTGGCCGAGGAAAAGAGCTTTCGCGCAGCCGCCGCGCGCATGCACATCTCACAGTCGGCGGTCAGCGTGCAGATCCAGCGGCTCGAGGGTGCGCTGGGTGTGCCGCTGTTCCATCGCACCACGCGCAATGTGGCCCTGACGCGCCAAGGCCTCACCTTGGTGAGCGTCGCTCGGCGAGCAAGCACGGATTTGCTCGAAACGGCGACCGCGCTTCGTGAGGAGGCGCAGTTGCAGCGCGGCACGGTCACCGTGGTGGCCATGCCCACCTTTGCCTACATGCTGCTTCCAAGGCTGATGCGCCGTTATGCGCAGCTTCACCCGAGCGTGAAGGTGCGCTTGCTCGACTTCGATTCGCCCATCGCGCTGAACGTGCTGCGACAGGGCGAGGCCGACCTGGCCGTGCTGGCGCGTACCGCGGACATGGACGATTTCGACTTCCTGCCCCTGTTCCACGACGAGCTCGTGGTGCTGATTCCGGCGGGCTCAACGATGTTCGGCGGGCGAACGGTGGTGCCACCCGAGGATGTCGCGAGCGAGCAATTGGTGCTGAGCCCGCAAGGGGCGCAGACACGCGAGCTGGTGGAGCGGATCTTTAGCGAGGCCAACTGCGCGCTCCATGTGCGCCAGGAGTGCCAGCGGCCGCAGACCTTGCTAGCCCTGGTGGAAAACGGATTTGGCATCACCATCTTGCCGCGCACGGCGGTGGTGGACATCGACCTGTCCCGGCTGCAGATCGTCAAGCTGCGCCCGGCACCGATCCGCGAGGTCGGTATCGTCACCCTGCGCAACCTGTCCCACTCGCCGGCGGCGCGCTCATTCAAGGAGTATCTCGGTTCAACCCGCGTCGCACCGGCTGACGACAAGCCGCTGACCCTGACCGAGTGACGGCTCAGGCCGCCTCGTGCTGGCGCAGGATCTCCAAGGCCTGCGAAAACTCGAAGCGCTCGACGGCCTGCCCGAGCGCTTCGGCCCGCTCCCCGAGCAGAACAACAAACAAGGGTGTGTAGGCCTGCCACAGCGCCAGGGCGCTGGCATCGTCTGCCGCCAGCAGGCTCGCCTGCGGGCCGCGGCAGGCTCCCGCTGCCGCGGCAATGCCGCAGCGACAACCGCCTTGGCGGTCTTGCACGGTCCGCACCTTGCGCACGGTCGCGGGCCAGGGCCAGCTCCCGTGTGCGCTCCTGGACAACAGGAACAAGAATCCGACGCCGATGACCACCACCGGCACGGGGAAGACCCATTTGGGTAGCTTGCGTTGCTGGAATCGGTACAAGCCGATCGACAGCAGTGCCATTGTCGCGGCCACTCCCATATTGGCCACGACGATGGACAAGACATGGGGGGTCACGGTCGGGGAGGGACCCTCCGTGTGAACTCAGACCGGTTCGCAATAAGCGATAGGTGTGAAGTCCGTTTTACCGCGCGCGCGAACCGTTTCACAACAATTTGTTGCAAATTCAGCGTGGGCGCATCGGCCGCGCTCAGGCTTTGGCGTCTGGCAGCTTGAAGCCCCCTTTGGGGAGCACGGTCAGATGCGGGCGCGGCGCTTGCAGCCAACAGGGCGCGTGAAGCGAGATCTGCCGGGCGGTCGGCGCCATCGCGTCCATAAGGTGCGCGAGGGGCTCGCTGACGTGGCGGGCCAGGTGCTCCTTGGACAACGGGGGCAGGTTGCCGACGCACATCAAACGCGCCATTTCCACGTCTTCGGCGGCGACGGTGCCGCTTTCGAACCGGCGCGCCAGGTCGAACTGCCAGAAGGGCAGCAGGTCTTGCCCCAGGCGCTGCGCCATTTTCTCGAAGCTGCTCCAGCGTTGCGCATCCCCGGTGTCGATCGGCAGGCGCGCCTCAGCCAACGCCAGCATGACCGGGCGGCCGTGGTGGTTGCCGAACTTGAGTTCGGGCATCCGGTAGGCCAAACACGTGGCGTGGTGGCGCGCGAGCCTGACCAGCACCGCTTGTCGCTCATCCGCGCGCAGGGTCGCCCATCGCAGCGAACCGAGTTCAAATTCGGCTGCGGCGGCCTGCTGGAAGCGAAGCTCGGCCGACCGCAGCGCGGGCGGGATCAAGTCTTCGTCGGTGACGGCCTCCAGCAGGCATGACAACATCAGGTAGGCCCGCGTGGCCCGGTCGGGGGAGTTCGACTCCGCACGTCTGGCCCCCAGCGCGAGCGCCAGCAGGACCGAGCTTCGGGCCGACAAGGACAGCGAGCGCAGTTGGGCCACGGTGCAAAGATGGCTTCCCTCGTCGTCCTCGAGGCACAAACCTTCGGCTAGCCGGATCCACAGCGACACATCGGAATCGGGGGCCGCCAGCGTACCGGGGGGCGTCAACTGCGCAGCACAGGCCTTGAGCGCCGCGAACAGGCTCGCGCGCGCCTGAGCGGCGCGACCCCCTGCGACACACTCACGCGCGGCGTCAATGGCCTCGTCGATGCGCGCGCGCCGGGCGTCACTCGACTGCGCGTTCATGATCGCCCAATGTGCCGACGATGCAGCGGACTTCGGCGGCAGGAAGGCAGCACGCTTGGCCCTGGCATCCCCCCCCTTGGCGTCCTTGTCCACGGCGCGCCAGGGAGCAACGACAAGTCGCTCGATGGTCACCGTCAGTCCTGACTCGAAGTCGGCGGGTTCGATGAGTTCGATGATCCTGTTGTGGTTGATGGGACGTGGAATGTCCAATCGCGCACCGGTCTGCGGCTTGGCCCCGGCCTTGCTGTCCGGCGCGGCCTGGAGTGCGTCGCAATACGCCTTCGCCGAGGGGCTGTGAAGCGCGGCGCCTTCAGCATGGGCCTTCAGCGCAATGACATGCCGAACCTTCAAGGGAACGGTCGGTGCGCTGCCTGACGGCAACGGACGGACCAGGTGCACAAGTGTCATCGTGGCAGGCTCGGCGTCCTTCCTGTCCATGCCCGCAAAAATGAGTTGGGCCGTCAGCGCCGTCGAGATGATCCGCACCGCTTGACTTCGATGAAGGTCGCGGCCGCCACACCGGTTGCGGCCGGTCGGTCCGTCCTTGACGATCAGGCGTTCGCCATCCCTGGAGCGCAACTCCTGTCCGGCGCCGGCCTGTTGCAAGTCAAGCGCCAGCGCGATGTCCGAAAGCGGCGTCGACGAGGCGGGATGGATTGAAATGACCATGGCGGGGCAGGGGTGCGTGCCACGGCGCAGGTTTCAGCCGTGGTGCGGGTGGATGGGACGCGGATGTTCCCATCGCCATTGCCCCAAGGCCTGTCTTGCGGCTGTCGTTTGACGGCGCCTGTCGCGGCGCCCAAGTAAAAAGGCCCCGCTCGAGAGCGGGGCCAGGGCGCGGTTTTTAGCGCTTGTTGTTCGGGTGCCGGATCAGCGCTTCTGGCGGTACTTGCGCAGCGCGGCGATCTGGGCGGCCATGACAGCGAGCTCCGACTGGGCCTTGGCCAGGTCGATGTCGCTCTTGGCGTTCTTCAGGGCCTCTTGCGCGGCTTGACGCGCCTCGTTGGCCTTTTCCTCGTCGAGGTCCTTGCCGCGAATGGCCGTGTCGGACAGCACGGTGACGGTATTGGGCTGGACTTCGAGCACGCCACCGGCCACGAAGACGAACTCCTCGGTGCCGTCGGCCTTCTCGATGCGCACCGTACCAGGACGGATGCGCGTGATCAGCGGCGTGTGGCGGGGATAGATCCCCAGCTCGCCGGCCTCTCCGGGCAGCGCCACGAAGCGGGCCTCGCCGGAGAAGATGGACTCCTCGGCGCTGACCACGTCGACGCGAATGGTGTGGGTGCTATCGACCATCGGCTTCTCCTGTGTTTGAGCGCCAGCTTTACGCGGCCAACTTCTTGGCCTTTTCGAAGGCCTCGTCGATGGTTCCGACCATGTAGAAGGCCTGCTCGGGCAGGTGATCGCACTCGCCGCTGGTGATCATCTTGAAACCACGGATGGTCTCGGCCAGAGGCACGTACTTGCCGGGCGAGCCGGTGAACACTTCGGCCACGTGGAAGGGCTGCGACAGGAAGCGCTGGATCTTGCGGGCGCGGGCCACGGCCAGCTTGTCGTCGGGCGCCAGTTCGTCCATGCCCAGAATCGCGATGATGTCGCGCAGCTCTTTGTAGCGTTGCAGCGTGTTTTGAACGGAGCGCGCGGTGGCGTAGTGGTCTTCGCCGACGACCAGCGGGTCGAGCTGGCGGCTGGTGGAGTCGAGCGGGTCCACCGCCGGGTAGATACCCAAGGCGGCGATGTCACGCGAGAGCACCACGGTGGAGTCCAGGTGGGCGAACGTGGTGGCGGGTGACGGGTCGGTCAGGTCGTCGGCAGGCACGTACACGGCCTGGATCGAGGTGATCGAGCCGACCTTGGTCGACGTGATCCGCTCTTGAAGCCGGCCCATTTCCTCGGCCAGCGTCGGCTGGTAGCCCACGGCGGAAGGCATGCGGCCCAGCAGCGCGGACACTTCGGTGCCGGCCAGGGTGTAGCGGTAGATGTTGTCCACGAAGAACAGCACGTCACGGCCTTCGTCGCGGAACGACTCGGCGATGGTCAGGCCAGTCAGCGCCACGCGCAGACGGTTGCCCGGGGGCTCGTTCATCTGGCCGTAGACCATGGCCACCTTGGATTCGGGCAGGTTGTCGAGCTTCACGACGCCCGAGTCGGCCATCTCGTGATAGAAGTCGTTGCCCTCGCGGGTACGCTCACCGACACCCGCGAACACCGACAGACCCGAGTGGGCCTTGGCGATGTTGTTGATCAGTTCCATCATGTTCACGGTCTTGCCCACACCGGCGCCACCGAACAGGCCCACCTTGCCGCCCTTGGCGAACGGGCAGACCAGGTCGATCACCTTGATGCCGGTTTCCAACAGCTCCTGCGATGGCGACAGCTCGTCATACGCTGGTGCCTTGCGGTGGATGGACGCCGTCAGGGTGGCATCGACCGGGCCGCGCTCGTCGATGGGGTTGCCCAGCACGTCCATGATGCGCCCGAGCGTGGCCTTGCCCACCGGCACCATGATCGGGGCTTCGGTGTTGTAGACCATGTTGCCTCGACGCAGGCCGTCGGACGAGCCCAGCGCAATCGTGCGCACGATACCGTCGCCCAACTGTTGCTGCACTTCCAGCGTGAGCGCGGTACCTGCCATCTTCAGGGCGTCATACACCTTGGGCATCTTGTCGCGCGGAAATTCCACGTCGACAACAGCACCGATGCACTGAACGATTTTTCCCTGAACGGCGTTCTTCTGAGTGTTCTCTTGAGCCATGTTTGCTCCAATCAATTTCTAAACTGCCGCGGCGCCAGCCACGATCTCCGAAAGCTCTTTCGTGATCGCTGCCTGGCGCGTCTTGTTGTAGATCAGCTTGAGTTCGCCGATCACGTTGCCCGCGTTGTCGGTGGCGGCCTTCATGGCCACCATGCGCGCCGATTGCTCGGACGCCATGTTCTCGGCAACGGCCTGATAAACCAGGGCCTCGACGTAGCGCAGCAGCAGCTCGTCGATGACCGACTGGGCGTCGGGCTCGTAGATGTAGTCCCACCCGGGTTGCCCCTCGTCGGCCTTGAGCTTGCTGTCGTCCAGCGGCAGCAGCATCTCCACCACGGCTTCCTGCTTCATCGTGTTGATGAATTTCGTGTAGCACAGGTAGACGGCGCTGAGCTTGCCCTCGGCGTACTGGTCGAGCAGCACCTTGACCGGGCCGATCAGTTTGTCCAGGTGCGGCGTGTCGCCCAGTTGGGTAACGTGCGAGACGACCTTGGCCCCGATGCGGTTGAGAAAACCCAAGCCCTTGTTGCCGATGGCCACCGACTGCGACTCCAGGCCGGCGGCCTGCAGCTCGCGCAGCTTGGTGGTGACCACACGAAGCACGTTGGTGTTCATGCCGCCGCACAGACCCTTGTCGGTCGTGACGACGATGAAGCCGGCGGTCTTGGCCTGCTCGTTCAAGCGCATGAACGGGTGGGTGTACTCGGGATTGGCCTTGCCGAGGTTGGCGGCGACGTTGCGCACCTTGTCGGCGTAAGGCCGGGCCGCACGCATGCGTTCCTGCGCCTTGCGCATCTTGGAGGCGGCGACCATTTCCATGGCCTTGGTGATCTTCCTGGTGTTCTCCACCGATTTGATCTTGCCGCGAATCTCTTTTCCTGCAGCCATGTTGGTCCCCTGGCCTTAGGCGAAGGTCTTCTTGAACGCTTGGATGGCAGCGGTCATCTCGGCTTCGGCGTCCTTGTCCATGGCCTTGTCGTTCTCGAGCTTGGTCAGCAGCGCAGCGTGCTTGTCCTTGAGGAAAGCGTGCAGGCCATGTTCGAACGACAGCACCTTCTTGACATCGAGGTCATCGACGAAGCCCTTGTTCACCGCGAACAAGGTGGCGGCCATCAGGCTGATGGGCAAGGGCTGGTACTGGGCCTGCTTGAGCAGTTCAGTCACCCGGGCGCCACGGTCGAGCTGCTTGCGGGTGGCTTCGTCAAGGTCCGAGGCGAACTGGGCGAAGGCCGCGAGTTCGCGGTACTGCGCCAGGTCGGTACGGATACCGCCGGACAGGCTCTTGATCAGCTTGGTCTGGGCGGCGCCGCCGACGCGCGACACCGAAATGCCGGCGTTGATGGCGGGGCGCACACCGGCGTTGAACAGGCTGGTTTCCAGAAAGATCTGGCCGTCGGTGATCGAGATCACGTTGGTCGGAACGAAAGCGGACACGTCGCCGGCTTGCGTCTCGATGATCGGCAGCGCGGTCAGTGAACCGGTCCTGCCCTTGACTTCACCCTTGGTGAAGGCCTCGACGTAGTCGGCGTTCACGCGGGCTGCGCGCTCGAGCAGACGGCTGTGGAGATAGAACACGTCGCCGGGGTAGGCTTCGCGGCCCGGGGGGCGGCGCAGCAGCAGCGAGACCTGGCGGTAGGCGACAGCCTGCTTGGACAGGTCGTCATAGATGATCAGGGCGTCTTGGCCGCGGTCGCGGAAGTACTCGCCCATCGTGCAGCCGGAGTAGGCTGACACGTACTGCATGGCCGCCGATTCGGATGCCGAGGCGGCCACGACGATGGTGTAGTCCATCGCACCGGCCTGTTCGAGCGAGCGCACCACGTTCTTGATCGACGACGCCTTCTGGCCGATGGCAACGTAGATGCAGGTCATGTGCTGACCCTTCTGGTTGATGATCGCGTCGATCGCCACGGCAGTCTTGCCGGTCTGGCGGTCGCCGATGATCAGCTCGCGCTGGCCACGGCCGATCGGCACCATGGAGTCGATGGACTTCAGGCCGGTCTGCACCGGCTGGTCGACCGATTTACGGGCGATCACGCCGGGAGCGACCTTTTCGATCACGTCCGTCATCTTGGCGTTGACCGGGCCCTTGCCGTCGATGGGCTGGCCCAGGGCGTTGACCACGCGGCCGATCAGCTCGGGGCCGACGGGCACTTCCAGGATGCGGCCCGTGCACTTGACGGTGTCGCCTTCGGAGATGTGCTCGTACTCGCCCAGAATCACGGCGCCGACGGAGTCGCGCTCGAGGTTCAGCGCCAGGCCGTAACTCGGGGTACCGTCGGCGGTCGCCGGGAACTCCAGCATCTCGCCAGCCATCACGTCGGACAGGCCGTGGATGCGGGTGATGCCGTCAGCCACGGAGATCACGGTACCCTGGTTGCGGATGTCGGCGCTGGCGCCCAGGCCCTCGATCCTGCTCTTGATCAGTTGGGAAATTTCTGCGGGATTGAGTTGCATCACTCTTTCCTATGGTGTGGGTTTCGGGCAGCCTGCAGACCGTTCAGGCCGTCAGGGCGGCTTTCATCTGTTCAAGGCGGGCCTTGACGGAGGTGTCGAGCACCTCGTCGCCAACGACCACCCGGATGCCGCCGATGAGGGACGGGTCTTCTCGGACGGTGAAATTGAGCTTGCGGCCAAACCGCTTCTCGAGCACGCCGGCGATTTCGGCCAGGGAGGCGGCCGCGATCGGGAACGCGCTGTAGACCACCGCGTCGGACAATCCGCTTTGGGCGTTCTTGAGGGCGCGGAACTGGACCGCGACCTCGGGCAGAGCCGCCAGGCGGCCATTCTCGATGACGGTGCGCAGGAAGTTCTGCGCCAGCGTCGAAAGGTCCACCTTGGCCACGCCAGTGATCACGTCGAAGACCTGCGGGTCAGAGACCTTGGGGTTGGCCGCGAACTCCAGCAGTTGAGGGTTGCCGGCCACGGCGACCAACGCCTCCAGCCACTGGGTCGCGCCCTGTAGGTCGGCCTTCGAGGACTGGAACAGCGCCTCGGCATAGGGCCGGGCGATGGTGGCGAGTTCAGCCATGGTGGTCCTTCTTACAGCTCGGTCTTCAGGCGGGTCAACAGCTCGGCGTGGACGCCGGCATTGACTTCGCGGCGCAGGATCTGCTCGGCACCCTTGACGGCAAGGGCAGCAACCTGCTCGCGCAGGGCTTCGCGGACCTTGACGGCCTGCTGCTGCGCCTCGGCCTGGGCCGCGGCGATGATCCTGTTGCCCTCATCGGTCGCACGGCCTTTGGCTTCGTCGATCAAGGACTGGGCACGGCGTTCGGCATCGGCACGCAGGCTTGCGGTGTCGTTGCGGGCGCTGGCCAGTTCCTGCTCGACACGGCGGTCGGCGGCGGCGAGGTCGGCTTTGGCTTTGTCAGCGGCGGCCAGACCTTCGGCGATCTTGCGGGCACGCTCGTCCAGGGCCGTCGTGATGGGCGGCCAGATAAAGCGCTGTGTGAACCAGACAAGGATCAGAAAAACGATGCCTTGAATGATCAGTGTCGCGTTGATGTTCACGGAACGGTCCTTTCCGTCGTGACCGGGTCGGCGCCGCTCAACGCAGGACGAAGGGGTTCGCGAAGGCGAACAGCAGCGCGATGGCCACGCCGATCAGGAACGCGGCGTCGATCAGGCCGGCCAGAACGAACATCTTGGCCTGGAGTTCATTCATCAGCTCAGGCTGGCGAGCGGAGGCCTCGAGGTACTTGCCGCCCATCAGACCGATGCCGATGGAGGCGCCGACGGCGCCGAGGCCGACGATGATGCCGCAAGCCAGCGCGACGAAACCGAGGATGTTTTCCATGATTGCTCCTAGTTAGAAAAGTGGAAAGAGAAAAAGAGGCGGGGTAACCGGTGAATACGATGGCGGGTGCGATGGTCGATGCGATCAGTGCGCGTCGTGCGCCTGGCCCACATAGATCAGCGTCAGCATCATGAAGATGAATGCCTGCAGCGTGATGATCAGGATGTGGAACAGTGTCCACACGGTGCCGGCCAGGACGTGGCCGATGGCCAGACCGATGCCGGTTCCGGAGAGCGCGAAGCTGCCGCCCATGACCGCGATCAGCATGAACACCAGTTCGCCCGCGAACATGTTGCCGAACAGTCGCATGCCGTGAGAGACCGTCTTGGCGACGAACTCGATCAGCTGCATGCCCAGGTTGAACGGCCAAAGCACGGGGTGTGCGCCGAAGGGCGCGGAGATCAGCTCGTGACCCCAGCCGCCCAGGCCCTTGATCTTGATGTTGTAGAAGATGCACACCAGCAGGACGCTGATCGACAGACCGAGCGTGGTGGAAAGGTCGGCCGTGGGCACGACCCGCAGGTAGTCCTTGAAGCCCAAGGCTGGTCCGGCGGTGTGCCAGATCTGCGGCAGCAGATCGACCGGCAACATGTCCATGGCGTTCATCAGGAAGATCCAGACGAACACCGTGAGCGCCAAGGGCGAGACGATCTTGCGGCTGGTTTCGTTGTGGATCACGCCCTTGGCCTGGGTCTCGACCAATTCGCAGATGATCTCGACAGCCGCCTGGAATCGGCCGGGCACGCCCGCGGTGGCGCGGCGTGCGGCCATCCACAGGAGCAGGCAGCCAAGCACGCCAAGAAGCACGGAACAGAAGACGGAGTCGAGGTTGAAGACGCTGAAGTCGACAATGGACGTCTGCTTCACGCTCTCGAACGAGAAATTCTTCTGCAGATGCTGCAGGTGATGCTGGATGTACTCGCTTGCGCTCGGACCGTGACCGTTTTCAGCCGCCATGACTATTCAGTTCCCGTTTTTTCGATCGCGCCGCGTCACCGCCAGCGCCACCCAATACATCTGCGTTGCCAGGACCACGCCTACCAGCAACGCCAACCAGCTCAACCCCGGCACCAGCTTCGGCGCGGCGACCAGCAAGGCCACCGTCAATCCGATCTTGACCAGTTCCCACAAGAGAAAACTGGCGCCGATACCGCGAGCCAAGGCTCGCGCATACAAACCAGCCGGGCCCGCCACGGCCCAAGCGCCGTAGAGAACAGACCAGCCGACCCCCTGATTTCCGGTGCCCACCCAGGCAACGCATGCCCCCAGGAGACCCACCAGCACCTGCCCGCCCAC
Source organism: Comamonadaceae bacterium (assembly GCA_947476465.1). Taxonomy (GTDB): domain Bacteria; phylum Pseudomonadota; class Gammaproteobacteria; order Burkholderiales; family Burkholderiaceae_C; genus Ramlibacter. The sequence continues at coordinate 18,228 of CANJQN010000049.1, read as the reverse complement.
GATCCACCAAGGTGAAATCGACGGGTTGCGCTCGCGCCACTGGCGCGCCTCATCGGCGGAAAGCGGCGTGAAAACAGGTTCGTCTTCAGGTTCGGGTGGCACGGACATCGAATTCATTGTCGTCGCCGTGCCAGCGATCCTGAGCTTACAAAGCCGCTGATTGTAGGTGGAAACACCATGGTTCCGAGAGCCTCATCCGTTCGAGCGGCTACGGATTGTGGCGCGATACGTGTTTTGCAGCATTTTCACCTGCGGGCTTTGGTGGCGAGTCGCCGCCCCCACAATCGGCCGATGCCCTCGGCCTGTTGGAACCGGACGGCCCGCCCCCACCTCTGCCCATTGCCCCGTCCGCCGACTCCGCCATGCCAGCACACCCAGCCGACCGACCGATCATGACATCCACCCCGTTTCTGCCGCCCGAGATTCCGCCCTCGCAATCGCTGATCGAGTACCCCTGCCGGTTCCCGATCAAGGTGATGGGCGCCAAGGTGGACGGTTTTGTCGAGGCCATCACCACGGTGGCATGCCGCTTCGACCCCGGTTTCGACGCCACCGGCATCGAGCTGCGCGACAGCAAGGGCGGCAACTATCTGGGCATCACCATCACTGTCACGGCGACCAGCCGCGAGCAGCTCGACGAGCTGTACCGCACCTTGTCCACCCATCCGATGGTCAAGATGGTGCTCTAGGCGCTGCTCGGCGGAAAAACTGCCCATGAACATCGAGCTGCGCGGCCGCACCGACTATCTTGTGGCCTATCAGGCCATGCAGGACTTCACCGCCGCGCGCGGCGACGCGACGCCCGATGTGCTGTGGCTGTGCGAGCACCCCCCGGTCTTCACGCTCGGCCTGGCCGGCAAGACCGAGCACCTGCTGGCCCCTGGCGACATTCCGGTGGTGGCTACCAACCGGGGCGGGCAAGTGACCTACCACGGGCCGGGCCAGGTCGTCGCCTACCCCATGATGGATTTGCGGCGAGCCGGCTGGTTCGTCAAGGAGTACGTCTTTCGCCTCGAGGAGGCGGTGATCCGCACCCTGGCGCACTACGGCGCGACCGGCCATCGTGTGGCCGGCGCCCCCGGCATCTACGTGCGGATCGATGATCCCTTCTCGCATCGGGCCTTGACCGGCCCGGTGCCCGCGGGCGATCCCTTTCGCGGGCTGGGAAAGATCGCGGCGCTGGGGGTCAAGGTCAGTCGGCATCGCACCTACCATGGCGTGGCCCTGAACGTGGCCATGGACCTGGAGCCCTTTTCCCGTATCAACCCCTGCGGGTATGCCGGACTTCAAACGGTGGACCTTTCTACAATCGGCATCACCACCCCCTGGAAGGATGCGGCGCAAGTGCTGGGCGGCAAGCTCGATGCACTGCTGGCGCCCTGACCCATCACCATGAGCTCCAATCCCGTTGTCCGCGAGGCGCAAGGCGTCGATACCTACAACCCGTCGGCCAAGCACAAGGCCGCGGCCAAGCTGTCGCGCATTCCAGTGAAGGTGGAGGCCGGCGAGGTGCTGAAAAAGCCCGACTGGATCCGGGTGCGCGCCGGCTCGCCCACCACGCGCTTTTACGAGATCAAGCAGATCCTGCGTGAGAACAAACTCAATACGGTGTGCGAAGAGGCCTCCTGCCCCAACATCGGCGAATGCTTCGGCAAGGGCACGGCCACCTTCATGATCATGGGTGACAAATGCACCCGCCGCTGCCCCTTCTGTGACGTGGGCCACGGCCGGCCCGACCCGCTTGATGCGAACGAGCCCGAGAACCTGGCCCGCACCATCGCGCAACTCAAGCTCAAGTATGTGGTGATCACCAGCGTGGACCGTGACGACCTGCGCGACGGCGGCAGTCAGCATTTTGTCGACTGCATCCGCCGCACGCGCGAGCTCTCGCCCGCCACCACCATCGAGATCCTGGTGCCCGACTTCCGCGGCCGCGACGACCGCGCGCTGGAGATTTTGAAGGCGGCGCCGCCGGACGTGATGAACCACAACCTTGAAACGATCCCGCGTCTGTACAAGCAAGCGCGGCCCGGCTCCGACTACGCCTTCAGCCTGAACCTGCTCAAAAAGTTCAAGGCCCTGCACCCGAACGTGCCGACCAAGAGCGGCCTGATGGTCGGCCTGGGCGAGACCGACGACGAGATCCTGCAGTCGATGCGCGACATGCGTGCGCACGACATCGACATGCTCACCATCGGCCAGTACCTGGCACCCAGCACCTCGCACCTGCTGGTGCGCCGCTACGTGCACCCGGACGTGTTCAAGATGTTTGAACAGGAGGCCTACAAGATGGGGTTCAGCCACGCCGCCGTCGGCGCCATGGTGCGCAGCTCCTACCACGCCGACCAGCAGGCGCACGCCGCCGGGGTGAGGTAGGCAGGCGGCGTCGAGCATGCTTGTTCCATGACCTCCGCCCTCGCCCGCCCCGTCATCGCGGTCGCCCTCGGGACCGCGATGGCCGTGCTGTTCGGATGCGCGGCGCACGTGGAAGCACCGCCGGTCGCAGGCCCTCGCGCCAGCGTTGCCGCTGCCGCCGCCCTCACGACCGAGCAGGTCCGAATGATCGACCGGCTCACCTGGGGCGCCGACGCGGCCACCGTACGGACCGTCCAATCGGTCGGTTTCGAACGCTACCTCGCCCAGCAGCTCGATCCGGGCCCAGCGGCCCTGCCCGAGGCCGCGCAGGCGCAGATCGCGGCCATGACCATCAGCCAGCGGCCGCTGATGCCGCACGCGCGGGAGCTGGAAATCCAGCGCCGCGCCAACGCGGCCATCGTCGACAACGCGCAAAAAGCCCTCGCCCAGCGGGCCTGGTACCAGGAACTCGCCCGGCTTGGCAACGAGGCCGCCACGCGCGCGCTGCTGCGCGCGCTCTACTCGCCCAACCAGCTGCACGAGCAGATGACGTGGTTCTGGATGAACCACTTCAACATCTTCCAGAACAAGTCCAACCTGCGCCTGCTGGTGGGCGACTACGAGGAGCAGGCGATCCGGCCCCACGCGCTGGGACGCTTTCGCGACCTGCTGGGGGCTGCTGTCCAGCACCCGGCCATGCTGCGCTATCTGGACAATGAGCAAAACGCCGCGAACCGCATCAACGAGAACCTGGCGCGCGAGCTGATGGAGCTGCACACGCTGGGCGTGGACGGTGGCTACAACCAGCAGGACGTGCAGGAGATGGCGCGCATCCTCACCGGCTTGAGCCTGACCTTCGGCTTGAACCCCAACGCCCCCAACCATGGCCCGCGCGGCGAGATCACGCGGCGCGGCCTGTTCGAGTTCAACCCCGTGCGGCACGACTTCGGCGACAAGCGCGTTCTCGGCCACACCATCCGCGGCCGCGGCCTGGCGGAACTTGAGGAGGCCCTGGACCTGCTGGCGCGCCATCCCGCGACCGCCCGATTCGTCAGCGGCAAGCTCGCCACCTTCTTTGTGGCCGACACGCCGCCGCCCGCGCTGGTCGAGCGCATGGCCGCCACCTTTCTCGCCCGCGACGGCGACATCCCGGCGACGCTGCGCACCCTGATCGATTCGCCGGAGCTCAGGCAGTCCCTGGGGCACAAATTCAAGGACCCGGTCCGTTACGTCGTGTCCTCGGTGCGCCTGGCCTATGGCGACCGGCCCATCACAAACCCGCTGCCGCTGCTGAACTGGCTGACCCGCATGGGCCAGCCCTTCTACGGACGCCAGACGCCCGATGGCTACCCGATGGTCGAGGGCGCCTGGAACAGCCCCGGCCAGATGAGCACACGCTTCGAGTTCGCCCGCGCGCTCGCGGCCGGCAGCGCCGGCCTGGTGCACCGCGAGCCGCCGGCCCCGGGTGAGCCGCGCGAGCCGCCGCCGCTACGGGCCGCGTCATCCCACACGCTGCAAGACACGTTGAGCATGCGCACGCGCGCCGCGCTGGCCCAGGCACGCAGCCCTCAGGAATGGAACACCTTCCTGCTGTCCGCCCCGGAAGTGATGTACCGCTAGCCAGCCAGGAGGGCCGCCCGCCATGGACCGCCGCCACACACTGAAAGCGCTCGCCGCCGGGCCGCTGGCCGCCTGCGCCACCGGCCTGTTCGCCGCGCCGGCCGCAGGCGGCACGCGCCTGCTGGTGGTGTTCCTGCGCGGGGGGTATGACGCCGCCAACCTGTTGGTGCCCGTGGGCAGCCAGTCGTATTACGAGCTGCGCCCCAACATCGCCATTGCCCGCCCCGACGCTGGCAATGCGAACGCGGCGTTGACCCTGGACACCGACTGGGGGCTGCATCCGGCGCTTGGGCCGGCGCTGCATCCGCTGTACGCCGCGGGCCAGCTGGCCTTCGTGCCGTTCGCGGGCACGCACGACACCTCGCGCAGCCACTTCGAAACCCAGGACCGCATCGAGCTCGGCCAGGACCTGAACGGGCCGCGCGACTTCCAGTCCGGCTTTCTCAATCGCCTGGTGAGCGTGCTCGGCGGCACCCCCGCCATGTCGTTCACCGATCAGTTGCCTCGGGTGTTTCAGGGCCCCGCCCGCGTGGCCAACGCCGGCCTGCGATCGCTATCAACCACCGGCTTCGACGCCCGGCAAAGCGCTGTGATCGCGTCCATGTATGCCGACACCCCCCTGGCGCCGCGTGTGAACCAGGGCTTCGCGGTCCGCGAAGAGATGCGCCAGATGGCCGCCGAGATGGCCGCCGCCGACCGCAACGCCCTGAGCACGAGCAGCTTCGAAGCGCAGGCCCGGCGCATCGCCCGGCTGATGCGCGAGAGGTACCACATCGGATTCGTCGATGTGGGCGGCTGGGACACCCACGTGGGGCAGGGCGGCGCGAGCGGCTTTCTCGCCACCCGTCTGGGCGAGTTGGGCCGCGGGCTGGCGGCCTACAGCCAGGAGATGGGCCCCGCCTGGCGCGAGACAGTGGTCGTGGTCTTGAGTGAATTCGGCCGCACCTTCCGCGAGAACGGTAACCGCGGCACCGATCATGGCCACGGCACAGTGTACTGGGTACTCGGTGGCGGCATCCGCGGCGCCCAGGTCGCGGGCCGCCAGCAGCGTGTGGAGGCCGCCACCCTGTTCGAGAACCGCGACTATCCGGTGCTCAACGAATACCGCGCGGTGCTGGGCGGTCTGCTGCGCCGGATGTACGGGCTGGATGCGGCGCGGCTCGATCGCGTCTTTCCGGGCGCGCAAACGGACGACATCGCTCTGGTTTGAAGTGCCAGCGCTCTGTGCTCAGGTTTCGAGCATGCGGGCCGGATCCTCGGCGTCCAGGACCGTCTGCGCCCAGACCTTCAACCGCTGGGTGTCGGCGCGCAGCACCTCCTGCTTGACCGCGAGAATCTGCGCCGGATGCATCGAAAAGCTGCGCAAGCCCAGCCCCAGCAGCAGCCGGGTCATGGCAGTGTCGCCGGCCATCTCGCCGCACACGCTCACCGGTTTGCCCAGGGCCTGGGACTGCGCGATGGTGTCGGCCACCAACCGCAGCACCGCCGGGTGCAGCGGGTCGTACAGGTGGGCGACCGATTCGTCGGCGCGATCGATGGCCAGGGTGTACTGGATCAGGTCGTTGGTGCCGATCGACAAGAAGTCAAAGTACTTGAGAAACGTACGCAGGGTCAGCGCCGCGGCCGGAATCTCGATCATCGCGCCCAGCGCCACCGGCCCATAGGCGACGCCGCGGTTGTCCAGTTCGGCGCGGGCATGGTCGACCAGCGACACCGTCTGGCGAATCTCACTGGCGTGGGCCAGCATCGGAATGAGCATGTTGACCTTGCCGTGCACGGCCGCGCGCAAGATGGCGCGCAGCTGGGTGAGGAACATGGCCGGATCGGCCAGGCTCCAGCGGATGGCGCGCAGGCCCAGCGCCGGATTGAGATGGTCGTCGGTGCGGCGCGAATCGAGCGGCTTGTCGGCGCCGATGTCGACCGTGCGGATGGTGACCGGCATCCCCTGCATGCCTTCGACCGCGCGGCGGTAGGCCTGGTATTGCTCTTCCTCGTCCGGCAGGTGGCCGTCCCGGCCCATGAACATGAACTCGCTGCGGAACAGGCCCACGCCGACCGCGCCAGCGTCGACTGCGGCCGGGGCGTCTTCCGGCAGTTCAATGTTGGCCAGCAACTCGATCTTCTGGCCATCCAGGGTGACCGCCGGCGTGTGCCGCAGCCGTGACAGGCGTCCACGCTCGAGTTCGGCCTGGCGCTGCTTGAAGCCGTATTCGGCCAGGATGATGGGCGAAGGGTCGACGATCATCACCCCGGCATCGCCGTCGATGATGACCCAGTCGTCCTGGCGCACCAGCTGGCTGGCGCTGCGCGCGCCCACCACCGCCGGGATGTCCATGCTGCGCGCCACGATGGCGGTGTGGGAGGTCTTGCCGCCCACGTCGGTGACGAAGCCGGCGAACACGCTCTGCTTGAACTGCAGCATGTCGGCCGGAGACAGGTCGTGCGCGATGAGCACCAGCGGCACATCGACGGTGCCGTCGAGCAGCAGATCCTGCTGGCGCGGCACGCCGCGGCGCGGCGCCGGCGGCGGCACGACCGGCGACGGAACGCCTTTCATGAAGCGCAGCACCCGTCCGGCGACCTGCTCCAGGTCGGCCTTGCGCTCACGCAGGTACTCGTCCTCCATCTCATCGAACTGGCGAGAAATCGCCTCCAGCTGTGTTGTCAGCGCCCACTCCGCGTTGTAGAGACGGTCGGTGATCCAGTGCTTGACGCCAGCGATGAGGTCCGGATCCTGCAGCAGCATCAGGTGAACGTCGAGCAGGGCCGACAACTCGTGCGGCGCCTCCTTGGGGCCCATGCCGGTGATGGTGTGCTGCAGCCGGCGCATCTCCTCGATCACCGCATCACGGCCGGCGCGGACACGGTCGATTTCGGCCGCGACCTGTGCGGGCTCGATGAAGTAGTGGGCCACGTCGACCCGGCCGGCCATCAGCACCGCCCGCCCGATGGCGATGCCACGGGCCACCGGAAGGCCGTGGATGGCAAACGTCATGCGCGCACCTCCGTCATTCGCCCTCGCCGAATTTGTCGTGGATCAGGGCCAGCAGCGCGTCCATCGCCTGCTGCTCGCGCTCGCCCTCGGTCTCAAAGGTGACCTCGGTGCCGATGCCGGCGGCCAGCATCATCACGCCCATGATGCTCTTGGCGTTCACGCGCCGCTCCCCTCTGCTGATCCACACCTCGCACGGGAACGCGCCGGCCAGCTTGGTGAGCTTGGCCGATGCGCGGGCGTGCAGCCCCAGCTTATTGCTGATGGTCGTACTTGTCTTGATCATCTTTGCGTCTGTTGTTCTGATTCTGGGGCGCCGAGGTCGACACCTGCATTACGCCTTGTGTTCCGCCGGTCACGGCACGCGCCACCAGGGCGTCCAGGGGCTCGTGCCGATAGCTCACGCTGCGCAACACCATCGGCAGGTTAACCCCAGTCACCAGCCGCGAGCGCGCGCCGTCCACGAGACGCTGCGCGACATTGCTCGGCGTGGCGCCGAAGATGTCGGTGAGCACGAGCACACCCTTGACCTGCGGCGAATGCGTCAACTGCTCCATGGCGATGCGCGCAGTCGCCAGGGTTTCGTCGGGCGAGAGGTTGGGCTGCACATCGATGGCGGCAACACTCGGCCCGCAGTCTGGAAACACGTGCAGTGCGCATTGGCGCAGCGCATGCGCCAGCGGCGCGTGGCCAATGATCAGGATGGCGTTCATTGGCGACGATTATCCCGTGTGCCCGCCGCAATGACACCCTCATGGCCGACAATAAAGCCGTCATCTGCCCACTGGCGGGGTGAGCGGCGCACTTTTCGTGAACAAGCCGGGAGAAACCTCATCGCGAATTTCGTACGGGTTCATGGGGCATGGCATGGCGGCTGGTGTTGGCACCGCGTTGTGTGGGCCCTGCCCGCCGCGGCCCACCGCGTTCACGCCGTGACACTGACCGGTCTGGGCGAGCGGGCGCACCTGCCGTCCTCGGCCATCACGCTCGAGACCCACATCGCCGACCTCGCCAAGACCCTCGAGGCCGAGGAGCTCGACGACGTGGTGCTGGCGGTCCACTCCTACGCCGGGATGATCGCCCCCGCCTTGGCGACCATCGGCCCGATCCGGCTGCGGCTCGCGGACCCTTCTTTCTGGGACGGGCACTGGCAGCGCGGCGGCCGTGTGATCGAGCGCAAGACTGGCGATGACCCGATGGTCAGCGCCCCGCAGGATCTGGTGCGAGTGTTGGTCGACGGCATCGGCCCCTAGCGCAGCAGTGGCAGGAAGCCCGGTTTGGGCCTAGAGTTCGGCAGCAAAGGAGCTTGGGCCATCATGCCGGCAGCAGCAACACCCAACAAAGAGCAGACGGCCACGCAGGCCACCGAGGAAGTCAGCGCCGCTCAGATGGCGCAAGCCATCGGCGCGAGCCTTGCGCCGCCCGTCACAGACCTCGACGCGCTGTTGCGCGGATTGCGCGAGCAGCGGGCCCTGGCGCCCGCCCAATTGGACGCCCTGGACGCGGCGCTCCAGCGCATCCACACCATCAGCCTGCACAGTCAGCAACTCGGCCGGCTGGCCGACGGCCACCTGCGCCAGTCGCACGAGCGTCTGGCCTTGCACGAGGCCGCTCTGGATGTGCTCATGCAGCCCAATGCGAGCTGGCGCCGGTCGGGGCTGGGTCTGCGCCAGCAACTGCGGCCGGTCGACGTCATCGTCGATCCGGGCCTGCTGGTCAGCCTGCTCGAAGCGACCTTCGGCTGGGCCTCGCAGATGGGCGAAAAGCTGCTGGTCAAGCTGGGCATGAAGAACTGGCCGGAACACGGCCTGCTGGTGGTCCGGGCCTTGCGCCAGGAGCCACCCGCCGGCGCCCCCGATGATCGGGTACCCGACAACCTGGCATGGCAATTGATCGTGCACGCCGCCCGCACCATGGGCGTCGCCGTGCGCCGAGAGGTCACACCGGCTTATGTCCAGGTGTCGCTGGAGTTTCCTCGGACAGTCAACACCCTGTCGGGCCTGACCGCCCAGGAAGGGGAGCGCCACCTCGACCCCGACACCTGGCAGATGTCGCACGGCGCCAAGGCGGCCGACGGCGCCACCGCCTTGCTGGTCACCGACGATCAGCGGCTGCTGCGCGAGGTCAAGGACATCTGCCGGCGCATGCGCATGAAGCTGGAGTCCGCGCCGAACATGGCCGACGCGATCCGGCAATGCAGGGCCGCCCTGCCGGCCCTGATCGTCATCGACGAGAGCCTGCACGACGAATCCTTCGACGCCCTGCGCGCCGAGGTGGCCCGCCAGGGACTGGACCTGCCGGCGGTGGAGATTACCTCCAGCGACAGCGGATTCGAGCTTTCGACCTGGGACGACACCAGCATCAGCCGGGTCGGCCGCGACGCTGTCACCCAGCACCTGCAGGCGGCCATGACCCTCGCCTTGGGTCAGTGACCGGCCCAGGGCACAATGGCGTCTTCACACCATGAAGACGATGAACAAGCGAATTTTCGGCGCCGCTGCTGCGGTGGTGGTCCTGGCTGTGGCGGCCGGCGTGTTCCTGCGCACCGGCAGCGCGCAGGCGCCAGCGTCCACTTTTGTCCTGCTCGACGGCAGTCAAAAGAGCACGGCCGACCTCAAAGGGCGTGTCACTCTCGTGAATTTCTGGGCCACCAGCTGCACCACCTGCGTCGGTGAGATGCCTGAGCTGGTCGCCACGCACACCAAGTACCACGCCCGAGGCTTTGACACCCTGGCCGTCGCGATGAGCTACGACCCCCCCGCCTACGTGGTGAACTTCGCCGAATCGCGCAAGCTGCCCTTCCAGGTCGCCATCGACAACACTGGCGCCGTGGCAAAGGCCTGGGGCGACGTCACGCTCACGCCCACCACCTATGTCGTGGACAAACATGGGCAGATCGTCAAGCGCTACATCGGGTCGCCCGACTTCGCGGAACTGCACCGCCTGATCGAGAAGCTGCTCGCGCAGGCGTGAGCGCGGCTCGCCGGCCTACTCGGCGATGACCTCGACGCTGAGCTGCAGGCGAACCTCGTCCGACACGGCACCCATCGCCGCCTTGACCCCGAAGTCCGAACGCTTGAGCGTGGCTTCGGCGGTGGCGCCGCACATCGCCTTGCGGTTGAAGGGGTGCGCACCGCACCTGAACGTCGTCACGTTCAGCTTCAGGGGCTTGGTGACGCCCGCAAGGGTCAGTGTGCCCTCGATACTCTCCAGCTTGTCCCCGGCAAAGGCAAACCGGCTAGAGCGATACACCATGTTGGCGAACTCATTGCTGTTGAACCAGTCCGGGCCCTTGAGCATGTCATCCCTGGAGCGCAGACCCGTGGACGCCGAGGCGGTGGGAACCTGGATTTCCATGGAGCCGGTCTTGGCGGCCAGATCGACCGTGACCTTGCCGGCCGTCTGATCGAAGCGGCCTTGAATGGTGGTCATGCCCAGATGGGTCACGCTGAAGTAAGCGTAGGAGTGATTCGGGTCGACGGTGTAGTTCACCGGGTTCGCCAGGGCGCTCAGCGGGAACAGCAGAACCGGCAGGAACTTGATCAGGCGTTTCATGGGTGTCTCCTTGTGGGTAAAACCGTGGATCTCAGGGGAACTGCCGCCCGGCCGCCAAGGCCAATCCAACGGACAGCAGGACGGGAACGAGTGCCAGTGTCGAAGCGGTCACCGCCCGTACCAGTGGATGACCCCGTGCCGGCGCCAGCGATGCGGCAAAGGGCGTGGCCAATAATGGCAGCAGGCAATACCAGGGCAGGGTGCGCTGCCAGGCGACCAGCGTCACTGTCATGGCGCAGATCAGGGCGGCTGGCAGACTGATCGTCGTACCCGGCGGGGTGCCTCGGCGGCGCAGCATCTGCACCAGCAGGCAGGCGCCAGCGGCGGCGCCCACGCCAATGGCGCCCATCGCCAGAACGACCGAAGAGCCCAGCAGCGCCAGTGCGCCCGTGCCGAGCCCCAGCGACAGGCCGGCTGCCGCGCCCTTGAACGGGTCCCGGCTGGCCCGCAGCATGGCCTCGACCATCGCAGTGACGAACAGTGCCGAGGCTGCCGCCGGCAAGAGGGTGTCAGACCAGGCCCTTTGCTCGATCAGACGCGACAACATCCATAGGGACGCGGCCGCGGTCAACAACAGCACGAGTGCCCGGATGCGCGCCCTGCCCGCTGCCGCCGCCACCTCGAGCACGATCAGCGCCACGCCGGATGCCGCTGCGGCCACCACCAGCTTGCGCACGGCGGTCATCGGAGCGAAGGAAAAGCCAAAGGCCAGCCAGACCACGGCGAGAAAGCCCGCCAGTTGCGCCAGACCGAGCAAGCGGGTCGGCGCCAACACCGCACCGATCAACAGCGCCAGCACAAATGGCACGACGCCCGCCTGTACTGCGGGATGATTGAGAAAATCGGCCATCGGCGGCGTGGAGTTTCGACCCCGTCGTTTTAACACGAACTCGGCAGACGGCGCCCCTAGGGGAACCGCTGGGCTTGCGGCCCGCGCGGCGCTGGCTACACTGGTCTCCCCGCAAGTGCCTTGATCGCAGTGGACCCCATCTCGCACCCCGTCATCGAGCTCACCGCCCCCACCTCACCGTCCGACCATCAGGCCGTGCGGGAACTGTTCCGGGAATACGCTGCCGGCCTGGGCGTGGACCTGTGCTTTCAGTCCTTCGAGGAGGAATTGGCCAGCCTGCCAGGCGACTACGACGCTCCGAGTGGCGCACTGTTGCTGGCCTGGGTGGACGGCGCCCTGGCTGGCTGTTGCGCACTTCGCCCGCTTGACACGACCGACCACGCCAACGCCGCCGAGCTCAAACGCCTTTACGTGCGCAAGGCGTTTCGCGGGTTTGGTCTGGGCCGGCGACTGGCCGAGGCCATCCTCGATGCCGCGCACCAGGGGGGCTATTCCAGCGTGCTGCTGGACACGCTGGACGACATGGAGGCGGCGCGGGCACTCTACGAGGACCTGTGCTTCAAGTCCATCGCGCCCTACTATCACAACCCGCTGGCGGGGGCCCACTACCTCAAGGTCGACCTGTAGCCGACGCTCGGGGTGCGCCGCCGCAGCTCAGGCGCGGGCCTGTTCCAGAAGCGTGTCGGCGCCGCTTACCTCGAACTTGCCGCCGTCCTCGAGGTTGAGGGTGGTCACCTTGCCGTCCTTGACCAGCATCGAGTAGCGGCGGCTGCGAATCCCCATGCCACGGTTGCTGAAGTCCAGCGTGAGGCCGGTGGCTTTGGCGAAATCAGCGCTGCCATCGCCGAGCATGCGCACCTTGTCACCCACCTTCTGGTCAACGCCCCAGGCACCCATCACAAAGGCATCGTTCACGCTCAAGCACCATATCTCGTCAATGCCGGCCTTCTTGAGCTCGTCGCAGCGGGCCACATAGCCAGGCACATGCTTGGCCGAGCACGTCGGCGTGAACGCACCCGGCAGGCCGAAGATGGCGATGGTCTTGCCCGCTGCGGCCTTGGCAACGTCGACGGGATTGGCCCCGATGACGCAGCCATTGCCCTCGACGGCCGAATACTCCTGCAGCGTCACGCTGGGCAAACTGTCTCCGACCTTGATCATCTGAAACTCCTCGTCAAAAAAAGAAATACGGCCCACATTGTGGGCCGCTTCGAAGAGCTTCGCTCTCTAGGGAAATCAGACCGCGATGGCCTTTTCGACCAGGCGGCTGGCAACCCAGTTCTTCGTCTTGGAAATCGGGCGGCTCTCGGTGATCTCGATCACGTCACCGATATGGAACTCACCGTTTTCGTCGTGCGCGTGGTACTTGCTCGACTTGGCAACGATCTTGCCGTAGAGCTCGTGCTTCACGCGGCGCTCGACCAGGACCGTCACGGTCTTGGTACGCTTGTCGCTCACCACCTTGCCGATCAGGGTGCGCTTGAGGGAGGTTTTGGCTTCCGTCATGGTCACTCCTTGTTGGCGGCGGAATGGGAGCCACCTGCGGTGGCGGAGCCACCTTTGGTGGCGGCGCGCTTTTGGGCCAGGATGGTCTTGGCGCGCGCGATGTCGCGGCGCGTGACGCGCAGCGAGGCAGTGTTGTTCAATTGTTGCGTGGCCTTTTGCATGCGCAGGCCAAAATGGGCCTTTTGCAGATCCTTGACCTCGGCTTCCAGGCCGGCAACGTCTTTTTGACGCAGTTCAGCAGATTTCGTCATCGATTGTTCTCCTGAAATCATGCGCCGATCATGCGGCTGACGAACGTGGTGCGCAGCGGCAGCTTGGCGGCTGCCAGCTTGAACGCTTCACGGGCCAGTTCCTCGGGGACGCCGACGATCTCGTAGAGCACCTTGCCGGGCTGGATCTCAGCCACGTAGTACTCGGGGTTGCCCTTGCCGTTACCCATCCGCACTTCCGCGGGCTTCTGGGAGATCGGCTTGTCCGGGAACACACGAATCCAGATGCGGCCGCCACGCTTGACGTGACGGGAAATCGCGCGGCGCGCGGCTTCGATCTGGCGGGCCGTCAGACGGCCACGGTCCGTGGACTTCAGGCCGAAGTCACCGAACGCCACCGAGTTGCCTCGGGTGGCGATGCCGGTGTTGCGGCCCTTCTGCTCTTTGCGGTATTTGCGGCGAGCGGGTTGCAGCATGGTTACTCTCCTTTGCCGTCGGGTGTGCTACCCGGCGCGGCGACTTTGCGGACGCGCTTAACGGCAGATTTCGATGCATCAGCACCTGGGGTTGCTTCTTGCGGCTTGTCGCTGCCATCAGCGGGGGCGACGTTGGCGGTGACACCGCCGGCGCCCACGTTGCGGCGAGGTGGACCACGGCGGTCACCCGACGGACGATCGCCCGGGCGGCCATCGCGGCGGGGACCACGCGGGCCACGGCGCTCTTCGCCTTCCGGACGCGGCGTGCTGTCCAGCGACGGCGCATCGGTGCGGCCCAGGGTGTCACCCTTGTAGACCCAGACCTTGACGCCAATGACGCCGTAGGTGGTCTTGGCTTCGGAAAAGCCATAGTCGATGTCGGCGCGCAGCGTGTGCAGTGGCACGCGACCTTCGCGATACCACTCGGTGCGAGCGATCTCGATGCCGTTGAGGCGGCCGGCGGACATGATCTTGATGCCCAGGGCGCCCAGGCGCATCGCGTTCTGCATCGCGCGCTTCATGGCGCGGCGGAACATGATGCGTTTTTCGAGCTGCTGGGTGATGCTGTCGGCGATCAGCTGGGCATCGACTTCGGGCTTGCGCACTTCCTCGATGTTCACTGCGACGGGCACACCCAGTCGGGCGGCGAGTTCCTTCTTGAGGTTCTCGATGTCCTCGCCCTTCTTGCCGATCACCACGCCCGGACGGGCGGAGTAGATCGTGATGCGGGCGTTCTTGGCCGGACGCTCGATCAGCACGCGGGAGACCGCGGCGTTCTTGAGCTTGGTCTTGAGGTACTCGCGCACCTTGATGTCTTCGGCCAGCATGCCGGCGAAATCACGGTTGCTCGCGTACCAACGGCTGGCCCAGTTGCGGCTGACCGAAAGACGGAAGCCGGTCGGATGGATTTTCTGTCCCATGTTCTTGCCTGAGCCTTAGTTGCCGACGGTCACGTACACATGGCACGTGGGCTTGCTGATGCGGTTGCCGCGACCCTTGGCGCGGGCGGTGAAGCGCTTGAGGGTGGCGCCCTGCTCAACGTAGATGGTCTTGACCTTCAGCTCGTCGATGTCGGCGCCGTCGTTGTGCTCGGCGTTCGCGATCGCGGACTCGAGCACCTTCTTGACGATCCCGGCGGCCTTCTTCTGGGTGAAGTTCAGGATGTTCAGAGCCTGGTCCACTTTTTTACCGCGGATCAGGTCGGCGACCAGACGGCCCTTGTCGACCGACAGACGGACGCCCCGGAGGACTGCACGTGTTTCCATGGTCTTTCCTTACTTCTTCTGGACTTTCTTGTCCGCGGGATGACCCTTGAAGGTACGAGTCAGGGCGAATTCGCCCAACTTGTGACCCACCATCTGGTCGGTGATATAGACCGGTACGTGCTGCTTGCCGTTGTGCACGGCGATCGTGAGCCCGATGAACTCGGGCAGGATCATGGAGCGACGCGACCAGGTCTTGATCGGCTTCTTGTCCTTGTTGGTCACGGCCTTGTCGACCTTGGCCACCAGGTGATGGTCGACAAACGGACCCTTTTTGAGAGAACGAGTCATTGGCTACCCCTTACTTCTTGCGACGCGACACGATCATGACCTGCGTGCGCTTGTTGTTACGGGTACGGTAGCCCTTGGTCAGGTTACCCCAGGGATCGACCGGGACGCGGCCTTCACCGGTGCGGCCTTCGCCACCACCGTGCGGGTGATCGACCGGGTTCATGGCAGTACCACGAACGGTCGGGCGAATACCCATGTGACGCTTCGCACCAGCCTTGCCCAGGCGGCGCAGGCTGTGCTCTTCGTTGGCAACTTCTCCAATGGTGGCACGGCACTCGACGTGGATCTTGCGAACCTCGCCGGAGCGCATGCGAACCTGGGCGTAGATGCCTTCGCGTGCCAGCAGGGTGGCCGAGGCGCCCGCCGAGCGGGCGACCTGGGCGCCCTTGCCCGGCTGCAGTTCGATGCAGTGGATGGTGGAACCCACCGGGATGTTGCGAATGGGCAGCGTGTTGCCAGCGCGGATCGGCGCTTCCGAACCGGACATCAGCGAGGCACCGACCTCCAGCCCACGAGGAGCGATGATGTAGCGGCGCTCGCCGTCGGCGTAGCACACCAGGGCGATGTGCGCCGTGCGGTTCGGGTCGTACTCGATCCGCTCGACCTTGCCGGCGATGCCATCCTTGTTGCGACGGAAGTCCACCACGCGGTAGTGGTGCTTGTGACCGCCGCCCTTGTGGCGAACGGTGATGTGACCGTTGTTGTTACGGCCGGACTTCTGGTGCTGGGGCTCCAGAAGGGGCGCATAGGGATCGCCCTTGTACAGGTGATCGCGTGTGACCTTGACCACGGCACGCTGGCCGGGCGAGGTCGGTTTCATCTTGATGACCGCCATGATTTACGCAGCCTCCCCGGAGAGGTTGAGCTCTTGACCCGGCTGGAGCGTCACGTAGGCTTTGCGAACGTTGTCGCGACGGCCCACCGAGCGTCCGAAACGCTTGGTCTTGCCTTTGGTGTTGACCACAGAGACGCCCAGCACCTGGACCTTGAACATCAGTTCAACGGCGGCCTTGATTTCAGGCTTGGTCGCGTCTTGCAGCACCTTGAACGTCACAGCATTGGTCTTTTCAGCCACCTGCGTCGCCTTTTCAGAGACGACGGGGGCCACCAGGACCTGCATCAGACGGCCTTCGTCGAACTTGCGTTCGGCGGGGGTAGGGTTCACACGGCTCATGCGAACATCTCCTTGAGCTGGTCGACGGCACCCTTGGTGACAAGCACCTTCTTGTAGTGCACCAGCGACAGCGGATCGGCGTAGCGGGGCTCGACAACCAGCACGTTGACCAGGTTGCGCGAGGCCAGGTAGAGGTTCTCGTCCACTTCCTCGGCGATGACCAGGACGGAGTCGAGGTTCATGGCCTTGAACTTGGCAGCCAGCGGCTTGGTCTTGGGCGAATCCACCTTGATGGACTCGACCACCGCCACACGGCCTTCGCGAGCCAGCTGGGAGAAGATGGACGCCATGCCGGCGCGGTACATCTTCTTGTTGATCTTGTGGGTGAAGTTCTCTTCCGGGCTGTTCGGGAAGGTGCGGCCGCCTCCGCGCCACAGCGGCGAGGAGGTCATGCCGGCGCGTGCGCGGCCGGTGCCCTTTTGCTTGAACGGCTTCTTGGTTGAGTGCTTGACCTGCTCGCGGTCCTTCTGGGCGCGGGTGCCTTGACGGGCGTTGGCGCGGTAAGCGACGACGATCTGGTGAACCAGATCCTCGTTGTACTCGCGGCCGAACACGGTCTCGGGGGCGTCAAACTTGGACGCGGCCTGGCCTTGGTCGTTCAGGAGTTCGAGTTGCATTACTGGGCTCCCTTGGCCTTGACGGCCGGACGCACGGTGACGAACCCGCCCTTGGAGCCAGGAACGGCACCCTTGATCAGCAGCAGCTGACGGGCTTCGTCGATGCGGATGACGTCCAGGTTCTGGACCGTCTTGGTGACGTCGCCACGTTGGCCAGACATCTTCTTGCCCGGAAACACGCGGCCCGGGTCTTGCGCCATCGAGATCGAGCCAGGCGCGTTGTGCGAGCGGCTGTTACCGTGGGTGGCGCGTTGCGACTTGAAGTTGTGACGCTTGATCGTGCCAGTGAAGCCCTTGCCGATCGAGGTGCCTTGCACGTCGACCTTCTGGCCCACGGCGAACACGTCGGTGACAGGCACCACGGCGCCGGCAACGTATTTGGCGGCGGCTTCGGGCGCGAGGCGGAATTCCTGGATGATCTCGCCAGCTTCCACACCCGCCTTGGCGAGGTGGCCGGCCTGCGGCTTGGTGACACGCGAGGACTTGCGGGCACCGAAGGTGACCTGCAAGGCCACATAGCCGTCGTTCTCTTGGGTCTTGACCTGGGTCACGCGGTTGTTGGACACGTCCACCACCGTGACGGGAACAGCGTCCCCGTCATCGGTGAAAAGGCGCATCATGCCCACCTTGCGGCCCAGCAACCCTTGGGAGTTGCTCTGACTCATGTTTTTGCTCCGTTGCTCCCGCCGCAGCCGCTGCAATTGGCTTCTGCGTTTGACGTGCCACCCAAAGGTGACACGGCGAAAGTGGGTTTTTAAATTGCTCCACCCAAAACGAGCGGAGCCGCAAATTATAGCCCGCCCTTACCCAAGCCAGCAAGGACGGATTGTCCGGGCCGTGCAAATCGGCCGGTAAGAGGCCTGCTTACTGCAGCTTGATCTCGACGTCCACGCCGGCCGGCAGATCCAGCTTCATCAGCGCGTCGACGGTCTTGTCGGTGGGGTCGACAATGTCCATCAGGCGCTGGTGGGTGCGGATCTCGAACTGGTCACGCGAGGACTTGTTCACGTGCGGCGAACGCAGGATGTCAAAGCGCTTCATGCGGGTCGGCAGGGGCACGGGGCCCTTGACGATCGCGCCGGTGCGCTTGGCGGTGTCGACGATCTCGGCGGCGGACTGGTCGATCAGTTTGTAATCGAAAGCCTTGAGACGGATGCGGATCTTTTGCTGGGCCATGTTCATTACTCCACGATGGTTGCAACGACGCCGGCGCCGACGGTCTTGCCGCCTTCGCGGATGGCAAAACGCAGGCCTTCTTCCATGGCGATCGGGTTGATCAGCTTGACCGTGATCGTCACGTTGTCGCCGGGCATGACCATTT
>CANJQN010000048.1 GCA_947476465.1 Comamonadaceae bacterium | reverse complement strand
GCAAGTGCATGACCACTGTATGTCGCTTTGGTGCAAACCCGCGCCAGCCCAGGCTTTGCCGGCCTGGGCTCATACAGTGGTTCGAATCGCGCCCCGTTGCAGCTCACCTTTCCTGTGACGCCACAACCACTTAGTCCAATCGTCCGAATTTATTCCGGACACCAGTGCGCGCAGGCGGGAATCCAGGGCCGGCCAAGCAACGCGATGGCCCATGACGAGCCCCCGCCTCAGCCCGTGTGCGTCAGGCCTTCAAACCCCCGCTCCCGCGCAAACCACTGCAACACCGGCACCGTGCCGGGCAGCACGGGCGCCGATTGCACCGGCAGGCTTTCCCAGGCGAACGACTGGCCCTCGTGCATCTGCAGTTGCCCAGTCCACTCGTACACCTTGCAAAAGTGCAGCCTCACCAGCGCATGCGGGTAGTCGACCCGTTCAACCTTCCAGGGATGCACGGCGCCGATGGTGACGCCGATTTCCTCCTGCAGCTCGCGGCGCAGGGCCTGTTCCACCGTTTCGCCGGGCTCGAGTTTGCCGCCGGGAAACTCCCAGTAGCCCTCATACACCTTGCCCGGCGGGCGCGAGGTGAGCAAAAACGCACCGTCCGGGCGGAGCAGCACACCCACGGCCACCGCCACTTCGGCCCGGTCGGCCCCACCCTCGCGCGGCCGGTCGCCGTCGGCCACCAGCACCGGCCGGCCGGTCATTGCCGGCCTGCAAAATCGCGCGCGAACTGCCAGGCCACCCGGCCGGAACGCGAGCCGCGCTCGAGCGCCCACACCAGCGCCTCGGGCCGGGCGGCGGCGATGCGCTCGCCGTCGATGCCGAAAGACGCGAGCCACTGCGCCACGATGGCGAGGTATTCGTCCTGGGTGAAGGGATAAAAGCTCACCCATAGGCCAAAGCGCTCGGACAGCGAGATCTTTTCCTCGATCACCTCGCCCGGATGCACTTCACCGTCGTCGGTGTGGGTGTAGGAGAGGTTCTCCTTCATGTACTCGGGCAGCAGGTGGCGGCGGTTGCTGGTGGCGTAGATCAGCACATTGTCCGAGGCCGCCGACACCGAGCCGTCAAGGATGGACTTGAGCGCCTTGTAGCCGGGCTCGCCCTCCTCGAAGCTCAGGTCGTCGCAGAACACCATGAATTTTTCGGGCCGCTCGGCCACCACGTCGATGATGTCGGGCAGGTCGACCAGATCGGTCTTGTCCACCTCGATCAGGCGCAGGCCCTGCGCGCTGTACTCATTGAGGCAGGCCTTGATCAGCGACGATTTGCCGGTGCCGCGCGCGCCGGTCAGCAGCACGTTGTTGGCCGGCAGGCCGTGGACGAACTGCAAGGTGTTGCGCTGGATTTTTTCCTTCTGCGCGTCGATTTCCTTCAGATCGGCCAGGCCGATGATGGACATGTGCCGCACCGGCTCCAGCGTGCCGTGGCCGCTGGAGCGCTTGCGATAGCGATAGGCCACGCTGGCCTCCCAGTGCGGCGCTGACAAGGGCTGCGGCAGCACCGATTCGATGCGCGCAAGCAGGCGGTCGGCCCGCTCCATCAGGCGTTCGAGGCGGTCACCGGTCATCACGATCTGTAGTCCGCGTTGATCGTGACGTACTCATGGCTGAAGTCGCAGGTCCAGACCGTGTCGGCGGCGCTGCCGCGGCCCAGCCCCACGCGCACCGTGATCTCGCTTTGCTTCATCACGCGCTGGCCGTCCTCCTCGCGGTAGGCCGGGTTGCGCCCGCCCTTGACGGCCACGTGCACGTCGTCCAGGTACAGGTCGATCAGGGTCTGGTCGAGGTCGTCGATGCCGGCATAGCCCACCGCCGCCAGGATGCGGCCCAGGTTGGGGTCGCTGGCGAAGAAGGCGGTTTTCACCAGCGGCGAATGGGCAATGGCGTAGGCCACCTTGCGGCACTCGTCGCCATCGCGCCCGCCTTCCACGCGCACGGTGATGAACTTGGTGGCGCCTTCGCCATCGCGCACGATGGCCTGGGCCAGCAGCCGCGCCACCTCCAGCATCGCCGCCTTCAGGGCGGCGCCGTCGGCACTGTCCAGCGAGGTCACGGGCGCGTTGCCGGCCTTGCCGGTGGCGATGACGACAAAGGAATCGTTGGTCGAGGTGTCGCCGTCGACGGTGACCCGGTTGAAGGAACCGTCGGCCAGTTCGCTCGCCAGTGGCTTCATCAGGGCCGGGGCGATGGCGGCATCGGTCGCCATGAAACCCAGCATGGTCGCCATGTTGGGCCGGATCATGCCGGCGCCCTTGCTGATGCCGGTGATCGTGACGGTGCGGCCGCCGACCTGCACCTGCCGGCTGAAGGCCTTGGCGAGGGTGTCGGTGGTCATGATGCCCTCGGCCGCGCGCAGCCAATGGTCGGGCTGGGCATCGGCCAGTGCGGCGGGCAGGCCCGCCTCGATGCGCTCCACCGGCAACGGCTCCATGATCACGCCGGTGGAAAAGGGCAGCACCTGCTCGGGCGCAATCCCCAGGTGGCGGGCCAGGGCAGCGCAGGTGGCACGCGCGCGCGCCAGGCCGTCCTCGCCCGTGCCGGCGTTGGCATTGCCGGTGTTGACCACGATCGCGCGAATGCCCAGGCCGGCGGCCAGGTGCTCGCGGCACACCAGCACCGGCGCGGCGCAAAAGCGGTTGCGCGTGAACACGCCTGCCACGGCCGCGCCGGGCTCCAGCAGGAACACGCTCAGGTCCTTGCGACCTTGCTTGCGCACGCCCGCCTCGGTCACGCCGATGCGCACGCCGGCCACAGGAAAAAGGTCTTGCGCGCGCGGCGCTTGCAGGTTCACGGGCATTGAATAGTCATCCAAAAGTTAAAGCGATGTGCTTGCGACGCAGGCCCCGGCATCGCCTTGCGCGTAACAAAAGGAATCTCTCGTTTCTTAAGTGTTACGAATTGTGCCGGTCCGTAGCGATGTGCTTAGTGAATACCCGGTTGAACGAACCCAGATGCGAGGCCACAGTGGGCTGACCTTGCAACTACAACACACGAAGGAGACAAGTATGTCCGAATCGAAGATGGTCGAATCCAAGGCTCCGCGTCGCAGAAGCCTGCTCAAGGGCGCCGCCGTCGCGGCCGGCGCGATGAGCGCACCCATGATCGCGGTCGCACAGACCACCTCCTTGCGCTTCCAGAGCACCTGGCCCGCCAAGGACATCTTCCATGAGTACGCCAATGACTTCGCCAAGAAGGTCAACGACATGGCGGGCGGGCGGCTGCGCATCGAAGTGCTTCCAGCCGGCGCGGTGGTGCCTGCGTTTCAGCTGCTTGAAGCGGTGAACAAAGGCACGCTCGACGGCGGCCATGGCGTGGTGGCCTACCACTACGGCAAGAACAACGCCCTGGCGCTGTGGGGGTCAGGCCCTGCCTTCGGCATGGATCCGAACATGGTGCTGTCGTGGCACAACTACGGCGGCGGCAAGGCGCTGCTCGATGAGATCTACAAGGCGATCAACATGGATGTCGTGTCGTACCTGTACGGCCCGATGCCCACCCAGCCCCTGGGCTGGTTCAAGAAGCCCGTCGCCAAGGTCCAGGACTTGAAAGGCCTGAAATTCCGCACCGTCGGACTGTCGGTCGACATGTTTACGGCGATGGGTACGGCCGTCAACCCCTTGCCCGGCGGCGAGATTGTGCCGGCGCTGGACCGCGGCCTGATCGACGCCGCTGAATTCAACAATGCATCGTCCGACCGCGCACTCGGCTTCCAAGACGTGGTCAAGAACTGCATGCTGCAAAGCTTCCACCAAAGCGGTGAGCAGTTCGAAATCCTTTTCAACAAGCCCAAGTACGCAGCGCTCCCGCAGGAGCTGCGTTCCATCATCGATTACGCCGTGCAGGCCTCCAGCGCGGACATGAGCTGGAAGGCCATCGACCGCAACTCGCAGGACTACATCGAATTGAAGAAGTCCGGGGTGAAGTTCTACAAGACGCCAGAAGCCGTGCTGCGCGCGCAGCTCAGCGTCTGGGACAAGATCGTCACCACCAAGTCCGCCGAAAACGCCTTGTTCAAGAAAGTCATCGAATCCCAGAAGGCCTTTGCCGCGCGGGCCAGCCAATGGCAAAACGACTACATGGTCGATTTCAAAATGGCGTACAACCACTACTTCGCAAAGACAAAGACCAAGGCCTGATCCCCCCTGGTATTCTTGAAACCAGCCATCCGCGACTGCGGGTGGCTTTTTATCGTTGCGGCCAGCGTCGTTCCATCGATTCCCATGAGCGCACAAAGACTTCTTCATACGGCCGATCACATCAGCACGTGGATCGGCAAGGCCGCCGCCTGGCTGATCATTGCGTTGATGCTTTTGGTCTGCGCCGAAGTGTTCAAGAGGTACGCTCTTAACGCGCCGACCGCCTGGATCTTCGACGTCAACAACATGCTGTACGGCACGCTCTTCATGCTTGGCGGCGCCTACACGCTGGCGCACGATGGTCATGTTCGCGGAGACTTCTTCTACGGCAACATGAAGCCGCGGACCCAGGCGAGCATCGACTTGGTGCTCTATCTCCTGTTTTTCATTCCGGGCATTTTGGCTCTGAGCTGGGCCGGGTGGACGTATTTCCAGGATTCCCTGGCCATGAGGGAGCAAACCTTCAACGCGACGCCCATCCCGCTCTATCCCTTCAAGTTCATCATCCCAGTCGCTGGCGCCGTTGTGCTGATGCAAGGCCTTGCCGAAATGTTGCGATGCCTCGTGTGCATCAAGACCGGGCAGTGGACGCCGCGCCTGCAGGACGTGCACGAAACCGACGTCGTGGCCCAGCAGCTCGCTGGCAGCGATCAGATCGATGACGAGGCCAAGCGCCTTGCCATCGAGCAGTCCCGCGGCATGAAGGGCTGATCATGAGCAATCCGGCCCTTGGCCTGACCATGCTCTGCTTCATCGTGGTGGCGATCATGATGGGTTTCCCCACTGCCTTCACCCTGATGGGTCTTGGCATGATGTTTGGTTACGTGGCGTTTTACGACCCGTCGGCGAACTGGCTCGACAACCGGATCTTCGACCTGATGGTGCAACGCGCATTTGGCGCAATGACCAACGAAACCCTGCTGTCCATTCCCTTGTTCGTGCTGATGGGGTACGTGATGGAGCGCGGCGCGCTCGTCGACAAGATGTTCACCAGCGTGCAGCTGGCCTTCCGCCGCGTGCCTGGCTCGCTCGCCGTCACCACCTTGATCATCTGCACATTCTGGGGCATTGCCAGCGGCCTGGTCGGTGCCGTGGTGGTGCTGATGGGCGTGATTGCCATGCGGCCCATGCTCAATGCCGGCTACGACACCCGGCTCGCGGCCGGCGTCATTACCGCCGGGGGCACACTGGGGATTCTGATCCCCCCGTCCGTCATGATCATCGTGTACGCGGCAGTGGCTGGACAGTCGGTGGTCAAGCTCTATGCGGCCGCCATGTTTCCAGGATTTTTTCTGGCGTTCCTGTACCTGGTCTATGTGATCAGCTGGGTTCTCATCAACCCCAAGGTAGCGCCGCCCCTGCCGCCCGAGCAGCAGAAGGTGCCGGTGCGACCCTGGGTCGCGGCCGTGGCAGCAACCTACTCGCCTCGGATGCTCCCGGCGCTTGCGAGCGCCATGCTCGCGCCCGGGCGCCTCATGCGGGTTGCCGACGAGCGTGCGCGGGTGGGTCGCGGCCAGCTCGTCAAGTCATTCCTCATGGCGCTCGTGCCCCTGCTGATGGCCGTGGTCATGCTCGGCGTCACCTGGTGGTACGTCGTCGTCCACTCGCAAAAGACTAGCAACCCCGTCGAAGTGAGCGCCCCCGCCTCGCGCGCCGCACCCGGCGTCGCTGGCGCGCCTGGCGTCCAGGCGCCGGGCGCCAGCGGCGGCCTTCAGGAGCCGCAAGGCACGGGTTTGGCCGAACCACCTGCCACCGTCGGCCAGCCCGACGCGTCCAGCGACGCGGTCGCAGAGCCGCCCGGCGCTGAATCCGAAAAAGAGCCGGGCAACACCCCCGCGCAAGTGGAAGGATCAGGCCCGCTCGAGCAATTGGGCGACCCCTCGGCCGAAGAGAAGCCGCCCGGTGTGCCCGAGGGCTTCTACACCGGCTTCGCGGTGAGTTGCGCCGCGGCGCTGCTGCTGCTGCTCTGGTACTACAGACGCTTCAACGCCGAGCAGTACGAGATCTTGGGCATGCTGGTCTCATCGGTCATGCCCTTGGCTTTGCTGACCTTCCTGGTGCTTGCCGTCATCCTGTTTGGCATCACGACGGCGACCGAGTCAGCGGCCGTGGGCGCGGCGGGCGCGTTCCTCATGGCCTGGCAGGCGGGCACGCTCGACTGGCTGAAGATCAAGCAGGCTGTGTTTCTGACCGCCAAGACCACCTCCATGGTCTGTTGGCTCTTCGTGGGTTCAGCGCTGTTTTCGGCCGTCTTCGCCCTGCTCGGCGGACAGCGGCTTGTGGAGGAATGGGTGATGAGCATGGACCTGACGTCCGTGCAGTTCCTGATCCTGTCGCAAGCCATCATCTTCGTGCTGGGATGGCCGCTTGAATGGACCGAGATCATTGTGATCTTCATCCCCATCTTCCTGCCGCTGCTCGCCCACTTCCAGATTGATCCGATCCTGTTTGGCGTGCTGGTGTTCGTGAACCTTCAGGCGGCGTTCCTGTCTCCGCCGGTCGCCATGTCGGCGTTCTACCTCAAGGGCGTCTCGCCCCCTCACGTGACGATCAACCAGATCTTCGCGGGGATGATGCCCTATATGGGCATCGTGATCCTGTGCATGGTGCTCATGTACATCTGGCCCGGCCTGACGCTTTGGCTGCCGCGGTTCCTGTACGGCGGATGAGTCAGTCAGATTGACGTTGACGTAAACGTCATTCAAAATCGGCCTCGCCTGACCCGTCAGTCGAGGCCGATTTCCGAACGCGCAGCGCGCGCGATCGCCGGTCCCCGCCATCAAGCGCTCGTCTCTCAGCGACGGCGCCGCCCCTCGCAGGGTCCAGGCAGGCAGTACCCGCACCTCTGCACCCGGAGACAACATGACCGATCTTTCCGCCGAATTCAAGGCGCTCGCGAGCTACCGCCCGACCCACAAGGTGCGTTTCGTCACAGCCGCCAGCCTGTTCGACGGGCACGATGCCGCCATCAACATCATGCGCCGCATCCTGCAGAGCATGGGCGCCGAGGTGATCCACCTGGGCCACAACCGCAGCGTCGACGAAGTCGTCACCGCCGCCTTGCAGGAAGACGCCCAGGGCATTGCCATGAGCTCCTACCAGGGCGGGCACGTCGAGTACTTCAAGTACATGGTCGACCTGCTGCGCGAGCGCGGCGGCGCCGACATCCAGGTGTTCGGCGGCGGCGGCGGCGTGATCGTGCCGGCCGAGATCCGCGACCTGCAGGCCTACGGCGTCACCCGCATCTACAGCCCCGAGGACGGCCAGCGCATGGGGCTGCAGGGCATGATCGGCGAGATGGTCATGCGCTGCGACAAGGATCTGACCGCGTTCGCACCGCGCAAGCTCGAAGCCATCCAGGGCCACACCGAAGCCGCCTGGCGCGCCCTGGCCCAGCTGATCACCGCGCTCGAGAACGAAGGCGCTGACGCCGACCTGGTGCAGGCCATCCGCGTGGCCGCCGCCACCCGCAAGGTGCCCGTGCTGGGCATCACCGGCACCGGCGGCGCGGGCAAGTCCTCACTCACCGACGAGTTGATCCGCCGCCTTCGCCTGGACCAGGACGACAGCCTGCGCGTGGCCGTGATCTCCATCGACCCCTCGCGCCGCAAGAGCGGTGGCGCCCTGCTGGGCGACCGCATCCGCATGAACGCGATCAACCCGTGGTCAAAAGGGCCGCGCGTTTACATGCGTTCGCTGGCCACGCGCGACTTCGGCAGCGAGATCTCGGCCGCCCTGCCCGACGTGATCGCCGCCTGCAAGACCGCCGGCTTCGACCTGATCATTGTCGAGACCTCCGGCATCGGCCAGGGTGACGCGGCCATCGTGCCGCACGTGAACGTGCCCATGTACGTCATGACACCCGAGTTCGGCGCCGCCAGCCAGCTCGAGAAGATCGACATGCTCGACTTCGCCGAGTTCGTCGCCATCAACAAGTTCGACCGCAGGGGCGCGGCCGACGCCCTGCGCGACGTGGCCAAGCAGGTGCAACGCAACCAGGAAGCCTTCACCCAGGCGGCAGACACCATGCCGGTGTTCGGCACCATGGCCGCCCGCTTCAACGACGACGGCGTGACCGCCCTGTACCAGGCGCTCAAGCCGCGCCTGGCCGAGCTCGGTACGCCGCTCAAGGATGGCCGCCTGCCCATCGTGGCGGTGCGTCACAGCACCAACCAGACCCCGGTGGTGCCGCCGGCGCGCACCCGCTACCTGGCCGAGATTTCCGACACGGTGCGCGGCTACAAGAAGCGTGCCCGCGCGCAGGCCCGCCTGGCGCGCGAGGTGCAGCAGCTCACCGCCTCGGCGCAGATGCTGCGCCAGGACAAGCCCGAGCGCGCGCCCGCCGCCGAGGCCGCGCTCGATCTGGCCCGCCAGCGCGAGCAGCGCCTGGACAGCGACGCCCGCAAGCTGGTGGCCCAGTGGCCGCAGATGGTGGCCGCCTACGCCGGCGATGAATACGTGGTGAAAATCCGCGACAAGGAAATCCGCACAGCGCTGACCACCAAGTCGCTCTCGGGCACCACCATCCGAAAGGTCTCGCTGCCCCAGTATGAGGACCACGGCGAGATCCTCAAGTGGCTGATGCTCGACAACGTGCCGGGCAGCTACCCCTATACCGCCGGCACCTTCGCTTTCAAGCGCGAAAATGAAGACCCCACCCGGATGTTCGCCGGCGAGGGCGACCCCTTCCGCACCAACCGCCGCTTCAAGCTGGTCAGCCAGGGCCTGCCGGCCAAGCGCCTGTCCACCGCCTTCGATTCGGTCACCCTCTACGGCAATGATCCCGGCCTGCGCCCCGACATCTACGGCAAGGTGGGCAACTCGGGCGTGAACGTCGCCACCCTGGACGACATGAAGGTGCTGTACGACGGCTTCGACCTGTGCGCCCCGACCACCTCCGTGTCGATGACCATCAACGGCCCGGCGCCGTCCATCCTGGCCATGTTCATGAACACGGCCATCGACCAGAACATCGCCAAGTTCAGGGCCGAAAACGGCCGCGAGCCGACCGACACCGAGGCCGCCAAGATCCGGGAATGGGTGCTGGCCAACGTGCGCGGCACGGTGCAGGCCGACATCTTGAAGGAAGACCAGGGCCAGAACACCTGCATCTTCTCGACCGAGTTCAGCCTCAAGGTGATGGGCGACATCGCCGAGTACTTCGTGCACCACAACGTGCGCAACTTCTACTCGGTGTCCATCAGCGGCTATCACATCGCCGAAGCCGGCGCCAACCCGATCAGCCAGCTGGCTTTCACGCTGTCCAACGGCTTCACCTTCGTCGAGGCGTACCTGGCGCGCGGGATGCACATCGACGATTTCGCGCCCAACCTGTCGTTCTTCTTCTCCAACGGCATGGACCCCGAGTACACCGTGATGGGCCGCGTGGCGCGTCGCATCTGGGCCGTGGCCATGAAGGAAAAGTATGGCGCCAACGAGCGCAGCCAAAAGCTCAAGTACCACATTCAGACCTCGGGGCGCAGCCTGCACGCGCAGGAGATCCAGTTCAACGACATCCGCACGACGCTGCAGGCGCTGATCGCGATCTACGACAACTGCAACTCGCTGCACACCAACGCCTTCGACGAGGCCATCACCACCCCCACCGAAGACAGCGTGCGCCGCGCCATGGCCATCCAGCTGATCATCAACCGCGAGTGGGGCCTGGCCAAGAACGAGAACCCCAGCCAGGGCGCCTTCATCATCGAAGAGCTGACCGAGCTGGTCGAAGAGGCGGTGCTGACCGAGTTCGAGCGCATCGCCGAGCGCGGCGGCGTGCTGGGCGCCATGGAAACCGGCTACCAGCGCGGGCGCATCCAGGACGAGAGCATGCACTACGAGATGCTCAAGCACACTGGCGAGCTGCCCATCATCGGCGTCAACACCTTTCGCAACCCCAAGGCCGGCGCGGTCGAGGCCAACCTGGAGCTGGCCCGTTCCACCGAAGACGAAAAGCAGAGCCAGCTCACGCGGCTGCACGATTTCCATGCCCGCAACGCCGGCCAGGCGCCGGCCCTGCTGCATCGCCTGCAGCAGGCGGTGATCGACAACAAGAACGTTTTCGAGGTGCTGATGGACGCGGTGCGGGTGTGCTCGCTGGGCCAGATCACCACCGCCTTGTTCGAGGTCGGCGGCCAGTACCGGCGCAACATGTAAAGACTGCTACCGCAGCCACCTTTCTTGGAGCTTGCGGTGTGCACTAGGGTCAGCCCCCGTGTGACGCCAGGGCGCAGCTAGGCTACATTGGTGTTTCCGAATTCATCGGGGGCGCGCGTTTGGTGGCTGAATACATCCTGGAAACCCAGGGACTGACCAAGGAGTTCAAGGGCTTTGTCGCCGTGAACCAGGTGGACCTGCAGGTCCGCAGGGGCGACATCCACGCCCTGATCGGCCCCAACGGCGCCGGCAAGACCACCTACTTCAACCTCCTGACCAAGTTTCTCGCGCCCACCCGGGGCCGTATTGTTTTCCAGGGCGTGGACATCACGCACGAAAAACCCGCCCAGACCGCCCGCCGCGGCTTGGTGCGTTCGTTCCAGATTTCCGCCGTTTTTCCGCACATGACCGTGCTGGACAACGTGCGCGCCGCGCTCCAGCGCGGCCTGGGCACCTCGTTTCACTTCTGGAAGCCCGAATCGTCCCTGCACGGGCTGCACGAGCGCGCCCGGCAACTGCTGGCCGAGGTCGACCTGCAGGATTTCGCGGACGAGATCACCGTCAATCTGCCCTACGGCCGCAAGCGCGCCCTGGAGCTGGCCACCACGCTGGCGCTGGAGCCCGACTTGATGCTGCTGGACGAGCCCACCCAGGGCATGGGCCACGAAGACGTCGGCCGCGTCACCCAGCTCATCAAGAAGGTCTCGGCCGGCCGCACCATCCTGATGGTGGAGCACAACATGAACGTGGTGTCCTCCATTGCCGACCGCATCACCGTGCTGCAGCGCGGCGCCGTCATCGCTGACGGTCCCTATGCCGAAGTTTCGCGCAATCCGCTGGTGATTGAGGCCTACATGGGTACCGCCGAGACCGAGTTGCAGGGGGCCCAATGAGCATGCAAGAGCTCCTGCGCATTGACAACCTGCACGCCTGGTACGGCGAATCGCATGTTTTGCACGGCGTCAACCTCACGGTCAACGAGGGCGAGGTGGTGTCGCTGCTGGGGCGCAACGGCGCCGGCCGCACCACCACCTTGCGCGCGATCATGGGCCTGACCGGCCGGCGCACTGGCACGTTGCGCATCGCCGGGCAAGAGTCGATCCGCATGGCGCCACACCGCATCGCCCGGCTGGGCGTGGGCTACTGCCCCGAAGAGCGCGGCATCTTCGCCAGCCTGTCGGCACAAGAAAATTTGCTGCTGCCGCCCCCTGTGGGCCAGGGCGGCATGAGCGTGGCCGAGATCTACGACATGTTCCCCAACCTCAAGGAGCGTGCCAGCAGCCCCGGCACGCGCCTGTCGGGCGGCGAGCAGCAGATGCTGGCGGTGGCCCGCATCCTGCGCACCGGCGCGCGGCTGCTGCTGCTCGACGAGATCTCCGAGGGACTGGCGCCGGTGATCGTGCAAAAGCTCGCCGAAACCATTCGCACCCTCAAGTCACGCGGTTACACCATCGTGCTGGTCGAGCAGAACTTCCGCTTCGCGGCGCCCCTGGCCGACCGCTTCTACATCATGGAGCACGGCAAGATCGTGCGTGAGTTCGCCCAGCACGAGCTGCGCGAGAACACCGCCATGCTGCAAGAATACCTGGGCGTGTGATCGCCCACCCCCCGTTTTTCACCCAAGGAGACTTTCATGAAGTACATGATCAAACCCCTCGTTACCGCGCTGACCGTGGGCCTGGGCACTTTCTCGGCCATGGCCCAGACCCAGACCGGTCCGGTTCGCATCGGCTTCATCACCGACATGTCCAGCCTGTACGCCGACCTCGACGGCCCGGCCGGCGCCGAGATGATCAAGATGGCGGTGGAGGACTTCGGCGGCAAGGTGCTGAACCGTCCGATCGAGGTGCTGTCGGCCGACCACCAGAACAAGGCCGACGTTGCCAGCAGCAAAGCCCGCGAGTGGATCGACAAGGAAAACCTCGCCATGCTGGTGGGCGGCACCAGCTCGGGCACCGCCATCGCCATGTCCAAGGTGGCGGCCGAGAAGAAGCGCCCCTTCATCGTCATTGGCGCGGGCTCGGCGCGGCTGACCAATGAAGATTGCACGCCCTACTCCGTGCACTACGCCTACGACACCGTGGCCCTGGCCAAGGTCGCGGGCACTGCGCTGGTGAAGGCGGGCAACAAGAGCTGGTATTTCCTGACCGCCGACTATGCATTCGGCCAGTCACTCGAGGCCGACGCCACGGCGGTGGTCAAGGCTAATGGTGGCACCGTGGCCGGTTCCATCAAGCACCCGCTCAATGCGTCGGACTTCTCCTCGTTCCTGCTGCAGGCCCAGGGTTCGAAGGCGCAGATTCTCGCCATGGCGAACGCCGGCGGCGACACCGTCAACGCCATGAAGGCCGCCAAGGAATTCGGGGTGACCAAGACCATGAAGGTGGCCGGCCTGCTGATCTTCATCAACGACATCCACAGCATGGGGCTGAACACCGTCGAAGGCCTGCAATTCGCCGACAGCTGGTACTGGGACCAGGACGACGCCAGCCGCAAATTCGCGGCCCGCTTCTTCACCAAGTACAAGCGCATGCCCTCGAGCCTGCAGGCCGCCGACTACTCGGCCACCACGACCTACCTCAAGGCCGTTCAAGCGGTGGGCACCACCGATGCCGACAAGGTGATGGCGCAGCTCAAGAAGATGAAGATCGACGACTTCTATCACAAGGGCGCCACGATCCGCCAGGACGGCCGGCTCATGCACGACATGTACCTGTACCAGGTCAAGGGGCAAAAGGATTCGAACAAGCCCTGGGATTACTACAAGCTGGTCACGAAGTTTCCGGCCGAGCAGGCGTTCACCACCCTGGCCGACAGCAAGTGCGCGCTGGTCAAGAAGTAGGCCAATGACCTGAGCCCTGGGCTGGTGCAAGCGCCGGCCCAGAGCTCACCCAACGGAGCGATATGGAGATTTTCGGCATTCCCCTGCAGGCCTTCCTGAGCCAGCTGATGCTCGGCCTGGTCAACGGCGCCTTCTACGCGCTTTTGAGCCTGGGCCTGGCGGTCATCTTCGGCCTGCTCGATATCGTCAACTTCGCGCACGGCGCGCTGTACATGCTGGGGGCCCTGTTCGCCTGGCTCATGCTGGACAGTCTGGGGTTGAACTACTGGTTCGCCCTGGTGCTCGCGCCGTTGGCCGTCGGTGTGCTGGGGGTCGTGATCGAACGCACCATGCTCAAGCGGCTGTACGGGCTTGATCCGCTCTATGGCCTGTTGCTCACCTTCGGGCTGGCCCTCATTCTGGAGGGCATGCTGCGCGAGCAGTTCGGCTCGTCCGGCCAGTCCTATCCCGTGCCCGACCTGTTGCAGGGCTCGGTCAATCTCGGCTTCATGATCCTGCCTATCTATCGGGCCTGGGTCGTGCTGTTCTCGCTGGTCGTCTGCCTGGGCACCTGGTGGCTGATCGAGCGCACCCGCCTGGGCGCCTACCTGCGCGCCGGCACCGAGAACGCCAAGCTGGTGCAGGCCTTCGGCGTGAACGTGCCGCTGATGGTGATGCTCACCTACGGCGCCGGCGCCGCGCTGGCGGCCCTGGCCGGCGTGCTGGCCGCGCCCATCGTGCAGGTGACGCCGCTCATGGGTTCGAACCTGATCATCGTGGTGTTCGCCGTGGTGGTGATCGGCGGCATGGGCTCGATCCTGGGCTCGGTGGTCACGGGCCTGGGGCTGGGCATGATCGAAGGCCTCACCCGCGTTTTCTATCCCGAAGCGTCCAATGTGGTCGTCTTCGTGATCATGGCGATCGTCCTCATGATCCGCCCCGCCGGCCTCTTCGGTAAGGAGGCCTGACATGAACAAGAACGTCCTTCGCCTCACCTACGTGGCCCTGCTCGCGCTGGGCCTGCTCGCGCCGGTTCTCGGCCTGTACCCGGTGTTCGTGATGAAGCTGCTGTGCTTCGCGTTGTTCGCCTGTGCCTTCAACCTGCTGCTGGGGTTTACCGGCCTGCTGTCCTTTGGCCACGCGGCCTTTTTCGGGTCGGCGGCTTACGTCACCGGCTGGTTCGTCCGCGCGCTGGGCTGGACGCCCGAGTTGGCCATCCTGGCTGGTGTCGTGGCCTCGGCGCTGCTGGGCCTGATCTTCGGCCTGGTGGCCATCCGGCGCCAGGGCATCTATTTCGCCATGATCACGTTGGCGCTGGCACAGATGGTGTTCTTCATCGCGCTGCAGGCGCCCTTCACTGGCGGCGAGGACGGCCTGCAGGGTGTGCCGCGCGGGCGCCTGCTGGGGCTGCTGCCGCTCGATTCCGACATCACGCTCTACTACGTTGTGCTGGCGATCTTTGTCGCCTGTTTCGCTGGCATCGCGCGCATCGTCAGCTCGCCCTTCGGCCAGGTGCTCAAGATGATCCGCGAGAACCAGCCCCGCGCCATCTCCCTGGGCTACGAGGTCGACAAGTACAAGCTGATGGCGTTCGTGCTCTCGGCCAGCTTGGCCGGCCTGGCCGGCGGCCTCAAAACCGTGGTCATGGGTTTTGCGACCCTGACCGACGTGCACTGGTCGATGTCCGGCGAGGTGATCCTCATGAGCCTTTTGGGCGGGGTCGGCACCCTGTTCGGGCCAGTGCTGGGCGCCGCCATCGTGATCGGCCTGCAAAACACGCTGGCCGACAAGGTGGGCGCCTATGTCACGGTGATCATCGGCGTCATCTTCGTGGTGTGCGTGCTGGCCTTCCGCAAGGGCATCGTGGGCGAGCTGCTGGCGTGGATGGATCGGCGCCGGGCGCGGGCGGCCGCGTCAACCACCACCTCACACCTGACGCCCGGCGCCGGTTAGCGCATCGATCTGATCCGGGCCACAGCCGCACTCGGCCAAGACCTCGCGTGTGTGCTCCCCAAGCCGGGGGGGCAGCTTACGCACGCTCAAATCCACACCCTTGAACTCGAACGGTGACCGGGTCAGCCGCAGGTCTCCTTCGGTGGGATGTTGATGCGCTTGCCAAAACCCGACGCTGGCCAGATGAGGATCGTCACGCAGATCCTCCAGCGATTTGACGATGGCGAAGGGAACGCCGTCGCGGCCCAGGAGCTCTTGCCACTGTGCATTGGTCTTCTTGGCCAGCTGCCGCTCCACCTCCGGCCATACGGCCGGGACATTGCGCTGGCGCGCCTCGAACGAGGAAAAGCGCGGGTCTTGCATCATCTGCGGCGCACCCGCGGCACGAAAGAACGCATGCCAGTGCGCGTCGGTGTAGGGCAGGACGGCAAGGAAGCCATCACGTGTGGGATACGGGCGCCGCGTGCCCATGCTTACCGGCGGATACCCCATCGAGCCGGTCGGCGGCTCGAACACATGGCCCCATTGGTGCTCGACCAGGTTGAACGCGGCCATCGTCTCGAACATGGAGATCGACAGGTCTTGGCCACGGCCGGTGCGAACGCGCTGCATCAAGGCGGCCATGATCCCGACCGCCGCATGCAAGCCGCTCACCTTGTCGGCGATGATGGCAGGCATGAACCTGGGCGCTCCGCCAACCACGCGCTGCAGATCGGCCAGGCCGGACTCGGCCTGGATGATGTCATCGTAGGCGGGCCGTCCGCCGTACTCGCCCGCATCGCCATAGCCCGTCAGATGGCAGAACACCAGACGCGGGTTCAACTTTGACAAGGAATCGAAGCTCAGCCCGATCCGTGCCGCCCCGGCGGAGCGCGTCGAATGGACAAGCACATCGCAGTGCTTGACCAGCTTGTGAAGAATCACTTGCCCCTCTTCGGTCTTGAGGTCGGCAACAACGCTTCGCTTGCTGCGGTTGCAGTTCATGAAGTAAGCGCCCATGTCTTTGGACTTTCGGGGCCCGATGGCACGGGTGAGATCCCCCTCGGGAGGTTCCAGCTTGATCACATCGGCGCCCAGGTCACCAAGATGTTGACACGCCAGCGGGCCGAAGATCATTGACGTGATCTCCAGAATGCGGATGCCGTCCAGCGGACGACTTGAGGAGCTTGTCACTTGCCCGATCCTTGAGTCTTGCGGGTGTCGGCAGCGCCCGCCCTTAATCGGTCTTGACGTTGTTGTCCTTGATGACCTTGCGCCACGCCTCGGTGTTTTGCCGGAGATACTGCCCAAAATGGTCCGCGCTGCCAGGGCTGGGTTCAAGGTCGACCTTGTTCAAGCGGGCTCTCACATCCGCACTGAGAATGATCTTGTTCACCTCGGCATTGATCCTGTTGGTGATCTGCGGTGGAATCCCTTTGGGGCCCAGCAAGCCGTACCAGGAGCTCACCTCGAAGCCAGGCAAGGTCTCCGCGATGGTGGGAATGTTCGGCGCATTGGCAAATCGGGTTTTGGTCGTCACGCCCAGGGCCCGCAGGCGGCCGCTCTCGACGTGACGCAATGAGGTGGTCAGCGCGCCGAACATGAAGTCGACCTGGCCTCCGATCAAATCGACTTCGGCCGGTGCGCTGCCCTTGTAGGGAATGTGCGTGGCATTGATGCCAGCAGCACCCTTGAACATCTCGGCGGCCAGATGGTTGGATCCGCCCGCGCTGGGCGAGGCGAAGTTGAGGCTGCCTTTGGCCTTGGCATAGTCGATCAGCTCACGCACGCTGTTCACCGGCAACTTCGTCGGGATGACAAGCACCTGCGGTCCCTCGGCCACATTGGAGATCGTGGTGAAGTCCGTCAGGGCCGAATAGGGCAGCTTGGCCACCAGGGTCTCCTGGATGGCCAACGGGGTTGAGCCCATGAGGAGCGTGTATCCGTCGGCCCTCGACTTGGCCACAAAGTCCGAGCCGATGACGCCACCGGCACCGGGCTTGTACTCGATGATGATCGGCTGAC
The DNA here is from genome assembly GCA_947476465.1 of Comamonadaceae bacterium. Classification (GTDB taxonomy): domain Bacteria; phylum Pseudomonadota; class Gammaproteobacteria; order Burkholderiales; family Burkholderiaceae_C; genus Ramlibacter. The sequence continues at coordinate 17,006 of CANJQN010000048.1, read as the reverse complement.
CCAGGGCTTTGCTCAGCGGTTCCTCAATGATGCGGGCCACCACGTCGACCGGCCCCCCGGGCGGATAGGCCACGACGATCCTCAAGGGCTTGGACGGAAAGTCCTGGCTCCAGCTGGGCCCGCTGGCAAAAGCCATGGACCAGGCGCCCAGCGCCAGCAATGCTTCTCGTCGATTGGAAAATCCGCTCATGTCTGTCTCCTGTGGAAGTGTCGGTGGCTCTCAAGGCTCGCCAGGCAAAGGCGCGGCTCGGGGGTGCATGCTCGTCGTTTCACACGCCCGGGGTTGCGCTCGTCATCAACTGCCTGGCCACACCGGTGCGCGCCGCTCCGCAAAGGCGCGCATGCCTTCTTTGCTGTCGGCGCTCTGAGCCATCACGGGAAGGATCGCCTGAGTCAGGTGCAGCGCGTCCGCCAACGACAGGTCTGTCACCGCCGAGATGGTTCTGCGCCCGATCCGCAGGGCGACCGGAGAGTTCGCGCTGAGCCGGCTGACCAGGGCGTCGACCGCTTCGTCCAATTGCGCGGCTGGGACGACCTGGTTGACGATGTCATACGACTTGGCCACCTCGGCCGAGAACCGCTGGGCGAGCAAGCACATCTCGATGAACCGCCGGCGGGGGATCACGCGCATCAGCACCGGCAGGATCATCATGGGAAAAACGCCCACGGCCGCCTCGGTGGTGCCAAAGCGCGCCGTATCGACTGCGACCGCGAAGTCGCAGGCGCAGGCCAGTCCCACCCCGCCGCCGAAGGTGTCGCCGTTGATGCGCGCGATGATCGGCAGGTTGCTGCGGTCCATGGCGCGAAACAGTTCGGCGATCGGGTGATCGAAGCGACCGGGTTCGACCGCAAAGGGCGAGCCGTCGGTGGTTGGCTTGAGCTTGCCGCCGGCGCAAAAAGACTTGTCGCCCTGCCCCGTCAACACGATCACCCGCACGCCCGGTGACGACTCCGCGATGCGCAGAGCCTGCACGAGCTCGTGCATCACCTTGTCGGTCATGGTGTTGTGTTCGGATGCCCGCTCGATGGTGACCAGACATTTGGGGCCTTGGATCGCAACGCTGACCTGATCCAAATCCGTATTCACGATGGTTTGACTCCCGCATTTGAAGGCGGCGCCTCGCCTTGCCCGCTCATCACGATCGACGCCATCCGCTCACAGTTTATGTCACCGCAGCTTACGCCAGAGCCGGGTATACCCCAAAACCCGGCGTTCGCTCACTGTCCGAACGTGCCAGGCACTCGACGGCACAGGCATGTTGCCGTGGGCCCGGACGTCGTGTTCAGTCCAGCTGGACGTTGGCTCGCCGATTGATCTCCGCGTTGATCACCAGCTCCTTCTTGATCCGCGCTGCGAACTGTTCGGGATTGAGCATGTGAAGATTGCCTTGCCGCATGAGAGCGGTACGCGCTGCCGCATCGTCGCCAGCAGACGCAATCGCATCATGCATGGTCTTGACAATGCTCGGCGGCGTGCCCGCCGGCATCAACGCCCCGAGCCAGAATGCCGTCTCGAACCCAGGGTAGCCCGATTCGCTGACGGTCGGCACGTCCGGCAAATCACGCCAGCGCTGAGCGGTTGACACGGCGAGCGCTTTCAATTTGCCCGCAGTGACCTGCGGCAATACACCGGGCGTATCGAACTCCATGTCGATCTCCTTGGCAAGCAGCGCAGCTTGCGCCTGCGTCGCCGCCTTGTACGGGACATGCACGAGCTTCAACCCCGCTTCACGACTGAGCAGTTCCATCGTGAAGTGCGTGAGGTTTCCGAGCCCTGCGGAGCCATAGGTGAGCCCGCCCGTTGTGCTCTTGGCGATCCGCACCAGATCCGCCAGATTGGACACTGGCGCACCCAGGTTCTTGTCCGGGTTGATGACAAGAATAAAGGGCGCCGACAGCACCAATGTGACGGGCTGGAAGTCCTTCGTCGGGTCATAGGGCATCTTCTTGTAAAGAAGAGGATTGACGGTGATCGTGCTGGAGCTCGTGAAGTACACGGTATGGCCGTCAGCCGCAGCCTTCACGACTTCAGCGGCGGCCAGCATGCCATTGGCGCCCGGGCGGTTTTCGACCAGAACGGTTTGCCCGAGCCTGTTGGCAACATGATTGGCAATGACACGGGCGATGGTGTCAGTGGCGCTACCTGGCGCAAATCCAACCAGGAAGCGAATGGGCCTGGATGGATAAGCTGCTTGAGCAGCGCCCTTCCCGGCGGCGAGCGCCAAGCCCAATGCGAGGACCGACCTGCGTGTGCTGGATTCCATCATGAAACTGTCTCCTATGTCATCGACCCTGGCCGTGCAAACGCGCAGCATCGACATGCGGCGCGTCCCGGCGATGTTGAACCAAATGGGCCATTCGTACAACCGGCTTTCCGACACCGGCTTTCCGCAAGGGCACCCGGCGCATGGCACTTCGCCTGATCCGCGACCGCATCGTTGCCGGCGCGGCGGCGGCGGCATTGGGCGAAGTGCTTTGCGCCTCTCAATCGCGGCAGAGATTCGCGAACGTCTTGCGAAACTTCGCCACCTTCGGCGCGGCCACCGCCATGCAGTAACCCTGGTAGGGATTTTTCTCGAAGAAGTCCTGGTGGTAATCCTCGGCCGGCCAGTAGTTGGCCAGCGGCAGCACCTCGGTGACGACGGGCGCGCCAAACAGCTTGTCCTGGTTCATCTCGCGGATCAGGTCGTCGGCCACCTGCTGTTGCTCGGGCGTGGTGAAGTAGATGCCGCTGCGGTATTGCGTGCCCACGTCATTGCCCTGGCGATTGAGCTGGGTGGGGTCGTGCACGACGAAGAAAATTTCAAGCAACTGCCGCGTGCTCACCTGCGCCGGATCGTAGGTGAGCTTGACCACCTCGTTGTGGCCGGTGGTGCCGGTGCACACCAGCTCGTAGCTGGGGCGCTCGAGCTGACCATTGCAGTAGCCAGACTCCACGTCCGTCACGCCGCGCACCTTCACGTATACCGCCTCGGTGCACCAGAAGCAGCCGCCTCCGAGCACGATCACCTGCAGTTGGCTCATGGCAAAAAACTCCTTGAAGCCTGCCAATGTAGCTGCTTCAACCTGCCCTTTGCGGCTGGCTTGCATTCCGGCCTGGGCCCGGCTGAGGACGACTACCATCGCAGCCATGGAAGCCGGACTGTTGAAAGCCATCGTCGCCGCGCTGGTGTTGCCACCGGCCGGCCCCCTGCTGCTCGCCTTCGTGGGGCTGCTGATGCTGCGGGCCGGGCGCAATTTCGGCACGGTCATCGGCACGATCGGGCTGGGCATGCTGTGGTTTCTCAGCTGCCACGCCGTCTCCATCGAGCTGGCCCGCGCCTTGTTGCCGAACGTGGCGCCAGTTGGCCTTGTCGAGCTGCGCCGTGCGCGCGTGGAGGCAGTGGTGGTGCTCGGCGGTGGGGTGCTGCCCGAGGCGCCTGAATACGGTGTGCCCCAGCCCTCGGCTCCCACGCTGCAGCGCCTGCGCTACGGCGTTCGCCTGGCAAGAGTCAGTGGCCTGCCCCTGGCCTTCAGCGGTGGGGCCGGATGGTCCGGCCGTGGCACCGCCACGGAGGCCGAAGCCGCGCGGCTGGTGGCCCGGCAGGATTTTGGCTTCGACATCCGCTGGGTTGAAGGGCTGTCCCGCGACACCCGCGAGAACGCCGTCCGCACCGCCGCCCTGCTGCACCGCGACCGCATCCGCCGCATCGCCCTGGTCAGCGACGCCTGGCACCTGCCGCGGGCCACGCTTGAGTTTCAGCGGGCCGGCTTCGAGGTGCTGCCTGCGCCCACCGGGCAACCGGTGCCCACCAGCGGCCCGATCTTCGAGTGGCTGCCCTCCGGCGAGGGCCTGCTGGCGTCGCGCCGCGTGCTGCGCGAGTGGCTGGCCTTGCAAGTGCAGCGCTGGAGCGCCTGAGCCGACCCTTCCCGCCGTCTCCCTCGCGCTTGCCCCGGCCGCGTTGCCTCGTTATATTACTAACCGGTCAGTCATTAACCCCCGCCGTGCCCTCGCCCACCCCCGACACACCCACTGATGAGCAGCCGTCCCGGCGCGGGCGCCGCAAGGAAGCACGTCCGGGCGAGCTGATTGAAGCGGCGCTCGACCTGTTTGTCGAAAAAGGCTTCGCCGCCGCGCGGGTCGAGGAGATCGCCGCGCGGGCTGGCGTGTCCAAGGGCACGCTGTTTCTCTACTACGGCAGCAAGGAAGAGCTGTTCAAGGCGGTGGTGCGCCACAGCATCATCGACTGCTTTGCCGAATGGAACGAGCAGTTCGAAGCCTGGCAAGGCAGCAGCGCGGAGCTGGTGCGCATGTGCCTGAATGCCTGGTGGGACCGGATTGGAACCACCCGGGCCTCCGGTATTACCAAGCTCATGTTCAGCGAGGCGCAAAACTTTCCCGATGTGGTGGCCTTCTACGAACGCGAGGTGATCGCACCCTGCCACAGCCTGCTGCGCCGCGTACTCGAACGCGGCTTGGCGCGCGGCGAGTTCGCCATTGCCGACATCGACTATGCGATCTACACCTTGGTGGCCCCGATGATCTTTCTGGTGTTGCACAAGCACTCCCTGGGCTGCGGCGCCGGCCGTATGCCGATCGACCCGCAGCGCTACATCGCCGCACAGGCCGTGACGCTGCTGCGCGGCCTGTGCGTGCGGCCCGCGGAGTCCGGCCAATGAAGCGCAAAGCCCTGTGGTGGGCCGTGCTGGCCGTGGCCTTGCTCGCCGGCCTGTGGGGCTGGCAACGCTACACACCGAAGCAGGCCAAGGCGCCAGCGGCGGTCCAGCGCGCCGAGCCAGTGGTTGAGCTGGCTGCCGCCGACCTGGCCCGCGTCCAAGCGCGTGAGCTGCTGCAGTCCGTTCCCCTGTCGGGCTCGCTGCGGGCGGTGAACGCGGCCATGGTGCGCGTACGTGTGCCCGGCGAGCTGCAGGGCCTGACGGTGCGCGAGGGCGACTCGGTGCGCGCCGGCCAGGAGCTCGCGCACATCGACCCCACCGAATCGCGCGCCCGGTTGCAGCAGGCGCGAGAGCAGGCCGACGCCGCCCGCGCCCAGATCGATCTGGCCCAGCGCCAGTTCGACAACAACCGCGCGCTGGTCGACCAGGGTTTCATCTCCCGTACCGCATTGGAAGCCTCGCAGAGCAACCTGGCCGCCGCCCACGCCAATCACAAGGCGGTGCTGGCCGCGCTGGAACTGGCCCGCAAGTCGCTGGACGACTCGGTGCTGCGCGCGCCCATCGCCGGCGTGGTGTCGCAGCGGCTGGCGCAGCCGGGCGAGCGCTTGCCCATTGACGCGCGGGTGGTCGAGATCGTCGACCCGCGCCAACTGGAACTCGAAGCCACGCTGACCGCCGCCGACTCGGTGCGCCTGCGGGTCGGCCAGACAGCGGTGCTCGATGTGGAAGGCGCCCCGGGCCGCATCACAGCGCGCGTGACGCGCATCAACCCCAGTGCGCAGGCGGGCAGCCGCAGCGTGGTGGCCTACCTGAGCGTGCAGGCGCAAGCCGGTCTGCGCCAGGGCCTGTTCGCCCAGGGGCAGGTCGAGACGGGGCGGGTGCAGGCCCTGGCCGTGCCACTGTCGGCGGTTCGCAATGACAAACCCAGCGCCTATGTGCAACTGATCGAGGCCGAGCGCATCGTGCATCGCGCGGTGCAAACGGGCGTGCGTTCCGCCGATGAAGGCGACACGCTGGTGGCGGTGGAAGGCCTGCCGGCCGGCGCGCTGGTCCTGCGCGGCCATGTGGGCGCGCTGCGCGAGGGCACGCGGGTGAAGTTGAGTGCTGAGGCCAGCGCGCCGGCCCAGGCGCCTTCGAGTTCGCCCGCCGCATCGCCCCGTGCTTTGCCTGGCGCGGCGGCAGCGGCCGTCCCCGCCCGAACCGTCACCGCCAAGGACTGAGCGGCATGTGGTTCACCCGTGTCAGTCTGAACAATCCGGTGTTCGCCACCATGATGATGATGGCGCTGGTGGTGATGGGGCTGTTCAGCCTGCAGCGCCTGCAGGTCGACCAGTTCCCCAGCATCGACTTCCCGGTGGTGGTGGTGCAGACCGACTATCCCGGCGCCGCCCCGGGCATCGTCGAGACCGAGGTCAGCCGCAAGATCGAGGAAGCGGTCAACTCCATCTCCGGCATCAACAACCTCACCTCGCGCAGCTCCGAGAGCCAGTCGCTGGTGATCATCGAGTTTGCGCTGCACATCGACGGCCGCAAGGCCGCCGAAGACGTGCGCGAGAAGGTGGCGGCGGTGCGGGCGAGCTTTCGCACCGAGGTCAAGGAGCCGCGCGTGCTGCGCTTTGACCCCGCCGGGCGCGCCATCTGGTCATTGGCCGTGCTGCCGGTCGCTGGCCAGGGCCAGGCGCCCAGCCCGGTGGAGCTCACCGCCTGGGCCGACCAGGTGCTCAAGAAGCGGCTCGAAAACGTGCGCGGCGTCGGCTCGGTCACGCTGGTGGGCGGCTCCAAGCGCGAAATCTCGCTGTACCTCGACCCGGCAGCCATGGAGGCGATGGGCATCACCGCCGATCAGGTGGTGGCCGCAGTGCGCGGCGAGAACCAGGAACTGCCGGTGGGCACGCTGCGCTCGCCCACGTCCGAGCGAGTGGTGCAGCTGGACGCGCGCATCGCCAGGCCCGAAGACTTCGGCCGCATCATCGTCGCGCGCCGTGGCGGCACGCCGGTGCGCCTGCAGCAGGTGGCCCGCGTCAGCGACGGCACCCAGGAGATCGAGAGCCTGGCCTTGCGCAACGGTGAGCGCACGCTGCTGCTGTCGGTGCAGAAGTCGCAGGACGAGAACACCATCGCGGTCATCGACGGACTGAACAAGACCCTTGCCGAAATGCAGGGCCAGCTGCCGCCCGGCGTGCGCCTGGAGCCCATCTTCGACGGCTCACGCCCGATCCGGGTGGCGGTGGACAACGTGCGCCGCACGCTGATCGAAGGCGCCCTGCTCACGGTGCTGATCGTGTTCCTGTTTCTCAACTCATGGCGCTCGACGGTCATCACCGGCCTGACGCTGCCCATCGCGCTGATCGGCACCTTCTTTTTCATGGACCTGTTCGGCTTCACCGTGAACATGGTGACGCTGATGGCGCTGTCGCTGTGCGTGGGCCTGCTGATCGACGACGCGATCGTGGTGCGCGAGAACATCGTGCGCCATGTGCAAATGGGCAAGCCGCCGTTTCAGGCCGCGATGGACGGCACCCAGGAGATCGGGCTGGCGGTGCTGGCCACCACGTTTTCCATCGTCGCGGTGTTCCTGCCGATTGGCTTCATGGGCGGCATCATCGGCAAGTTCTTCCACGAGTTCGGCATCACCATCGTGGCGGCGGTGCTGATCTCGATGTTCGTGAGTTTCACGCTCGACCCCATGCTGTCGTCGATCTGGCACGACCCGGAAATCGACCGCCACGGCAAGCCCCACGAGGCGCGCACCCTCTACGACCGCACCATCGGCCGCGTCACCGGCTGGTTCGACCGCGCCACCGAAGCGCTGGCGCAGGGCTACCAGACCATCCTGCGCTGGTCGCTCAAGCACCGCCTGGCTACGGTGTTCGCGGCCCTGGGCATCTTCGGGGCCAGTGTGGCCATGGTGCCGCTCCTGGGCACCGAGTTCGTGCCCAAGGCCGACTTCTCCGAGCTGACGGTGACCTTCAACACGCCGGTGGGCTCCTCGCTGGAGCTGACCGAGGCCAAGGCCCGGCAGGTCGAGGCCATCGTGCGCGAGTTTCCCGAGGCGCGCTACACCCTGGCCACCATCAACAGCGGCAGCGCCCAGGGCAAGATCTACGCCTCGGTCTATGTGCGGCTGGTCGACCGCCATCAGCGCCAGCGCAGCGTCGACGAGATGTCCGACGTGCTGCGCCAGCGGCTGCGGCAGGTGCCAGGCGTCACCGTCACCCACGCCGGCCTGCTCGATTCGGTGGGCGGCAACAAGCAGATCGAATTCTCGTTGCTGGGGCCCGACCTCAAGGAGCTCGAGCGCCTGTCGGCCCTGGTGCTGGCGCGCATCCGCGACATCCCGGGCCTGGTCGACCTGGACTCCAGCCTCAAGCCCGACAAGCCGGTTGTGGCGCTGGACATCCGGCGCGACGCAGCGTCGGACCTGGGCCTGTCGGTGGCCCAATTGGCCGCGCCGCTGCGCACCCTGGTGGCCGGGCAGACCGTGGGCAACTGGCGCGCGGCCGACGACCAGACCTACGACGTGATCGTGCGTCTGGCGCCCGAGGCCCGCAACCTGCCGCAGCAACTGGGGCGCCTGCCCTTTGCCGTGGCCGCGCCCGATGGCGGCACCCGCATCGTGCGGCTGGCCCAGGTGGCCGACGTGCGCGAGACCACCGGTCCCAACCAGATCAACCGCCGCGAGCTCACCCGCGAGGTCGCCATCAACGCCAATGCGCAAGGCCGCTCGGCCGGCCAGGTCACGGACGACATCAGCGCGCAGCTGGCGTCCATCGCCATGCCGCCCGGCTACCGTGCGCAGTTCAGTGGCTCGGCTCGCAACATGGCTGAGTCGTTCAACTATGCGGTGTCGGCCCTGGCCCTGGGCGTGATCTTCATCTACATGATTCTGGCCAGCCAGTTCCGCAGCTTCCTGCAGCCCCTGGCCCTCATGAGCTCGCTGCCGCTCACGCTGATCGGCGTGGTGTTGGCGCTGATGCTGTTTCGCTCCACGCTGTCGCTGTTTTCCATCATTGGCGTGGTGATGCTCATGGGCCTGGTGACCAAGAACGCGATCTTGCTGGTGGATTTCGCCATCCGTGCGCGCCAGGGGGGCATGGAGCGCACCGAGGCCCTGCTCACTGCCGCCCGGGTGCGCCTGCGCCCCATTCTCATGACCACGCTGGCCATGATCTTCGGCATGCTGCCCCTGGCCTTGGCGCTCACCGAGGGATCCGAGCAGCGCGCGCCGATGGGCCAGGCCGTGATCGGCGGCGTGATCACCTCCTCGCTGCTCACGCTGGTGGTAGTGCCCGTGGTGTACTGTTACCTTGACGACCTGGCCGCCTGGCTGCGCCGGCGCTGGGGCCCGGCCCCACCGCCGGCTTCTAGAATGGGGGGTTTGTCCTGAACGCCAGCCTGATCACCCCTTTTCGCGCCATGATGACTTCCGACGCCCTCGAAAAAACCCGCTTCAACATGATCGAGCAGCAGATCCGCCCCTGGGATGTGCTCGACCCGAAGGTGCTGGAGCTGCTCTGGCGCCTGCATCGCGAGCAATTCGTGCCGCCGGCCCACCGGGCCCTGGCCTTTGTCGACATGGAGCTGCCGCTGGCCGAGCCCACCGAGGCCGCCATGGCCAGCGGGCGCAGCATGCTGGCGCCCAAGGTCGAGGCCCGCATGCTGCAAGAGGTCGACCTGAAGCCGACCGATAGCGTGCTGGAGGTGGGCACCGGCTCGGGCTACATGGCCGCCTTGCTGGCGGGCCTGGCCCAGCGCGTGGTCAGCCTCGAGATCGACCCCGCCCTGGCCGTGCGGGCGCGCGCCAACCTGGCGCGCGCTGGTGTCAAGAACGTCGAGGTGCGCGAGGCCGACGGCGCCGCCGGCCTGCCCGGCGAAGGCCCGTTCGACGTGATCGTGCTGTCTGGCTCGGTGGCCCAGGTGCCGCCGGCCCTGCTCGCGCAACTGAAGGTGGGCGGCCGGCTGTTGGCGATCGTGGGCGAACAGCCCATGATGCGCGCCACGCTCATCACCCGCACCGGCCCGAACAGCCACACCACGGCCCAGCGCTGGGACACGGTGGCGCCGCGCCTGGCGCATTTTCCCGAACCCTCGCGGTTCCACTTCTGATCGAAGGACCCTGTGACATGAAGAACCTGCGGCCCGTCATGCGCCTCTTGCCCCTGGCCCTCGCTGCGATGCTCGGCCTGCCGGCGCACGCCCAGAGCATTACCGAGCTGTATCAGGCCGCGCGCACCAACGACGCGGCATTCCAGTCGGTGCGCGCCCAGTACGAGGCCGCCATCCAGCGGGCCGCGCAGGCACGCGCCGGGCTGCTGCCGCAGGTGGGCCTGCAAGGCACCGCCTCCCAGACCCGTTTCGACAGCAGCGTGACCGGCAGCCGCGGCTTCAGTACCCAGAGCGCGGCCGTCACGGCCACGCAGCCGCTTTACCGCCCCGCCAACGCCGCCAACTTCCGGCAGGGCCAGCGTTCGGTGGAGCAGTTCCGCGCGGTCATGGAAGCCGCCTCGCAAGACCTGGTCATTCGCCTGTCGCAGGCCTATTTCGACGTGCTGGCGGCGCAGGACGCGCTGACCTTCGTGCGCGCCCAGAAGTCGGCCGTGAGTGAGCAGCTGGCCTCGGCCAAACGCAACTTCGAAGTGGGCACCGCCACCATCACCGACTCGCGCGAGGCCCAGGCCCGCTTCGACCTGAGCACCGCCCAGGAGATCGCCGCCGAGAACGACCTGCGGGTGCGCACACTGGCCCTGGAGACCCTGGTCGGCCGCACTGGCGTGAAGCCGCTGCCACTTTCCGCGCCGGTCACCATCGCCCCGCCGCAGCCCGAGGACGTCGAAGCCTGGGTGCGGCTGGCCGAAGAGGCCAGCCCCAGCATCCACCAGGCGCGCCAGGCGCTGGAGGTGGCCCGCCTGGAGACCGAGAAGGCGCGCGCCGGCCACCTGCCGACAGTGGACCTCAACGGCAGCTACAGCCACAACCGCAGCCCCGACGGCAGCACCACCACCGCTGTCGGTTCGCGCAGCAACGTCCTGCAGTTGGGCGTCACGCTGAACGTGCCGCTGTTCGCCGGCTTCGCCACGCAAAACCGCATCCGCGAAACACTGGCCCTGGAAGACCGCGCCCAGGCCGACCTCGACAACGCCCGCCGCACCGTCACCCAGGCCACGCGCGCGGCCTACTTCGGCGTCGTCTCCGGCGCCGGGCAGGTGCGCGCACTGGAAGCGGCCGAGGCCTCCAGCCAGCTCGCGCTGGACGCCAACCGCCTGGGCTACCAGGTGGGTGTGCGCATCAACATCGACGTGCTCAACGCGCAAAGCCAGCTGTTCCAGACCAAGCGCGACCTGGCCCAGGCCCGCTACAACGTGCTGCTGGGCCAGCTGCGGATGCGGCAGGCCAATGGCACCTTGACGCCGCAAGACCTCAATTTCCTGGACGCGATGCTCGCGCGGTGAAAAAGCACCGTCGCCCCCGCGAAAGCGGGGGCCCAGGAGCGCGGTGCCGCCGGCACGACAAAGCATTGGTTTCAGGCGCGTCGGCCGTCCTATCCGTGCTTTGACTCCCCGCCGGCCACGTCATCCACGACCTTGCGCGCGAACGCACCGGCCAAGCTAGCATCCTCGGCCAGCGCCCGCGCCTTCGTCGCCTCACTGAAATGGCGCCCGCCATGGCGCACCAGCAGCCGCAACAGCTCGCTGCGGCGCGGGTCCGCAGGGTCCAGCGCCAGGATGGCCTCGAACTGCTGCGGGACCCGGTGGACGTTGAGCTGCCCCGGGATGCCGTAGGCCAGCGCCACCATCGCCAGCTGCACATCGGGCGGCACACCCGGCTCGCGCAGAGCCGACAGCGGATCCCAGGCCAGCTGCACACCCAAGTCGACCCACCGCAGGTGGCGCAGCCCGGTGCCGCCAGACACCTCGATGGCGCTGCAGGCCAGCGCGCGCAAGGTCGCCAGCCACTCGCCACGCTGCGTGGGCGGCCCGTCGAAATGGCCCAGACTGGCGCCGCAGGCTAGCGCAACCAGCTCCAGCGGCCTGAAACCGTCGTCCACGCCCGCCACCGCCCCGAGCAGGGAGCGCGCCACGGTCGCCCACTGGCCCTCGGCCGCCAGTGCTGCCGCCAACCCCCGGCCCAGCCGCGCAAGTGCCGCGGCCGATGCACCCTGCGCCAACCGCAACAACACCGGCCACAGGGTTTGCATCATCCAACTCGTGGACAGGTCGTCCGCGCCGTCACCGGCTTCGATCGACTGGCGCGACATCACTTCCAGCGTCGCCCAGGCCAGGTACCCCAGCATCTGCGCGTCGACGCCCGGTTCGACGAGCAAGCGTGCCATCACCCGGGACTGCACCGGCACCGGCAGATCGGCGCCGCCCGCCGCCTCCAGCACCGCCTTGAGCAGCATCCCGGCGCAGCGAGGTTCCAGCCGATCGTGCAGGGTCAGCAGCGCCGCGACCAGCGCCAGCAGGTCGTCGGGCGCGATGGACCGGTGGCCCAGCACCTGCACGATGCATTCGAGCAGGGTCTCCATGCCCTCGCTCGCGAGCCCGTCCGGCGTGGGCACCACCAGCCGGTCGAGCGCGCGGCCCGGTAACGCCAGCGCGAAGTCGCGACATTGAGCGTCCAGCCCTGCAGGCCCCGCGGCATGACGCAGCGCCTGCATCAACGCGCACAGCGGCACGGCCGCCAATTCTTCGTCGGCCAGGGCGGCGAGAAAGCGGGTGCGCGCCAGTCCCGGTGCGGCCACCAGGGGGGCGAATCCGGGCAGCGCTGCGATCGCCGCGGCGCTTGCGCCGCCGCGGGCGCGGGTGGCCGCCGCCAGAGCGATCTGCAGTTCCATGGGCGCAATGCGCAGGGCCAGCGGCTGGCGCGGGACGGTGTTCGGCAAGCGCGCCGGCACCCGCAGGCGGACCTGCGCGAAAGAGATGCGGGCCATTGGCGGTGCGCGCCGGCCTGAGTCGTCCTGCGTGACGATCGCACGCTTGCCTTCGCCGGCCCCCGGCACCACAGCGCCACCCTGAAATGTGAGCTTGCCCATCTGGACCATGGCTGTTCCTCCCTTGTTCTTCTTCCGTTCACCAGCGGCCATCAGCCGCCGCCCCCCCCGGGGGCCGATCAGTGCGCGGCCAGCGCCAGCAAGGCCTGAGCGCAGCGGTCGGCCGCGCCGCGGTAAGCCCCGGCAAACCCTGCGGCCGCGGCCACCATGGCCTGGCGCCGGGGCGCATCCGCCACCAGGGCCAGCGCTGCGCGTACGCCGTCGGCCAGCGAGCGCACGCGCAGCGCAGCGCCGCAGCCATCGGCCGTGGCTGCCGCCTCGGCGAAGTTGAAGGTGTGCGGCCCCATCACCAGCGGGCAGCCGCAGGCCGCCGCCTCGATCAGGTTCTGGCCGCCCAGGGGCTCGAAACTGCCCCCGAGCAAGGCCACGTCGGCCAGGCTGTAGTACAGCGGCATCTCGCCCAGTGAGTCGCCGATCCAGACCTGCGCTGGCACCGGTGCGTCGCCCCATTCACCGCGGCGCGACACCGAAAACCCCGAACGCTCTGCCAGCGCCGCCACCTCGGCGAAGCGCTGGGGATGGCGCGGCACCAGCAGCCACTGCACGTCATCGGCCACGGCGTCGGTGGCGCGGCGCCCCTGGCCGCCGCGCGCGCGTTCGCGGTTGGCCACGAGCACGTTCAGCAAGGCCGCTTCCTCGCCCTCGCGCGAGCTGGCCAGCATCACCACCGGCCGGCCCAGCGCGGCGCGCCAGGCGCGGCCCAGCGCCAACTGGCGCGGGTCGGGATGGGCGTCGAACTTGAGGTTGCCCAGCACCGCGCTGACGGTGGCGCCCGCCGCGCGCAGGCGCTGCGCATCGGCTTCGGTCTGAGCCCACACCGCCGCCAGCGCACCATAGGCGGGGAGCGACAGCGCCGACAGCCGCTGCGACGTCCGCAGGGATTTTTCGGACAGGCGCGCATTGGCCAGCGCCAGTGGCACCTGGTGGCGCACACAGGCGGCCACCAGGTTGGGCCAGATTTCCGTCTCCATCAGCACCCCGGCGCTGGGACGGAAGTGGGCCAGGAAACGCTCGACCGCCTCGGGCGTGTCCCAGGGCAGCCAGGTCTGGGCGTCGCCGGGGCGCAGCAGCAAACGGCCCTCGGCGCGGCCGGTGGCGGTGCCGTGCGTCAGCAGCAGCCGCAGGCCTGGGGCACGCCGGCGCAGCGCGTCGATCAAGATGGCGGCGGCCCGGGCTTCGCCCAATGAGACAGCGTGGATCCACAGCGCGCCCGGCTGGGCCAGCTGGCGGTAGTCGCCAAAGCGCTCGTCCATCGCCTCCAGGTAGCCGGGCTCGGCGCGGCCGCGCCGCAGCAGCTTGCGCCGCAGCAGCGGTTGCATGGCGCGCATCAACCACGAATACAGCGTGCCGATCATGCGGCGGCCCGCACCCGCAGCCAGGCTTGCCACACCGCGTCTACACCCGGCGTGGGCTGCTGGTACACGCTGCACTGGCGGTCGCGGCCGACGGGCCCGGTGCGCCAGGCGGTGTCGAAGTTGTAGATCTGCACGTGCGGCAGATCGAGCGCGGTGGCGATGTGCGACAGGCCGCTGTCGACGCCGATAACGCCGGCCCCGCCGGCCATGCGGTCGGTCAGCTGGCCCAGGTCGAGCGCGGGCCACACCGTGGCCGCATTGCCCAGCGCGGCGGCCAGGCGCGCGGCCCGCTCACGCTCGGCGGTGCCGCCGTGCGGCAGCCCGATGCACAGGCCCTGCGCGATCAGCCGCTGGCCAAGGGCGATCCAGTGCGCCTGCGGCCACAGCTTGTCATCGCGCGAGGTGCCGTGGACCAGCGCCACCTCGCGTGCGCGGCCGGTGCCCCCGCCCGCCTCGGCGTGCAGGCCATATACCTGCATGGCGGGCAGCGAATGGCCCAGGGCCCGCGCGCACAGCTGGCGCGAGCGGTCGACCGCATGGATGCGCGGCTCGATGTGGATGGCCACGTCGGCCACCCAACGCGTGGGCGCCTCGTAGCCCGAACCCTCGGTCTGATTGGCCAACGCGTAGCGCCGCCCGCCGGGCGCCAACCGCGCGACGCGCGCCACCAGCGCCGACTTGGTCAGCCCCTGCAGGTCGATCACGGCGTCGTAGGCCTGGGCCTGCAGCTCGGCGCGGAAGGCCCGCCACGCCTGGCGCGTCGGCCGCGCCAACGGCGCCTTGCGCCAGCGGCGCAGCTCGCACTCAATCACCCGGCCCACACCTTCGCAGCGGCGCACCAGTGGCGCGAAGCCGCGCTCGACCACCCAATCGACCTGCGCCAGTGGCCAGGCGCGGCGGATGTCCTGCACCGCCGGCATGGCATGCACCACGTCGCCCAGCGAGGACAGCTTGACGAGCAGGATGCGCCGCGGCTGCGTCAATGCGCGGCCTCGCCGATGACCGCGTCGGGCTTGACGCTGCGCAGCAGCGCGAGCATTTGCGCTTCGATGCGGTGCAGCGCCTGCGGCGTATGGCCCTCGAAGCGCAGCACCAGCACCGGCGTGGTGTTCGAAGCGCGGATCAGCCCGAAGCCATCGGGCCAGTCGATCCGCACGCCGTCGATGGTGGACACCACTGCTGGGGCGTCAAACGCGGCACTGCGCACCAGCCGATCAACCAGCGCATGCGGCTCGCCCTCGGCGCATTTCACGTTCAGCTCGGGCGTGGAAAAACTGGTCGGCAGGGCGTCGAGCACGGCGCTGGGGTCGGCATCGCGCGAGACAATCTCCAGCAGGCGCGCGCCGGCATAGGTGCCGTCATCGAAGCCGTACCAGCGCTCCTTGAAGAAGATGTGGCCGCTCATCTCGCCACCCAGGGGTGAATCCACCTCTTTCATGCGGGCCTTGATCAGCGAATGGCCGGTCTTGAACATCATCGGCTGGCCACCGGCCTCACGGATAGCAGGCGCCAGGCGCTGGGTGCATTTGACGTCGAACAAGATGGTGCCGCCCGGCACCCGGCTGAGCACGTCGCGGGCGAACAGCATCATCTGCCGGTCGGGGTAGATGTTGTTGCCCCCGCGTGTGACGATCCCCAGGCGGTCGCCGTCGCCGTCGAAGGCCAGGCCCAGCTCGGCGCCGCTGGTGCGAAGCGCCGCGATGAGGTCCTTGAGGTTCTCGGGCTTGCTCGGGTCCGGGTGATGGTTGGGGAAGTTGCCGTCCACCTCGGAGAACAGCTCGATCACCTCGCAGCCCAGGGCCCGGAAGATGCCCGGGGCCGAGGCGCCGGCCACGCCGTTGCCGGAGTCGATCACGATCTTCATCGGCCGGGCCAGCTTGACGTCCGAGACGATGCGCTCACGGTAGGTGGCCAGCACGTCGACGCTGCGCACCGCGCCAGGCGCGGGGGCATCGGGCTGCGGCCCTTTCATCGCGGTGTACAAGGCTTGGATCTCGTCACCGAAGATGGCGCGGCCAGCCAGCACCATCTTGAAGCCGTTGTAGTCGCGCGGGTTGTGGCTGCCCGTCACCTGGATGCCGCTCTTGCACAGCGTGCTGGCCGCGAAATACACCATGGGCGTGGTCACCACACCGATGTCGATCACATCCACCCCGCCGGCCGTCAGGCCCCGCATGAGGGCCGCCGACAGCGCCGGGCCGCTCAGCCGCCCATCGCGCCCCACCGCCACCGTGCGCTCCCCCTCACGCAGCACCGCCGCCGCGAACGCCCGCCCCAGCCGCTGGGCCACCGACGCGTCGAGCGTGGACGGCACGATGCCGCGGATGTCGTAGGCCTTGAAGATCGACGGAGAAAGCTGCATGGCGGGGGGAGGTCCCTGTTGAGTGGTCGGCGGCGAGATTCGGGGATTTTGGCAGGAAGGAGAGGGGAGCGGGCCTGAGGGAGCCTGGCACTCGGTGTTGGCGTTGGCGTTGGCGTTGGCGTTGGTGTTGGCGTTGGCGTTGGTGTTGGCGTTGGCGTTGGCGTTGGCGTTGGCGTTGGCGGTGCGGTGGCGTAGATCATGTCGCGGTCGTGGCAAGCCGGGTCTCGGCCCGGCGGCCGAGACCCTTTCTTTGTCTCGCCAAAGAAAGGAACCCAAGGTCACGCAGTGGGACTGTGCTCACTTCTCGAAGCGAAGTTGTGCACAGGCCAAAGGCGACCCCACTGTCCGCGTCCCCTGCGCGCCTGTCGGCGCTCCGGGGCAACCTGCGGTGCTCGCGCCGGGCGGGGAGCGCTCGAACTCGCCCCTGCGGGCCTCAAACAGTCGCGCTTCCTGTTGGTGTTCGCATAACTTTGCTGCGCAAAGTTATGCGAACACCCGCTGACGCGAGCCGCCCGCCGCTGCGCTCCTCGGCGCGGCCACAGGGGCTTTGGGGTCAACACGGCCTGCGGCCGTGTCCTTGTTG
>CANJQN010000047.1 GCA_947476465.1 Comamonadaceae bacterium | reverse complement strand
GCGCAACACCTTTGCCACGCTCCATCTCGCAAGTGCATGACCACTGTATGTCGCTTTGGTGCAAACCCGCGCCAGCCCAGGCTTTGCCGGCCTGGGCTCATACAGTGGTTCGAATCGCGCCCCGTTGCAGCTCACCTTTCCTGTGACGCGACAACCACTTAGTCCAATCGTCCGAATCTATTGCGGACACCAGTGCGCGCAGGCGGGGATCCAGGCGAGGGCCGAGCGTAGCGACGGCCCGTCACGCCGGGCACACCACGCTCCTGGATCCCCGCCTTCGCGCGGATGACGCGGATCGGCAGTACCTGTGCAGACTCAGGGGTTGGGAATGGCGGCGGTGGCGGCCACCGCCGGCGCATCCGAGCCGCCAGTCACGCGGCGTGCACCATCGAAGCGGCGGGCCCAGTAACTGCCGCCCATGTCCTCGACCCGCACTTGCGCACCCGGCTTGGGAGCGTGGATGAACTTGCCGCCCCCCACGTAGATGCCCACGTGGCTGAAGGCGCGGCGCATGGTGTTGAAGAACACGAGGTCACCGGGCTGCAGCTCATTCTTGTCGATCTTCTCGGTGGCGGCCGCCTGCTCATTGGCGCGGCGCGGCAGTACCAAGCCGATGGTCTGCTCGTACATCGCGCGCACGAAGCCGCTGCAATCAAAGCCGGTGTCAGGCGAATTGCCGCCCCGGCGGTAGGGTACGCCGAGAAAGCCCATGGCATTGACGACCAGGTCGGCGGCGCGGTCGCGCACGGTGTGCGCGCCCTCGATGACGGCCGAGCCGACGTGCTCGAGGCGGCCCATCAGGCCGGAGTCGGACACCGCACGGGCGGCCTGGCGCGCAGCCACTTCGGGGCCGTCCGGCGCCGCATGGCTGGACACCGAAGCCGCGAGCAGAAGTAAGCATGCCAGTCGACGCATAACCGGCGAGCTTACGCGATTGCGTGATTGGCGCAAACCACCTTCTCCGGCCAGGCGCGCTGCACGGGCGGGGCCGGCAGGCTCCTCCCGATGGTCCAGTGCGCTCCCGCGCACGGACCGACGGGTCCCTCCGCCTGCCGGCCCCACCCGCGCCTCGCGCACACACTCGTGAAGGTTTCGCGCCGGACCAGGACCGGTCATTCTTCACGCGTGAAGGGCTTCAGCAAGGCCGCACCATCCCGGCGCGAGACGGCCCGCACGCCCAAAGCGCTGCGTGCCTGGGGCGGGCATGCGGAGGGTTCCCTTTAAAAACCCGAAGGGTTCAGGGAGGAGCGTGCCCGCCCCAGGCGCGCGGCGCGTTCCCACTCGGAGACTGGGCTCCCTCCGAAGCGGGAGCGTGCCCGCCCCAGGCGCGCAGCGCGTTCCCACTCGGAGACTGGGCGCCCTCCGAAGCGGGAGCGTGCCCGCCCCAGGCGCGCAGCGCGTTCCCACTCGGAGACTGGGCTCCCTCCGAAGCGGGAGCGTGCCCGCCCAACGCGCGTGGCGCGTTCTCAGTCGGAGACCGGGCTCCCCCCGAAGCGGCTCACTCCGACTAGCCGCCTCCCCGCAGCAGGGCGCCACCAGCGGCCTGGCAAAGCCTGTTCCGCGGTGGCCGCTGAGCCGGACACTGCTTTCTTTGCGACTTAGGCGCAGGGCCGTTCTGGGATGTCAGTTCGGAGACAGCGCGCTGGGCTGGAATAATGACCCATGCTTCTCGACCACAACGACTCCCAACTGGTTCTGATCGACTACCAGGAGCGGCTCATGCCGGTCCTGCACGACGCGCAGGCCGCCATTGCCAATGCCCGCCGCCTGGTTCAGGCAGCGGCCCTCATGCAGCTGCCTGTGTGGTTCACCGAGCAGAACCCGCAAAAACTCGGCCCCACGGTGGCTGGCCTGCGCCCAGACGACGCGCCGGTGGTCGCCAAGATGGATTTCAGTGCGGCATCTGACCTGGCCAGCCGCCTGCGCCCGCCGGTGCGGGCGTCCGCCGGCAATGCGCGCAGCCTGCCCAAGCACCTGCAAAAGCCGGCCGAGCCCGAGCCGGGGCGCAACACCCTGGTGCTGGCGGGCTGCGAAGCGCACATCTGCCTGATGCAGACCGCGCTGGAGCTGCTGGAAGACGAGTTCGAGGTCTGGGTGGTCACGGACGCCTGCACCTCACGCACTGAGCGCAACCGCGACGCGGCGTTCGACCGCCTGGCCGGCGCCGGCGTCGAGCTGGTGACCACCGAGATGGTGGCCTTTGAATGGCTGCGCAGCGCGGCCCACCCGCGATTTCGCGAGGTGTCCGCGCTGATCAAGTAGGCACAGGCCGGCAGGCGGGTCGTCCGCACGCCCACAGGTACACAACAGGCACCGGAAACGGTGAGGAGACAGGTATGACGACGTACGAGGCGTTCTATCGCCAATCGGTGGACCAACCCGATGCCTTCTGGGCCGAGCAGGCCAAGCTGATCGACTGGCAGACCCCGCCCACGCGGATGTGCGACAACGACCACCCGCCGTTCACGCGCTGGTTCGGCGGCGGGCGTACCAACCTGTGCCACAACGCCGTCGATCGCCACCTCAAAGACCGGGGACAGCAACCGGCTCTGATCCACGTGTCCACCGAGACCGGCGCCGAGGAAACCTATACCTTCGCGCAGTTGCACGAACAGGTGCAGCTGGCCGCGGCCATGCTGCGCGGCCTGGGCGTGGGCAAGGGCGACCGAGTCCTGATCTACATGCCCATGATCCCGCAGGCGGTGTTCGCCATGCTGGCCTGTGCGCGCATCGGCGCCATCCATTCGGTGGTGTTCGGCGGCTTCGCGTCGGTGTCGTTGGCTTCCCGGATTGAAGACGCCGCACCGCGCCTGATCGTCAGCGCCGATGCCGGCTCGCGCGGCGGCAAGGTGGTGGCCTACAAGCCGCTGCTGGATGAGGCTATTTACCTGTCCGCGCACAAGCCCGAAGCGGTGCTGATGGTCGACCGCCGCATGGCGCCGCTGGATCCGGCGCCCGGACGCGACTGGGACTGGGACGCCCTGGCGCTGCGCCACCAGGGCGAGGTGGTGCCCTGCGAGTGGCTCGACTCGAACGACATCAGCTACACCATGTACACCAGCGGCACCACGGGCCAGCCCAAGGGTGTGCAGCGCGATGTCGGAGGCTACGCGGTCGCGCTGGCGGCCAGCATGAAGCACATCATGCAGGGCGAGGCGGGCGGTACCTATTTCTGCACCAGCGACATCGGCTGGGTGGTGGGCCACAGCTACATCGTCTACGGCCCGTTGATCGCCGGCATGGCCACCATCCTCTACGAAGGGCTGCCGATCCGCCCCGACGCGGGCGTGTGGTGGAGCCTGGTCGAAAAATTCAAGGTCAGTGCGATGTTCAGCGCGCCGACGGCGGTGCGCGTGCTCAAAAAGCACGACCAAGCCCTGATGAAGAAGTACGACCTGTCCAGCCTGAAGGCCTTGTACCTGGCCGGTGAGCCGCTGGACGCACCGACAGCGCGCTGGATCAGCGACGCCCTGGGCGTGCCCATCATTGACAACTACTGGCAGACCGAGACCGGCTGGCCGATCCTCACCATCGCCAACGGCGTCGAGCGCAAGGCCAGCAAGTTCGGCAGCCCGGGCGTTCCCATGTACGGCTGGAAGGTCAAGATCGTCCACGAGACCACCGGGCAAGAGCTGACCGAGCCCAACCAGAAGGGCGTGGTCATGATCGACCTGCCCACACCGCCCGGCTTCATGCAGACCATCTGGCGCGACGACGCGCGCTTCGTCAAGACCTACTGGGAGAGCATTCCCGGCAAGACGGCCTACAGCACCTTCGACTGGGGCATCCGCGACGCCGACGGTTATTACTACATCCTGGGCCGCACCGACGACGTGATCAACGTCGCCGGCCACCGCCTGGGCACGCGTGAGATCGAGGAGAGCATTTCCAGCCATGCCGGCGTGGCCGAGGTGGCTGTGGTGGGCGTGGCCGACACGCTCAAGGGTCAGGTCGCCATGGCATTTGTCGTGCCGCGCCACGCGGCCGATGTGGCCGACGACGCGGGGCAGTTCAAGCTCGAGGGCGAGATCATGAAGGCGGTGGACAGCCAGCTGGGCGCGGTGGCCCGTCCGTCGCGGGTGCGTTTCGTCACGGCGCTGCCCAAGACCCGCAGCGGCAAGCTCTTGCGACGGGCCATCCAGGCAGTGTGCGAAGGCCGTGACCCGGGCGACCTGACCACCATCGAAGACCCGACCGCCCTCCAACAGATCAAGGAGCTGCTGGCCGGCTGAAGGCGCCGGACGGGGGGCAAGTGCCTCCTGTCGCGTGTGTTCGGCGCCACTGCAATCCCACCCCACGAGGCGGCACGGGTCATTCGCGGCGATAATCGCGGCCGCAACGCGGTCCTTCCAGCCACAGTCGCATCCGCCAACCGGTCCAGCCGTGCCGCGGGAGGTTTCTCAACCAGCTCATGCTCCCTGAAGGGGGGCGGAAAGTAGCGAACCCATGAGTGAGACGAACTCCGTCTACACCGCCTATCAAGGCAACTCGTATCTCTTCGGGGGCAATGCCCCTTACGTCGAGGAGATGTACGAGAACTATCTGTCCAACCCGGGCAGCGTCCCCGACAACTGGCGCGAGTACTTTGACGCCCTCCAGCACGTGCCCGCTGTCGATGGCAGCGACGCCAAGGACGTGCCGCACCTGCCGGTCATCAACGCCTTCGCCGAGCGGGCCAAGGCCGGCGGCACCAAGGTGGTGGTGGCCAGCGCCGACGCCGAAATGGGCCGCAAGCGCACCGCAGCCCAGCAGCTGATCGCCGCCTACCGCAACGTCGGCCAGCGCTGGGCCGACCTCGATCCGCTCAAGCGCACCGAGCGCCCCGCCATCCCCGAGCTCGAGCCGTCGTTCTACGGCTTCAGCGATGCCGACCAGGAAACGGTGTTCGACACCAGCAACACCTTCTTCGGCAAGAACAACATGTCACTGCGCGAGCTGCTCAATGCGCTGCGCGAGACGTATTGCGGCAGTGTCGGCGCCGAGTACATGTACATCAGCGACCAGACCCAAAAGCGCTGGTGGCAGCAACAACTTGAAAGCATCCGCGCCAAACCCAATTTCGGCGCCGAGCGCAAGAAGGCTCTCCTTGACCGCCTGACCGCAGCCGAAGGCCTGGAGCGCTATCTGCACACCAAGTACGTTGGCCAGAAGCGCTTCTCGCTCGAAGGCGGCGAGAGCTTCATCGCCGCGATGGATGAGCTGATCCAGCTTGCCGGCGAGAAGGGCGTGCAGGAAATCGTGATCGGCATGGCCCACCGCGGCCGCCTGAACGTGCTGGTCAACACCCTGGGCAAGATGCCCGCCGACCTGTTCGCCGAGTTCGACCATACCGCCCCGGAACACCTGCCCTCCGGTGACGTGAAATACCACCAGGGCTTCAGCTCCGACGTCACCACCCGTGGCGGCCCGGTTCACCTGAGCCTGGCCTTCAATCCCTCGCACCTGGAGATCGTCAACCCGGTGGTCGAGGGCAGCGTGCGCGCCCGCATGGACCGCCGTGGCGACCCCGAGGGCCGGCAGGTGCTGCCGGTGCTGGTGCACGGCGACGCGGCCTTTGCAGGTCAGGGCGTCAACCAGGAAACCCTGGCCCTGGCTGCCACCCGCGGCTACGCCACGGGTGGCACGGTGCACCTGATCATCAACAACCAGATCGGATTCACCACCTCCGACCCGCGGGACCTGCGCTCCACGCTGTACTGCACCGATATCGTCAAGGGCGTCGAGGCGCCGGTGCTGCACGTCAACGGCGACGACCCCGAAGCCGTCGTTCTGGCCACTCAGCTGGCACTGGAATACCGCATGGAGTTCAGCCGCGACGTGGTGCTCGACATCATCTGCTTTCGTAAACTGGGCCACAACGAGCAGGACACCCCCGCGCTGACCCAGCCGCTGATGTACAAGAAGATCGCGGCCCATCCCGGCACCCGGCGCCTTTATGGCGACAAGCTGGTGGCCCAGGGCGTGCTGCCGGCCGATGGCCCGGACACCATGGTCAAGGCCTACCGCGCCGCCATGGACGCAGGCAAGCACACGGTCGATCCGGTGCTGACCAACTTCAAGAGCAAGTACGCGGTCGACTGGTCGCCCTTCCTCGGCAAGAAGTGGACCGACGCCTGCGACACCGCCATTCCGCTGGCCGAGTGGAAGCGCCTGGTTGGCAAGATTACCCACGTGCCGGACAACATCACGGCGCACCCGCTGGTCAAGAAGGTGCTCGATGACCGCGCCGCCATGGGCCGGGGCGACTCCAACGTCGACTGGGGCATGGGCGAGCACATGGCCTTCGCCTCGCTGGTGGCCTCGGGCTACCCGGTGCGCCTGTCCGGCGAAGACAGCGGCCGCGGCACCTTCAGCCACCGTCACGCCGTCATCCACGATCAGAACCGCGAGAAGTGGAGCGTGGGCACCTATGTGCCGCTGCAGAACGTGGCCGAGAACCAGGCCCCGTTCGTCGTCATCGACTCCATCCTGTCCGAAGAGGCGGTGCTGGGCTTCGAATACGGCTACGCCTCCAACGATCCCAACACACTGGTGATCTGGGAAGCCCAGTTCGGCGACTTCGCCAACGGCGCCCAGGTGGTGATCGACCAGTTCATCGCCTCCGGTGAGGTCAAGTGGGGCCGCGTCAACGGCATCACCCTCATGCTGCCGCACGGCTACGAAGGTCAGGGCCCTGAGCACAGCTCGGCCCGCCTGGAGCGCTTCATGCAGTTGGCTGCCGACACCAACATGCAGATCGTGCAGCCCACCACGGCCAGCCAGATCTTTCATGTCTTGCGCCGCCAGATGCTGCGCTCGCTGCGCAAGCCGCTGATCATCATGACGCCCAAGTCGCTGTTGCGAAACAAGGACGCCACTTCGCCACTGTCCGAGTTCACCAAGGGCACGTTCCAGACGGTGATCCCCGAGTCCAAGGACCTCAAGGCCGAGAAGGTCAAGCGCATCATCGCGTGCTCGGGCAAGGTCTACTTTGACCTGGTCAAGAAGCGCGAGGAAAAGGGCACCGAAGACGTGGCCATCCTGCGCGTCGAGCAGCTCTACCCCTTCCCGCACCGGGCGTTCGCCGCGGAACTGAAGAAGTACCCTAACGCCACCGACATCGTGTGGTGCCAGGATGAGCCGCAGAACCAGGGGGCGTGGTTCTTCATCCAGCACAACATCCACGAAAACATGCAGGACGGCCAGAAGCTGGGTTATGCCGGCCGGGCCGCCTCCGCTTCACCTGCGGTGGGCTACTCGCACCTGCATCAGGAGCAGCAGAAGGCGCTGGTCGATGCCGCCTTCACCAAGCTCAAGGGCTTCGTCCTCACCAAATAAACGGAAAAAAATCAAATGGCTATCGTTGAAGTGAAAGTGCCGCAGCTGTCCGAGTCGGTGGCGGAAGCGACCCTGCTGCAGTGGAAGAAAAAGCCCGGTGATGCGGTGGCGATGGACGAGATCCTGATCGAGATCGAAACCGACAAGGTGGTGCTGGAAGTGCCCGCCCCCAGCGGCGGTGTGCTCGTCGAGCTGGTGGTGGCTGATGGCGGCACAGTGGTGGCCGAGCAGCTGATCGCCCGGATCGACAGCGAAGGCACGGCTGGCGCGGTGGCGGCGCCCGCTGCCGCACCCGTCGCCTCAGCCTCAGCCTCAGCCGCTGCTGCCGCTCCCGCCGGTGGTGCCATGGCCGGTGTGCCCATGCCCGCCGCAGCCAAGCTGATGGCCGACGCCAACCTGGCCGCTGGCTCGGTGCCCGGCACCGGCCGCGACGGCCGCGTGACCAAGGGTGATGTGCTCGGCGCCGTTGCCGCTGGCGCCAAGCCCGCGGTTGCGCCGTCCGTGCCCGTCGCCGTCGCGCCCAAGGCAGCGCTGCCACAAGTGGCTGCGCCCGCCGGCCTTGACCTGGGCAACCGGCCCGAGCAGCGCGTGCCCATGAGCCGCCTGCGCGCTCGCGTCGCCGAGCGCCTGCTGCAATCGCAAGCCACCAACGCCATCCTGACCACCTTCAACGAGGTCAACATGGCCCCGGTGATGGAAATGCGCAAGCGCTTCCAGGACAAGTTCGAGAAGGAGCACGGCGTCAAGATCGGCTTCATGTCCTTCTTCGTGAAGGCCGCCGTCCACGCGCTCAAGAAGTACCCGGTGCTCAACGCCTCGGTCGACGGCAACGACATCGTCTACCACGGCTATTTCGACATCGGCATCGCCGTAGGCTCGCCGCGCGGCCTGGTGGTGCCCATTGTGCGCAACGCCGACCAGATGTCCTTCGCCGAGATCGAAAAGAAGATCGCCGAGTACGGCGCCAAAGCGCGTGATGGCAAGCTGGGCATGGAAGAGATGACCGGCGGCACCTTCTCCATCTCCAACGGCGGTGTGTTCGGCTCGATGCTGTCCACCCCCATCATCAACCCGCCGCAGTCGGCCATCCTGGGCGTGCACGCCACCAAGGACCGCGCGGTGGTGGAAAACGGCCAGATCGTGATCCGCCCGATGAACTACCTGGCCATCTCGTATGACCACCGCATCATCGACGGCCGCGAAGCCGTGCTGGGGCTGGTGGCCATGAAGGAAGCCCTGGAAGACCCGGCCCGCCTGCTGTTCGACATCTGAAAACGTGACCCACCCCCGAAGCGGCTTCGCCGCCTCCCCCTCAAGGGGGCGCCGCCAGCGGCCCGGCAAAGCCGGTTCCGCGGCGGCCGCTTGGTAAAGCGAGAACATTTATGAGCGCAAAACAATTCGACATCGTTGTCATCGGCGCCGGCCCCGGTGGCTACATCGCGGCGATTCGCGCGGCGCAGCTGGGCTTTTCCGTAGCCTGCGTCGACGAGTGGAAGAACGACAAGGGCGGCCCCGCCCCGGGCGGCACCTGTACCAATGTGGGTTGCATTCCCTCCAAGGCGCTGCTGCAGTCATCCGAGCACTTCGACCACGCCAACCATCACTTCGCCGAGCATGGCATTTCCGCCAAGGACGTGAAGATGGACGTGGCCAAGATGGTCGCGCGCAAGGACGCCGTCGTGAAGCAAAACAACGACGGCATCCTCTACCTGTTCAAGAAGAACAAGGTCACGTTCTTCCACGGCCGCGGCAGCCTGGTCAAGGCCGCGCAGGGCACCCATGAAGTCCAAGTGGCTGGCGCCACGCCCGAGACGCTGGTGGCCAAGCAGGTCGTGATCGCCACCGGCTCCAGCGCCCGCGCGCTACCTGGCGCGGTCTTCGACGAGGCCAAGGTACTGTCCAACGACGGGGCCCTGCGCCTGGGCGCCGTGCCCAAGAAATTGGCCCTCATCGGCTCGGGAGTGATCGGACTGGAAATGGGCTCGGTCTGGCGCCGCCTGGGCAGCGAGGTCACGATCCTCGAAGGCCTGCCTACCTTCCTGGGCGCGGTCGACGAGCAGATCGCCAAGGAAGCCCACAAGGCGTTCACGAAGCAGGGCCTGAAGATCGAGCTGGGCGTGAAGGTCGGCGACATCAAGACGGCGGGCGAGGGCGTGTCCATCGCCTACACCAACGCCAAGGGCGAAGCCAAGACGCTGGACGCCGACAAGCTGATCGTCTCCATCGGCCGAGTGCCCCACACCGTTGGCCTCAATGCGGATGGCGTGGGCCTGAAGCTCGACGAGCGCGGCGCGATTGTGGTGGACGAGCAGTGCCGCACCAACCTGCCGGGCGTGTGGGCCGTTGGCGACGTGGTGCGCGGCCCCATGCTGGCCCACAAGGCCGAGGAAGAAGGTGTTGCGGTGGCCGAGCGCATCGCCGGCCAGCATGGCCACGTGAACTTCAACACCGTCCCCTGGGTGATCTACACCAGCCCCGAGATCGCCTGGGTGGGCCGCACCGAGCAGCAGCTCAAGGCCGACGGTGTGAAGTACAAGGCCGGCACCTTCCCGTTCCTGGCCAACGGCCGCGCCCGTGCGCTGGGCGACACCACCGGCATGGTCAAGTTTCTGGCGGACGCCGCCACCGACGAGATCCTGGGGGTGCACATCGTGGGTCCCATGGCCAGCGAGCTGATCTCCGAAGCCGTGGTGGCCATGGAGTTTCGCGCCTCCAGCGAGGACATCGCCCGCATCTGTCATGCTCACCCCTCGCTGTCCGAGGCGACCAAGGAGGCGGCCCTGGCCGTGGACAAGCGGACTTTGAACTTCTGAAGCAAGCCTTTGGCTTGAGCGTGGCGAGCCCTTCGACAGGCTCAGGGCGAACGGAAATTTCCGGATCGGCTGAGCTTCTCGGGATGCTTGACAGGCTCAGCACCAACACAAAAACACCGTTCGGGCTGAGCCTGTCGAAGCCCCCAGCGCCACGCCAATGTCTGTCCGCCAAGCCTACGAAGCCGAGCTCGCCAAACGCGGCTACACCACCGACCCCGCGCAGCAACGTGCCGTCGAGGCGCTGGAGCGGTGCGCGACCGAGTGGGGGCACTTCAAGCAGGCACGGTCCAACGCGCTCAAGAAGCTGATCAACCGCCCGCCGGTGCCGCGCGGCGTCTACATGTACGGCGGGGTGGGACGCGGCAAGAGCTTCCTGATGGACTGCTTTTTCAACGCCGTGCCGCTGCGCCGCAAGACCCGCCTGCACTTTCACGAGTTCATGCGCGAGGTGCACCGCGAGCTTTCCGAGCTGCAGGGCACTGTCAACCCGCTGGACGTGTTGGGCGAGCTCATGTCCAAGCGCTACCGGCTGGTCTGCTTTGACGAGTTCCACGTCGCCGACATCACCGACGCGATGATCCTGCATCGCCTGCTGCAGTCGCTGTTCGACAACGGTGTGGGTTTTGTCACCACGTCCAACTTCAAGCCCGACGACCTTTACCCCAACGGCCTGCACCGCGACCGCATCCTGCCGGCGATCGCGCTGCTCAATGAACGGCTGGAGGTGATCAACGTCGACAACGGCACCGACTACCGCGGCCGCACGCTGGAGCATGTGAGGCTTTATCACACGCCGCTCGGGCCGCAGGCCGACGCCGACATGGATGCCGCCTTCACCGAGCTGGCCGAGTCGCACGACGAGGACACCACGCTGCACATTGAACGCCGCGAGATCAAGGCGCGGCGCAAGGCCGGCGGCGTGGTGTGGTTCGACTTCAAGACCCTGTGCGGCGGGCCCCGCTCGCAAAACGATTACCTTGAGATCGCCAGCCAGTTCCACACCGTGATGCTGTCCAACGTACCCCACATGCCGGTGCGCATGGCCTCGGAGGCGCGGCGCTTCACCTGGCTGATCGACGTGCTCTACGACCGGCGGGTCAAGCTGATCATGTCGGCCGCGGTGCCGCCGCAGCAGCTCTATACCGAAGGGCCGCTCGCGCACGAGTTTCCGCGCACCGTGTCGCGCCTGACCGAGATGCAATCGGCGCAGTTTCTGGCGCAGGAGCGGCGCGTGGTCGACACGCGGCTGACATGAAGCGCCTGGCCGCGGTCATCCTCCTGGCCGTCACTGCCTCGGTGGCTGCGGCGCAGGAGGGTGGGTCGGCTGCGCCGGCCGACGCGACCGACCCGGCCTCGCGCCCGGATTTCGCCAGCCGGGAAGCGGCGCGCATTGGTGTCGAGCGCCAGGCGGCGCAGGCGCGGTTCGCCCAGGAGGAGATAGCCTGCCGCGCCCGCTTCGCTGTGAACGACTGCGTCGATGAGGCCAAGGACCGGCGCCGCGAGGTGTTGTCCGACCTGCGCCGCCAGGAGCTGTCGCTCAGCGAGGCCGACCGCAAGCGCCGCAGCGTGCAGCGCCAGGGGGCGATCGACGAACGCTCGTCCGTGAAGGCTCAGGAAGAGGCCGACCGGCGCCGGCGGCAGGCGCAGGAAGACGCGCGCGAGCGTGAACTGCGTGCGGCTCAGAAGGCCGGCGGCCCGACGCCGCAGGGCAGCGCACGCGGACCGCAGCCACAGCCACAGCCGACGCCGCAGGGCAGCGCACGCGGACCGCAGCCACAGGGCAAGCCCGCCACGCCGGCAGGCCAGCCGCGAGCGGCGGCGCCGTCCAAGGCGGCGCAACAGCAAGAACACCAGGCGCAGGCGGCTGAGCGGGCGCGCGCCCGTTTACAGAAGCTGGAGGACGCGCGCGAGCGCCAGGAGCGGGCGCGTCAGCGTGAGGCGCAGCGCACCGCGCCACACGCCGCACCGCTTGCGCCGCAGCCCTGAAACGTCGGGTCAGTCGTCGAGGGGGTCGAGTTTGACGATCATCACCGAAATGTTGTCGCCACTGCCGTTGGCGCGCGAGCGCGCCTTGGTGACCAGAAACTCGGTGGCTTCGCGCGGGGTGAGTGTAGCCACCGCGTTGCCCAGCTCTTCGTCCGTGAAGTAGTGCCAGAGGCCGTCGCTGCAGGCCAGCAATGCGTCGCCAGGGCGCAGCTCGGGGATGTAGTGCAGGTCGGCAGGCGGCTCCTCTTCGGTGCCCAGGCAGCCCAGGAGAATGTTGGACTGCGGATGCACGCGCGCCTGTTCCTCGGTGATCTCGCCCTTGGCCACCAGGGTCTGCACGTAGGAGTGGTCCAGGGTGCGCCGCACCAGCTGCGCGCCGTGAAAGTGGTAGATGCGCGAGTCGCCGGAATGCACCCAATGGCATTCGCCTGAAGGGTGGATCAGGAAGGCCACCATGGTGCTGTGTGGCTCCTGCTCGGCCGAGATCGCGGTGAGCTTGATCATGAGGTGCGCCTCGCTGACGATTTGACGCAGCAAACTGGGCGCATCGTCTTGGTCGGGCGAGTAACGCTCGAACAGCTGCCGCGCGGTCAGCATGGCCTGGTCGGAGGCCTTGCGCCCGCCGCTGCGACCGCCCATGCCGTCGGCCACGATGCCCAGGACACAACCCTGGATGCGCGGATGGGCGATCAGCGTCAGCTGGTCCTGCTGGTATTCGCGATCGCCCTTGTGGATGGCGGTTGCCGCAGTGAGTCGAAAGCCTTTGGCCATTGTTCTCCAGACTGGCGTCGCCACGCGCGAAGCCCAGGGCATTGTCCCCGATGACGGGTATTATCAAGCGAGGCCGACCGTCGCCGTCATGTTTGCGCAACCCTCCCGTTCTTGGACGCCAATCTTCACTCCCCCGAGCGCCGCTTGATCGAGCTGCGCGTTGAGCACGCCGACCTCGATGCGGATCCGGGGGAGTCGGCGTGACCGCAGCGTCCGACAGCAGCGGCCGCATGACGCTCGAAAAGCGGGTCCTTGAGGTCTTCTCGGTCGGCGGTGCGCTCTCGCACGCGGCGGATGCCTTTCGCCCACGCCTGGCACAAACCGAGATGGCGCAGGCCGTGGCCCGCACCATCGAGACCGGCGGCGTGCTGGTGGTTGAGGCCGGGACCGGCGTGGGCAAGACGTTTTCCTACCTCGTTCCCGCACTGTTGTCCGGCGAGCGCGTGCTGCTGTCCACCGCCACCAAAACCCTGCAAGACCAGCTTCACGGCCGCGATCTGCCGCGCCTGATCGAATCACTGGGCCTGCCGGTGCGCACCGCGCTGCTCAAGGGCCGCGCCAGCTATCTTTGCCTGCACCGCATGGAGATGGCGCGCCAGGACAGCACCTTGTCCGATCGCGGCGCGGTGCGCACCCTGGCCAAGGTTGAGGCGTGGTCGCAAGTCACCCGCACCGGCGACCTCGCCGAGCTGTCCGGGCTGGACGAACGCTCACCCCTGATACCGCTGGTGACCTCGACGCGCGACAACTGCCTGGGTTCGCAGTGTCCGCGGTTTCGCGCCTGTCACGTGAACAATGCCCGGCGTGAGGCGCTCGCGGCCGATGTGGTGGTGGTCAATCACCATTTGTTCTTCGCCGATCTGGCCGTGCGCGAGTCCGGCATGGCCGAACTGTTGCCCACGGTGCGCGTCGCGGTGTTCGACGAGGCCCATCAGCTCAACGAAACCGGGGTGCAGTTCCTGGGCGCCCAGCTGGCCACCGGGCAGATCATCGACTTCTGCCGGGACCTGCTGGGCACCGGCCTGCAGCTGGCGCGCGGGCTGGCCGATTGGCAGCAGGTGGCCGGCCAGCTTGAGCGCGCCGCACGCGAGTTGCGCCTGACCGCCGGTCGCAGCCCGGCCGGCCTGCGCCTGCGCTGGGCGAGCCAGGCCCCCGACGAGGTCGACCCGCAGGAGTGGCAACGCGCGCTTGATGGGGTGACGCAGGCCTGCACTCTCGCCATGGATGCGCTCGACACGGTCAGCGAGATCGCGCCGGATTTCGTTCGCCTGCATGCCCGAGCCCAATCGCTGGCCGAGCGCGCCGAACGCTTTGGCCTGCCGTGCGAGGCGGGCTCGGTGCGCTGGGTCGACGTGGGCCTGCAGTTGCGGCTGGTCGAGTCGCCCCTGGACATCGCCGATGCCGTGCGCACACGCATGTTGCGGCGCGCGCCGGCCAGCACCGATGACGATGCGGCGGGCGGTGATGACCCGTCCAACGAAGAGACCGATTCACGCCGGGCCTGGATCTTCACCTCGGCCACGCTGGGCGACGATGCGCGCCTGCGCTGGTTCACTGAACCCTGCGGCCTGGACGATGCCGAGGTCTTGCGCGTGGGCAGCCCCTTCGACTATGCCCGCCAGGCGGCGCTGCATGTGCCGTCGCAGTTTCCCAAGCCCTCTGACCCGGCGCATAGCGGCCGCGTGGCGGCGCTGGCCGCCGACGGCGCCCGCCGGCTCGGTGGGCGCACCCTGGTGCTGACCACCACGCTGCGCGCGCTGCGCGCCGTGGGCGACGCCTTACAGGTGCGCTTTGACGGCGGCGCCGAACTGGAAGTGCTGGTGCAGGGCCAGATGCCCAAGCGCCGCCTGATCGAGCGTTTTCGCGAGGGCGACCGCGAGGGCGGCCCGGGCTGTGTGCTGGTGGCCTCGGCTTCGTTCTGGGAGGGGGTCGACTTGCCCGGAGATGAGCTGCAACTGGTGGTGATTGACAAGCTGCCGTTCCCGCCGCCCGGTGACCCGCTGGTGGAGGCGCGCTCGCGCCGGCTGGAGGGGCAAGGGCGAAGCCCGTTCAACGACTACCACTTGCCGGAGGCGGCGGTGGCGTTGAAGCAAGGGGCGGGGCGTTTGATTCGCCGCGAGACTGACCACGGCATCCTGATCGTGTGCGACAGCCGCTTGGCCACGATGGGCTACGGCCGGCGTCTCTTGGGCGCGCTGCCGCCGATGCGCCGGCTGGCCACGGCGGCCGACCTGGAGGCGGCGCTGGACGAACTGGCCGCTTCTACCAGAGCTTCCACCACGGATCCTGCCGGCTCTTGAAGCCGCTGGTCAGGTAGTCGCTTCCGGGGTAGCTTTTTTCCAGCACGCGGCGGGTGTCGGCCGCCAGTTGCGTCAGGCCCAGCGCCTCATACGAGCGATGCAGGATGAACAGCGCTTCTTCCTGTGCGGGAACGCCCTGGTAGTCGGCGACGGCCGACTGCGCCCGGCTGGCAGCGGCCACATACGCGCCGCGGCTGAAGTAGTAGCGGGCGACGTGCAGCTCATAACCCGCCAGGGCGTTGACGATGTACCTCATTCGCGCCTGCGCGTCGGGCGTGTAGCGCGACTCGGGAAAACGCGTGACCAGCACACGCAGGGACTCGTAGGACTCCTTGGACGCCATCTGGTCTCGCTCGGACAGGTCCTGCCGGGTGATGAACGAGAACATCCCGAGCCGGTCGTTGAAGTTGGCCAGCGCCTTCAGGTATAGGGCATAGTCGATCGCCGGGCTGGCCGGGTGCAGGCGCATGAAGCGGTCGAGCGTGGCCACCGCCTGCGCGTTGTCGTTGGCCTTGTACTGTGCATAGGCTTTTTCCAGCTGCGCCTGCTGCGCCAGCGGTGTGCCGGCGGCTCGGCCTTCGAGCCGCTCCAGCAGGGGAACCGCCTTGTCGTAGGCGCCGGCATTGA
Source organism: Comamonadaceae bacterium (assembly GCA_947476465.1). Lineage (GTDB taxonomy): Bacteria > Pseudomonadota > Gammaproteobacteria > Burkholderiales > Burkholderiaceae_C > Ramlibacter. Next base: position 20,737 of record CANJQN010000047.1, on the reverse strand, counting down.
GCTCGTCGCGCGCTTCGCTGTACAGGCGGTTCGGGCTCCAGTTGGCCGTGTCGTCCGACGACGTGGTGGAGCAACCCGCCAGCAGGCCGATTCCACCTGCCAGGATCAGTGCCGGCACCATCGATAATTTCGCACGCACCATTGCGAAGGCTTTCTTGGAAACGAGGCAATCATTATATCGACCGACCCCCACTCCATCGCGTTGCCGCTGTCCGCGGACGACCCGCCCGAACCCGGCCCCGACAGTGAATTGCGGCCGTTCACCATCGGCGCGCAGTGGCACGGCCAGCGGCTCGATCGCGCGTTGGCCGCGCTGGTGCCCGAGTTCTCGCGCAGCTATCTGCAGCAGCTGATCGACGCCGGGGCGGTGCGCCTGCAGGGGCGCCCCGCCACCCGCAGCGCCGCGCGCGTCAAGGCGGGTGACCACGGTGACATCGAGCTGCGACCCACGCCCCAGAGCCAGGCCTTCGTGCCCGAGCCGATGGCGCTGGCCGTGGTGCACGAAGATGAACACCTGCTGGTGATCGACAAGCCCGCCGGCCTGGTGGTGCATCCCGCGCCGGGACACTGGCGGGGCACCTTGCTCAATGGGCTGCTGGCGCGCGACGCCAAGGCGCTCATGCTGCCGCGCGCGGGCATCGTGCATCGCCTGGACAAGGACACCACCGGCCTGATGGTGGTGGCTCGTGAACGCCAGGCAATGGACGCGCTGGTGCGCCTGATCGCCGCGCGCGAGGTGTCGCGCCAGTACCTGGCCCTGGCCCATCGGCCGTGGACCGGCGCACCTACACGCGAGGTGCAAGCGCCCATTGGCCGCGACCCGGCCAACCGCCTGCGCATGGCCGTGGTCGACCTCGCGCGAAACTCGGGCAAGACGGCGGAGACCGGCCTGGAACTGCTGGACAGCGCCGAGCCGGGCTGCCTGGTGCGCGCTTGCCTGCGCACCGGCCGCACCCACCAGATCCGGGTGCACATGGCGCACATCGGTCATCCACTGGTGGCCGACGAACTCTACGGCGGCGCGCCCGCCGGTGGCCTGCGGCGGCAAGCACTGCATGCCTTCCGGCTGGCGTTTGTACACCCGCTTACGGGCCAGGCGCTGGCCTTCGAGTCACGCCCGCCGGCCGACTTTGCCGCCGCCGTGGCCGGCTGGGGGCTGCGATACAATGATCCGGCGCCCTCGTTCTAGAAGGCGTCCCAGGCTGGGTTCCCACCGCCCGGGAGCTGCAGGCAGGCCCCGCACGTTCCCTTCGATCCTCAACGCTTGCGCGGCCGTGACGGCGGCGCCTTTGATACGCGACCATGAATAGCTCGGATGCCAAGCGCGTCCTGGAAACCGCCCTGATCTGTTCGCCGCAGCCGCTTGCGGTGCGGGAACTGCGCGTGCTGTTCAATGACGAACTGGGCGCCGACACCATCAAGACGCTGCTCCAGGAACTGCAAGACGAATGGACTCAGCGCGGTGTCGAGCTGGTCATGGTGGCCAGCGGCTGGCGCTTCCAGAGCCGCCCGCACATGCGCGAGTACCTCGACCGCCTGCATCCGGAAAAACCCCCGCGCTACACCCGTGCCACCCTGGAAACCCTGGCCATCATTGCCTACCGCCAGCCGGTCACGCGTGGCGACATCGAGGACATCCGCGGCGTCACCGTCAACTCGCTCATCATCAAGCAGCTCGAGGACCGCGGCTGGGTCGAGGTGATCGGACACCGCGAAGCGCCGGGCCGTCCTGGGCTGTTGGCCACGACGCGGCAGTTTCTCGATGACCTGGGCCTGGCCTCGCTTGACCAGCTGCCCGAGCTGGACAACCCGGCGCAGGGTTCCCACGTCCTGGACGCCCTGGCCGATGCCGTGCGGCAGCCGCAGCTGGCCATCGATCCAGAGCCAGCGCCTCAGCCCGATCCGGGCGAGCTTCCCCATCTTCTTTCATCCCCCGTCGTCCCGCAGTCCGACCTGACCCCCGAACAACCATGACCCAACCCTCGTCAGAAGGCGGCACCCCGAACGCCCCCGAAGTACCGGCGCCAGAGTCCGCGCCGCAGGCGGCTGCCCAAGCTCCCGCCGATGCGCCGCCCCGGCCCGAGCCCCCGCCTCGCGTCAATCGGGTCGCGCAAGATGGCAACGCCGATCAAGGGGACGACGACGACCGCGACGATGACGACTTCGACGACGAGGATGAGGACGACATCGACCGCCTCCAGCGCGAGCGCCGGGCCGCGGGCCCGGCTGCACCCGTGCCGGCCATCCGCTTCGAGGATGTGGTCTCGGGCCAGTTCGACGCCGACGAGCAAAGCCCCGAGGTCGTGCTTCCCAAGCGCGTGCTGGCGCCGCAGGCCGACACGCCCAAGCTGCACAAGGTGCTGGCCCAGGCCGGCCTGGGTTCGCGCCTCGAGATGGAGCAGCTCATCACGCAAGGGCGCATCTCGGTCAACAACGAACCCGCCCACGTCGGCCAGCGCATCCAGTTCGGCGACCAGATCAAGGTCAACGGCAAGCCGATCCGCTTTCGCATTGCCCCACCCCCGGCCCGGGTGATCGCCTATCACAAGCCGGTGGGCGAGGTCGTCACGCACGACGACCCACAGAACCGCCCGACCGTGTTTCGCAAGCTGCCCAAGCTGCCACAGGGCAAGTGGCAATCGGTCGGGCGGCTCGACCTCAACACCGAAGGCCTGCTGCTGTTCACCAGCTCGGGTGAGTTGGCCAACAAGCTCATGCATCCGCGTTTCGGCCTCGAACGCGAGTACGCGGTGCGGGTGCTCGGCGCTTTGAGCAACGAGGAAAAGAAGCGCCTGCTCGACGGTATCGAGCTCGACGACGGGCGCGCCCAGTTCGGCTCGATCGAAGATGGCGGTGGCGAGGGGGCCAATACCTGGTATCGCGTCACGATCTCCGAAGGCCGTAACCGCGAGGTGCGGCGTCTGCTTGAAGCGGTGGGCCATGCGGTCAGCCGCCTGATTCGCATCCGCTATGGCGCGATGGTGTTGCCTCGGGGCCTCAAGCGGGGCGCCTGGATGGAGCTTGACGAGCGCGACATCCGCTCGCTGGTGCAGGCCGCCGGCGACGGCTCGCCCCGCGCACGCGTCGAAGGCGAGGGCGGCGAGGGAGGCGATGGCCGGCGCGGCGGCAATCAGCGGCGCGGCAACCAAGGCCTGCGCGGTGGTGGCGACAGCCGTGGCGGTCCGCCCCAACGCGGCAATGGCGGCGGTGGTGGTGGTGGTGGTGGTGGCGGGTATGGCGGACAGCAGCGCCGCAAGGACCGTGGCGACCGCAGCGGTGGTGGCGGTGGCGGTGGCGGTGGCGGTGGCGGTGACAACCAGCCCGACCCGATGAAGACGGCCTTTGGCTACATCGGCGCCGACAGCTTCACCCGTCAGCGGCAAGGCGCAGCGCCTGGGCAGCGGCGCTCCGGTGGTGGTGGTGGTGGTGGTGGTGGTGGTGGTGGTGGTTTCGGTCGCGGCGGTGGTGGTAGTGGTTTCGGTCGCGGCGGTGGTGGTGGTGGAACCGGTGGTGGTGGTTTCGGTGGTGGCGGCGGCGGCAACGACGCAGGCGGCGGCTCTCGCCGCGGCGGTCGCGGTCGCTGACGGCCGACGCTTCAAACCCGGCGGCAGCCGCGGGTAAAGCGGCTGTCAATTTCCGTCCCGCTGCCGCATGCAGGTTAAAATCAGCGGCTTTGCCGAACTTTCCGCCGCCTTCGCGACCGAACCTCGGGCGTGCCGTCGAAGGCGCGGCTGGCGGCAAAACAGTTCCAACCCGCTCAGGTAAACAACATGGCTATCGAACGCACTCTTTCCATCATCAAGCCCGACGCCGTCGCCAAGAACGTCATTGGCCAGATCTACTCGCGCTTCGAAGGCGCCGGCCTGAAGATCATCGCCGCCCGCATGGCGCATCTGTCGCGTGGTGAAGCCGAGCAGTTCTACGCCGTGCACAAGGCCCGCCCCTTCTTCAAGGACCTGGTCGGCTTCATGATCTCAGGCCCCGTGATGATCCAGGCCCTCGAAGGCGAAGGCGCCATCCTCAAGAACCGTGACCTCATGGGCGCGACCGACCCCAAGAAGGCCGAAAAGGGCACCATCCGCGCCGACTTCGCCGACAGCATCGACGCCAATGCGGTGCACGGCTCGGACGCTCCCGAAACCGCCGCCGCGGAAATCGCGTTTTTCTTTCCCGGCATGAACGTCTACTCGCGCTGATCGCGCGGGTTCCCCCCATGCAATGACCACGGCCTCTCCCGAGCCCAGTCGACGGGCCAATCTCCTCGACTTCGACCTGGAAGGGCTGGCCGCGTTTTGCGAAACGCTGGGCGAAAAGCGCTTTCGCGCCACCCAGCTGTTTCGCTGGATCCACCAGCGCGGTGCATCCGGTTTCGACCAGATGACCGACCTGGCCAAGTCGCTGCGCGGCAAGCTCCAGGGCGCCGCGTGCATCCAGGGCTTGTCGCTCCTGACGCAGCAAGAGTCTTCCGACGGCACCATCAAGTGGCTGTTCGACGTGGGCGGCGGCAATGCGGTCGAGTCCGTGTTCATCCCCGAGGACGATCGCGGCACGCTGTGTGTCTCTTCTCAGGCGGGCTGCGCCGTCGGATGCCGCTTTTGTTCCACCGGCCATCAGGGCTTCGCGCGCAACCTCAGCACCGCTGAGATCGTCGCGCAGCTGTGGTTTGCCGAGCATTTCCTGCGCAAGCGCTTCAATACGTCCGATCGCGTCATCTCCAACGTCGTGATGATGGGCATGGGCGAGCCACTGCAGAACTATTCGGCCCTCGTTCCCGCCTTGCGCACCATGCTGGACGACCACGGCTACGGCCTGTCGCGCCGGCGGGTGACCGTCTCCACGTCCGGCGTGGTCCCCATGATGGACCGGCTGGCCCAAGACTGTCCCGTCGCGCTGGCGGTCTCGCTGCACGCGCCCAACGACGTGTTGCGCGACAACCTGGTGCCGCTCAATCGCAAGTACCCGCTCGCCGAGTTGCTCGACGCCTGCAACCGCTACCTTGAGTTCGCGCCACGCGACTTCATCACCTTCGAATACTGCATGCTCGACGGCGTCAACGACCAGCCCGAGCACGCCGACCAGCTGATCACACTGGTGCGCCATCACGGCGCACGCGGGGTGTCGTGCAAGCTCAACCTCATTCCCTTCAATCCTTTCCCCCAATCCGGACTAACGCGATCACCCCACAACCGGGTGCTGGCGTTCGCGAAACGCCTCAGTGATGCTGGTATCGTCACCACCGTGCGCAAGACCCGCGGGGACGACATCGATGCAGCCTGCGGCCAGCTGGCCGGCGACGTACGAGACCGCACCCGCGTGGGAGAGCGCATCGCGCAACAGCGCACCATCATGCTCAAGCCGGTGCCAGGCGCACCGGCGACCAAGGAGGGGAACCCATGAAAACCGTCGCCCTGCTTCGGCGATCGGCCGTGGCCAAGACTTTCGGCGGGGCTTGCCTGGCGCTGGGCCTGGTGGTGCTCGCCGGCTGTGCCGGCACCCAGCAGGGGCCGGCCGACACCAGCGCGAACATCGTCACCGAGTCCGACGAAACGCCACAGCGCCGGCGCGCCCGCATCCGCCTGGAGCTGGCGGTTGGCTATTTCGAGCAGGGCCGCGTCGAGGTAGCCCTCGACGAGGTCAAGCAGGCCCTGGCCAGCGACCCCGCCTACTCGCCCGCCTACAACTTGCGTGGGCTGATCTTCATGCGGCTCAACGAACCGCGGCAGGCCGAGGACAGCTTTCGCCGCGCGCTCGCGCTCGATGCCAGGGACGGCGACACCCTGCACAATTTCGGCTGGCTCCAGTGCCAGCAGGGCCGCTTCGACGAGTCCTTCCGCGCGCTGCGGCAGGCGCTGGAGAACCCGCTGTACGGCGGGCGGGCCAAGAGCTTCATGGCGCTGGGCCTTTGCCAGTCGCGCGCTGGCCGCTTCGAGGACTCCGAGCAGAGCCTTTCACGCTCCTACGAGCTCGACGCCGCCAACCCGGTCACCGGCTACAACCTGGCGTTGCTGCTGTTGCGGCGCAACGAGCTGCCGCGCGCGCAGTTCTACATCCGGCGTCTGAATAATTCAGATCTGGCCAACGCCGAATCGTTGTGGTTGGGCATTCGCGTCGAGCAGCGGCTCAGCGATCGCGTGGCCATGGACCAGCTGGCTGAGCAACTGCGAAAGCGTTACCCGCAATCGCGCGAGGCGACGCTGCTCGGCAGGGGAGCCTTCAATGAGTGAGGAGGGTTCCGCCTCAGGGGCCGATCCGACCGCCGGCGCGCTGCTGCGCCGTGCGCGCGAGCAGGCGGGCGTGCATCTGGACGTGCTTGCGGGCGCCCTGAAGGTGCCGCCACGACAGCTCGAAGCGCTCGAGACGGACCGCATCGATCTGCTGCCTGACGTGGTGTTTGCGCGTGCGCTGGCCGCCAGCGTGTGCCGCAACCTCAAGGTCAGTCCCCGCGTGGTGCTCGACAAGTTGCCGCGCAGCGCCGACTCGCGTCTTGGGCGTGACGAGCCGATCAACGTGCCGTTCCGGGTGCCTGGCGAGTCGTCCGGTGGCCCGCTGCGGGTCCAGCTGATGCGCCCGCCGGTGATCGCCGCCATCGCCCTGGTGGTGGCGGCCCTGATCGTGTGGTGGTTGCCGAGCTTTTCGTCGTGGATGACGCAGCGCGGCGCGGCTATCGAAACGCCCTCTGGATCGCCGGGCACCGACGCACCGTCGGCGCCAGTCACCGAGCCGGCCCGGCAGGTGACCGAATCGGTGATGCCGTCCCTTGCCAACCAGCTTGCCTCGTCCCCTGCCCAGGCCGCCCAGGCCTCGGCGGTCCAGGGCGATGCCGCCGCCGCGGGAGGGGTGACAGTGGAGTTCCATGCCACCCAGGCGGGTTGGGTCCACGTGGCCGATGCCAAGGGCAACGTCCCGCTGCGCCGCACGCTCAACGCCGGTGAGTCGATCAGCGTCTTTGGCGTGCCTCCGCTGGCCGTCACGGTGGGCAGCGTTCATGCGGTGCAGGTGAAGGTGCATGGCCGGCCCTTCGATCTCGCGCCCGTGACCCGCGACAACGTCGCCCGTTTCGAGGTCCGCTGATGCAACCCGACGCTTGCTTTCCGATCGACGCGGCCGCGCCGCGCCCGCGCCGCTCACGCCAGGCCCGCATCGTCTGGGGATCGCGCGTGGTCACCGTGGGCGGTGATGCCCCGGTGCGCGTGCAGTCCATGACCAACACCGACACGCAAGATGCCATCGGCACAGCGATCCAGGTCAAGGAACTCGCGCTCGCCGGCTCCGAGCTGGTGCGCATCACGGTCAACACGCCCGAAGCCGCGCAGCAGGTGCCCTACATCCGCGAGCAGCTCGATCGCATGGGCATCGATGTGCCCCTGATCGGCGACTTTCACTACAACGGCCACCGCCTGCTGACCGACTATCCCGACTGCGCGCAGGCGCTGTCCAAGTACCGCATCAACCCCGGAAACGTGGGCAAGGGCGACAAGCACGACCGCCAGTTCGCCCAGATGATCGAAGCGGCGCTGCGCTGGAACAAGCCGGTGCGCATCGGGGTCAATTGGGGCAGCCTCGACCAGGAACTGCTCGCCCAGCTGATGGACGACAACAGCCGCCGCACCCCGCCCTGGGACGCCAAGGCGGTCATGTATGAGGCGCTGATCACCTCGGCGATCGACTCTGCCCGCCTGGCCCAGGAGCTGGGGATGGATGCCGACCAGGTCTTGCTGTCGTGCAAGGTCAGCGGTGTCCAGGACCTCATTTCCGTCTACCGTGAGCTCGCCCGCCGCTGCGACTACCCGCTTCACCTGGGCCTCACAGAAGCCGGGATGGGGACCAAGGGCACCGTGGCCTCCAGCGTGGCCATGGGCATCCTGCTGCAAGAGGGCATCGGCGACACCATCCGCGTGTCGCTCACCCCGCAGCCTGGGCAGCCGCGTACCCAAGAGGTGGTGATCGCCTCCGAGATCCTGCAGGCCCTGGGCCTGCGCTACTTCGTGCCCAGCGTCACCGCCTGCCCCGGCTGCGGGCGCACCACCAGCACCACCTTCCAGGAGCTGGCCAAGCAGATCGACGACTTCCTGCGCGCGCAGATGCCGGTATGGCGCGAGCGCTATCCTGGCGTCGAGGAGATGAAGGTCGCCGTGATGGGCTGCATCGTCAACGGCCCGGGCGAGAGCAAGCATGCGGACCTGGGCATCAGCCTGCCCGGCACCGGTGAGGCGCCGGCGGCGCCCGTCTTCATCGATGGCGAGAAGGCGCTGACCCTGCGCGGGGGCAACATCGCCGCCGAGTTCCAGCTCATCGTCGAGAACTACATCGAAAAGCGGTTCGGGCAACCCCAAACGGCGGCCGAGACCGCCTGACCCTTCGCACATGACCGAGAAGAACAACAACGCTGGCGCGGCGCCGGCCCTGGCCGCCGTCAAGGGCATGAACGACATCTTGCCGCCGCTCTCCGCCCAATGGGAATGGCTGGAGGACAAAATCCGTTCGCTGATGGTCCGTCACGCCTACCGCAACATCCGCACGCCCATCGTCGAGCCCACGGCGCTGTTCGTGCGCAGCCTCGGCGAGGTCACCGACATCGTCGAAAAGGAGATGTACTCCTTCGAAGACCGGCTCAACGGCGAACAGCTCACGCTGCGGCCCGAGAACACCGCCGGCGTGGTGCGCGCGGTGGTCGAGCATTCGATGCTGTACGACGGCGGCAAGCGCCTGTACTACATGGGGCCCATGTTCCGCCACGAGCGGCCGCAGCGCGGGCGCTACCGCCAGTTCCACCAGATCGGCGCCGAGGCCCTGGGCTTTCCCGGCCCCGATGTCGACGCCGAGATCATCGTGCTGGCCGACGCGCTGTGGCGCGAGCTGGGCCTGGCCGATGTGCGCCTGGAGATCAACAGTCTGGGCCAGCCGGACGAACGCCGCCAGCACCGCGCCAAGCTCATCGCCTACCTCGAGCGTCACTCGGATCTGCTCGACGAGGAAGCCCGGCGCCGCCTGCACACCAATCCGCTGCGCATCCTGGACACCAAGAACCCGGCCATGCAGGCCATGGTCGAAGGTGCGCCGCCCCTGATCGACTTCCTGGGCGAGGCGTCTCTGGCGCACTTCAATGGCGTCAAGGCCATGCTCGAGGCCAATGGCATTGCCTACCGTATCAACCCGCGGCTGGTGCGCGGCATGGACTACTACAACCTCACGGTGTTCGAGTTCGTCACCGACCGGCTGGGGTCGCAGGGCACCATCTGCGCGGGCGGCCGTTATGACTACCTGATCGGCCAGATCGGCGGCAAGCCGGCGCCGGCGGTCGGCTGGGCCCTGGGGGTCGAACGGGTGCTGGAGCTGCTGCGCCAGCAGGGCGCCGACGTACCGCCGCCGTCGCCCGACTGCTACGCCATCGTTCCCGACGCTTCGGCCATCCCCCAGGTGCTGCGCACCTTGCGGGTGCTGCGCGACGCAGGCGTCAGCGTCCAGATGCACGCCAGCACCCAAGCCGGGCAGGGCAGCATGAAGTCGCAGTTCAAGAAGGCCGATGGTAGCGGCGCCCGGCATGCGCTGATCTTCGGTGGCGAAGAACTCGCGGCGGGCGAGGTCACCGTCAAGTCATTGCGCGACGGCCAGGGCACCCAGGAGCGGTTGCCGCTGGAACAGGCCGCGGCGTGGGCGCCCCGGCTGCGCGCCTGATCGGGGCCACGGCTCACTACAATCGTCCACAGATTTCTCATACCCCATGGCACAACACCTCGATCTCGAAGAACAGGAGCAGCTTGCGCAAATCAAGCACTTCTGGAACAAGTACGGCAACCTGATCACCTGGGTGCTGATCGTCGTGTTCGGCACGATCGCGGCCTACAACGGCTGGAACTGGTGGCAGCGCCGCCAGGCCGACCAGGCTTCCGCCCTGTACGACGCGGTCGAGCGCGCCGTCAAGGCCAAGGATCTGCCGCAAGTGCAGCGGGCCCTGACCGACGTACGCGACCAGTACGGCCGCACGGCCTATGCACAGCAGGCCGGCTTGCTGGCAGCCAAGGCCTTGCAGGACAACGGCAAGGACGACGAGGCCCGCGCGGCACTCGCCTGGGTCGTTGACAAGTCTTCCGACGAGGGCTACCAGGCGCTGGCCCGCTTGCGGCTGGCGGCCCTGCTGGCCGACACCAAGTCCTACGACGATGCGCTCAAGCAGCTGTCGGTCAAGTTTCCAGCCTCCTTCGAGCCACTGGCGGCTGACCGCCGTGGCGACATCCTCACACTGCAGGGCAAGGCGGGCCAGGCGCGCGCCGAATACCAGAAGGCACTCGACGGCCTGGGTGACCAGGGCGAGTACCGCCGGCTGGTCGAGATCAAGCTCGCGGCTTTGGGCGGCGAGCCCACGCCCGCCAAGGCTGCGGCCGGAGCGGCCAAGTCATGAAGCGGCTTGCGCACCTGCCGCTGCGCGGCCTGGCCGCCGCCGCCTTGCTGGCCACCGTGCTGAGCGGATGCTCTCTGATGCCCAGCTTCCTGGGCGGCCGGCCAGCGCGTGTGCAGCCCGCCGAACTCGCGCCCAATCCGGCGCTGATCGGGGTGCAACAGGCCTGGTCGGCCCGAATCGGCTCGGTCGATTTCCCGCTGTCGGTGCACGCCTCGCCCGAACTCGTCACCGTGGCCAGCGCCGATGGCACCGTCGTCGCCTTCAACTCGGCGACCGGACGCGAAGCCTGGCGCGCCGGCGTGGGCCGTGCGTTGACGGCCGGCGTCGGCAGCGACGGCAAGACGACGGCTGTGGTCACACGTGACAACGAATTGGTGGCCCTCTCGCAGGGCCAGGTGCTCTGGCGCCACAAGCTTGCGGCCCAGGCGTATACCGCGCCCCTGGTGGCCGGTGGCCGCGTGTTTGTGCTGGGCGGCGACCGCTCGGTCAGTGCGCATGACGGCACCACCGGCCGCAGGCTGTGGCAGCAGCAGCGCCCGGGCGAGCCGCTGGTGCTGCGCCAGGGCGGTGTACTGCTGCCCGTGGGCGACATGCTGGTGGCGGGGCAGGGCGGCCGCCTGACCGGATTCAACCCTCTGAACGGCAGCGTGCGCTGGGACGCGCCCATTGCCACCTCGCGTGGCACCAACGATGTCGAGCGACTGGTCGATCTGGTCGGCAGCGTCAGCCGCGTGGGCGACTCCGTCTGCGCCCGCGCCTTCCAGGCCGCCGTGGGTTGCGTCGACACCGCCCGCGGCACCGTCGCCTGGACCCGCCCGGCCAATGGCGCGCAGGGCGTCAGCGGTGACGAGCGCCAGCTGTTCGGCGCCGAGTCCGACGGCCGGCTGATCGCCTGGCGCCGCGAGAGCGGCGAGCAGGGCTGGGTCAACACCTCGCTGCAATGGCGCATCCTCACGGCGCCCCTGCTGGTGGGCCGCTCCGTGGCCGTCGGCGACGGCAATGGTTTTGTTCACCTGCTCTCACGCGAAGACGGCAGCCTTGTCAATCGGCTGTCCACCGACGGCACGGCCATTGCCGCCGCGCCCGTGCTGGCGGGCAATACGCTGGTGGTGGTCACCCGCGGTGGCGGCGTGTTCGGGTTCGTCCCGCAGTGAAATCCGCGCATTGAAACCCGTTCTCGCCCTCGTGGGCCGACCCAACGTCGGCAAGTCCACCCTGTTCAATCGGCTCACCAAGTCGCGCGACGCCATCGTCGCCGACTTCGCGGGGCTCACGCGTGACCGTCATTACGGCAACGCCAAGCAAGGCAAGTACGAGTTCATCGTCATCGACACCGGTGGTTTCGAGCCCACGGCTGAGAGCGGTATCTATGTCGAGATGGCCAAGCAGACGCGCCAGGCGGTGGCCGAGGCCGACGTGGTCGCCTTCATCGTTGACGCGCGCGGCGGCCTGTCGGCGCAAGACCATGACATCGCCAATTACCTGCGCAAGCTGGGCAAGCCCACAGTTCTGGTGGCCAACAAAGCCGAGGGCATGACCGAGGGCGCCCAGTTGGCCGAGTTCTACGAGCTCGGGCTGGGCGGCGAAGTGCTGCCGGTGTCCGCCGCGCACGGCGAGGGCATCCGCAGCCTGGTCGAGCAGGCCTTCGCGCAGCTGAACCTGCCCGAACCCGATGACGACGACCAGGAGCAGACCGAGCCTGGCACCATCAAGCTGGCCGTGGCCGGCCGTCCCAACGTCGGCAAGTCGACCTTGATCAACACCTGGTTGGGCGAGGAGCGGCTGGTTGCCTTCGACCTGCCCGGCACCACCCGCGACGCCATCACCGTGCCCTTCGAGCGCGCCGGCCAGAAGTACGAACTGATCGACACCGCTGGCCTGCGGCGCAAGGGCCGCGTGTTCGAGGCCATCGAGAAATTCTCGGTCGTCAAGACACTGCAGGCGATCGAGTCGGCCAATGTGGTGCTGCTGCTGCTGGACGCCACCCAGGGCGTGACCGACCAGGACGCCCACATCGCCGGTTACATCCTGGAGAGCGGCCGCGCTGTGGTGATCGCGATCAACAAGTGGGATGCGGTCGACGCCTACGAGCGTGAGCAGGTTCAGCGGCAGATCGAAACGCGCCTGGCGTTCCTCAAATTCGCCGCCATGCACTTCATCTCGGCCAAAAAGCGCCAGGGCCTGGGCCCTGTGTGGGCCTCGATTTCCCTGGCCTACAAGTCGGCCAACTGCAAGATGTCCACGCCGGTGCTCACGCGGCTGCTGCTCGAAGCGGTTCAGTTCCAGTCGCCCAAGCGGGCCGGCATGTTCCGTCCCAAGCTGCGCTACGCGCACCAGGGCGGAATGAACCCGCCGGTCATCGTGGTTCATGGCAACTCGCTCGAACACGTGACCGATGCCTACAAGCGATTTCTCGAAGGGCGATTCCGCAAGGAGTTCAACCTCATCGGCACACCGCTTCGCATCGAGATGAAGACCTCCACCAATCCGTACGCCGACAAGGGTTAGCACGCGAATCTGGCGCGCTTTTCACCGGATCGGGGCTCCCATGCCCCTTGAAGAGGCGGGTGTCCGCGCGCATGTGCAGGCTATGACCACCGGCCTATTTGCGCTGCCGTTTTGCTGTGGTAAGGTGCAAAATCCAAAAAACTTCCGATCAACACGGAGAATATCGTGAGCAATAAAGGGCAACTTCTACAAGACCCCTTCCTCAACACGTTGCGACGCGAGCACGTGCCCGTGTCCATCTACCTGGTCAACGGGATCAAGCTTCAGGGGCAGATCGAATCCTTTGACCAATACGTCGTGCTGCTTCGCAATACCGTGACCCAGATGGTCTACAAGCACGCCATTTCCACCATTGTTCCCGGGCGCGCCGTGACCTTCTCCACGGCCGAAAGCACCGAGACGCTCGCTGCCTGATCGTGCACGCGGGGCGCCCGCTGCGCCGCCCGGGTTCTGACAACGAATCCGGGCATCCACCTTGCAAGAATCCACTCAACACTCCGTCCCCCTGGTCCTGCTGGTCGGGGTCGACTTGGGCACGCCTCACTTTGATCAGGCACTCGAGGAACTCGGCCTGCTTGCCCAGACCGCCGGCATGCGGCCGGTGGCCCGTGTCACCTGCAAGCGCAAGGCGCCCGACGCGGCGCTGTTCATCGGCAGCGGCAAGGCCGACGAGATTAAGGCGCTGGCCGAGCAGACTGGCGCGGTCGAAGTCCTGTTCGACCAGTCTCTCAGCCCTGCGCAACAGCGCAACCTTGAGCGGCACCTGGGCCTGCCGGTCAACGACCGCACCATGCTCATTCTTGAAATCTTCGCCCAGCGCGCCCGCAGCCATGAGGGCAAGCTGCAGGTCGAGCTGGCGCGGCTTCAGTACGTGAGCACGCGGCTGGTGCGCCGCTGGTCCCACCTGGAACGCCAGACCGGCGGCGCCGGTGTGCGCGGCGGTCCGGGCGAAAAGCAGATCGAACTCGATCGCCGCATGATCGGCGAGTCCATCAAGCGCACCCGCGAGCGGCTGGAGAAGGTCAAACGCCAGCGCGGCACGCAGCGGCGCCAGCGCGAGCGCCAGGGCGCCTTCAACATCTCGCTGGTGGGCTACACCAACACGGGCAAGTCCACGCTGTTCAATGCCCTGGTCAAGGCCCGCGCCTACGCGGCCGACCAGCTGTTTGCCACCCTGGACACCACCACGCGCCAGCTGTATCTGGGGCCCGCGCAAGACGCGTCCCAGGACGAGCCGCAAGGGGGACATGACGTCGGACGCACGGCGTCGCTGTCCGACACCGTGGGCTTCATCCGCGATCTGCCACACGGGCTGATCGACGCCTTCCAGGCCACCTTGCAGGAGGCGGTCGACGCCGACCTGCTGCTGCACGTGGTGGACGCCGCCAACCCCGACTTCCCCGAGCAGATCGCGCAGGTCCAGCAGGTGCTCCAGGAGATCGGCGCGGGCGATGTGCCGCAGCTGCTGGTGTTCAACAAGATCGACGCACTCGAGCCCTCCCAGCGGCCGCTGCACAGTGCCGACACCTTCGAGCTCGACGGGCGTTCCGTGCCACGCCTGTTTGTCAGCGCCCGAGGCGGCGAGGGCCTTGCCGCGCTGCGCCAGGCGCTGGCCCGGCAGGCGCAGGCGCGCGGCACCGGTGCGCGCCCTGAAAACCCGCACATGCGTCGGGCAGCTGTCTGATTGGGCACAATGCGAGACATCAAGAAAGAAAGTGACGAGTAGCGCATGAACCTGAGATTTCCCAGTTTGGCCGATGGATGGCGCCGCCGCTTGCGAGGCATGTTCAACCTGAACGATCCCCGGTGGGGCCGCGGGGACGACACGCGCACGGACAACAACAAGCCCGAACAGGGCGGTGGTGGCCCGCCGCGCGGGCCCAACCAAGGCCCGCCCGATCTGGATGAGCTCTGGCGCGACTTCAACCGCAAGCTTGGCGGACTGTTCGGCGGCCGCCGTGGCCGTGGTAGCGGCAACGGTGGCAATGGTGGTGGCGGTGGTGGCGGCTTCCAGCCCGACATGAAGAGTGCGGGCCTTGGCGCGGGTCTGATCGCGGCCATCGTTGCACTCATCTGGCTGGGGACTGGCTTTTTCATCGTCCAGGAAGGCCAACAGGCCGTCATCACCCAGTTCGGCCGTTACCAGTCCACCGTCGGCGCCGGCTTCAACTGGCGGCTGCCCTGGCCGATCCAGCGGCACGAGACCGTCGTGGTCACCCAGATCCGCTCGGTCGACATCGGGCGTGACATGCTGGTGCGGGCCACCGGCCTTCGCGAGTCGGCCATGCTTACCCAGGACGAGAACATCGTCGAGATCAAGTTCGCCGTCCAGTACCGACTGAAAGACGCGCGCGCCTGGCTGTTCATCAGCCGCAATCCCGTCGACGCCCTGGTCAACGTGGCCGAGTCGGCCGTGCGTGAAGTGGTGGGCAGCATGCGCATGGATTCGGCCCTGTCCGATGAGCGCGACCAGATCGCCCCGCGCGTGCGCACGCTGATGCAGACCATGCTCGACCGTTACAACGTTGGCGTCGATGTGGTGGCCATCAACCTCCAGCAGGGTGGGGTGCGTCCGCCCGAGCAGGTGCAGGCCGCCTTCGATGACGTGCTCAAGGCCGGTCAGGAGCGCGAACGCGCCAAGAACGAGGCCCAGGCCTATGCCAACGATGTGGTGCCCCGCGCCATCGGCGCCGCCTCGCGGCTGACCGAGGAGGCGCAGGGCTACAAGGCCCGTATCGTGGCGCAGGCCGAAGGCGATGCCCAGCGCTTCCGCTCGGTCCTGACCGAATACCAGCGTGCCCCACAGGTGACCCGCGACCGCATGTACACCGATGCCATGCAGCAGATCTATACCAACGTGACCAAGGTGCTGGTCGACTCGCGCCAGGGATCCAGCCTGCTGTACCTGCCGATCGACCGGCTCATCGCGCAGGCGGCGGCGCAGGGCGGTGTTGCCGCCATCGATCCAGCGGCGGCGGTCGTGCCGCCGGCGGTGGCCGGCAGCGGCGCGGCGACCTTGCCGCCCGGTGACGCCCGCACCCGCGAGAACGTGCGCGGCCGCGAGCGCGAGGCGCGCTGACCAGAGCGGGAACCATACCAATGAACAAAATCGGACTCATCGCTTCCTCGCTGCTGGTGCTTTTGGCACTGGCCAGTTCCATGCTCTTCGTCGTCGACCAACGCCAGTTCGGCGTGGTTTATGCCCTGGGCCAGATCCGCGAGGTCATCACCCAGCCCGGCCTGCACTTCAAGCTGCCGCCGCCGTTCCAGAACGTGAGCTACATCGACAAGCGCCTGCTCACCCTCGAAAGCATGGACCCCGAGCCCATGCTCACCGCCGAGAAGCAGCGCGTGGTCATCGACTGGTTCGTGCGCTGGCGCATCTCAGATCCCATGCAG
This sequence comes from Comamonadaceae bacterium, assembly GCA_947476465.1. Taxonomy (GTDB): domain Bacteria; phylum Pseudomonadota; class Gammaproteobacteria; order Burkholderiales; family Burkholderiaceae_C; genus Ramlibacter. The sequence continues at coordinate 4,431 of CANJQN010000047.1, read as the reverse complement.
TACATCCGCAGCGTCGGCCTGGACGAACAGGCCGGCGCGCTCCAGCTCAACCGGGTCGTGCGCAATGCCTTCCAGGAGGAGATCAACCGCCGCACCGTGCGCGAGCTGTTGTCCACCGGCCGCGAGCAGATCATGAGCGAGGTCAAGCGCGAGGTGCAGGAGGTCGTCACCGGGGCCAAGCCCTGGGGGGTCGAGGTGGTCGATGTGCGAATGACGCGCGCCGACTATGTCGAGGCCATCACCGAGTCGGTCTACCGCCGCATGCAGGCCGAGCGCAACCGCGTGGCCAACGAGCTGCGCTCGACCGGCGGCGCCGAAGGCGAGAAGATCCGCGCCGACGCCGACCGCCAGCGCGAGATCACCATTGCCAATGCCTACCGCGATGCCCAGCGAGTCAAGGGCGAGGGCGATGCCCGCGCCGCGGCCCTTTACGCCGACGCCTTCGGACGCGACCCGCAGTTTGCCCAGTTCTACCGTAGCCTCGAGGCCTACAAGTCCAGCTTCGGCAAGCGCAGCGACGTGATGGTGGTCGATCCGTCGAACACCGAGTTCTTCCGCGCTTTCCGTGGTGGTGGCGCCAGCATCACCGGCGGCGCCGCCGCCGCGCCGCCCGCCAATAGCCGGTAGGCTTTTGCCTTGGACAGCGACCTGATCTGGGCGGCGCTCGCCCTGATGCTGGTGTTCGAGGGCTTGTTTCCGCTGTTGGCGCCGCGAGGCTGGCGTGCCACCTTCGAGCGGATCATGTCCCTGCGCGACGGTCAGCTGCGTTTTTTCGGCATGTGCAGCGTCGTGCTTGGCCTGGTCCTGCTCTGGTTCCTTTATTGATAGCCCCACCCCCGAAGCCGCTCACTGCGTGTAGCCGGGCCCCCTCAAGGGGGCGCCACCAGCAGCCCGGCAAAGCAGGTTCCGCGGTGGCCGCTGAGCCGGACACTGCTCGCCGGCTCCCGTCTTGAGGTGTGCCCGCGATCCCGGTCGCGCTGGCCGGTAAAATACCTTTTTTAACAGCCCTGCATTTCCATGTCCGCCTGGGTCCTGCCGGATCACATCGCCGATGTTCTGCCCTCCGAGGCCCGGCACATCGAAGAGCTGCGCCGAGAGCTGCTCGACACCGCCCGTGGCTATGGCTACGAGCTGGTGATCGCGCCGCTGTTGGAGCATCTGGAGTCGTTGCTCACGGGCACCGGCGAAGCCCTTGACCTGCAGACCTTCAAGCTGGTGGACCAGCTGTCGGGCCGCATGATGGGGCTGCGCGCCGACACCACGCCGCAGGTGGCTCGCATCGACGCCCACCTCCTCAACCGCCCTGGCGTCACCCGCCTTTGCTACTGCGGGCCGGTGCTGCACACTCGCCCCGACCGCCCGCACGCCACGCGTGAGCCGCTGCAGTTCGGCGCCGAGATCTACGGCCATGCAGGTCTTGAGGCCGACCTTGAGGCGCTGACTTTGGCGCTCGACTGCCTCAATGCCACGCAGGTGCGCGGCCTCATCGTCGACATGGCCGATGCCCGCATCGTACGTGCCCTGCTCGAAGCTTGCCCCTGCGATGCCCCCCGTACGGCGCGCATCCATGCCGCCCTGGCGGCCAAGGACACCTCCGAACTGGCTGTGCTCACCCGCGATTTCCCAGCCGCCTCGCGCGAGGCCCTGGCGACCTTGCCCACGCTCTACGGCGATCTCTCGGTGCTGTCCGAGGCCGCCAAGGCCCTGCCTGACCATCCCCGGGTGCGCGAGGCGCTTGCCAGCATGGCCTGGCTGGCCGGGCATGTCGAGGGCGCGCGGGTCAGCTTCGACCTGGCCGACCTGCGCGGCTATGCCTACTACAGCGGTGTGCGCTTTGGTGTTTACACACCCGGCGGCAGCGACGCGCTGGTGCGCGGCGGCCGCTACGACGAAGTCGGCGCGGTGTTCGGCCGCAACCGGCCGGCGGCCGGCTTCAGCCTCGACGTGAAAGAGCTGGTCGGCGTTGTCGCCAAGCGGCCCCCGAAGGCCGCCATCCGCGCCCCCTGGGGCGAAGAGCCCGCCCTGCGTTCGGCCATCGCGCAATTGCGCCGCCAGGGCCAGACCGTGGTGTGCGTCTTGCCGGGCCACGAGAGCGAGGTGGACGAGTTCCACTGCGACCGTGAGCTCGCCCGCCAAGATGGCGTGTGGGCCGTTCGCGCCCTCTGAATTTTTCTCCCGAGAGTTTCCCTGATGAACAAGACAACTGGTCGCAACGTGGTGGTGGTCGGCACCCAGTGGGGCGACGAAGGCAAGGGCAAGCTGGTCGACTGGCTGACCGAGCTGGCCCAGGGCGTGGTGCGCTTCCAGGGCGGCCACAACGCCGGCCATACGCTGGTGATCAACGGCGTCAAGACGGCGCTGCACCTGATTCCCTCGGGCATCATGCGCCCGGGCGTCAAGTGCTACATCGGCAATGGCGTGGTGCTATCGCCGGCCAAGCTGTTCGAGGAAATCGAGGGCCTGGAAAAAGCCGGTGTCGAGGTGCGCTCGCGGCTTCGCATCAGCGAGGCCTGCCCGCTGATCCTGCCCTACCACGCGGCGGTCGACATCGCCCGCGAATCCTTGCGCGAGGCAGGCGGCACCGAGAAGATCGGCACCACCGGCCGCGGCATCGGCCCGGCCTATGAGGACAAGGTCGCCCGGCGCGCGCTGCGCGTGCAAGACCTCAAGCACCCGGCGCGCTTCGCCGCAAGGCTCAAGACCGTGCTGGAGCTGCACAACCATATGCTCACCACCTTTTTGCACGCGCCGGCGATCGATTTCCAGCAGACCCTCGACGATGCCCTGCGCCTGGGCGAGCAGCTCAAGCCCATGATGGCCGACGTCTCGCGCGAGCTCAACGAGGCGCATCTGCGCGGCGACAACCTGCTGTTCGAAGGCGCGCAGGGCACCTTGCTCGATGTCGACCACGGCACTTATCCGTACGTGACCTCCAGCAACTGCGTCGCCGGCAATGCCGCCGCCGGCGCCGGCGTAGGGCCGCGCATGCTGCACTACATCCTGGGCATCACCAAGGCCTACTGCACCCGCGTGGGCGGTGGCCCGTTTCCCACCGAGCTCGATTGGGAAACGCCGGGCACGGTGGGCTATCACCTGTCCACCGTCGGCGCCGAAAAAGGCGTGACCACAGGCCGTTCGCGCCGCTGCGGCTGGTTCGACGCCGCGCTGCTCAAGCGCAGCGCCCAGGTCAACGGCCTGTCGGGGCTGTGCATCACCAAGCTCGACGTGCTCGACGGCATCGACGAGCTCAAGCTGTGCACCGGCTACGAGCTCGATGGCGAGCAGATCGATATCCTGCCCATGGGTGCCGACGAGATCGAGCGCTGCAAGCCCATCTACGAAACGCTTCCTGGCTGGACCCAGAGCACGGTGGGTGTGACGCAGTACGACAAGCTGCCGATCAACGCCCGGCTGTACCTGCAGCGCATCGAGCATGTCACCGGCGTGCCGATCGATATCATCTCGACCAGCCCAGACCGTGACCACACGATCATGCAGCGCCACCCCTACCTGGCCTGAATCCGAACCATCCGACCTAGGAGTCCGCGCATGTTGACCGAAGACGGCAAGCACCTGTACGTGAGCTACGACGAGTACCACAACCTGATCGAGAAACTCGCGATCAAAGTGCACCAGTCGGGTTGGGCGTTCGACACCATCCTGTGCCTGGCCCGGGGCGGCATGCGCCCCGGCGACATCTTGAGCCGCATCTTCGACAAGCCGCTGGCGATCATGTCCACCAGCTCATACCGGGCCGAAGCCGGCACGGTGCAGGGCCTGCTCGACATCGCGCGCTACATCACCACACCCAAGGGCGAGATCGCCGGGCGCGTCCTGCTGGTCGACGACCTGGCCGATTCCGGCTTGACGCTGAACAGGGTGGTCGAGCTGCTGCGCAACAACTATCCGCCCATCACTGAGCTGCGCACCGCGGTCATCTGGACCAAGGGTTTGTCGAAGTTCCAACCCGACTACTCGGTCGAATTTCTGCCGACCAACCCCTGGATCCATCAGCCCTTCGAGAGCTACGACAGCATGGGCCCCCAGCGTCTGCTGGAAAAATGGAGGATCTGACCCCCCCCGAAGCGGCTCACTTCGTGTAGCCACCTCCCCCCAGGGGGCGCCACCAGCGGCCTGGCAAAGCCAGTTCCGCGGTGGCCTGGTAGGAGGCCCGGGCGCCGGCGCGAAACCTTCCGCGCACCAGCAGCGCTGCGTGCCTTGGGCGGGCATGCGGATGGTTCCCTTAAAAGACCCGAAGGGTCCAGGGGGGAGCGTGCCCGCCCAAGGTGCGCGGCGCGTTCTCGCTCGGAGGAGATCTTTCTCCGGCCAAGCGCGCTGCACGGGCGGGGCCGGCAGGCTCCTCCCGATGGTCCAGTGCGCTCCCGCGCACGGACCGACGGGTCCCTCCGCCTGCCGGCCCCACCCGCGCCT